>CAYRKH010000001.1:0-96073 GCA_964424805.1 uncultured Woeseiaceae bacterium
GCATCGCGCGCAATGCGCGCTCCCACGCCAGGCGGAGCGAGCCCGCCGCCAGGCGCAGCGCGTCAGCCGCCGGCGATGGCGCCGACGACGTAGAACGGCTCCTTGCCCGATGCCACGGGTTCCGGCAGCGGGTTGTCGGGCGAGTCGTGCGACAGGTCCTCCGCGCAGGCGAAGAAGCGCACCAGCGGGCGCCGCTGGCCGGTTACGTGGTCGCGGATCGTTCCGCACAGCATCGGGTAGCGGGCTTCGAGCGCATCGAGGATCGACTTCGGCGTGACGGGTTCGGCCACGTCGAGAGTCACTTCGCCGTCGACCTTGGCGAGCGTGCGAAGGTGCTGCGGGAGCACGACGCGGATCATGGGAGCGTCTGCACCTCGACGGACAGCACGGCCGGCAGGTCGCGGACGATCGGGCTCCAGCGGTCGCCGCTGCTGGAGGAGGCATAGACCTGCCCGCCGGTGGTGCCGAAGTAGATGCCGCAGGGATCGAGCGAGTCGACCGCCATCGCGTCGCGCAGGACGTTCACGTAGCAGTCCTGCTGCGGCAGGCCTTTCGTCAGCGGCTCCCAGTCGCCGCCCCCGGTGCGGCTGCGGTACACGCGCAGCTTGCCTTCCGGCGGGTAATGTTCGGAGTCGCTCTTGATCGGCACGACGTAGACCGTGTCCGGCTCGTGCGCGTGCACGTCGATGGGGAAGCCGAAGTCGCTCGGCAGGTCGCCGCTGACTTCCTCCCAGGACTCCCCGGCGTCGTCGCTGCGCATGATGTCCCAGTGCTTCTGCATGAAGAGCACGTTCGGGCGGCTCGGATGCATGGCGATGCGGTGCACGCAGTGGCCGACCTCTGCCGTCGGGTCCGGCATGAAGTCGGACCGCAAGCCCCGGTTGATCGGCTGCCAGCTCAGGCCGCCGTCGTCGCTGCGGAAGCTGCCCGCCGCCGAAATCGCGGTGTACAGGCGCTGCGGGTTTTCGCGGTCGAGCAGGATGGTGTGCAGGCACATGCCGCCGGCGCCGGGCTGCCAGCGCGGTCCCGATTCGTGGCCGCGCAGGCCGGCGAGTTCCTGCCAGGAGCGGCCGCCGTCGGTGGAGCGGAAGAGCGCGGCGTCCTCGACGCCCGCGTACACCGTGTCCGGATCGCTAAGCGAGGGCTCGAGGTGCCAGACGCGCGCGAACTCCCACGGATGCTGGGTGCCGTCGTACCACTGGTGCGTGGTGAGCGGCCGCCCGCTGCCCGCGGAGGTGTCGTACACGAACTTGTTGCTCTCGCCCCGGGGCATGCCGGGAATGCCGTCGTTTTCAGCCTCGGGCGCATCGTCCATGGAGGCCGGCTGCTCCCAGGTCTTGCCGCCGTCGCTGGAGCGCTGAATGACCTGGCCGAACCAGCTGCTGGACTGCGAGGCGTAGATGCGGTCCGGGTCCACGGGCGACCCCTTGACGTGGTAGATCTCCCAGCCCGCGAAATAGGGCCCGCTGACCGACCAGTCTTCGCGTTTTCCGTCTGCCGTGAGGATGAAAGCGCCTTTTCTCGTGCCGACCAGAACCCGAATTGCAGTCACGGTGATGCTCCTTCTCCGAATGCGTCGATACTCCTGGTCGTTCGGCGGCCGCCGGGATCGACAGGCCGCGCCAAATTATCGGCTGTAACGGTCAGGATCCGATATAGCGGGCGTACAGGCTGCGCGCCACGCTCGCCTCGGCGGTGCCCTTGACGATGGCGCGCCCGTCCGGGAACAGGGTCAGCTCGAAGGGCTTGCCGTCCTCTGTGAGGTCGGCCCTTACCAGGTAATCGTTCGCGATGACCTTGCCGTGGCGGCGCAGGCGTTCGGCGACGGCACCGATGTCGAGCAGGGTCTCCGAGCGGCGGTGCGTGAGCTGCACGGCGTCGCGGCCGCAGAGGCTGGTGGCGCTGGAGCCTGCCTTGCCGTCCAGGAAATCGAACTGCCGGTGTACACAGCAGCGGCAGTCGCCGCGCTCCCGGGCGCCGGTTACCTTCAACGGCAGGATGGTGTTGGACCACAGGTCGAAGTTGAGCAGCGTCCTTGCCACGCGGTCGAGGTTGCCGGTGAGGATCTTGAGCGTCTCCGTAACCTCGTGGTTGGCCACCAGGCCGACGGCGGACGCCAGCACGCCGACGGTGTCGCAGGTCGGCATCGTCCCGGGCGGCGGCGCTTCCGCGAACAGGCAGCGGAGGCAGGGGGTCGCCCCGCCCGCGGCCGTCTCCCAGGGCGCGTCGCCGCCGGGCGTGTGCGGGAGGATCGTAAACGCCGCGCCGGTCGTGCCGACCACGCCGCCGTAGACGTAGGGGAGACCGTGCTTCACGGCGCAGTCGTTCGCGAGGTAGCGGGTTTCGAAGTTGTCGAGGCCGTCGACCAGCACGTCTGCCTCGGCGGCAAAACGCTCGATGTTGCGGTGATCGATGTCGTCGACGATGGCCGTTACCTCGACGCTGGAGTTGATCCGCGCGAGTTTCCGGCGCGCGGCCTCGGCTTTCGGCAGGGCATCGGCGACGTCCTGCTCGTCGAACAGCACCTGCCGCTGCAGGTTGGTCAGCTCGACGAAATCACGATCGACGATGATCAGGCGGCCGACTCCCGCGCGCGCGAGCAGGTCCGCGGCCACGCTGCCGAGCGCACCGCATCCGAGGAGGAGGGCAGTGGACGCGCGCAGCCGCGCCTGCCCCTCCTCACCGAACCCCGGCAGAAGCGCCTGCCGATGGTACCGCTTGAGCCTATCGTCCATAGGACGGGATCATACTAAAACGTAAAAGGTGTCAGGTTTATTTTCTCCTTCACAAAAGGAGTCTAAAAGGCTCTAAAAGGTGTCAGGTTTATTTTCTAAGAAGAAAATAAACCTGACACCTTTTACGTGAGGAAGAAAATAAACCTGACACCTTTTAGACACCCTGGCGCACCTCGATCTACGGTCGCCGGGGCAAATCAGGTCTGCGACTGCAGGTAATTCTCCAGCCCGATTTTGTCGATGAGGTCGAGCTGCGTCTCCAGCCAGTCGACGTGCTCTTCCTCGGATTCCAGGATCGATACGAACAACTCGCGGGTGACGTAGTCCTTTCGGGACTCGCAGTAGGCGATTGCGGGCTGGAGGTCGCCAATCGCGTCCAGCTCGAGATCGAGATCCGCCTGAAGCTGTTCCGGCACGTCTTCGCCGATCCGCAGCTTGCCGAGATCCTGCAGGTTCGGAAGGCCCTCGAGGAACAGGATGCGCTCGATGACGGCATCGGCATGCTTCATCTCGTCGATCGACTCTTCGTATTCCTTGTCGCCGAGCTTGTGGAAGCCCCAGTTCTTCATCATGCGCGAATGCAGGAAGTACTGGTTGATCGCGGTGAGCTCGTTCTTGAGCACCCGGTTCAGGTGTTCGATGACGGTTACGTCGCCCTTCATTGCCAATTCTCGTTAGCTGCCTTGATCGAGCTGCCCATGATAAGGCCCGGGTGCGAAGTAGCAAGAAAAATTACCGCCAATCAAAGTGATAATGAATGCGATTTGCGCTGGCTAATTCGTGGAGCGCGTTGATAAACGATCTCCGGCCGCCCGCAGCGGCGGGCTCTAACGGCGGAGTTGTCAGGCGGGGGAGGGGGCGTAGAGAACCGGGCCGCGCGCGGCGGCGCGATTCTCGTCTTCGGTGAGGATCGACTCGACCATCTCGGTGCAGCTGCCGCAGCAGCCGGTGACACCCAGCGTATCGCGCAGATCCTCCAGCGTATCGAGGCCGGACGCTTTGGCGCGGCGGATCTGTTTGTCGGTGACGGCGTTGCAAATGCAAATGTACATGGTGATACGGCGGGTACGGGTCAAACGCGATGACGTTATTCAAACGGGAATGCGAATGATTGTCAATAACATTCGCTTTCGATGGCCGCCCGTGCCCCGGGAGCGGGCGACATCAATAGGAGTCGCAATATTTGCCGGGGTGTACCTTATTGGCGACGGCGGAAAACAGTGAGAAAAGTCAAGAAGTTATGCTGAGTCACCGCGACGGGCGCTGAAACACCGTCTCCATACAGCGACAAATATCGGTGAGGCTGGCAGTACCGTTGCGCTGCGGAGAATTATAAGTTGCTGACCTGAAAAGCAAAAAAACATTGTGGCACGCTAGTTGCCTTAATACTGCCGACATCGCTTTGGGGGCACGACTGCCGAATCGATTCGGAAAAGTAATTCGAATCAAAAGCGATCGACGCGGCCACGAAAGACTCCAGACCGGGCTCCGGCTCGATGGGTTCCTCTTGCGTGGGTGGAAGAAAGGCGCGGTGCACGCTCAGGCGGCATTGCGGTTTACAAACAGGGGTCCGTACCCGAACTGACTAAGGGCAAACCCGCTGGAAGGCGGGGACGCAAAGCCACCGATCCGGACGCTCACGTCCACGGACAGCGGGGTTGCCAGGGAAAAGAACCGACGGGTGAAGCCGCGGTTCTTCCGCCGCACTTTGCGGCGGTCTTTGCAAATCCGCGCCGTACCGGCATCCAGCACCGGCGGATTTGCCTCTCCTTCTTCACAAACGGGGTTTGCCTGCCATGAACAAGGAGCAATGGCAGGATGAAGAAGCAGCGGTTTGTATGGCTGAATTCGATAGTTCTCGTGGCAGCGTTCTCGATCGCGGCTTGCGGCGGCGGCTCCGGGGGAGGTGCCCCGGACAGGGAGAACGCCCAGCAGCCTTCCCCCTCCGGCCTGTCCATTGCCATCACCAATCCCGATGCGCAGCAGATCGACACCACCGACGACGTCATGAACCTGTCCGGGACGGCGAGCAGCGATGCGGGCGTCACCGCCGTCACCTGGAGCAGCGACCAGGGCCACACCGGGACGGCCTCCGGCACTGAAAGCTGGAGCATCGACCAGATCCCGCTCGAGCTCGGCGCCAACACGATCACGGTGTCTGCCACGGACGGCGCCGGCGATACGCGCAGCGATACCATCATCATCAACCGGGAGACCAACGGCACCGGCTCGGCGACGCTGACCTGGCAAGCGCCGACCGAGCGTACGGACGGCACTGCGCTGACCGACCTTGCGGGCTACACCATTCACTACGGCCGCATGTCCGGCGTCTACGACTACCAGATCGACGTCAACACGCCGGGAGTCGCCACCTACGTGGTCGAAAACCTCGTGCCCGGCGACTGGTATTTCGCCATGACCGCCTACGACTCCTCCGGCGCGGTGAGCGATTACTCGAACGAGGCACAGCGCCACATCCAGTAAACAAAAAGGTGCCAAAAAAGGTGCCAAAAAGGTGCCAGGTTTATTTTAAAAAGGTGCCAGGTTTATTTTTGGCGACAAAATAAACCTGGCACCTTTTAGGGCACCTTTTAGAGAAACTTTACATGAACGCCTTTACAGCGCACTCCACGCCATACACCGCCCTGACGTTCGCTGAATGACGAGCCCTTCCCGCGACCGACAGCAGGGCTAAAAGGTCTCCTGAAAGGTGGCACTAAAAGGTGTCAGGTTTATTTAACCTGCCGCCTGTAGAAGGCACCTTTAATAAACCTGACACCTTTTTGGGACACCAGGTTCTTGCTTAAATAAACCTGACACCTTTAGAGGAAAATAAACCTGACACCTTTAGCGTGTCTTGAAGGCGTCGGGGTTCAGGTCGTGGCGGGCCAGGAGCTTGTAGAAGTCCGTGCGGTTGCGTTTTGCCAGGCGGGCGGCCTGGCTGACGTTGCCCATCGTGATTTGCAGGATTTGTGAGAGGTAGTTGCGGGTGAATTCGTCGCGCGCCTCGCTGAAGCTCGCGAGCTTGCCCGCGTGCTCGCCGAGCGAGCTTGCGACCAGCTCGCCGCTGATCACCGGCGAGCGCGACAGCGCGACGTTTTGCCGCACGACGTTGTAGAGCTGCCGGATGTTGCCCGGCCATTCGGCCGTGACCATGAGCTCCACGGCTTCCGGCGCGTACACCTTGCGCTCCTGCCCGCCCTCCTTTGCGATCTCCTGCAGGAAATGGGCGACCAGCAGCGGGATATCCTCACGCCGCTTGTTCAACGGCGGGATGTTGATGTTGACGACGTTGAGCCGGTAATAGAGATCCTCCCGGAAGCGCCCCTGCCTCAGCATGTCCATGAGGTCGCGGTGCGTCGCGGAAACGACGCGCACGTCGATGTGGACCGCCTCGGTGCTGCCCACGGGACGCACCTGCTGCTCCTGCAGCACGCGCAGGAGCTTCACCTGCAGTCGCATCGGCATGTCGCCGATCTCATCCAGGAGCAGCGTGCCGCCCTCTGCGGCCTGGAACAGGCCCTTGTGGCTGCGCGTGGCGCCCGTGAAGGCGCCTTTCTCGTGGCCGAAAAGCTCGGATTCCAGCAGGTTCTCCGCCATGGCGCTGCAGTTGATTGCGACGAAGGGTTTGTCGCGGCGCGGGCTGGCGCGGTGAATGGCGTGCGCCAAGAGCTCCTTGCCGGTGCCGGATTCGCCCGTCAGCAGTACGCGCGCGTCCGAGCCCGCCACCATCCGCGCCTGCGCCAGGATCTCCTTCATGCCCTGGTTGCGCGTGATGATCTCCGCGGCCCAGTCGTCGTCCACCGCCGGCACGCCCGAGACCTTCATGGCGCGCTCGACCGTGGTCATGAGCTCGTCCTTGTCGATCGGCTTGGTGAGGAAGCCGAACGCGCCGCTCTGGGTGGCGACCACCGCGTCGGGAATCGTGCCGTGGGCAGTGATGATCAGGACGCGCAGGCCCGGCGAGCGGCGCTGCAGCTCTTTGAGCAGCCCGATGCCGTCCATTTTGTCCATGCGCAGGTCGGTAATGACGAGGTCCGGGCGAAAGCGGTGCAGCACCGCGAGCGCAAGCTCCGCGCTTTCCACGGCCTCGACCTCGTAACCTTCCGCGCGCAATCGGATACTGAGCAGCCGCAAAAGACCGGGGTCGTCGTCGACCAGCAGGATTTTGCCTTTCATTTCAGCAGGTTTTGTTGCCATCCAACTCGTTTCACGCTTTGCAAGGAGGGATGCCGATTCTACCGATTGCTGTTGTTGTTGTCCGTTTGTTCGCGAATCGAGCGTTCGATCGTGGTGATTGCCTCGAGCTTTTGTTCCGCTTCAGCCAGGGACTGGCGCAGCGTCCGGTTTTCCGCTTCGACTGCCGCAATGCGCTGGGCGAGAGCCGCCTCCTCGGTGCGCTCGGCACGTGAATTCTCGGCCCGCAGGCGGCGCGCCTCGGCGCCGAGCACCAGGCGCTCCTCGACGTTTTGCAGGTTGACGACCGCCAGCGATTTTTCGACGGGGGTCAAGAGCTCCGGCTGCGCCAGCAGGTCGCGCAGAATATCCTGGGCGCGCTCGGGATCGCTGCCGGCGTGATGGGGCATTGCCAGCACCAGCGCGTAACGCAGCCGCGACATCGTGTCCGGCGTCAGCGAGGCCGCGGCCGCCGCATTGGCGTAAATCTCGGCCTGCGTCGCGGGATCACCGCTGGCCAGTGCGTACATTTCCTGCAGGTAGGTGTTGGGCGCGTCGCTGTCCACCAGGGCGGGCCGCTCATCCCTGCCGGGTTCGCCCTGGAGCCAGTCCTTGATCGGAGCGCAGCCGGTGCTCACCAGGAGCGCCGCCGCCGCCATGGCGAACCCGCGCCCTTTCCCGGGCGTACTACGCACTGGCGGCAAACCTCTCGACCGATGCTTCGCGTTTCTGCGGGATCGTGATGCGGAAATGCGCTCCGGAGAACTCTTCCGAATCGATGAGCTCGATGGCGCCGTCGTGAGCCAGCACGCATTCGTGCACCACGGACAGCCCGATGCCGGTGCCGGCAATGTGCCCGCCCTGTTCCCGCTTCCCCTGGAAAAAGGCCTCGAAGATGCGCGGCCGCTCGTCTTCCGGAATCCCGGGCCCGGTGTCGGCGAACTCGACGACGAAGTTCTCAGGGTTGCGCGCTGCACGGACAGTAATCATTCCGCCCCTCGGCGTGAATTTGAGGGCATTGGACAACAGGTTGTCGAAAACGGTTCGCATTTTGTCGTGATCGGCCGTGACCGTGAAATCCTCGACCTCGAGGCGCAGGTGCACCTGCGCGCTTTTCAATGCCAGCCGCTGCGCTTTCGCGACGGACAGTACCTGCGCACGCAGCGGGTATTCCGAAAGCGTCAGCACCTCGCTCTTCGTCTGCCACGCGCTGAAGCTCAGCAGGTTTTCGATCAGCTGCTGCAGCTTGAGCCCGTTCAGGCGCAGTATGTCGGTCACCTCGCGCTGCGGTTTGTCGAGCGGACCCACGGTGCCGTCCAGCAGGAGCTCGGTGCCTTCGCGAATGTTGGCGAGCGGCGTCTTCAGCTCGTGCGACATGTGGCGCAGGAAGCGATTCTTTTCCTGCGCGAGCTCGAGCAAGCGGATGCGCAGCCAGTCGAGCTGGCGACCGAGCCGCTCGAGGTCGCTCGGCCCCGTCACGTGGATGGCGCGCGAAAAACCGCTCTGGCCGAGCTGGTTGATCGCTTTGTCGATCTGCCGGATGGGGCGCGCCACGAGCAGCGTGAAAAACAGCACCAGCAGCACGGTTCCCGGTACCAGCGCGGCCGTCTGCCAGGCCGAGATCTGCTGCGCGCGACGGATGCTGGCCTGCAGGTCGGCGAGCTGCTGTTCGATGTGCGAGGCCAGGGTGCCGCTCAAACTGGACACGTCGCGCCGCAGCGCCGCGAACTCGGTAATGGTCCGCTCGGTGTCCACCGGGGTCACGTTGTCCGCCGGCAGCCCGTTCACGATGCGCCTGGCGTTCGCGCGAATGCTCGCGGCGAGCGCCAGCGCGTCCGCGCGTTCGGCGGTCGGGGCGATGTAGTCCAGCGTGTTCTCCAGGGATTCGAGGTCCTGCCGCAGCAGGGCCAGGCTGTCCGGGGTGCGCAGCAGGAGGTACTGCCGCGCCAGGCGCTCCAGCGACGCCACCTGCTGCGCGAGCTGGCGGTTGTTCTCCGCCGTGGTGACACCGGTTTCGACGAGCTGGCCGCTTTGTTCCGCCAGCCGGTCCAGGTTGACCAGCGCCCAGACGATCGCCAGCAGCAGCGGCAGGGCGACCAGCCCGAAGCCCACCAGGATCAGGCCGTTGAGGGAGCGGGGGCGAGGCAGTCTCATGTCATCAACTCGGCCCGGCCGACGGCGCGGCGACGTTCATGCGGGCAACGGTCTGGCAAGGGCGGGAACGCATTCATGGATGGTCCGGTCCAGGCGGCAGCGTCTATCCTACACGCTCAGCCGGCCCAGTACGCGTCGGGATCGCGGGCGGCGATGCGCCTTTCCCACTCGAGGCTCGTACGCACGATGGTGTCGAGGTCGTCGTAGCGCGGTTCCCAGCCGAGCACGTCGCGCACCCTGTCGGCCACCGCGACCAGCTCCGGCGGGTCGCCGGGCCGGCGGTCTCCTTCGATTATTTCCAGCGGCGCGCCGTGCGCGCGCTCGACCGCGGCGAGAACTTCCCGCACGCTGTAGCCGTGCCCGTAGCCGCAGTTCAGGACGCGGGATTCGCCGCCGTTGCGCAGGTAGGCGAGGGCGTCGAGGTGCGCGCTCGCGAGGTCTTCCACGTGGATGTAGTCGCGGAGCCCCGTGCCGTCGGGCGTCGGGTAATCGGTGCCGAACACCGAGACGTGGCTGCGCCGGCCGACCGCCGCCTCGCAGGCGACCTTGACGAGCAGCGTCGCCTTCGGCGTCGACTGCCCGATGCGGCCGCCGGGGTCGCAGCCGGCGACGTTGAAATAGCGCAGCGCGACGTAGGCCGGACCGCCGGCCGCCGCGAGATCGCGCAGCATCCACTCGGTCATGAGCTTCGAGGTGCCGTAGGGATTGATCGGCTGCGTGGGCGACGTCTCCGAGGCGCGGCCGTCGGGCGGGATGCCGTAGACCGCGGCCGTCGAGGAAAACACGATCTCGCGCACCCCGTGGCGGGCCGCGGCCTCGAGCAGGGTGCGGCTGCTGGCCGTGTTGTTGCCGTAGTACTTGAGCGGGTCCGCGACGGACTCCGGCACGATGGTGTGAGCCGCGAAGTGCATGACGGTGCCGATGTCGCGGGTTTCGAACAGGTGCTCGAGCAGCGCGGCATCGCCCGTGTCACCGACGACGAGCTCGCCGCTCGTAACCGCCGCGCGAAAGCCGGTGCAGAGATTGTCGAGCGTGACGACCTTCTCACCGGCCTCGCCGAGCTGGCGCACGACATGGCTGCCGATATACCCGGCACCGCCGGTTACGAGTACGGTTTTCTTTCCCACGCTGAGCACCTGTGGCTGGTCCTGGTATTGCCCGAAGCAACGATTTTAACAACACTGAGGTCGAAACCCGTCCGGCGCCGCGGAATTCCGCGCCGCCGGCGGCAACCCTTTCGCTATACGGGCACCAAACGGGTCGGAATTCTAAGGTATCGTGCCACCGAAACCAGCAGGCTGTCCGTCGTGTCCAAGGAAACCACCACGTTGTTCCCGCAAAATTGCACTCGTAGTCTCCTGGTCGCCGGTGTCATGGCGGGCCTGCTGGCGGCCTGCGGCGGGGGCGGCGGGGGCGGCGGGGGCGGGGGAGACGGCAATGGCAGCGGTGGCGGCGCGACGCCGTCAGGCCCGGTCGCGATCTCGGGCACCGCCGTGTACGAGTTTCCGCCGCCCGGACCCGGCTGCCAGGGCCTCGACTTCAGCGCGCTGGAGCGGCGCCCGATCCGGCAGGCGACCGTCCAGGCGCTGGACGCGTCGACGGACGCCGTGCTGGACGCCGGGGTGACGAGCGATTCGGGCGAGTTCACCCTCGTCGTCGAGCCGAGCACGACAGTGTACCTGCGCGTGCGCGCGGAGCTGCAGCGTACCGGCGGCCCGAGCTGGGACGTCCAGGTGCGCGACAACACCACGACCGAGACCGCGACCGGCACGCCGCTGGCGCTGCAGGATCGGCCGCTTTACGTGCTGGACACGGCCCCGTTCGACGCCGGCGAGACCGACCTGGTGCACGACGTGACGGCGGCAACGGGGTGGAACGATAGCACCGGCAGCTACACGGGCACGCGCGCCGCGGCGCCGTTCGCGGTGCTCGATGCGGCCTATGCCGGTATGCGCCTGGTGCTGGCCGAGGAGCCTGCGGCCGCGTTCGAGCCGCTGGATATTTTCTGGAGCATCAACAACCGGCCCGCCGAAGGCGAGATCGACCTCGGCGAGATCGGCACGTCCTTCTACAGCAGCAACAAGCACCTGTTCCTGCTCGGCGCCTCCGGCAGCGACGCGGACGAGTTCGACAGCCACGTGGTTGCCCACGAGTGGGGCCACTACTTCGAAGACGCTTTTTCCCGCTCCGACAGCGTCGGCGGGCCTCACAACGTCGGGGACCTGCTCGACATGCGGGTGGCATTCGGCGAGGGCTTCGCGACGGCACTGTCGGGCATGGCGCTGGACAACCCGGTGTACTGCGACACGACCCTCTCAAGGGGCTTTCGAATCAATATCGAGGACCACGGCGGCGGCACCCCGGGCTGGTTCAACGAGATTTCGGTGATGGAGTTCATCTATGACCTCTGGGACACCGCGATCGACGGCGTGGACACCGGCAGCATCGGGTTCGGCCCGATCTTCCGGGTAATGACGGGTGCGCAAGCGACTACCCCGGCGTTTACGAGCATCTTTTCCTTCGCTACGGCCCTGAAGGCGGAGAATCCGCAGGACGCCGCGTTCATCGACGGGCTGCTGGCGGCCCATGACATCCGCGGTGACGGGATGACGGCATTCGGCGAGGGCGAGACGAACGACGGCAGCGGAAACCTGCTGCCGGACGCGGACGTGCTGCCGATCTACACGACCGTCGTGCCCGACGGGTCGACCACGAACGTCTGCAGCCACAGCCGGCACGATCGCGAGGGGGGCACCGGCAACAAGCTTTCCCAGCACCGCTTCCTGCGCATGACCATCGAAAACCCGGCGCGCTACGCCTTCGCCATTCGCACGACCAACACCGACCTGCCGCCGGACGACCCCGACAACGATCACGACCAGAGCGATCCGAACATCCGTATCCTGCTGAACGGGGTGTCGCAGAATCGCACGGTGGACGATGAGCTGCAGGGGTTCAGCGCCGCCGCAAACGAGGAAATCTTCACCACGCCGAACGAGCTCGTGGCCGGCGAATACGTCATGGCCCTGGTGGAGTTTCGCTACCAGGACCCGGACACCCACGCCGACTACCCGGAGAGGACCTGTTTCGACGTCACGGTCGCTCCTGCCGACTGAGCGGCGGAGCCGCATTGGAGGGACTACCCATGCCACTACACCTGTTGACCGCCATCGGCCTGCTCGCGATTCTCGGCCTGACCGCCGCCTGCGGGGAGGCAAACGAGGGCAGCGGAGCGACTGCTGCCGTTGACGCGGACTCGTCCGCCGGGCCGGCCGCAAAGCCGCGGACCTCGCCCGGCAAGCCCGGCGCGCCGATCGCCATCGACTACGACATCATCGGCGTGCCGCTCGTCGGGCAACCGGTGAACATCGACGTCGCCGTGTCGTCTGCCCGGGGCGAGGCGCCGGTGAAGCTTAGCTGGCGCGTGCTCGACGGCGGCAGCCTGAGCTTTCCCGAACAGCAGCAACGCGAGGTCGCGCTGCGCGTCAGCCCGCGGCAGGCGGAGACGCGGCAGGTCACCGTCGTCCCGCAGCGGGAAGGACGCCTGTACCTCAACGTCACGGCCGAGATGGAAACGCCGGAGGGCGCGATGCTGAAGACCGTCGCAATCCCGATCCAGGTCGGCGGCCCACCCGGCACCCCGGAGCCCGCGGGCGAGGTGAAGGAGGATTCCGGCGGCGAGGCCGTCATGTCGCTGCCCGCCGACAACCGCTAGCCCCCGCCGGCCGCGGTTTTCGGCGTAACGGGAAATTTTTCCCAACTTTTTCTCCAATCCGGGATTTCGGTCACAGACCGCGCGGGCGCACCCGTCTATCGTCGCTGCCACGTAGCCGGTGAGCCGCAGGGAGAGCGGCGGCCGGCGGAGCACGGAAGATCGACCGGGGCGCTGGAGGCGTCGCGCGGCGGTCTCACGCGCCTGAGGCGCGGGCGGGAGGCAGCGCACCCGCCGCTCCCGGGACAAGGCTGTCCCGGAGTGCTCCAGGCGAGGCCTGAGGGACTGATGGATCGAGAACTCCGACAGCGGCTCAAGGACGCGATAGAACGTTCCGGTGCGTACCACCAGGAGTTCACGAGCCTGTTGAAGGCCGTCGGCGCGGATTATGACAAGAGGGTGACCGCCACGCAGGCGCTCAGCCCGACCCAGGCGCTCAGCGTCACTACCCCCATCGAGACCATCTTCGACAGCGTGACCGAAGCCCTGCTTTCGGTCAGCGCGAAGGGCGTGATCCGCAACTGCAACAAGGTGTGCTCGCGCTATTTCGGCCTGCCGCGGAAGCTGCTCATCGGGGCGCCGCTGACGAGCATCCTGCCGGCGGCGGAAGGACAGTCGGTGGAAGCGTTCCTCCAGCCGTTCATGAGCGACGTGGACGATACGCAGGTCGACTTCTGCGGCGGCGAAGTCGAGGCGGCGCGGGCCAGCGGTGAGCGCTTCATCGCCGAAATCCATGCGAGCTCGCTGCACGCGGCCGGCAGCCAGGTATTCGTCATCAGCCTGCGCGACGTGACCGGGCGCCGCGAATCGGAGAAGGCGCTGAAGGAAAGCGAGGAGCGCTACCGCGCGCTCGTCGAGAACGCGCCCGAAGCGATCGTCGTGATGGACGTCGATACCAACCGCTTCTGCGACGCGAACCAGAACGCCTGCGAGCTGTTCAATCTCTCCCGCGCGCGCCTGCTGAACGTCGGGCCGCAGGCGCTCAGCCCGAAGATGCAGCCGGACGGGCAGCCGTCATTCGGTATCAAGCGCGGACTCATCGACAAGACGCTGAACGGCGAGCACCCGACGTTCGAGTGGCTGCACATGGATTCGAACGGCCGCGAGTTTCCCTGCGAGGTGCGCTTCAGCCTGCTGCCGGCGCGCGAGCGCAAGCTCATCCGGGTGAGCATCACCGACATCACCGAGCGCAAGCGCAACGACGAGCTGGCGTTCGCGCAAAACAAGATCCTCGAGATGATCGCCTCCAGCGCGCCGTTCGATCGCACCCTGCGTTCGATCTGCCGCTGCGTGGAGAAGATCGGTGACGGCATGCGCGCCGCGGTGATGGGCGTGGACGCCGGCCGCGACACGCTGAGCGTGCTGCAGGCGCCGGCCTTGCCGGAGAGCTTCCACGCTCTCCTCAAGTCGGTCGCTGTCGCGAAAACGAGCCTGGCCTGCGGTGCGGCGGCATTTGCCTCCCGGGAGAAGATCGTGAAGTCGCTGGCGGAGGACGCGGCTTCAGCGGCGCTGCACGCGGCGGCGGCGGAGCAGGGCATCGCGTCGGTCTGGTCCTTCCCCGTCTTCGGGGCCGCGGAACGCGTGATCGGTACGCTCGACGTATGGCTGGACCAGCCGCGGCGCCCGAACACCGATGAGCTCGACCGGCTGGGGCGCATGGCGCGGCTCGCCGGCATTGCCATCAAGCGACAGCTCGACGAGGACAAGCTGCGCAAGAGCGAAGCGCGTTATCGCGGCCTGTTCGAGAACGTCGTCGACGGCGTCTACATCACCTCGCGCGACGGCGAGATCATTACCGTGAACCCGGCGCTCGCCGAGATGCTGGGGTACGAAAGCCCCGAGGAGCTGAGCGCCATCGGCCGCACGCCCAACCTGTACGTGAACCCGATCGATCGTGAGCGCGTCTGGGCCCGCCTGGAAGCGCAGGGATTCGTGCGCAATTTCGAATACCGGCTGCGCCGCAAGGACGGCGCAGAGATCGTGGTGCTGGAGAACGCGCGCGCGGTCTACGACGAGCACGGCAACGTGGTGGCGCACGAAGGCACGCTCACCGACATCACGGAACGCAAGATCGCCGAGACGCGCGTGTTCGAGGAGAAGGAGCGGGCGCAGGTGACGCTGCAGTCGATCGGGGACGGCGTCATTACGACGGATGCGGACGGCTGCGTCGATTACATCAATCCCGTGGCCCAGGACCTCACCGGGCTCGAGATTCGCAACGCGCGCGGCAAGCCGATCCACGAGATCATGATGATCATCAACGAGCACACGCGTGCGCCGGTCGAAAACCCGGTGCTGCGCTGCCTGCGCGAGGGCCGCGTGATCGCGCTGGCCGACAACTCGGTGCTGATCAACCAGAAGGGACACGAGGTGCCGATCCAGGATTCGGCGGCGCCCATCCGCGATCGCATCGGTCACATCATCGGCGCCGTTATGGTGTTCCACGACGTGAGCAAGGAGTCACGCCTGTTCCGCCAGCTCACCTACCAGGCCTCGCACGATTCGCTCACCGGGCTCATCAACCGGCGCGAGTTCGAGAACCGGCTCGTGACGGCGCTCGACGGTGCGCATCGCAAAGGGCTGCAGCATGCGCTGCTGTATCTCGATCTCGACCAGTTCAAGGTGGTGAACGACACCTTCGGCCACACCGCCGGTGACGAGCTGCTGCGGCAGATTTCCGAGCTGGCACAGTCGAACATCCGCTCGACGGATGTGGTCGCGCGCCTCGGCGGCGACGAGTTCGGCATCCTGCTCGAGCGCTGCAGCGAGGAACGGGCGATCGCCGTTGCGGAATCGATCCGCAACGCGGTCGAAGCGCATCGCTTCACCTGGCAGGACGCGTTCACGAGCGTGCGCTGCTCGATCGGCGTCGTGATGATCGACAACGAGAGCCCGAGCGTCGCGAGCCTCATGAGCTCGGCGGACGTTGCCTGCTACTCCGCCAAGGACATGGGCCGCAACCAGGTACACCTGTACCAGCACAGCGACGCGTCGGTTCGGCACGAGGAGATGAAGTGGGTGTCGCGGATCACGAGCGCGGTGGAGGAGAACCGGCTCGAGCTCTTTTTCCAGCCCATCATCGGCATCGGCAGCAATCGCGACACCGGCCGCGGGCATTACGAGCTGCTGCTCCGGATGCGCGGCGAGGACGGCGAGCTCGTCAGCCCCGACCAGTTCATCCCGGCCGCCGAACGCTACAACCTGATGTCCGTGCTGGACCGCTGGGTGATTCGCGAGGCGTTGTCGCGACTCGCCGATCGCGGCCCGGCGGGCAGCGAAGCCCGCTTTACGCTCGCGATCAACCTGTCCGGCACGTCGCTGAGCGAGGACCGCTTCCTGGAATTCGTCGTCGACGAGCTGCGCAAGCAGCAGCTTCCGAAGGGCGCGATCTGCTTCGAGATCACGGAGACCGCCGCGATCTCGAACCTGTCGCGGGTCATCCACTTCATGCAGGCACTGAAGAAGCTGGGCTGCAAGTTCTCACTCGACGATTTCGGCAGCGGACTGTCGTCGTTCACTTACCTGAAGAACCTGCCGGTGGACTACCTGAAGATCGACGGCCAGTTCATCCGGAACGTCGCCGACGATCCCGTCGACGAGAGCATGGTCCGCGCCATCAACGAAGTCGGCCGCGCCATGGGCATCCAGACCATCGCCGAGCGCGTCGAAACCAAGCAGGTCCTCGACAAGCTGGCGAGGCTCGGCGTCGCCTACGCCCAGGGCTACTTCGTCGCCCGCCCCACCTCCGTCCAGACCTTTCGGGGATCGGGCGAAGCTATCCCGCTGAAAAGCACGGGAAAAGCTCTCAAAAGCACGGGCAACCTGGCCCTGATCCGCTAATTTCACCCGCGAAAGCCGAGCTGAAGGGGCGTTTTCGAACCCGAAGCTCGCCGATCAGAGAGCCTGCCGGCGGCAAAACGCCTGCAATTTGCAGTGTTTTCAGAATCTTGAAGAGGTCCGACCCCCAAAGGTGTGGTCCGACGCCCTATACTTGGGCGCATGGCGCGCGACGACGACAACCCAACGATCGCCACCGGACCGCTGCTGGCGGCCGACGAGCCGGCGCCGTTTACGGTGCTGAACGCCGGGTCCACGGAGCCGGTGCTGCTCGTGTGCGATCACGCGAGCCGACGCCTCCCGCGAGCGGTCGGCGATCTCGGGCTCGATCCGGCGGCGCGGCGCAGCCACCTGGCGCTGGACATCGGCGCGGGCGACCTGGCGCGGCAGCTCGCCGATTCGCTCGGGGCGACCGCGGTGCTCGCCGGCTACTCGCGGCTCGTCGTCGACCTGAACCGGGACCTGCTCGATTCGGACGCGTTCCTCGAGTTCGGCGACGGCGTCGTCATTCCCGGCAACCGCAAGCTGTCGCCGGCCGAGCGCGAAGCGCGCGCCGCTGCGCTGTATTGGCCGTACCACGAGGGCATCCGCGAGCAGGTCGGCCGGCTTGCCGCGGCGGTCGGCACGCCGGCGATCATCGCCATCCACAGCTTTACGCCGGTGCTGAACGGCATCTCGCGGCCGTGGGAGCTCGGCATCCTGTGGGATGCCGACAGGCGAATACCCGATGCCCTGATGGAGGGCCTTCGGTCCGACGGCTTCGTCGTCGGCGATAACGAGCCGTACTCCGGGAAGGCACCGCAGGACTTCACCATCGACCACCACGCCGAAGCCGCCGGGTTGCCGCACGCGGGCATCGAGGTACGCCAGGATCTCATCGATCACCCGGAAGGCGTGGCACGGATCGCGGCCAGCCTGCACCGGATCATTGCCGGGTTGCCGGCGGCGGTTTTCACGCCGACGGGCGGAGAAGGGCAGCGGGGCTGAGCGCGTGAATCCCGTCGAACCGGAATTCACCGTCGGCGTCGAGGAGGAATACCTGCTCGTCGATCTCGAGACACGCGCGCTGATCGTCGATCCGCCGCAGTCGCTCATCGGTGAATGCGAGGAGCGCATCGGCGGACAGGTGACCTCGGAGCTGCTTCGCTCCCAGATCGAGGTCGGGACGCGGGTCTGCCACAGCGTGCAGGAAGCGCGCGACGACCTCGCACGGCTGCGGCGCGGGATCATCGATGTGGCGGCGCGCCACGGGCTGGCGCCGATCGCCGCCTCGACGCATCCCTTCAGCCGCTGGTCGGAGCAGAAGCAGACGCAGAAGGAACGCTACGATTCCCTCACCGCCGAAATGCAGGCGGCGGCGCGGCGTCTCGTGATCTGCGGTATGCACGTGCACGTCGGCATCAGCGACGAGGAGCTGCGCATCGACCTGATGAACCAGCTTTCCTATTTCCTGCCGCACCTGCTGGCCCTGTCGTGCTCGTCGCCATTCTGGGACGGGCGGGACACGGGGCTGAAGAGCTACCGCCTCACCGTCTTCGACGCGCTGCCGCGCACGGGGATTCCCGAACGCTTCCAGAGCTTCGCCGAGTACCAGCGGCACGTGGACGTGCTGATCAACGCGGGCCTGATCGAGGACACCACCAGGATCTGGTGGGACCTGCGCCCGAGCGGGCGTTTCCCGACGCTCGAAACCCGCATCATGGACGCCTGCACGCGCCTCGAGGATGCGATTGCGCTGTCGAGCCTGCTCGTCTCGATCATACGCATGCTGTACCGGCTGCGGGTGGCGAACCAGCGGTGGCGGATCTACACCTCGATGCTGATTCGCGAGAATCGCTGGCGTGCCATGCGCTACAGCTTCGACGAGGGGCTGATCGACATGGCGCTCGGGCGGGTCGTGCCGTTCCGGGAACTGCTCGAGCAACTCCTCGGGCTCACGGCCGAAGATGCGGAAGCGCTCGGCTGCACGGCGGAAGTCGCGTCGCTCAGGAATATCCTGGAGCGGGGCACCAGCGCGCACCGCCAGCTCGCGGCCTACGCCGAGGCGCGGGCAAACGGTGCCGATCACGAGGAAAGCCTGAAGGCCGTCGTCGACCTCCTGATCGCGGATACTGCCGCAGGCGTGTAGTTAACTCCGTCGCAAATTGACGTAATGCGGCACAGGTCGCAGTACACCGCACCGCCTCTCGTATAGCATCCTCGTGGTTCGCTGTGCGCGGTACGAGGGGGCTGCGTTGATCGAAGGGCTCGTGCTCATTCTGCCAACTGTTTTTGGACTGGTGGCGACACTGTACGTGTGGCTGGCAGTCCGCGTCTTCCGCGCGGCGCCGCGGGAGGACGCGAACTGGATCAGCTATTACCTCTTCCTGAACGGCGCTATCGTCGCCGGCGCTGCACTGTCCTTCGGCGCTACCGATCCCCGGGTTTTCAGCCTGGGCCGGGTGCTCACCTACTTCGGCGGCGGCTTCCTGCCGGTCGTGTTTTACCTCATATACCGGTACTACGCCGTCGGCCGCCCGCACCCCCTGCTCGTCGCCGCCCTGTGCGTGGTCCCGGCGGCGACGACGCTCCTGGCCATGACCAATTCCCTGCACCACATGCTGTGGACGTTCTCGCCCGGCGCCGGGGGCATGCTCGGGGAGCCCGGCGATGAAACGCGCTGGTTCAGCAGCGTCTTCCTGCCGTTCGTGCACCTCGTATCCGGTTACGCGTTCATCGCGCTCGCCGGGCGCGTGCAGACGATTACCCGCGCCCACCGGCGTAACGTCCTGTTCCTGCTCGGCTGCGCGTCGTTCCCGTTCGCCGTGAGCATTGCAGACCGTGTTTTCGGCATCGGACCGCCCGGCTTCCCGATCACGTCGACATCGGTGGCCCTCGCAATGCCCTTCTACTGGTGGGCGACCTCGGCGCTGCGGGTGCACGAATTCAGCCCGCTCGCCTACCAGACGATGTTCGACCACCTGCGCGACCCGGTGATCGTGCTGGACCGCGCGGGGTACATCGTCAGCGTCAACAACCAGGCGGAAAAAATGCTGGAGGCGCGGGAGCGCAACCTCGTCGGCACGAAGCTCCAGCTGAACACTCCCGAGTTCAAGGCCGTGCTGGCCGACCCGAACCAGGCGAAGGACGTGGCGCAAACGGTGCGGATGCGGGCCAATCGCTATTTCGAGATCACCTGCACGCCGATGATAGGGCCGTCCGGGCAGGAGCAGGGTACCGTCGTTGCCTGCCGCGACGTCACGGAACGCCGGGAAGCGCTTCGCGCGCTGGCCGACAGTGAGCACCTGATCCGCTCGCTCATCGAGAACTCCTCCAACGGCATCCTGCGTTTCGCCCGCGACGAGTCGGACCAAAAGCGCAAGTTCCGCTGCATTTTCGCGAACGGCGCCGCGGAGCGCTTCCTCGGCACCGGCACGCTCGTCGGCATGCCGGTCGGGAAGATCGCGCTGCTCGAGCCTGACCGGCTCCTCGAGCGGTTCAGCGGTCCGGACAGCGGCGCGCCCATCAGCTTCGAGACGGCCGTGGAGACCGATGAGGGTGAAACCTGGCTGCGCATCGTGGGTGAGCCGGTGGGGCAGGATTTCTCCGTGACGCTGATCGACATCACGCAGCGCAAGCAGAACGAGAACCGCATCCTGGCGGACTCACTGCGCGATCCGCTGACCGGCGTGCTGAACCGCCGCGGTTTCGAAAACGAAGCCGCGGAGCGGCTCGCGAACAGCAAGACCGGCGCGGTGCTGTACCTCGACCTCGACCAGTTCAAGGCCATCAACGACCGCTTCGGCCATCCCGCAGGCGACGCCCTGCTGAAAGCATTCGGGCACCGTCTCGAGTTCTGCCTGCGCCCGGAAGACGTGCTCGCCCGCCTCGGCGGCGACGAGTTCGCGATCGTGCTGCCCAACGTGTCCGTCGAGGACGCGAGGCACGTGGCGGGACGGCTGGTCGAAACCGCCTGCGAGCCCTACATCATCCAGGGCCAGGAAATCGAATGCACCGCGAGCATCGGCATGGCACTGATACCCCAGCACGGCCACGAGCTGTGGCCGCTGGTCAGCGTCGCCGACCAGGCCATGTACAACGCCAAGCCCGACGGCCGGACCCGGCTGACCGGTTGAACCTGCAATACCCTGGAGCGGGGCTTACGGCGATCCGGCCTCCACGATGTCGAGGAGGTTCGGGTCGGCGGTGTCGATGACGGCCAGGTCTTCGATGTCGCCGCCGGCGAGGTCCAGGGTGAGCGGGCCGGCGGCAACGGTCTTCTTGCCCGCGGCAGTGACGGTAAGGTCGTAGCGGCCCGGGGCGAGCTGCACGTAGCCGGTGGAGGCGAGGCTGGCGACGCGCGAAAAGCCGGGCGCCGCGTCGGCGATATCGGTGCCGCTCTCGAGCAGGTAAATATCCGCTTCCTCGACATTTGCCGACAGGAGCGCGATCCGGACCTTGGCGATGCCCGGGATCGGCCGCCGGTTGTCGACGAAGGTGACGATCTCGAGATCGCCGGGCGCACCGGCGATGAACGTGGTCGAACGCGTGTTGGCGGCGGTCGTGTCCTCCTCCTCGTGCAGGATGGCGCCGGGGTTGCCGGCCTGGGTCAGGCTGTAGCCGGACTCGCCCGCCGGCACTGCCACGTCGGCTGACACCTGGCCGAAGGTGAGGCCGGAGACCACCGGCGCGCCGAAGTTATCGTCGACGACCACGTCCAGGCCCGCCGTGCCGAACGCGGCATGGAAGAAACGGCGCGTCGGCCGGAACCGGCTGTCGGCCAGCCGCGATGCCGCGCCGCCGCGCGTCACCCTCAGGACGTTGAGGTCGTTGGTGAGCGACGGATCCGCGTCCTGGATCGTGAACAGCAGCCGGGTTCTTTCATCGATCGACTGCGTACCCGAGCGGAACAGGACGTCGCCGGGATTGCCCGCCGAGGTGACGGAGAGCACCCAGCTGCCGCTTTCCAGCTCGAACGGCGGCAGGATCTCGCCGAACGCGAGCGTACCGCGGGCCTGCCCGGCGGCGGGCGCGGTGCCGGGCGCCGCGAGGTACACGTCGAGGTCGCCGCGGCCGGCCGCCAGGTGCCCGGCGGATGCTTCGAAAACCGTGTCGCTCTCGTCGAACGTGCGCTCGGGCGTCTCCCACACCACGATCGAGGCCGCGGCCACGGTGCCGGTGAGCGCGAACACGTATTCCGTATTCGGCTGGATATCGGCCGAGACCGTTGCCAGGCGGCGGGCCTGTGCGTCGCCCGGCAGCCGGGTATCGAAATTGAAGTTGTAGGTCAGGTCGTCGAATCGCTGCGCGCCCGTGGCAGCCCGGTAGGTGAGCGAGGAGATGGAGCGCTCTTCGATGAGGAAGTTCACCTCCGGCGCGGTGGCCATCGCGTGGATTCCCCGGATGCTGCCCTTGCCGGTGGCTTCTTCGCGCGCCGTCTCGGTGCAGCCCGCCACCAGGAGTCCGGCGGCGACCACGGCAAGGAGTGCTGGCGTTGCGGTTCTCATGTGCTGGCCGCGTCGTAACCGTAGACCGATTTCACCTCGAGGAACTCCTCCATGCCGTGCGCTCCCCATTCGCGGCCGTTGCCCGACTGCTTGTAGCCGCCGAACGGCGCCAGCGCATCGAGCGGCGCGCCGTTGATGTGCACCATGCCGGTCCGGAGCCTGGATGCGATCCGGCGCGCGTGCTCGACGTCCTGCGACGATACGAACCCGGACAGCCCGTAGGGCGTGTCGTTCGCAATCCGCACCGCCTCGTCCTCGTCGTCGTAAGGAATGATGGCAAGCACCGGCCCGAAGATCTCCTCGCGCGCGATGGTCATGTCGTTGGTGACGCCGGCGAACACCGTCGGCTGCACGAACCAGCCTTTGTCCAGCCCCTCCGGCCGCCCCGGGCCGCCCGCCACCAGCGTTGCGCCCTCATCGATGCCCTTCTGGATGAACTGCTGCACGCGGTTCCACTGGGCCTCCGATACCACCGGACCCATCCGCGTGCCCTCGTCGGCGGGATCGCCCGGCACGGTCGAGGCGGCCCGCTTTGCCGCGATCGCCGCGGCTTCCTCGAGCCGTTCCCGCGGCACCAGCATGCGCGTCGGCGCGTTGCAGGACTGCCCGGCGTTGTCGAAACAGGCGCTCGTGCCGCGGGCCACCGCGCGCTCGAAATCGGCGTCGCGCAGGATGATGTTCGCCGATTTGCCGCCGAGTTCCTGCGCCACGCGCTTGACGCTGGGCGCGGCGTTCTGCGCCACGGCGATTCCGGCGCGGGTGGAACCGGTGAAGGACACCATCGCGACGTCCGGATGCGAGGCCAGCGCGGCGCCGACGGTGGCGCCGTCGCCGTTCACGAGGTTGAACACGCCCGCCGGCACGCCGGCTTCGTGCAGGATCTCGGCGAAGATCATCGCGTCGAAAGGCGCCAGCTCGCTTGGCTTCAGCACCATGGTGCAGCCGGCGGCCAGCGCCGGGGCGACCTTGACCGCCACCTGGTTCATCGGCCAGTTCCACGGCGTGATGAGGGCGCAGGGCCCGATCGGCTCCCTGAAGACGCGCGTCGTGCCGATCGTTTCCTCGAAATCGTAGGTCTTGAGCACCTCGACGGCGGCCTTCAGGTGCTGCGGCCCGCTGGCCGCCTGGGCGTTGCGGGCGAGCTTCCAGGGCGCGCCCATCTCGTCCATGATCGCCCGGGCGACCTCGTCGTGGCGGCGCGCGAACACCTCGAGGATGGCCTCCAGCAGCTCGATGCGCTCGGCGGGCGTCGTCTGCGCGTACTCGTCCGCGGCGCGGTTTGCCGCCGCGACGGCGCGGTCGACGTCTTCCTTGCCGCCCAGGCTGATGCGTCCCGCGACCTCCTCGGTCGCCGGGTTGATGACCTCGTGCGGGTTCGGGCGCACCGGGTCCACCCACTCACCGCCGATGTAAAACTGCAGCATCTCGCGCATTTGAACCTCCTGGGGCGAAGCCGCGAATGATAACGTAAACCCGTATGATGCGCGGGGGCAGCAGGGCATCAGGGACATTCATGGACGGGACAGGCGAGGCAGCAGCCGACAGCGCAGGCGACCCGCGGCGGGTGCTGCGCGACGTCTTCGGCTTCAATGCTTTCCGGGACAACCAGGAGGAGGCGATCCGCGCGGCGCTCGGGGGGCGGGATACGCTGGTGCTGATGCCGACGGGCGGCGGCAAGTCGCTGTGCTACCAGGTCCCGGCCCTCCTGCGGGACGGCACGGCGCTCGTGATCTCGCCGCTGATCTCCCTGATGCAGGACCAGGTCGGCGCCCTGCACGAGCTCGGGATCGAGGCGGCTTTCCTCAACTCGACGCTCGCGCCGGACGAGCAGCGCGCGATCGTGGCGCGGCTGCGCGCGGGGGAAATCAAGCTCCTCTACGCGGCGCCCGAGCGCGTCGTGCAGCCCGCGACCCAGGCGCTGCTCAAGTCCGTGGGGCTGTCGATCATCGCCATCGATGAAGCGCACTGCGTCTCGCAGTGGGGTCACGATTTCCGCCAGGACTACCTGGCACTGGACCGGCTCGCCGAGCTTTTCCCCGGCGTGCCGCGCATGGCGCTGACCGCCACGGCCACCCCGCTGACGCGCCGCGAGATCGTCGAGCGTCTCGCGCTCTCTGACCCGCAGGTCCTCGTCAGCAGCTTCGACCGGCCGAACATTCGCTACGCGGTGCAGCCGAAGACCGACGGCCGCCGCCAGCTGCGGCACTTCCTCGCCGGGCGCGAACAGCAGGCCGGGATCGTCTATTGCCTTACCCGCAAGAAGGTCGAGGCGACGGTCGAGTGGCTGAACGCGGAAGGCTTCAGGGCACGGCCCTACCACGCCGGGCTGTCCGCGGAAACGCGGGCGGAGAACCAGCGCCGCTTCCTCGGCGACGAGCCGCTCATCGTGGTGGCCACGATCGCCTTCGGCATGGGTATCGACAAGCCGGACGTACGCTTCGTCGCGCACCTCGACCTGCCGAAGAGCCTCGAGTCGTATTACCAGGAGACCGGCCGCGCCGGAAGGGACGGCCGGCCGGCGGACGCCTGGATGATCTACGGCCTGCAGGACGTCGTGCGCCTGCGCCAGATCGTCGATGAATCCGGCGCCGATGAGCAGTACAAGCGGCATGAGCGCCAGAAGCTCGACGCGCTGCTCGGCTGGTGTGAGACCGCGTCCTGCCGGCGCGGCCCGCTGCTCGAATACTTCGGAGAGGCGCCCGGCCGCGCCCCATGCGGCAACTGCGATACCTGCCTCGATCCGCCGCGGACGCGGGACGGCACCGAGCCGGCGCAAAAGCTGCTGTCGGCGGTCTACCGCAGCGGCCAGCGCTTCGGCGCGGCGCACGTGGTCGACGTCCTGCTGGGGAAGGGCACCGACAAGGTCCTGCAGAACGGTCACGACCGGCTGTCGGTATTCGGCATCGGCACCGAGCTTGACGCCGGGGGCTGGCGCTCCGCGATTCGCCAGCTCGTCGTGCAGGGCTACCTGCGTGTCGACCCGGAACGCTACGGCGCGCTGGTGCTGACGCCGTCCAGCCGCGGCGTCCTGCGCGGCGAAGTCCCGATCCGCCTGCGCGAGGAACCGCCGACCCGGGCGGCGCCGCGCACGAAGAAAGCGCGCACCACCCTGTCTGCCGTGCCCGAGCAGGACCGTGCGCTGTGGGAGGCCCTGCGCGCCTGCCGCCAGGAGCTCGCCGCCGCCCACAACGTCCCGCCCTACGTCATCTTCCACGACTCCACCCTGCTGCAGATGATCGAACGCCGCCCGACCGACGCCGCCTCGCTGCTGGAGCTCAACGGCGTCGGCCACGCCAAGCTGGAACGCTACGGCGACCGCTTCCTGAAAGTCCTCCACGAAGCCGACCAGCCCCCACCACGCGCAGAATTTCCGCACAGCGTGTAAATCCTGCCCCGTGCTAACCCTGCACCCACGCCACCCACCCACGGCAGGAGCGGAGCCGCGACCGGGGGGAGGGGGTCTTCGGCGGCCTGCGAGGCATGGATGCCGAGCCGGCAGGCCCACAGGGACATGCTAGTGGCCGGCGCCGAAGGCCCCCTCCCCCCGGTCGCGGCTCCGCCAACCCCGGCGCCTACCCGCAAGTGCCACGAGCCTCATTGACCTGCCACACAGCCAGCCACGGACTGCCACCACACTCAGCACCACGGCACCAAGCTCCGCGTTCGATACACGGGAGCCGCCTGCGCCCCTTGGCGCGAACCTTGCTTGACTCGGAGATTCCCAACCCCCTACACCAACCGCGGAGGACCCGACATGGCACGCATTACCCGTTACACCCCGTCGCGCCTGATGCCGCTCACCGGCCGCTACGACGACGACCTCGGCTTCATGTGGCCGATGGCGCGACTGCACCAGCAGATGAACCGCCTGTTCAGCGACGCCTTCCGTGGCTTCGAAGAAGGCGCCGGGGAAAACCGCCTGGGCCTGGCCTTCAACCCGGTGGTCGAGGTGGAGCAGCAGGACGATCGCTACGAGATCAGCGTCGAGCTGCCCGGCGTCACGGGCGACGACGTCAACGTCGAGTGCACCGACGAGCTGCTGGTCATCTCCGGCACCAAGGAGCGCAAGGAAACCCGCGGCGAAGGCGAGAACCGGCACTCGGAGCGGATCTACGGCAGCTTCCAGCGGACGTTCCGGCTGCCGGAGGATGCCCTGCGGGACAACATCGAGGCGCACTTCAGCGACGGTGTGCTGACCGTCTCGATCCCGCGGGAGGAGGCGAGCCAGCAGGAGTCCAGGCGTCGCATCGAGGTGCAGCGCGGCGCGCCCGGGGGCGAAGCGCGGGAGCGCCAGCAGGCGTCGGCGAGCCGGGACGAGCAGCAGAGCCCGCCCGCCACGCACTGAACCGAAGGCGCCTGCAGCCGCAGGCGCCGCCACCTGCAGGCGCCTCCACATTGCCGGAGGTCGCGCCGGCGACATAACCCTTTGCCGGGGAGAGAGAAGGCCTTTGCCGCCGGTCGGTGACCGTCGGAGGCGCCGGGTGGTCTTTGCCGACCGTCGGGAGCATGATAGTGGCGGCATTTATTGTAAAATGCTCCGAAGTCCGGAAGATTCTCACCCGCACCAGAGAGAACGCCATGAAACCGCTGCTATTTGCCGTACCCGCTTTTTGCCTCGCCCTGGCCGCCTGCCAGCCCCCCGGGGAGGACGCGCCCACGGACCGGGCTGCCGTCGATTCGCCGGCCAGCGCCGCGCAAGGGCCCGGCGAGGGTGCCACCACGCCGGGCGCGTCGGAGTCGACTGGCGCTGCCCAGTCCGCCGGCGAGGGTTCGACGCCGCCGACGGAATATGCCGAGGCCGAGATCCTGCCCACCGAGGGGCACACCACGGGCGGCCTCATCAAGATTACGCGTACCGACGAGGGCGTCAGCATCCAGGGCACCGTCACCGGCCTCGAGCCCGGCGAGCACGGCTTCCATATCCACGAGCACGGCGACTGCAGTGCCCCGGACGCGACATCGGCAGGCGGGCACTTCGAGCCGGGCAACGATCCGCACGGCGCGCCCGACGATCCGCCGGAGCAGCATCACCACGGCGACTTCGGCAACATCACCGCCGGTGAGAGCGGCGAAGCCCAGGTCAACCTCACGGATCCGGAACTCCGCATGAGCGGCCCGGATTCGATCATCGGCAAGGCCTTCATCGTCCACGCCGATCCGGACGACCTGGTGTCGCAGCCCTCGGGCAACGCCGGCGCGCGGGTCGGCTGCGGCGTGATCCGCGCCCTGGAAGTGGCGGAGTCCTCGACGACCACGATCTAGCGCCCGTAGGAGCGCGCATTGCGCGCGATGCCCCGGCGCGCGGAACTCGCCACCACGAGAGTGTTCGCACGCCGTAGCATCGCGCGCGATGCGCGCTCCTACGCGCCGTTCGGCGAGCGTTGGCTCGCGCGGAACGTTGCAGCGCGTAGCTGCCGGGTTCACCGACCGTCAGCCGACCGCATGAGCGCTGCCGTTGCGCTATTGCCCCGTCGCGGCCGGAGGCGCCGGACGCCGAGGTACAGGCCCCCGGCGAGGTGGGCCAGCCCGCCGACCAGCAGCATGAGCAGTCCCCCGACACGCTGTCCGGCGAGCGCGGCGTATACGTCGCTGAGACTCTGTATCGCGTAGCCGTTGTCGTACAGCGGCAGCGGCGCCAGCATCAGCAGCAGGCCGAGGAGCACCATGTGCATCGCCGTCAGCAGGAGCGCGAGTATGCCGGCGCTCATACCCGCCTCCGGCGACACGGGGGGCCGCAGCGCCGTGATCCATAGCAGCAGGGCGACGACCAGCAGCGAGACTTGCTCGGCGGCCCACACCCAGGGGGACAGCCGCGCCAGCCCGTGCAGGATTGGCAGGTGCCACAGCCACACGACGCCGAGCGCGATCATCGCGACCGGCATGGGCGAGACCCGGGAGCGCGGCAGGCGCGCCATCAGGCGGGGTGAGGCGGCGAGCGGCGCCGCCACGAGCGGCGCCGCCAGTGCCAGCACCGCGACCCGCACGAGCGTATCGCTCGTGAACCCGGAAGCGGCGAGCTGCGGCAGCGGCGTGAACCAGGCGGCCAGCAGCACGGTGGCGCCGGCGAACAGGCTGAACCGCCCGGTAGCGGTAATGGAGCGTGGCGCCTCTATGCGGCCTCCCGTTCGGGCGATCGATGCCCGCTTTTCAAAGGCCCTATGCAAGTTTGATACCGGTCTCGTGCAATCGTGCGGCAGCCGCGGGGTAAACCGGGGAGGGTGGAAAACCGTGTGAGCCTTACAGCAACGCCGCGGACCGGGGAATCGCCGGCATGTAATATGCATGACGTGCCCGGTCGATAATGCAAACAAGAAGGACGTGCCGTGGATATCCTCGATTACAACTGGCAGCAGCAACTGCAGATCGTCGCGAGCGTGGCCATCGCCACCGTGCTCGGCGCGCTGGTGGGTACCGAGCGCGAGCTGGCCGACAGGCCGGCGGGATTGCGGACGCATGCCATTCTCGCGGCGGCAGCCTGCCTGCTGGTCGGGCTGGGCGATATTCTCCTCACGCATTTCGTGGCTGATTCGCCGGCGGGCGTGCTGCGGGCCGACCCGATCCGCATCGTCGAGGCGGTGGTTACCGGCACGGCGTTCCTCGGAGCCGGCACGATCTTTCGCCACCGCGGCGCCGATGAGCACGTCGAAGGCCTGACCACCGCGGCGTCGCTCCTGCTCGTCGCCGCCATCGGCATCTCGGTTGCCCTGCGGCAGATTATCCTTGCCGTGCTCATCACGCTGCTGACGCTGGTCCTGCTGCGGGTCGTTCGTTACCTGTTCCTGGAGCGCAAATCGCACCGCGGGAAGCCGAAGAGCGACTCGCCGGGAGGATGACCGGCGGCTTGCGCGGCGCATGGAACGACCCTTGCATGCTCATTGATCGCCTGTGCCAGCGAGCAGCAAGGAGAGACTGATGCCGTACCACAGCAATGCCGAGCTCCCGGACAGCGTGAAAGACAACCTGCCGAAACACGCGCAGGAGATCTATCGCGAGGCGTACAACAGCGCCTGGGACCAGTACGAGGACCCGGAGGAGCGCCGGGGCGACGCGTCCCGCGAGGAAACGTCGCACAAGGTGGCCTGGGCCGCGGTGAAACGGGAATACGAGAAAGGCGACGACGATCACTGGCATCGCAAGTGATCGAACGCCTGGCCGGCGCCAAGCCGGCCGCCCTGCACGCTCATGACACGGCGTCCTGCAGCTTCTTCGTAATCGACTGGCGGATGTCCCCGTAGGCCGACCAGGGGTCGGGGCGGGCGAGACGGCGCAGTGCCTCGTCGGTGCCGAACGCATTGGCGGACTCCAGCTTCTCCAGCTCGGCCCAGCTCACCGGCATCGCGACCGGCGCGCCGTTCCTCGCGCGCGTCGAATACGGCGCGATCGCCGTCGCCCCGCGCTCATTGCGCAGCCAGTCGAGGAATATCCTGCCGCGGCGGCGGCTCTTGGACATGGTCGCCGTGAACACGTCGGGATGCTCGTCGGCCATCGTCGTCGCGAAGCCTTTGGTGAACGCCTTGACCCGCGGCCAGTCCGCGCTTCGGCGCAGGGGCGCGACGACGTGTATGCCCTTGCCGCCGGTCACGAGCGGCAGGGTCTCGAGGCCGAGCTTCGCCAGCCGCTCGCGCACGACCATGGACGCCAGCTTGACGACCTCGAAATCCAGTCCCTCGTCAGGGTCGAGATCGAACACCGCGCGGTCGGGTTTCTCGAGATTGTCGATGCCCGATCCCCAGATGTGGAACTCCAGCGTGCCCATCTGCACGCCCGCAACCAGTCCCGCGACGTCGTCGACGTACAGGTAGTCCTCCTTTTTGCCCGAGCTTTCCCGGATCGGTACTTCCTTCAGCGCTTCGGGGAAGCCGTCGCTGGCGTGCTTCTGGAAGAAGCACTTCTCGCCGGTGCCTTTCGGGCAGCGGACCAGCGACAGCGGGTGCCGCGCCATCAACGGCAGCATCCGTTTTGCGATGGCGTCGTAATAGCGCACGAGGTCCGCCTTGGTCAGGCCCTGCTCGCGGTAGAGGATGCGATCCGCGTTCGTGAGGCGTACGCCGTGCAGCTCGTTGTCGATGGGCTGCGGGATCTCCTTTGCCTGCTCCATGGTCACCTCCGCCGGCGCCTTGTCTTCGCGCAAGCCGATGAACGAGCCGTGCCGGATGTGGCCGCCGTCGGTCAGCTCACTGTAATCGATCTCGGCGACCAGCTCCGGTTCCACCCACACGGCCCGGCGCGCCGCCGCGGCGCTGGTGCGGGAGAAAGGCGAGCTTTTGCGCTCGAGCTTCTGCAGCTTTTCGGCCAGCTCGTCCATCACCGCCTCAGAATAGCCGGTGCCGACCTTGCCGCGGTAGATGAGCTCGCCGCCCTCGAAAGCCCCGAGCAGCAGCGACGAGAACGGCCGGCCGCGCTTGTCCGAGCGCTTGTAGCCGCCGATGACGAACTCCTGCCGGTTCTTGCACTTGATCTTGAGCCAGGTCCTGGTGCGCCGGTTCGAGTAGGGCGCATCCGCCTTCTTCGCAATGATGCCTTCCCGGCCGCTGCGGCACATTTCATCGAATACGCGTTGGCCGTGTCCCTGCACGTGCTCGCTGAAATGCACCGGCGCGGCCGTCGGCAGTGAATCGATGAGCCCGCGCAGCCGTTCCTTCCGTTCGGTGAGCGGCAGCGAGCGGAGATCTTCGCCGTCGAGGTGCAGCAGGTCGAAGGCGTGGTACACGGTGGGCTGTCCCGCGGACAGCGCGGCCTGCAGGGCGGAGAATGCCGAGGCGCCGTCGGCGGTGCTCGCGACGACCTCGCCGTCCAGCAGCGCGTCGTCGCAATCGAGGCCGGAAAGCGCGCCGGCGACGGCGGGGAACTTGTCGGTCCAGTCGAGCCCGGAACGCGTGTAACAGATCGCGTTACCGCCGCCGACGGCGACCAGGCAGCGGTAGCCGTCGAACTTCATCTCGTGCAGCCAGTTGAAACCCGCCGGGACGTCCTCGGCCAGGGTGGCGAGCTGCGGCTGCTGGAAGGGCGGCGGCTTGCCGGCGCGTTTCCCGGTGCGGCGCCGGGCGGTCCTCGTCCTGCCGCCCTTGCCGCGGGCGGCCCGCGTCGCCGTTTTGCCGTCTTCTCCTTCCTCCAGCGCGATCTGTGCCATGGAGCGCGCGGTGGCGATGCTCTCCGTGTAATGCTCGACCAGCGCCTCCGCGTCCTCGTTCACTTCCCCGTCCCTTTCCTTGATCAGCAGCCAGTTGTCCCGCTTCTCTTTCGGGCGCCGGCGCATGCGCACGAGCACCCAGCCGCCGCGCATGCGTTCCCCGTGCGCGACGAAGCGGAACTTGCCTTGCTCGAGCGCCTTGCCGACGTCCTCGCTGCCGTCGCCCGGCTCCCAGGTGCCGCGGTCCCACAGCATCACCGTGCCGCCGCCGTATTCTTTCTTCGGGATCGTGCCCTCGAACTCGGCATAGGAAAGGGGGTGGTCCTCGGTCCGCACGGCAAGGCGCTTCTGGGACGGGTCGGCGCTCGGCCCCCGGGTCACCGCCCAGCTCAGCAGGGCGCCGTCCCATTCGAGGCGCAGGTCCCAGTGCAGGCGCCGCGCGTCGTGCTTCTGCACGAAGAAGCCGAGCGCGCGTTTTGCGCGGCTAGCGTCGCGCCGACCGCGCCGCGGCTTCCCGGGCGGCGGTTCTTTCGTTTTCGTGAAATCCCGTTTCTCCGCGTACTCCGCCAGCCGGTCCCTCCGGGCCACGGCTCAGGCCCGTTTGCGCTTGCGGCTGGAGCGCTTGCCGCTCGAGGATTTGGCGGCCTTTTTCTTCGTCTTCTTCTTGTTGCCGGAGCTTCCCTCCAGGCTCTTTTTCAGCGCCGCCATCAGGTCGACGACGTTGTCGGGCGTCGGTGCCGGTGCTTCCTCGTCCTCTTCGATCACCTGCTTGCCTTTGCTTTTGCGCTTGCGCTCGATCAGCTCGCGCAGGGCGTCGGTGTAGTGATCCTTGAAAGCGTCCGCCTCGAACTTCGCGGTCTTCTTGTCGATGAGCGCGGTCGCCACGTCGAGCAGGTCTTCCTGCACTTCCTCGTCGTTGATTTTCGAGAACAGCGGGTCGGCCTTGCGAATCTCGTCCGGGTAATGCAGCGTCTCGAGCAGCAGCCCGTCGCCGCAGTGGCTGACGGCCGCGATGTACTCCTTGCCGCGCAACGTAATCTGGCCGAGGCCGACTTTTTCAGAGGCGCGCAGCGCCTCCCGGACCACGCGGTAGGCGTCCTCCGCGAGCTCGTCGGCGGGCACCAGGTAGTAGGGCCGGTCGAAGTACAGCGGCGGAATCTCGCAGGCGCCGACGAACTGCACCAGCTCGAACGTGCGCTTCGACTCGAGCTTCACCGCCTCTACTTCTTCGGGCTCCAGCAGCACGTACTGGTCCTTCTCGAGCTCGTAGCCCTTCACGATCTCGTCCTTGTCGACCGGGCCGATGCCGGGGACGACTTTCTCGTAGCGGACGCGCTTGCCGCTCGGCTCGTGGATCTGCCGGAAACTCACGCGCGCGCCGGACTGCGTCGCGGAATAGAGATCGACCGCCATCGAAACGAGCGAGAGGCGGAGCTGTCCACTCCAGAGCGGCCGTGCAGCCATGGTCCCTTCCTGCCGTCTTCTTGCCATCCCTGGCGAGATTTTTGCAAGGACCATGCCAGACCGGGTCGACGGCGGACCCCGGGCCCGTGCCGCGGCATTGTAAATTTTGCCGGTCGGCAGTCGAAGTTGCCGAGACGGCAGCGCCGCCTGCGCAAGAGCGCCGGGGAAGCCCGAGCTTCTTCATCTGGCATGCAACTTGCACCCGTCCCGTGGCAGGAATCCTCCCTGACAGCGACGGGATACGTACAAATGAAGGACGGAACAGCAGGATCGCCAGACGTCGGACTCGACGGACGCCGATTGATTCTCGCCAGCAACCGCGAGCCTTTCAAAGTCATCAAGGGAAGGAACGGCAAAGACAGGCAGTTCGAATATTCCGTAGGCGGCCTGGCCAGCGCGCTGAACCCGATCCTGACTCGCTGCGAGGGGATGTGGATCGCGTGGAACCCGGTTCCTGCCGTGAACGGCAGCGGCCAGGTGCCGATCAAGGAGACCCGCGGGGACGACGTTCCCTTTCCGCTGCTGCAGATCGGCCTGCACAAGGACGAGATCAACGGGTACTACAACGGTTTCTGCAACCGTGCCCTCTGGCCGCTGTGCCACACCAACCTGCGTTACGTAACGCCGCGCCTCGACTACTGGCACAAGTTCCGCGACGTCAACTACCGCTTCGCCGATACGATCGCCGCGCAGGCGGCTACCGGTGACGTGGTGTGGATCCACGATTACCATCTCATGCTGGTGCCGGCCGCGCTGCGCCGGCAGCTGGGCGAACGGCAGCCCATTGGCTATTTCCACCACGTACCGTTCCCGAATGCGCGCATCCTGAGCGCATTCCCCTGGCACCGCCGGCTGCTGATCGGCATGCTGGGCGCGGATTCCGTGGCGTTCCATACGCCCGAGTACGCGGCCAACTTCCTGGAGTGCTGCCGCGAGCTGCTCGACCTCGACGAGAATTCCGAGCACGACATCGTCAGCTACCACGATCACAAGACGATCGTCAGCGTGCGGCCGATCGGGCTGGACGTCGCGGAGTTCGAGCGAACGGCGGACAAGGCGTCCGTCAAGCAGCGCGCCGCGCAGATCCGCAAGGACATCGGCTGCAGCCGCGTGGTGCTGAGCGTGGACCGCATCGACTATACGAAAGGATTGTTCGAGCGCGTGGAAGCCATTCGCACCTTCTTCGCACGCATGCCGCAGGCGCGCGGTGTGGTCACGTTCATGCAGGTCGCGGTGCCGTCCCGGCTGGGCGTCCCGGAGTATCGCGAGTACCGCGAGCGCCTGGAAAAAGCGATTGCCGCCCTGAACAAGGAGTTCGCGCGCGACGGCTGGAAGCCGATGATCTACCGCACCGACTCACTGGACCAGGACGAGTTGACGGCGCACTACCTCGCGGCCGACGTCGCGCTGGTTACCCCGGCCAAGGACGGCATGAACCTGATCGCGTCCGAGTACTGCGCATCGCGCACCGACGGCGACGGCGCCGTCGTGCTGTCCTACCAGGCAGGAGCGTCTACCTACCTCGGCGAGTTCGCCGTAAGCGTCAACAGCAAGCGCAAGGAAAGCATCATCAACGGCATCATCCAGGCGCTGACCATGGCCCCGAAGGAGCGCGCCCATCGCATGATGCGCCTGCGATCGCTCGTGAAGAAGAACACGACGGAGGTGTGGCTCAGGAACTGCCTCGGCGACATCATCCAGCCGCTGAAGCGCGTGCCGGATACCGCCATCGCGATCCACCCGCCGAAGGTCGGCGAGCTGAGCCGGCCCCTGGCCGCAAGGTCCGGCGGCCGCCGCTCCGTGTCCTCCGCCTACCGGCAGTAAGGCCGGCGATCCTGCCGGCACCGTAGCGCCGCGGGCTCCCGGGGCGCCCGCTGCCCCGCGCCTCGGCCGGCCGCCGCGCCGGCCGGATTAGGCGGCACCCCGCCGGTCTGGTAGCTTGTCAGCCTGGCTGAAGCACAATAACGAACCATTGAACGAACTCCCTATCGCCCATCGCCGGCGGCTCATTGCCCTCGCCGCGGCCACCGTGCTGTTCCTGGCGATGCTGCTGCTGCCCGCGCCCGAAGGGCTCGCGCCGGCGGGCTGGCGCGTGGCGGCCGTCGTCGTGCTCATGGCCGTGCTGTGGATGACGGAGGCCGTGCCGCTCGCGGCGACCGCGCTCCTGCCGCTGGCGCTGTTCCCGACGCTCGGTATCGCGACCATGGACGTCGTCGCCTCGCCGTACGCCAATCCGCTGATCTTCCTGTTCCTCGGCGGCTTCCTGATCGCCCTCGCGATCGAGCGCTGGGGCCTGCATCGCCGGATCGCACTGAACGTCATCGCCGCCGTCGGCGCGCGCGAGGACTTCCAGATCGGCGGGGTGATGCTTGCCACTGCCGCCGTCAGCATGTGGGTGAGCAACACGGCGACCACCATCATGATGCTGCCGGTCGCGCTCTCCATCGTGCCGCGCGATGCCCGCGGGGCCATCGATCCCGAGCACGGCCCCTTCGCGGCAGCCCTGCTGCTCGGGGTGGCCTACGGCGCCAGCATCGGCGGCGTGGCAACGCTGGTCGGTACGCCGCCGAACGCGCTCTTCGCGGGCTTCATGCTCGAGAACTACGACGTCCAGGTCGGCTTCGGGCAGTGGATGTTGATCGGCGTGCCGGTATCGCTCTCGATGCTCGTCGTCGCCTGGCTGCTGCTCACCCGCGCGCTGTTCCCGGTGCAGCACCTGGAGCGTCCGGGGGCACGCGAGGCAATAAAGACGGCGCTGGGTTCGCTGGGGCCGGCATCCCGCGCCGAGAAACGCACCGCCGTCGTGTTCGCCATCACCGCGGCGCTGTGGCTGTCCCGGCCGTGGCTTGCGCAACGCTTTCCGGGCCTGTCGGACACGAGCATCGCGATCGCGGGCGCGCTTTCCCTGTTCGTCATCCCGTCCGGCCTCAAGCGGGGCGAGCGACTGCTGGACTGGGGGCAGGCGGAACGCCTGCCGTGGGGCGTGCTGCTGCTCTTCGGCGGCGGGCTGACGCTCGCAAACGCGATCTCGGCATCCGGGCTCGCCGGCTGGATCGGCGCCCAGCTCACCGCCTTCCACGGCTGGCCGCTGGTGGTGCTCGTGGCCGTCGTGGTGCTGCTGATCATCCTGTTCTCCGAGCTCGCCAGCAATACCGCGACGGCCGCGGCGTTCCTGCCGGTGGTCGCCGCGCTCGCGACCAGCGTGGGCGAAGACCCGATACGCCTCGTCGTTCCCGCGGTGCTCGCGGCGAGCTTCGGGTTCATGCTGCCGGTGGCGACGCCGCCGAACGCGATCGTGTTCGGCAGCGGCCAGATCACGGTGGCGCAGATGCTGCGAGCCGGCTTCTGGGTCGACGTCCTCGGCGCCGCCGTGATCGTCGGCAGCGTGTACCTGCTGGCAGGCAAGGTGTTCGGCGGCTGAGGTACTGCCTCTCCGCAGCGGGCGCGGCGTCTGTTACATTTCAGCATTCCTGCTGGCAGGCGGCCTGACCCATGAACGCGGCCATTGCGCCCACCCCGGCGGCACTCGAGCTGCCGCAGCCTTATCTCCTGTTCCTCGGGGACGCCCCCGCGGCGATCAACGCCAAGACGGCATTCGGCCTGCGCGACTGGGCGCGGGAGCGCTGCGTCGGGGAGTTCGGCTGCGACGGCCTGGAGATCACGACGGGACTGCCGTACCTGCGCCCGGCGGAGGCCCGCGCGCGTGGCGCCCGCGCTCTCGTGATCGGGGTTGCGAACGCGGGTGGGAGGGTCCTGGAGAGCTGGATACCCGGCATCGTCGAGGCGCTGGAGGCGGGGCTGGACGTCGTGAGCGGCATGCATGCGCGGCTCGAGCGCCTGCCCCCGCTGGCGGCGGCGGCCGCGCGCGCCGGCCGCCGCCTGATCGACGTGCGCGTGCCGCCCGCCGGGATTCCGGTCGCGACGGGCCGCAAGCGCCGCGGCAAGCGCCTGCTGACGGTCGGCACCGACTGTGCGCTCGGCAAGAAATACACGGCGCTGGCGCTGGCCCGTGCCTTTCGCGCGCGCGGCCTGGCGGCGGATTTCCGGGCCACCGGGCAGACCGGGATCCTCATTGCCGGAGGCGGCATCGCCATCGACGCGGTGGTGAGCGACTTCGCCGCCGGCGCGGCGGAGCTGCTGAGCCCCGACGCGGCGCCGGATCACTGGGACGTGATCGAAGGGCAGGGGGCGCTCACGCACCCGGCCTATGCGCCCGTGTCGCTCGCGCTGCTGCACGGCAGCCAGCCGGACGTCGTGGTTGCCTGCCACGAGGCGGGCCGCCGGACCGTCCTGGGCCTTCCGGCGTTCCCGGTGCCGACGCTCGAAGAGACGATAGCGCTGGCGCTCGAGCTCGGCCGGCGCACCAACCCGGCGATCCGCTGCGCCGGCGCGGCGCTCAACACGTCGAGTATGGCCGCCGCGGCCGCGGCGGAGCTGCTGGCGGCGGAAAGCGCCCGTCTCGGCCTGCCGTGCGCGGACCCGGTGCGGGCCGGGGCCGCGTTCGACCGGCTGGTCGAGGCCTGCCTGGCGTAGCAGACGGCCCCGGGCAAGGCCGTCAGCCCGGCTGGACTATCCCCGGCCGCGGCGGCGTTTCGCTCGCTCGCGCGCTGCGCTAACATGCGCATCCCCGTACGCCAGTGCCGCTGTCTGTGGCGCCGAGTACGGTTGCTTCCTGCAGATTCAGCATGGGCGGAGCCACAACGGCCGACGTTTGCCTCACGGCGGGCGCCGGCGCCCGCGCCCCCCAAAACAGGTACTTGCAATGAAAAAGCGCATGACGATCGCGGTCGTTCTCCTGGTGCTCGTGTTTGGCGGCATCTTTGGCTGGACCGCCGTGCGCAACTATTTCATGGGCCAGTACTTCGCGAACTTCGAGCCCCCGCCCGCGACGGTCTCGACCGCGCAGGCGGAGCGCCAGCGCTGGCAGCCGCGCATCGAAGCGGTCGGGCAGCTCTCCGCGGTGCGCGGCGTCGACGTCAGCAACGAGGTGGCGGGCACGGTCAACGACATTGCCTTTTTCTCTGGTGACACGGTCGAGCAGGGCGCGCTGCTGGTGCAGCTCGACGACTCGATCGAGCAGGCCGAGCTGCCCGGACTGGTCGCGCAGCTCGATCTCGCGCGCATGGACGTCGAGCGGATGCGCGAGCTGATCGACCGCGAGCTCACCTCCGCCGAGGAGCTCGACCAGGCGAAAAGCCAGCTGCAGCAGACGGAATCCGCGGTCGCGGCGCTGGAGGCCCGCATTGCCAAGAAGGCGGTGCGGGCGCCGTTCGCCGGTACGCTCGGCATCCGCAAGGTGGACCTCGGCGAATACCTGCCGGCCGGCACGCCGATCGTGACCCTGCAGTCGCTGGACCGGCTGCACGTCGATTTCACGTTGCCCGAGGAGTTCGTCGTCGACGTCGCCGCGGGGCAGCGGGTGAACGTCAGCGTGTCGGCGTACCCCGGAGAGACGTTTGCCGGCGAGGTCGAGGCCGTGTCCGTCGCGATCGACCCGACCTCCCACAATTTCGCGGTACAGGCGGTGATCGACAATCCGCAAGGCCGCCTGCGGCCCGGTATGTTTGCCGACGTTGCGGTGCAGGCCGGCGTGCGGGAGACCGTGGTCGCCGTGCCGAAGACCGCCATCAGCTATTCGCTGCACGGCGACGCGGTGTACGTGGTGGAGAAGTCCGAGGCTTCCGAAAACGGGCAGACCGCGCTGGTCGCGGAGCAGCGCTTTGTGCGCCTCGGGACGTCCAACGGGGAGATGGTCGCGGTGCTGCAGGGCCTCGAACCCGGTGACGAGGTCGTCACCGCGGGAACGCAGAAGCTGCGCGACGGAATGCCGGTCAGCATCAACAACGACGTTGCGCTGGTGACCGACAACAAGGCGGCCAGGTGAACTTTACCGGCATCTTCATCCGCCGGCCGGTGCTGGCGACGGTCGTCAGCCTCCTGATCCTGCTGATGGGCCTGAGGGCCTGGCAGGAACTCGAGCTCCGCCAGTTCCCGGAGATCGAGCAGACGGAGATCATCGTCACGACGTTCTACCCCGGCGCGGACGCCGACCTGATCCAGGGATTCATTACCTCCCCGATCCAGCGTGCCGTGGCTTCGGTCGAGGGGGTTGATTACATCACCTCCGAAAGCCGGCAGAGCTACAGCACGATCACCGTGAACCTGGAGCTCAACTACGACCGTTACCAGGCCTTCACGGAAGTGCAGGCCAAGGTGGCCGAGGTACGGAACGAATTGCCGCCCTCGGCCGAGGCCCCCGTGATCCAGATGGGCGAGACCATGGGCGCCGCGCTCATGTACATCGGCTTCTACAGCGAAGGGGCGATGAGCGATGAGCAGATCACGGATTACCTGATCCGCGTGGTGCAGCCGCAGCTTCAGACGCTGGAGGGCGTGGCCAGCGCCGAGGTGCTCGGCGCGCGTACATTCGCCATGCGCATCTGGCTGAACCCGGTGAGGATGGCAGCGCACGACGTGACCGCGCTCGACGTGGCGGACGCGCTGCAGGCGAACAACTACCTCGCCGCCGTCGGCGAAACCAAGGGGCAGCTCGTTTCCGTGAACATCTCCGCGGCGACCGACCTGCACGCGGCAGAGGGATTCGGCGACATCGTCCTGCGCGCGGACGACGGCAGCCTGGTCAGGATCAGGGACGTGGCCGACATCGAGCTCGGCGCCGAGTCCTACGATTCATCGGTGCTCTTCACCGGGCAGCGCGCCGTGTACATCGGCATCAGTCCGGTACCCGGCGCGAATCCGCTGGACGCCGCCGAGCTGGTGCACGAGCAGATGGCCCAGGTTACCGCCGGCCTGCCGGCGGGGCTCGAGGGCCAGGTCGTCTACGACGGTACCGAGTACATCGAAAGCTCGGTCGACGAGGTGATCGAGACGGTGGTCGAGGCGGGGCTCATCGTTGTCGTCGTCATCTTCCTGTTCCTGGGCTCGCTGCGCGCCGTCGTCATTCCCGTGGTCACGATCCCGCTGTCGCTGATCGGCGCGATGTTCGTGATGCTGATGCTCGGCTATTCCATCAACGTGCTCACCCTGCTCGCGATGGTGCTCGCGATCGGCCTGGTAGTCGACGATGCCATCGTCGTGGTCGAGAACATCCATCGGCACATCGAGGAGGGTTTGAGCCCTTTCGATGCCGCGCTGCAGGGCGCGCGCGAGATCGCCGGGCCCGTGATCGCGATGTCGCTGACGCTGGCGGCGGTGTACGCACCGATCGGCTTTCTCGGTGGCCTCACCGGCAACCTGTTCCAGGAGTTCGCGTTCACCCTGGCGGCGTCCGTGCTCATCTCGGGGATCATCGCGCTCACGCTGTCGCCGATGATGTGCTCGAAGCTGCTGCGGCCGATCGAGGAGGAGGGCAGGCTCGCGCAGCGGCTGGACGATGTGTTCGAGCGGCTGAAGAGCGGATACCAGCGCCGGCTGCACGGCGCGCTGGAGACGCGCCCCGTCGTGCTGGTGGTCGCCGCGGTGGTGCTCGTGAGCTGCTTTTTCCTGTATGCCCGATCCCCGCAGGAGCTCGCGCCCATGGAGGACCAGGGCTTCGTGTTCGTCAACGCGACCGGTCCGCAGAATGCGACCCACGACTACATGGAGGTCTACGCGCAGGAGATCGACGCCGCCATGAAGAGCATTCCCGAGATGGAAGCGTACTTCATGATCAACGGCATGGGGACGGTGAACAACCTCATCGCCGGCATGATCCTCGAGCCCTGGGACCAGCGGGAGCGGTCGCAGATCGAGATCCAGCCGATCGTGCAGGAAAAGCTGTCCCAAATCGCCGGCATTGAAGCGGTGGCGATCAACTTTCCCTCGCTGCCCGGCTCGTCGGGATTGCCCGTGCAGTTCGTGATCAACTCGACGGAATCCTACGCCGAGCTTTACGGCTATACGCAGGAGCTGCTGGAGGCGGCACAGGAGAGCGGACTGTTTATTTTCGTCGACACGAACCTCACGTTCGACCAGCCGCAGCTCGAGGTCCAGGTAAACCGCAACAAGGCGGCGGAGCTCGGCATCGACATGACCGACATCGGGCGTTCGCTGTCGACGCTGCTCGGCGGCGGCTTCGTGAACCGCTTCAACCTGCAGGGGCGCGCCTACGAGGTCATCCCGCAGGTCGCGGACCGGTTCCGGCGCGACGGCAGCCAGCTCAACCAGTACTACATCCGCGCCGGGGACGGGCAGATGGTGCCGCTGTCGACGGTCGTCAGGCTGGCGCACGACGTGCAGCCTAACCGGCTGACCCAGTTCCAGCAGCTCAACTCCGCGAACATCCAGGGGGTGATGCTGCCGAACGTGACGCTGGGCGACGCGCTCGAGTTCCTGGAAGCCAGGGCGGCGGAGATCCTGCCGCCCGGCTACAAGGTGAACTACGCCGGGGAATCGCGCCAGTTCGTGGAGGAAGGCAGTGCGCTCGTCCTTACGTTCCTGTTTGCGCTGGTCGTGATCTATCTCGTGCTCGCGGCGCAGTTCGAGAGCTTCCGCGATCCCTTCATCATCCTGATCGCGGTGCCGATGTCGATTTGCGGCGCGCTGGTGCCGCTGGCGCTCGGGTTCGCCACCGTCAACATCTTCACGCAGATCGGGCTGGTCACGCTGATCGGCCTGATCTCCAAGCACGGCATCCTGATGGTCGAGTTCGCCAACAAGCTGCAGCTGGAGCAGGGCCTCGACCGGCGCGCCGCCATCGAGGAAGCGGCCGCCATCCGGCTGCGCCCCATCCTCATGACCACGGCCGCGATCGTCCTCGGCGTCCTCCCGCTGGTTCTCGCCACCGGCGCCGGCGCCGAAAGCCGCTTCTCCATCGGCCTCGTCGTCGCCACCGGAATGGCGATCGGCACCGCCTTCACCCTGTTCGTGGTCCCCGCCATCTACACCCTGCTGGCCCGGGGTAGGACCTCCCTGGCGACCTGATGAAAAACGAGAACGGTCGGGAATACGTCAGGTCGGTCCGACCCCCACCAGGCCGCGCTCGATCAGGAGGGGGGTGACGCTCGGGTCGCGGCCGGTGAACTCGCGGTACAGGGCGGCGGGGTCGTCGGTGTTGCCGCGGGAGAGGACCATGTCGCGGAAGCGCTGGCCGTTTTCGCGGGTCAGGCCGCCGTGGTCGACGAACCAGTACCACGCGTCGTGGTCCAGCACTTCGCTCCAGAGGTAGGAGTAATAGCCGGCGGCATAGCCGCCGTCGAAGATATGGGAGAAGTAGGTGTTGCGGTAGCGCGGCGGCACCGCGTCGAGGTCGACGTTGTAGCGCGCGAGCGCCGCGTTTTCGAACTCCTCGACGTTCGGCGCCGGGGCATCCGACGGCAGCGTGTGCCAGGCCATGTCGAGGAGCGCGGCGGCGAGGTACTCGGTCGTGTCGTAGCCCTGGTTGAACGTGCTGCTCTTCTGGATCTTGTCGACGAGTAACGGCGGCATCGGCTCACCCGTCTCGAAGTGTTTCGCATAGTTCGCGAGCACCGCGGGCTCGAGCGCCCAATGCTCGTTGAACTGCGACGGAAACTCGACGAAATCCCGCGGCACGCTGGTGCCGGAGAGACTCGGGTACTTCACGTCGGAGAACATGCCGTGCAGGGCGTGGCCGAACTCGTGGAACATCGTTTCGACGTTGTCCCAGGTGAGCAGCGCCGGCTGGCCCGGCGCCGGCTTGGTGTAGTTCGCGACGTTGTAGATGACGGGCTTCGTGCCCAAAAGCCTGGACTGTGACACGAACGCACTCATCCAGGCGCCGCCGGACTTGTTGTCGCGTTTGAAATAATCGGCGTAGAACAACGCGAGCGGCGAGCCGTCGGCATCGAAGACCTCGAACACCCGGACGTCCGGATGGTAGACGGGCAGGTCGTCACGTTCTTCGAAGGTGAGCCCGTAAAGCCGGTTGGCCGCGTAAAAAACGCCGTCCTTCAGCACCCGGTCCAGCTCGAAGTAGGGCTTGATCTGCGACTCGTCGAGATCGTACTCGGCGCGGCGCACCTTCTCCGCGTAGTAGCCCCAGTCGGAAGCGGTGAGCTCGAACTCCTCCCCCTCCGCATCGATGATCTCCTGCATGCGCGCAGCCTCCGCGCGCGCTTTCGCCGTGGCCGCCGGTACGATATCGGTCATGAGCTCGATCGCGGCCCGGGGCGTTTTCGCCATGCGTTCGACCAGCACGTAGTCCGCGTAGGTCGGGAAGCCGAGCAGCCGCGCCTGGTTCGCGCGTATCCCGACGAGCCGCTGGATCAGCTCGCGCGTGTCGTTGGCGCCACCCCGGTCCGTGCGATGCTCGGATGCCGCGAGCAGCCTGGCGCGCAGTTCGCGATTTGCGAGCGAGTCCAGTGCCGGCTGCTGCGTCGTGTTCTGCAGCACGAGAAGCCACTTGCCGTCGAGTCCGCGCGCTTTTGCCGCCTGCTTCGCGGCGGCTATCTCGCTCTCACTCATGCCTTCGAGATGCGAGACATCGTCGACCACCACCGCGGCGGCTTTGGTGCCCTCGAGCAGGCGGTTCTGGAATTCGGTCGTGAGCTTCGATTCCTCCTGGTTGAGCGCCATCAACGTTTCCTTGTCGGCCGCGGAGAGCTCCGCGCCGGAGCGGACAAAGTCCGTGTGCAGCTCTTCGAGCAGCCGCCGCTCTTCCGGAGCGAGGTCCAGCTCATCCCGCTGCCGGTAAAGCGTATCGACCCGCTGGAACAGCGCGCCGTCCAGGTAGATTGCATCGCGGTGCGCCGCAAGCTTCGGCGCCATGGTTTTCTGCACCTGCTGCAGCGTATCGTTGGTATTCGCCTGGACCACGGCGGAGAAGACCCGCATCGTCCTGCTCAGGAGCGCCCCGCTGCTTTCCAGCGCCTCCACGGTATTGGCGAACGAAGGCGGCTCGTCGCTGCCGGCGATCGCGGCCACTTCCTCCATTTGCGCGCGCATCCCTGCCTCGATTGCAGGCTGGAAATGCTCGTCCTCGATGAGGTCGAACGGCGGCGCGTGATACGGCAGCGGGCTCACCGTAAAAAACGGGTTCTCGCCGGAGCCCGTGGCAGCGGCGTCGGTGCTGGCGGGATCGCTCGCGACCGGGTCGGCGGCGGGTTCCGAGCAGCCGGCAAGGCCGAGGACGGCAAGGAGCAGGCAGAGGCGCAGGAATGGCATTGCGTGGGTTCCTTAATCTTGTCGTGACGAGTTGCGGGAAGCAGCGGGCGCGGCCTACAGCTCGACGGACGCTGCGCGGCGCCCAGTGTAACGCAGACGGGCACCGCCGCGAGCCGGCGGGGCAGCGGTTACCGGCAGGGAATCCGCGGCAAGTCCGAAGCCGCACACGCCACCGGCAGCCGCCGGGAAAGGGCGGCCGGCGGGAGCGGCGCCGGCAGCAACCGCTAGGTCCGGGCCGACGTTTCGGCGTAAGGCACGGCGTAGCGCTTCGGGCATTCGATGATACCGTCGAACACGCGCAGCGTGCGGCGGGCGCACTCCTGCCAGCTCAGGTCCTGCGCGCGCCTCAGGCCGCGCTCGCGCATGGCTTCGCGCAGGCGTTCGCTGGCCGCTACTTCGAGCATCGCCTCGGCCATGTCGCCCTCGTCGAGGGGGTTCACCAGCCGGGCCGCACCTCCGGAAACCTCCGGGCCCGCGCAGGTATTGGGGACGATCGCCGGGCAGCCGCTGGCGAGCGCCTCGAGAATGGTGATGCCGAAGCTCTCGCACAAGGTGGCGATGACGACGCACTGCGCCGCCTGGTAGGCGAGGTGCACGCGGTCGTTGGGCACGAAGCCCGTGAAGTGCACGTGCCGGAGATCGTTATCGGTGAAGCCGTGCTGGCGCAGGAAAGCTTCGATGCCCCGCCCGATGATGACCAGTGGCAGCGTGCCGCCGCGTTCGCGATAGGCGAGCCATGCGCGGACCAGGCGCGGCGTGTTCGCGCCGGGATAGCTGCGCATGCGACGGTCCGCGCCGTGGTGCACGCGCGCGAGGTTCAGGATGTACTGGTCGGGAAGGCCGTGGGCCTGCCGAAAGTCCGCCAGGGCCACTCGGTCGCGGGGTGCGTGGAAGTTCGGGCCGACCCCGGCGCCGCTGACGACCATGTTGGACACGTCTATCCGTGTGTAGCGGGCAAGATCGTCGATCGTGGCACGGGAGATTGCCAGCATGCGTGCCGCCTTGCGGCTGTAGAGCGGCAGCATCAGGCGTATGTACAGGTTGTCCCACCACGGGTAGTTGCCCGGATTGACGTACCAGTCCGACCCCTGCTGGACGAATACGCACGGACGGCGCGTCACGAACGGGACGGAAAATTTCGGATTGAAGATCAGGTCCACCCGGTACTTGCGGGCCGCCCTGGGCACCAGCACCTGGTCCCAGTAGAGCTTGTAACGCGACGGCAGCACGCACGTATCCACGTTGCCGAAGTTCTTGAACAGTTCGCGGGATTTCTCCGACTGCAGGAATAGCACGTAGCGACTCGACGTGTCCTGTAGCAGGAGCTCGTGCAGGAGGCGCTTTGCATAAACGCCCAGGCCATCGTCCTGGTCCAGCGTGCGTCCCATGACGCCGATCGTTCGATGATGCATATTCACTTCCGGGTTGCCTCCTCGTGCGCAATGCGCAACGAGCCGCGGCACCGGAACGCGGTTTTCGGGGTTGTCGAATGCAGTGTCGGCAGGCTCGTTCATGGTTTCGTTGTAGTGCGCTTGCGGTCGCGCCCGCGCCCAGGACAGCCCATGCAAATTTGGTACCGGCCCGGGTAAACGTCGGGCGCCGGAGAAAACAGCCAAAGGCGAACCGTTATGTCAAGTGACGATGTAACGATTACAAGTCGCAGGCGCAATTTACGAACGCGCGCCGGCAAACAAGGAAAAAAAGACACGAAAATTTGCGCCGCCGCGCGCGCGGTCGCGTGGCACACGGTTTGCATGATCCGCTCCAGGCGTCCGGCGCGGCGCGCCCTTGTCCAACAATCGCATAGAGAGAGGGATGGCAACAACAGCAACGGCCCTGCCTCCATTGGCCGTCGGCAACCGGAGGCAACGATTCCACGAAGCCCTTTACCTCGGCCTGCAGGCTGCCCGCGGCAGGCCGGTTGGTGCCTGCATGCGGCAGTTGCGCAGGTGGGAACAACTGGATTGTGGAGATTTCCGGAGGCTGGTGCAGCAGCGGCTGCGCGACACGCTGCAGCGGGCGGCGGCGGAAGTGCCGCTGTACAGCACGGGCAGGTGGGCGAGCGCGCTCGCCGGGCAGCGGCCGGAGGACATCCGTGCCTGGCCGGTCCTGGAGCGCGACGTGGTGCGCACGCAGGGGCGCGATCTCCTGGCGCGTAACCGCCCCCCCGGGATGCTCTACCGGCACAGCTCGGCGTCGACCGGCGCGCCCCTTTCCGTGGCGTACAACCCGAAGGCCGCGGCCTGGAGCTGGGCGGGGGAGCACCGCGCGGCGCTGTGGCACGGCGTGCCGCTAGGCGCGAAGATGCTGATGATGTGGGGGCACAGCCATACGATTCTCGACTGGGTCAAGAACAGCCGCGTGTTCAACGCGAAGGAGCTGAGCGCGGCCCGGCTCGACGAGGCGGCGCGCTGGTTCGTCGAGGAGCGTCCGGACGTCTGCATGGGGCTGCCTTCGGCGGTCGCGCGGCTCGCCCGCCACGTGCGGGCGCACTACCCGCAGGCCGGCGCGTCGCTGTGCCGGTTTGCCAAGCTCGGCGGTGAGCAGGTTTATCCCTTCCAGCGGGAGGAGATCGCGCGACACCTCGGCGCGCGCGTGATCGACTTCTACGGATGCACCGAGGTCGGCGCGATCGCCGCCGAATGCCCGGCCGGCTCGCGGCACGTATTCAGCGAAATCGTCCACGTCGAGGTCATGAGCGGCGGCGACGTGCTTCCGGACGGGGAGAAGGGCGATCTCGTGATCACCTCGCTCACCAATCGCGCCATGCCGCTCGTGCGTTGCCGCGTCGGCGATCGCGGCACGCTCTCGCCCGACCCGTGCTCCTGCGGTCTCCCGCAACCGGTGCTGGCCGAGCTGGAGGGACGCGCCGCCGACCTGTTCGCGGCGGCCGATGGCCGGCTGGTGCACGGCTCGGCGCTGGGCGACGGGCTGAAGACCTTCCTCGCGAAAGCGCCGCCCGGTGCGGTCGGGCAGGTGCTGTTCCGGCACCTCGACCCGCACCACTGGCAGGTGCTCGTGGAGCCCGGCGACGGCTTCGACGAGACGCACGCCAGGCAGCTGAAAGAACTGGTGCAGTCGACTTTCGGCAAGGCCTGCGCGGTCGAGGTCCAGCGTGTGGACACCGTGCCCCGCGAGGGCTCCGGGAAGTTCCGCTACTACAGCCGGCACTGACGTTTCGCTGCCGGCAGCCTGGCCGGGCGGCCGGCCTGACCTGACCGTGACCGGCTTTAGCCCAGCTCAGCTCCGGGCCGCCGATGCCGCCTGGATCGCGGGCTTCACCGGCGTCCCCGCGGCTGCCTCGTTTTCGGCCTTGATGCGTTTTTTGAGCGTCTGGCGAAAATGCGTGAGCGCGACGTCCGCTTCCAGCGCCCGCAGCCGGAACTCCGGATCGCGGTCCAGCAGCACCTGCTGCGCTTCGATGATCGCCTTGTCCTCGTAGAAGCCCTCGAACAGGCTGTCCCGCAGCGAGATCGCGATGTTCGGGTTGTCCAGGTCGTAGTTGTGCAGGTAATTCCAGAAGAAGTGCGTGGTGCGCCGGGTCTCGGGCGTCATGTACTGGCAGTTGCGGTACTGGCGCGCTCCGTCCTCGATCCCGGAGCCCGCCGGTGAGAACAGGGTCTCCATCAGGAAAATACCGGGGATGAGCATGGTCACCTGGTTGCGCCTGTCCACCTTCCGGTTGTGTTCCGACGCGGGAATCACCTTCTTGTGATACGGCGGTGGATCGCTGTCCCGGTGCCAGCGCTCGACGTAGAAACCGTTGTCGAGGCGTTCGATGGCGGCGGGCTTCGATTTGTAGGCGTATTCCTCGGAGCCGCCGAGCGTGTTCGTGTGGACCCAGGCGAGATGAGCGAGGTCGCTCAGGTTGTCGACGATCAGGAGCCAGTTGGCATCGTAGTGCAGGTAAGCAGGCAGGCCGCGCCAGTTGGGGTCGTGCAGCGGCGGGTAATCGACGATCAGGGCTTCGTCCGCGAGCGCCGGGTCGCCCATCCAGACCCACAGGAGATGCCCTCGCTCGACGATCGGGTAGCTGTGCACCTTCAAGGTCTTCGGAATACGATCCTGCCCGGGCACCTCGATACAGATTCCCTCGGGATCGTACTTCATGCCGTGGTACATGCAGCGCAGGCAATCGCCCTCGATGCGTCCCATCGACAGCGGCGCGCCGCGATGGCAGCAGCGGTCGTCCAGCGCGATGTAGCGGCCGCTTTCGCCGCGGAACAGCACCAGCGGCTTCTCGAGTATCGTGCGCGCGAGTTTCCTGCCGTCCAGCAGTTCGTGATCCCATGCGGCCACGTACCAGCAATTCTTCAGAAAAATCTGCTCGTCGTTATCCATCGTAGTCTCCAGGGACGGCACTCCACCTGCCGTCATTCAGCCATAAACCCTGCCGGCGGTCGTCATGCGAGCCGGCGCGGCGAGGTAATCCCCGGCGAGCGCGCAGGCCCATTCGACCAGCTGCGGCGTCATCTGCCGCGCGGTTTCGGTTTCCGGGCGGGTGTGCACCCAGCCCACATACGTCAGGCCGCGCGCCAGCATGAACAGCGGCAGCCGCGCGAGCTCGGCGTCCGGCAGCGCGCGCGTCGTGCGGTAACCGTCGATCACCGCGTCGCGGACCTCGTCGAAATACGGTTCGTCCATGAGGAAATAGAGCGGTGTCACGAGCTCGAACAGGTGCCAGCCGAAGCCCGCGTCGTCGAAATCGATCAGGCGGACGCGCCGGCCGTCGACCAGCAGGTTCTCCTGGCAGAAGTCCGCGTGAATCATGCTGTAGGTCGCCGGCGTCTTGGGCAGCGCCGCGAGGTCCCGGTAGACCCGGTCGCGAGCGGCGGCCAGGAGCTTGCGCTGCTCCGGGGTCAATTGCGGCAGGTCCCAGAAGCGGCCCCAGAACGGTTCCTCGCCGGCAAGGCCCTGTTCGTCCCAGGCATGGCGAACGAAACCCGGCGGCGGCTGCCAGCCCTGCGCCTGGTTGTGCAGGCTGCCCGCGATGGACCCGAGCGTACGGTAGAGATCGCCGATGGACGTGCTGTCGCCGGCAAGCTCGGTTTCTACCGAGCCGAGCTGCCGGCCTTCGATCCACTCGAAGAGATCGACCTGGACAGGAGCGGGAACGGCATCGTCGCGGACGACCGTGAACAGCTCACCCTCGATCGTCGGCACGATTCGCGGGACGTCGATACCGGAGCGTGCCAGCGCGTCCATCCACTGGAGCTCGGAGTGCAGGGCGTCGTCGGAGTGGTAGCCTGGCCTGTGCACCCGAAGTGCGAACCGCTCGTCGCCCACCTGCACTTTGAATACCGCGTTCTCCCGGTACTTGAGCACCTCGAGTGCGGCGCTGCCGATGTTCCAGCGGGGCAGCGCGCGGCGCGCGATGGCTTCCATCCGGCGCAGCTTTTCCTCCCGGTCCGCCTGCACGAACGTCATCGCAGTTCCGCCAGGCATTCGTCGAGCGTCGAGACCAGCAGCTCCGCATGCTCTTTTGCAAACGGCATCGGCGGGCGCATCTTCAGGATATTGTCGTGCTTGCCGATGCGGCTGATGAGGATGCCCCGGTCGCGCATCGCGTTCACGAGCCGCCCGGCCTCCTCCGTCGCGGGCTCCAGCGTCTCGCGGTCACGCACCAGCTCGGCACCGAAGAACAGCCCGCGCCCCCGAACGTCACCGATGAGGGGATGCTGCGCCTGCAACTCCCGAAGCCCCTGCTGCACGTATTCGCCCGTCACCCTCGCGTGCTCCAGCAGATTCTCCTCCTCCAGCACGTCGAGCACGGCAAGGCCCGCGGCGCAGGAGACGGGATTGCCGCCGAACGTATTGAAATACATCCTGGCGCTGCCGAACTCCTGCATGAGGTCCGCACGGGCAACGACCCCGGAGATCGGATGTCCGTTGCCCATCGGCTTGCCGAGCGTCACGATGTCCGGCACCACGCCGTAGTGCTGGTAGCCCCACAGGTGGTCGCCCATGCGGCCGAAGCCCGGTTGCACCTCGTCTGCAACGTAGAGCCCGCCGGCGGCCCGGACGTAGCCGATCGCCTTCTCGATATAGCCTTCCGGCACGTGCGGCAGGCCTTCGCTGGAATAGATCGTGTCGAAAATGATGCCCGCCACGCCGACGCCTTCGGCATCGAGTGCATCGACGGCCTCCATCACGGCACGGGCGTAGGCCTCACCCAGGTTCGCGCGGTCGAATCCGTCCGGGATCCGGTAAGTATCCGGCGCGGGGATCGTCCGTACTCCGGGTGTGCCGTCGTCGCCGCCGGTGAAGTAGGAGCTGACGGTCCAAACCGCGGTCGTGTTGCCGTGATAGGCGAAATCGGTGGCAATGAATCCCTGGTTGCCGGTGCAGAGCCGCGCCATCTGCATGGCGACGTCGTTCGCTTCGCTGCCGGTGCAGGCAAACAGCGCCATGGACAGCGGCGCATCGAATGTCCCCGTCAGGCGCTCCGCGTAGTCGAGTATGTTCTCGTGCAGGTAGCGCGTGTGCACGTTCAGCGTTGCGGCTTGCCGCGCGATCGCCTCGACCACGCGCGGATGACAGTGACCGACGTGCGGCACGTTGTTGTAGGCGTCCAGGTACCGGCGTCCGTCGGCGTCGAAGAGCCAGACGCCTTCACCGCGCACGATGTGCAGCGGGCGGTCGTAGAAAAGCGGTGAGTCCTTGCCCAACAATCGGTAGCGGCGCTCCAGCAGCGCGTTGGTGTTCATTCCTTTCTTTCCTTCCTCGCTCATAGTGGCTGGCCGATCTCGCTGCGGATGAGTTGCGCCGGGTAGGCAGCGCGATCGCGTTCGGCGCGCTGGCTGCGATCGATGGTGGAGACGGCGATCGTGACGGCGAAAGCGGCGAGCATCGAGTACAGCGTAGGGTACGCGAAAGGATAGATCGCTTCCTCGTATCCCAGCACGTCCACCCAGATCGTCGGACTCAGGATCGTCAGCACGATGACGACGACGAGTCCTGTCGACCCGCCGAGGAGCGCACCGCGCGTGGTGAGGCCTGGCCAGAACAGCGCGAGTATCAGCACCGGAAAGTTTACGCTCGCCGCGATTGCGAGGACAAGCGCGGAAATGACGCCGATATTGAGGTTCCTGAACAGCAGGCTGAGCGCAATGGCCGTGGCGCCAATGGCGACGGTCGCGATGCGGGAAACCCGCATTTCCTCGCGATCCGAAACCTCGCCGCGCCGTATCACCCGCGTGTAGAGATCGTGGGCAACGCTCGCGGACGCCGACAGCAGGATGCCGGCAACCACCGCCAGGATGGTGGCGAAGGCGACGGCGGCGATGAAGCCGAAGAAGGCCTCGCCGCCCACCTGCCGCGCCAGGTGCACGGCCGTCATGTTCGCACCGCCCGCCACGCGCCCGGAGGCGTCGACGTACTCGGTTTCACCGGCGAGGAGCACGATGGCGGCGAACCCGATGATGACGGTCAGGCCCATGAAATAGCCGATGAAGGTCACGGCGTAGCCGATCGAATTGCGCGCCTGCCGGGCGTCCGGCACCGTGAAGAAACGCATCAGGACGTGCGGCAGTCCCGCGGTCCCGCCGATGAATGCCAGCGCGAGCGAGATGACGCTCACCGGCTCGGTATACAGGCCGCCGGGCGCAAGGATGCCGTCGCCGAGGGGATGAACCTCAGCGGCACGGGTGAGCAACTCGCCGAGGTCGAAACCGAACGGGATCAGCGCCAGCACCGCGAGCGCGCTGCCGCCGACGAGCAGCAGCACGGCCTTGATGACCTGCACCCAGGTCGTGGCCAGCATGCCGCCGAGCGCCACGTAAACCGTCATCAGCGTGCCGACGATGATCACGGCGAACCCGTAGGGCAGGTCGAACAGCGTCTGGAACAGTCCCCCGGCACCCACCATCTGCGCGATGAGATACGGAATGGCGACGATCAGCGTGCCCACGGCCGCGAGCACGCGCAGCCGTTCCGGCTGCAGGCGGAAGGCGACGACGTCTGCAAACGTGTACCGCCCCAGGTTGCGCAGGCGATCGGCGAAGATGAACAGGATGAGTGCCCAGCCGACCGTTCCGCCGATGGCGAACAGGAGGGCGTCCACACCCCCCATGAATGCGAGCCCGGTCAGGCCCAGGAACGTCGCCGCCGACATGAAGTCACCGGCCAGCGCCAGGCCGTTCTGCACGTCGGTGATCCGGCTGCCGGCCGTGTAGAACTCGCTGGCGGAGCGGGTGCGCGTGGCCGCCCACCACGTGATCAGCAGGCTCAGCACGACGAACGCCGTGAATACCCAGACCGCGGTCGCGTTCATGCCGCCCGTCACCGGTATTCTCCGGCGAGGCGCTTCTCCAGCGGTGCGATGATGCGGTTCACCTGCCAGACGTAGAAGATCGAGCAGGCTATGCCGAGCGCGATGATCGCGTACCCGATCGCGAGCGACAGGGAGACCGCGGTGCCCGGCAGCGGCCCCGCGAGCACCTGCGGGGCATACAGCCCGGCCATGCCGTACGCCAGGTAGACGGCGGTCAGCAGGCCGGCAAGGCCCCAGCGCAAGCGGCTGCGACGCTTCAACAGGCGCCTGAAGTCCGGGTCGTCCAGTAACTCGCGGGCGGTCACGGCGGCTCGTCTGCTTTGCTGGCCAGCACCCGCGTCACGCCGCGGCGTTGATGACCTTTATGGACGTGTAGGCGGCAAGTCCTTCTTCGCCGAATTCCACGCCCAGCCCGGAGCACTTGATCCCGCCGAACGGCACGTGCGGCGCGATGTCCGCGTGCTTGTTCACCCACACCGTCCCGGCCTCGAGGCGCGCCGCGATACGGCCAGTCTCCTCCCGGTCCGTGCCCCAGACGGAGGCATCGAGCCCGTATTCGAGCCCGTTCGCGCGGGCGACGGCATCGTCGACGTCGCTGTAGCGCACGATCGGCAGCACCGGCCCGAACTGCTCCTCGTCCACGAGCCGCGTGCCGTCCTCGATGCCGGTGACGAAGGTTACCGGGTAGAAATAACCGTTGCCGCCGAGCGGCTCGCCGCCGGTCAGCATCCCGGCACCTTGTGCCTTCGCGTCTTCCACCAGTTCGACGACCCGGTTGTACTGGCGCTCGTTCTGCAGCGGGCCGAGCAGGTTGGATTCGACCGCGCCGTCACCCATGGGCACGTTGCGGCTGAAGGCGGCGAGCGCCTCGCAGGTGCGGTCGAAGATACTGTCGTGCACGTAGAGCCGCTTGATAGCGCCGCAGGTCTGCCCGGAATTGATCATCGAACCCCAGAACAGGCCTTCCGCGAACTTCTCCGGCTCCGCGTCGGGCAGCAGGATGGCCGGGTCGTTGCCGCCGAGCTCGAGGGTGAGCGGCTTCAGTGTCGGTGCGGCGCTCGACATGATCTTTTTGCCGGTCGCGATCGAGCCGGTGAACACGACCTTGTTGACGTCTTCGTGCTGGCTGAGCGCGGCGCCGAGCTGGTCGTCGCCCGAGATGACGTTGATGAGACCTTGCGGGAGGGCCTTCGACACCAGCTCGAAAAGGCGCAGGGTGCCGAGCGGCGTAAAGGGAGAAGGCTTGATCACCACCGTGTTGCCGGTGCGGATGGCCGGCACGACGTGCCAGATGGCAATCATCAGCGGCCAGTTCCAGGGCGTGATGGAGCCCACCACGCCGAGCGGCTCCCGGCGCAGCTCGATGCGGCTCTGCTCGCTGTCCTCCAGCACTTTCGTCGGCAGGCTCAGGGAGGCGGTATAGCCGGCCCAGGCGGCGCAGCCGCCCAGCTCGAATTCCGCCCCGAAGCCCTTCAGCGGCTTCCCCTGCTCCTTCGACAGAAGCTGGGCCAGCTCTTCGGCGTTCTCGCTCACTACGCGCGCAATGGTCTTGCAGGCGTCCTCGCGCTCCTTGTCGTTCGAGTGGCGCCAGCTCTCGAAGGCCTTGGCGGCCGCGGCGACGGCCTGTTCGAGATGCGCGAGGGTGCCGAGCGGCGCGAGCCCGACGACCTCGTCCAGGTTCGCGGGATTGCGGATCTCGCGATAGTCGTCGGCCGGGACGGCCGCACCGTCGATCGTCATGTCGTATTTCTTGCTCATCTCAAGTCTCTCAACAATGGTGGTCGATGAAGGGTCAGGCGGAGCCCGCGAGCTCCTTGATGCCCTCGAGTTCATCCAGGAATACCGGGCTTTCCGGCAGCGTCGATCCGCCGTCTACGCACAGCGTCTGGCCGGTGACGTAGCGGGCTTCGTCGCTGGCGAGAAACAGCATGGCGTACGCGACGTCCTCGGGGGCGCCCATGTAGCCGGCCGGAATGTACAGGGTCATGCGCGCCTGGCCCTCCGCGTCCGCGAGCAGGTTCATCGCGGCGGTGCGGATGTAGCCCGGCTCGACGCCGTTGACCGTGACGTTCTCGGCGGCAAGCTCGAGGGCGGCGGTGCGTATGAAAGCATTGATGCCGCCCTTGGAAGCGGCGTAGTAGGCGGTACCGGGCATCGCAACGCGGGGGCCCGTGACCGAGGACGTGAACAGCAGCCGCCCGCCCCCGCGCTTGCGGAATTCCGGTATGCAGGCGGCGGAGAAACGGAAGCAGGCTTTCAGGTTCACGGACAGAACCGTTTCGAGGTCGTCCTCGGTGTAGCGCTCGACGGGCGCGCCGAGGAACGAGGCGGCGTTGTGCACCAGGATGTCGATCCCTCCGAAGGCCTTCGTCGTCGCCTCGATTACCTTGCGCACGTTTTCGGGCGAGCCGATGTCGGCGGCGCAGAGGCGCGCCGTGCCGCCGGCCTGCTCGATCCGCTCGCGCGTCGCCTCGCCGTGGCTCGCCGTGCGCGTGGCGATCATCACCTGCGCGCCGGCGCGGGCGAAGACTTCGGCAATGGCGCTCCCGATGCCCTGTCCGGCGCCGGTCACGATGGCAATCTTTCCGCCCAGGTCCGCGAACATCCCGTGTACCCCGCTCAAGTTGCGCGTGCCTGCAGGAGCACCGGCGGCAGGACCAGGCAAAGGCTCGCCAGGAAGAGCGCCGCGCCGAGCAGGTTCACGTTCACGTAGTCACCCCCGCGGATGGCATAGGCCGCGAGGCTCGGTCCGATGGCCAGCCCAGCCATCTGCATCGCGACCGCGTAGACGACGACCCGGCCGCGCCGGTCGAAACTTGCCATCGCGGCGAGGAGGTATGGATGCGTGAGGTTCCAGGCGAAGTTGTAAATCGACACGGCCAACGCGAACACCAGGAACTCGAATCGACCGACGAGGAAATACAGGCACAGCGCGCCGCCGAGGATGCCGAGCGTCAGCGGCAGGGAGCGCCCGTAGCGCTTGCCGACCACGGCCGCCACGAGGGCGCCGGCGATACCGGCGAACTGGGACATCGTGAGGCCGTTGGCGACCGCCTGCTCACTCAGGCCGCCGCCGACGCCGATCAGGAACAGGTAGGCCCATACCACGCCCTGTGCGAGGAAGTAGGCGAGCATCGCCAGCAGTGCGAGGCCCCGCATCGCCGCCGGCAGCGTGACGGCGTCCCGGGCGACGGTGACCGTGTTCTCACCGGTGACCGGCAAGTACCTCACGAAGGGCAGGCCGAGGAGCGGAAACAGCGCGAAGAACCACAGCACCGTTGCCATCCCGCCAAGAGAGTAGGCGGCCGGCATCAGCATGAGCCCGAGCGCGCCGTAGATCAGGACCCACATGATGAGCAGGCCGAAGTTCCGGTCCGGGTTGTCCGTCAGGCCGATTGCCGCGAAGCTGAGCGACACCAGGCCGCCGGCGCCGAGGCCGGCGGCGAGCCGCAGTGCCGTGAAGCTTTCGAAATCACCGGCCAGCGTGGAGAGCGCGTTCGCGAGGAACATGAGCAGCAGCGAGCCCGTGAAGACGCGTCGCCAGTTGACGCGATGGGCGATAAAAGTCAGCAGGATCGTCGTCGCCGCAATGCCGAACATTTCCGCCGATGCGGTGTAGCCTGCCTGGCTGTCCGTGAAACCGAGGTGCACCACCAGCCCCTGCACGAAGCCGGGCTGCACGATGAACACCTCGGGGCCGATCACCCCCATCAGGATGGCTGCCGACAGACTTTTGAAAGAGTTCGTGTCGGGCGTGCTGCCTGCGGAGATGACCTGTTCCAGCACGTGCCTGCGTTACCGCATATTGTATTGCAGGCTGATCCCGACCCAACGCGGCGGGCCGAAAGCCTGCTGGTTGAAACCGAAGCTGCCGGTGAAGTCGAAGGTGTAGCTCAAGTATTCCTCGTCGGTGATGTTGTGAGCGAACGCGGCGACTTCCCAGCGCCCGTCACCCGAGGTGTACGCGGCACGCAGGTTGCCGACGGTGTAGCCGTCCTCCCGCGAAACCGGCTGGTTCTGGATGTCGTAGAACATCTCGCCCTGGTAGTTCGCCCAGGCCTGCACCGCGAGCTCACCGCCGAATGCCGGCCAGGCATACCGCACCAGGCCGTTCAGCGAGACGTCGGGGGCCGCCACCATCGTGCGGTCCCGCGGCGGTCCGCCGGCCGGGTCCGGGATGTTCTTGGCGGTCGCATCGAGAACGGAGACGCCCAGCGCCACGTCCCAGCCTTCGCCCGGCGAGGCCTGCAGCTCCAGCTCGGCGCCGCTGACCTCGGCGTCGGTGTTGAAGATGATCTGGTTCAGGAGCTCGAAGCGAAAGGTCTGGAAGTCTTCGTAGTCGTAGTAGAAGGCGCTGCCGTTCAGCCGTGCGCGCCCGTCGAACAGGGTCGACTTGAAGCCGACTTCGTAGCTCAGCAGCGTCTCGTCGCCAAAAGGTATCGTCTCCGGCGTGTTGCTGGCGAAGAGGAACGTCTGGTCGAGGAAGCCGACGTTGAAGCCGGCGGACTTGGTGCCCTGCGAGATCGAGCCGTAGAGCAGCACGTTCTCGGTCGGGCGGTAGTCGAGCTCGAGCTTGCCGCTGAACGAGTCCTTGTCATGGCGCGCCAGGTCGCCGACGGACTGCGGGCTGAAGTCGAACGCGACGTTGCTGCCGAACAGGAATTCGAACAAGCCGGATTCGTCGACGCTCAGGTAATTGAGCGTCTTCTCCTCGTTCGAGAAGCGCGCGCCGGCGATGAGGGTCCAGCGTTCGCTGAGGTCGAACTCGACCTGGCCGAACAGCGCGAGCGAATCGTTCTCCTGCAGGTAGTTCGCATCGAAGAACACGAAGCCCAGGTTCGTCAGGTCCAGCGTGTAGTGGCCGTCGACCTCGTTGTCGAAGTAGTAGAGGCCGCCCAGCCAGCGGAAGTTGTCGCTGCCGCCGTCGATGTGCAGCTCCTGCGTGAAGGTATCGGTTTCCGCCGCGAACGTCGGCATGATGAGCGGGAACGGGCTCGCTTCCGTGTCCTCCGACTGCAGGCGTTCGACGGACTGGAACGCGGTGATCGAGGTCAGGAGGAAGTTCGCGAACTGCCAGTTGATGGTCGCCGAGACGCCGCGGGTTTCGACCTTGACCCGGCCGTCGCGATCATAGGCGCCGGCCCAGGGATCGCCGTCGGTGTCCCGGTACCCGAAGCAGTCGGTGCCGGGCGCCGGCCGCTGGTCGCCGGCATCGAGCACGCCGTCGGCGGTGCAGTCCACGGACATGTCCTGCTCGTTCGGGCCGAGCGGCACGGATTCCCCGGCCGCGTTGAATTTCGTTGCCTGGTGCTGCCAGGCGCCGACGGCGGCGTCGTTGTCCGTCCACCAGCCGCTCACCAGGACGTCGAAGTCTTCGGACGGCGTGAACAGGAGCTGCCCCCGCGCCGCCTGCGCGTCGGTCTCGTTGTAATCCGGCCCGGCGCGGTTCTCGGTCCAGCCGTCGTGCTTGTTCATCGCGAGCGAGAGCCTGCCCGAGACGCTGTCGCCGATCGGCCCGCCGAGGGCGCCTTCCAGCTTCACCTGGCTGAAATCACCGAAGGTCGCATTGAAGTAGCCGTCGAGCTCGTCGGTGGGGCGCCGGCTCACGTAGTGCACCAGCCCGCCCGTCGTGTTGCGGCCGAACAGCGTGCCCTGCGGACCGCGCAGCACCTCGACGCGCTCCATGTCGAACAGCTGGAAGCTCAGGCCGCCCATCGCGGGGCGGTAGACCTCGTCGACGTACACGGCGACCGGGTTCTCGTTGGCATCCGCGAAGTCGTTCAGGCCGACGCCGCGCAGGAAGAAGTTGATCTGGCTCGATTCGGCGTTGGGCACCGTGTAGTTGAGCCCGGGCGTCATGGCCACGATATCCGTCGTGTTCGTGAAGCCGAGACTCTGGATCTGGTCGCCGGTGAATGCCGTTACCGCAACACCGACGTCCTGCAGGTTCTGCTCCCGCTTTTGCGCGGTGACGATGATCTCTTCGAGCACGCCCCCGGACCGGGTACCCTGCGCCCAGGCCGAAAGCGTACCACCAACCAGGAACACGCCTGCAGCAACAACCGAAACGATACGTGACATCTTTGCCTCCCCCGTGATGGCGGACCCGAACGGGTCGGTTGCCGGTTTGCGCGCAGACCGGCAAACCGTGAGTCCGCCAGGCAATGTTATTGTCGGGGTGGGACCTTCGCTTGTACGACAGCGAACCCGTCCTTGCCGGCCGCGCGGGAGCGGCGGAATTCGCGGGGCGTAACCCCGTAGGCTTCGCGAAAGCAGCGGGTCATGTGCGGCAGGTCGTAAAAGCCCCACTGCAGCGCGATGTCGGTGATCGTATAGCCGTCGCACGAGGGATCCGCCAGCGCGCGCCGGCAGGCCTCGAGGCGCTGCGTCCGGATATGGCGGGCGATCGTATGTTCTTCATTCGTAAACAGCTTGTGAACGTAACGAGTGCTGACTTCGAACGCGTCGGCGATCATCTCGGGGCCGAGATGCCGGAGCCTGAGGTTTTGGCCGATGTATCGCTTCACGCGGCGGAGCTGCGCCTCGGGGGAGCGGTCGGCGGGACTGTCGGCATGCGCGTCCAGCACGCCGCCGAGGAGGTCGAGCACGTTTCCCTGCACGCGTTCCGCCATGATCTGAGGAAGCTGCGGCAGGCAGCTGGCGGCCTGGACGACGAAGCTGCTCAACAGCCCGCAGGCCGCGTCCTCCGCCGGCATCCGCCGTCCCAGGAACTGTTCGGGGTCGCTGGCAAGCCGCCGCATGGTGTCCCCGGGCACCGCCAGCACCAGCATCTCGTGGGGAGCGTGGAGATCCAGGCGGTAGGGTTCCGCGGTGGAGGCGATGACGAAGTCGCCGGGACGCAGGTGCACCTCGCGCCCGCGCTGTGACCAGCGTGCTTTCCCGCGGATCTGGAATTTCAGCAGGTACGGCGGGTCCTCGATCCGGGCGATATCGCGGGGCCGTCGGGTCACCGCGACCGGCGACGTGCTGATGCGGGCCAGGCGCAGGGCGCCGAGGTCGGCCGCGTCCAGGTGGGCAATAAAACGGTCGGCGCCGCCGCCGGGCGCGCAGTGCATCGGGCAAAAAACGTCGTCGATCACGCTCAGGAAGTAATCGAACCGTTCTTCCTGGCGTACGGCGCCGAGCGCATATGAACGGTACATGCCATTCCCCTCAGGCCTGATCGTAGCACGGACGCTGTGAGAAGCCAGAAGCGGAAACGACCCGGGATTCCGGGCGGCCGCCGGGGACCGTACTTGACAGGCCCCGGGAGTTGCCGGAGGCTCAGCAGCAACGTTTACAGGGGCAGTGATCCAGAGGTGGCGCAGGACTCACAACTCGGCAGCGTCTATGCGGAATTCCGGATTGCCGCCGGGACCTTTGCCGATCGGCCGTTCCTTCGGGCACCCGCCGGGACCTGCCCCGATGCCGTCGGTGCAATCGAGTGGTCATACCGCGAGGCTGCCGCGGAGGTTGCCCGCTTGCAGCGGCTGTATGCCGCGCACGGGCTGCGGGCGGATACGCGGGTGGCGGTGGCGTTCGACAGCCGCGTCGACGTGTACCTGCACTTGCTGGCGCTGAACGGCCTCGGGATCGGGCTGGTACCGCTGAACAGCGGCGGAACCGACGGCGAGATCGCACGCGTTATCGCACACAGCGACGCCGCCCTGACCGTGTGCGCCGACGAGCACGCCGCCCGCCTGCAAACGCTTGCAGGCCGTGCGGGCGGCCGTGCCGTCCCCCTGGCGGAATTCACCGCCGGCGCCGAGGCACAAGCCCGCGTCCCCCCCGCCCGGCGCGAGCGGGAAGCGGCGCTCCTGTACACCTCCGGGACGACCGGCTATCCGAAAGGCTGCATGCTGTCGAACGATTATTTCCTGGGATTCGGCCGCTGGTACACGAGGCTCGGGGGCGTCTGCACGTTGACGCCCGACGACCGGCTCCTCACGCCGCTGCCGCCGCATCACATGAATGCGCTTTGCGTGTCGTTCATGGCCGCGCTGCTGTCCGGCGGCTCGATCGTGCAGCTCGACCGCTTCCATCCCTCCACGTGGTGGCAGACGGTCCGCGACGAGGGGGCCACCGTCATCCACTACCTCGGGGTCATGCCGGCGATCCTGCTGACGCTTCCGGCTGCCGGCGACGACGACGTCGGCGAGCAGGTGAAGTTCGGCTTCGGCGCCGGCTGCGATCCGCGCCACCATGCCATCTTCGAGGAGCGCTTCGGGTTTCCCTTGCTGGAAGCCTGGTCGATGACGGAGACCGGCGCGGGAGCGGCAAGCATTGCCCACCGGGAGCCGCGACACGTCGGCGAGCGTTGCATCGGAACGCTCGCTCACGGCACGGAACACAGGATCGTCGATGAAGCGGGTGATGACGTCGATCCGGGATCGCCCGGCGAGCTGCTGGTCCGCGCGGCGGGGGACGATCCGCGCCGGGGTTTTTTCAGCGGCTACTACAAGGATGAAGAGGCGACGCGGCAGGCATGGGAGGGCGGCTGGTTCCATACCGGCGACGTCGTTCGGGAAGGCCGGGACGGCCTGCTTTATTTCGTCGACCGCCGCAAGAACATCATCCGGCGCAGCGGAGAGAACATCGCCGCCGTGGAGGTCGAGGCGACGCTTCTCGCGCATCCGCTCGTCCGCAACTGCGCGGTCACCGCGGTGCCAGACGAGCTGCGCGGCGAGGAAGTGTTCGCGTTCGTTGTATCCGCCGGGGGCAACGCGGAGCGGGAGGCGAACGCCCTCGTCGAGCATTGCCTCGCGACGATGTCCTACTTCAAGGCACCGGGGTTCATCGCGTTCGTCGACGAGCTGCCGCTCACGGCCTCGCAAAAGGTCAATCGTGCGGCGGTGAAGCAGCAGGCGCTGGCCTGTGTCGAGGCCGCCGCCTGCTTCGACCTCAGGGCGTCCAAGAAGCGCCGGCGCGCGGGGACCGGCTGATGGCGGCGGCGGGCGTGCGGGATTACGAGGGGATCGCGGTGGCACGGCCGTACACGGCGCCCTACGTCCGGCGCTCGGACAAGGGCGCGGCCTGGTTCCTCGGCCGCACGCTTGCCGGCGTGCTGGACGGCAGCGGCATCGCGAAGGATGAGGTGGACGGGCTCGCGGTGTCGAGCATGTCGCTCGCTCCGGATACCGTGCCGGCGCTCGTGGAGCATTTCGGGCTGTCGCCCCGCTGGCTGGCGTCGCTGCCGCAGGGTGGAGCAAGCGGCGTCATCGCGCTGCAAAGAGCGGCGCGGGCGGTCCAGTGCGGCGACGCCGGGGTCGTCGCGTGCATTGCGGGCGATACCCAGGCGCAGGGGCTGTTCGCGGAGCAGGTGAGCCGCTTCAGCCGGTTCTCGATGGAGGGGACCTGGCCCTACGGTGCCGGCGGTCCCAACGCCGTGTTCGCCCTCATTACCGCCGCGTACATGGAACGTTACGGCGTCGGGCGTGAGGACTTCGGCCGCTTCTGCATCGAGCAGCGGGAGAACGGGCGCGCGAACCCCCACGCGCTGTTGCGCGAGCCCCTGACGCTGGAGGCCTACCTTGCCGCACGGCCGATCGTCGAGCCGCTGCACCTGTTCGACTGCGTGATGCCCTGCGCCGGCGGCGAAGGCTTCCTGGTCCTGCGGGAGGAGCGGGCGGCGGCGCTCGGCCTGCCTTACGTCCGCGTACGCGGGGTGATCGAGCGGTACAACGCGTTTCCCGAAGACCCGGTGCAGCTGCGGGGCGGCTGGGCGATGGACGCGGCGCGCCTCTTCGAGCATGCCGGCGCCGGGCCGCACGACATGGATTTCCTGCAGAGCTACGACGACTATCCGGTCATGTCCTTTATCCAGCTCGAGGACCTCGGCTTCTGCGAGAAAGGCGAGGCCGCCGGGTTCATCCGGGAGCGCTCCGGCGTCGTCGGACGCGGCGGGCTGCCGCACAACACCAGCGGCGGCCAGCTCTCCGCCGGGCAGGCCGGCTTTGCGGGCGGTTTCCTCGGATTGGTGGAGGCGCTGCGCCAGCTTACCGGTACCGCGTGCGGTCGGCAGGTAGAGGGCGCCACGCTCGGCCTGGTGAGCGGGTTCGGCTACGTCAACTACGATCGCGGCGTGTGTGCGAGCGCGGCCGTGCTGGAGCGCGGCAGTGCCTGAGGTTCCGGCCTTCGAAACAACGGCCCTGCAGCGCGAGCACGCGCGGCACGCGCGCGACGGTGCGCTCACGCTGCAGACCTGCGGCGACTGCGGCACGGTGCAGTACCCGACGCGTGACGTCTGCCGCCGCTGCCTTTCCGGCACGCTGCACTGGTCGGAGCAGCCGACCTCCGGCAGGGTCGTCGCGACGGGCGTCGTGCACGCGAGCCTCGATCCGGGGTTCAAGCAGCAGGCGCCGTGGCGCATCTGTTCGGTCCTGCTGGACGCCGGCCCGGTCGTGCTGGCGCACGTCCCCGATGCGCCGGTCACCGCCGGCGATGCGGTCAACGTGCGCGATAGAATCGTCGGTGAGGAACGGTCCATACTGGTCGCAGCCAGGATTTCGGAAGGAAGGAAGGCGGAGGGGAAATGACGTCGGATCCGGTAGCGCTGGTCACCGGCGGCAGTGCCGGTATCGGGGCGAGCATCAGCCGCCATTTGCTCGAGGCGGGTTATCTCGTGCTGAATCTCTCCCGCCGGGCGTCGGCCGATTCGCATGAGCGTCTCGTGGACGTGCCCGTGGACCTGTCGGACGAGGAGGCAACGCAGGCAGCGATTCGCGATCTCGCGGCGCGCTATCCGATCACCAACGTGATCCACAATGCCGGCGTGATCAGGCCGGCGCTGGTCGAGGACGTCGAGCTCACGGACGTCGGTTACCTGGAGCGGCTGCACATCCATGCCGCCGTCACGCTCGTGCAGGGCACGCTGGCCGCAATGAAGGCGGCGCATTTCGGCCGCGTGGTGATCATCGCCTCCCGCGCGATGCTGGGCCTGGCTACCCGGACCGGTTACGCCGCCACCAAGGCCGGCCAGGTCGGGCTGGTGCGCACCTGGGCGCTCGAGCTCGGCCGCCACGGCATCACCGTGAATGCGATATCGCCGGGCCCGGTCGTCACCGACATGTTCACCGACGTGGTGCCCGAGGACAGCGACCAGGCCGCCCGGCTGGCGGAATCGATCCCGGTCAAGCGGCTGGGGCAGCCGGACGACGTGGCGCGTGCGGCGATGTTCCTGTTGTCCCCCGACAACGGCTTCATCACCGGCCAGAACCTTTTTGTGTGCGGCGGCGCGAGCTTGGGCTCGCTGAGCCTGTAGGAGCGCGCATTGCGCGCGATGCCACGGCCGCCGATCTTGGCATCGCGCGCAATGCGCGCTCCTACAGGTGCTGTAAGGAGGAAGTAGCAATGAACTGGAGCACCGAGCGGTTGCGCAAACTCGTGCGTGACGACGGCGTCGACCGGCGGGTCTACACGGACCCCGAAATCTTCGAGCTCGAGATGAAGCGCATCTGGGGACGAGCCTGGATCTACATCGCGCACGAGAGCCAGATCGCCCGGCCGGGCGATTTCTATACCACCGAGCTGGCGCGCCAGCCGGTGCTGCTCGTGCGCCACGACAAGGACACCTTCAACCTGTTCTTCAACCGCTGCGCGCACAAGGGAGCCAAGGTGGTCGAGCTGGAGGCCGGGCGCTCGCCAATGCTCCGCTGCGGCTATCACGGGTGGACCTACAGGACGGACGGCGTCTGCCACCACATCACCGGCGGCGACCGGGCGTACGAGGCCGTGGGCCTGAGCAAGGCCAGCGCGTGCATGAACCTCACGAAGGTGCCGAGCGTTGCGAGCTATCGCGGCTTCATCTTTGCGAGCCTGTCGGAGGATGCGCCGGATCTCGCGACCTGGCTGGGCCCGACGGCGGCCTCCATCGACAACATGGTCGATCGGTCACCCGAGGGCCGGCTGGAGGTGGCGGGCGGCGTGCTGCGCTACCACCACGATTCGAACTGGAAGTTCTTCATAGAGAACCTGAACGACATGATGCACGCGATGATCGCGCACCAGTCGTCGGCGCAGACCGCGCGCCAGATCGGCAAGAAGATCGTCGCCGAAGGGGGCACGGCCCCGCCCGAAATCCAGATCCTCGCTCCCTTCGCCGAAGACCCGGATTTCTTCGAGAAGATGGGCGTGCACGCATTCGCCAACGGGCACAGCTACTCCGGCGGCAAGACCAGCATCCACGCGTCGTACTCGGGCATCCCGGAGTACGAAGCGGCGCTCGAAGCCGCCTACGGCAGGCCGCGCATGGACGAGATCCTGTCCCTGAACCGCCACAACACCGTCGTGTACCCCGGCTTTACCTGCAAGGGCGCGATCCAGACCATACGCGTGGTGAAGCCGATTGCGGTGGACGAAACGGTGATCGAGTCCTGGACCTTCCGCCTCGTCGGCGCGCCGGACGAGTTGCTGCAGCGTTCCATCCTCTACTGCAACCTCATCAACTCGTCGGCGAACCTCGTGGGTCCGGACGATCACGAGGCCTATCATCGGCTGCAGCACGGCCTGCGAACGGACGGGAACGACTGGGTGTCGAATGCGCGCTACATCGGCGCCGATGAACCCAACGAGGAGGGCGGCCGGTCGGCGACGGGCAGCAGCGACATGGTATTCCGCAACCAGTACGCGGCGTGGACCGGGTACATGACCGCGGCGGAGGGGGAGTAGGGACGTGGCATCGCAACCTTCACTTCACGACCTCGAGCAGTTCCTGTATCTCGAGGCCCGGCTGCTGGACGAGAAGCGCTGGGACGAATGGAACGCGTTATTCACCGAAGACGGCGAGTACTGGGTGCCGGCGACGCGCGGCCAGCCGGATCCGAAGCATCACGTATCGCTGATGTATGAAACGGCGCTGCTGCGCAGCGTACGGCTGAAGCGCTATCGCCACCCGAACGCCATGTCGCTGCAGCCGGAACCGCACAGCGTGCACCTCGTTTCCAACGTGATGCTCGATTCCTTCGAGGAGTCCTCGGGCGTCTGCGTCGTCAATTCACGGTTTATCATGCTGGAGTACCGCCGCAACGAGCAGCGGACCTACGGCGGTGCGGCGACGCACACGCTGGAAACGTCGGGAGAGCATTTCCGGATCAGGATGAAGAAAGTGGAGCTCGTGAACTGCGACGCCGCGCTGTCGAGCATCCACATCTATTTCTGAAGCGATACCTCGCCCGCCCCGGCGGCGCGATCGCTACCGGGAGCGGCGGCAGGCTTCGCCGGGTGCGCGGTCCAGCCGGGCCATCAGCTCCTCCCGCACGGGGTTGACGTCCATCAGCCAGTCCTTGCGCCAGCGCGCCACTTCCTGCTCGGTCAGCGGCCGGTAATCCTCGGGCAGGGTAGCCGCGCTGAAGGTTTCGAGCATGAAGTTCACGACCGCCGCCAGCTCGGCGTCCGTGATCGGCGCCTGCGAGGCGCCGGGTACCTGCACCAGGTATTCGCGGCCGCCGTCGACGCCTAGCATGCAGCCCATTTCGCCGCGCAGGTCGGGCACGTCGGGCGGTCCGCCGGACGCATCGGGAAGGTGGCAGCCCATGCAATGCAGCTTGTAGTTGGCCGGCGGCGAGTATTCCGCGCGCGCCGCGGTGGCGGCGATCGCCGCCGACAGCACAACTGCGAGGAGGAGGCGATCCATGATGCGCGAGACGCGGCGCGCGCCTTCAGCCGTTCTCGACCGCAACGCCGACGACGGCGGCGATCGTGCAGTGGTAGCTCCGGCTGGACACGCCCTGGCACCAGTTCGTATCGTTGTTCTTGGGCGGCATCCACATGGGCATGTCGCCCTCGTTGCGGGTGCACAGGCACTGCCCGCAGCTGCCTTTGCCGCAGCAGTCATTGTAGGAAATGATGTAGTCCATGCCGTCGTCCGGATTGCGGCAGGTCCCGAGCCAGGTCATGCCGGCGAGCTCGGTGCCGGGCGGGCAGCTCGACTGCGAGCCGCCGCAGCAGCTGCAGGCGAAACCGTCGATGGCGCAGTGGCGCCAGTAGGCGCAGCTCGTCGGATCGTATTCGTCCCCGCTCTTGCCGGACTCGTCGGGCGCGGCGGCGCGGCTGCCGCCCTCGTCGGCGCCGCGGGCGACCGGAAGCAGCGGCACGACGGCGGCGGTGCCCGCGATCGCGGTGCCGAGCCGCGTCAGGAAGCTGCGGCGGGAGGTCGACCGCGCCACGTGCCGGGTCGAGTCCTCGGTCAATCTGTCCAACCAGTTCATGTTTGCTCCTGTCCGGTTTGCAGCATGGGTTCTCGAAGTTCAGGCGACGTGCGTTTCAGGGGACTGCTCCCGGCGGAGGTACTCCTGCACGGAAGCGACGTCGAGTTCTTTCGCGTTGAACAGGCTTTCCAGGTGCTCTCGCGAGTTGACGAGGCCGCCGGTCCGGAGCACCCCCTGGTCGTCGATCAGGTACGCGTAGGGCAGCTTGCCGACCCGGTAGCTGACGCCCAGCGTGCGCGATACGACGTACGGGAACGCGTGCAGCCCTTCTGCTTCCACGAAGCGCAGCTGCTCCTGCGTCTCGCCGTCGCTCGCGAGCACGATGTCCAGCCAGGCCGCCTCCGATTTGCGCGCCGAGCGCAAGGTCGGCAGCAGCGTTTTGCACACCGGGCAGGTCGGTGCCAGGAAAAACAGCAGCGTGTGCCGCGCGTCCTCGCGCTTGCCGCCGATCCGGACGTCGCGGCCCCCGATGTCCTTCAGCGTCAGCTCGGGCGCGGGTTCGCCGACCCGGGCGCCGCCGCCCATCAGCAGGGCGCCGGCCGGCATGACGCGTTCGTGCAGCACGCCCACCTGCCGCGCAAGCGCGAGCACGACGACGGCGAGCCCGATGACGGCCAGCCACAGGACCACGACGGAGGCGATCAGCGCGGCCGTCATTCGAGCCGGCTCGCAAGCCGCGGCGCGTTGGCCATGAGCTGGTCCGCCGCGGCGTAGAGGATGAATCCGGCCGCCGCCGCCGCGGCAATGCCGGTCACGTCCAGCGCGCCGAGCTCGCGTCCGCCCACGGGCAGGAACAGCAGGAGGGCGAGCGTGGCCAGCACCAGGTTGCGCAGCAGCAGCCATCCGCTCAGGTAATGACGGCTGCCGCCGGCGGCCGGGCCGAAGCATCCGCAGTCGATATCCCGCCTGCCGCGCGCGAGGTTCATCGCCATCGCGCCGGCGTAGGCGGTGAGCAGGAGCAAGGCAAGGGCTGCCGCCCACGCCAGCTTGAACCCGGTGGCGAGTCCCGCCACCACGAGGATTTCAAGCGCCACGACCAGGCGGGCCGCGGCGGGCACCGCGCTGCCGGGCAGCAGCCGGTAATCACGAACGATCGCCTCGAACGTCGTCACCGACGAGAGCTTGTGTGCCAGCGCAACGGCGAACACGGCCGCCAGCAGCCAGCGGGCGGCAAGGGCGTAGAACGGATCGACCTCGAGTGACACGCGATCGCCTCAGGGTACCTGGAGATAGAGCGGCGTCTGGCCCACGCCCTCGATGGTGCGCAGGTGCTCGCCGCTTGCGAAATCGTAGACGTCGATCGTCGGCTCCCCGTGCGAGGCGACGAGGACCGGGTTCGCGTCCCGCGTCACGTTGATCGCCACGACGGGCGTTACGAGCTCGATGCGGCGTATCCGCTCCCGCGTGTCGAGGTCGTAGACCCAGATTTCCGACCCCGGGTCCTTGTGCGATCCCGGGCCGCCGCCCTCGTGCATGAGCGCCGCGAGTTCGTTACGCCCGGCATGCACGGCCAGGATCTGCAGTCCACCGGGCCGCCAGGCCGCCGGATCCTCGGTGAGCGGCCACGGCTCCGAGAAAGCGGGGAGTTCCCGTGACACGTCGACTTCGTACAGGTCGCCTTCGTACGACACGAAATACCAGGTGTCGCCGCGGCGTACGGCTTTTTCCGTGACCGGAGCTCCCGTGCGCACGTCGAAGAACGGCTCGCTCTTCTCGCGCGACGCCTCCTGGCCTTGCTCGTCCAGCGTGATCGTCATCAGGCTGCCGTCGCCGCACATCATCATGAAGCTGCGCTCACCGGAGGCGTAGGTGAGGGCGCAGCCCGGCGTGGAGAGCTCGCCGACGAACTCCCGCGCCTCTACGTCGACGATAGTAACGGACTGCGCGGGTGTGAAATTGTAGATCGCGAGGAAACGCTCATTGTCGGTGAGGGTGTTGAAACCCATGTTGGGAACGCCCGAGTGCCGGTGCGGCGGGATGATGGTCTCGCCGAGGATCTCGAGCGTTTCGGTGTCGTAATAGGTGACGACGTCGGTACGTTCGCCGCGCGTGTGCCGGGAGTAATAGCTCTCCGGCGAATAGATAATGCTGTAGTCGTCCGGCGCCGCGAAGGTCGCAAAGAAAATGCCGGTGCTGATCATGCCGAGCATCTTCCCGGTGTCGGCGTCATAGAGGTAGGCGCGCCCGTCGGCCATGTTGAAAAAGGCGACGTCGTCTGCCCAGAACCAGTGCGGGCCCGGTTTGCCGAGCGTTTCCACTCCCGGTTTGTCCAGCGGGACCTCGGCGAGAGCGGCGGGGATCGCAAGCAGGAGACCGATGACGAGGCTGGCGATTGTTCGGATTGGCATGGCCGGCTTTCTCCCCGCGCAAGTAAGAGGACGGCGACGTTGACGCCTGCCTGGCCTGTATAGCACAGCCCTCAGCGGGCATTCCACAGCGAAACGGCGGGGCACACTGGCCCGGTGCACTTCTGTACAAGCGGGGCGGCGGATTCTACTTTTCGCGGGAGTCCAGCACCCGCTGCGCCTTCCCCTGGGAACGCGCCACGGATCCCGGCGCGCCGATCCGGACGTCGCAGGAAATGCCGATGAGGGATTTGATGCGGCTGCGGGTATGCCGCTCGATCGCGGCGTTCTCGGTATCCCCGATATCCGGCCGCCGCTCGACGACGACGGTGACGGCATCGAGGTGCGCCTCGCGCCGCACCTCGAGCTGGTAATGCGGCGCCAGGGATGGGATGCCGAGTATGACTTCCTCCACCTGCGTCGGGAACACGTTGACGCCGCGGATGATCAGCATGTCGTCGCTGCGGCCGGTGATCCTCGCCATGCGCCGCATGGGCCGTGCGCTGCCGGGCAACAGGCGCGTCAGGTCACGCGTGCGGTAGCGGATCACCGGCAGCGCCTCCTTGGTGAGGCTGGTGAAGACGAGCTCGCCCTCTTCGCCGTCCGCCACGGGCTCGCCGGTCTCCGGGTCGACGATCTCCGGGTAGAAAAAGTCTTCCCAGATCGTCGGCCCGTCCTTGGTCTCGAGGCACTCCTGGGCAACGCCGGGGCCGATCACCTCGGAGAGGCCGTAGATGTCGAGGGCATCGATCTGCAGGCGCGCCTCGATCTCGCCGCGGAGCCGGTCGGTCCAGGGCTCGGCGCCGAAGATGCCGCAGCGGAGCGCGAGTGTCGACGCATCGGCACCCTGCCGCTCCAGCTCGTCGGCAATGTTCAGCGCGTACGACGGCGTCACCATGATGATGTCCGGATCGAGGTCCTGTATCAGCAGGGCCTGCTTCTCCGTCTGGCCGCCCGACATCGGGATCACCGTGCAGCCGAGGCGCTCGGCGCCGTAGTGCGCGCCGAGCCCGCCGGTGAAGAGGCCATAGCCGTAGGCCACGTGAACCCGGTCGCCGGCGCGGCCGCCGGCGGCATGGATGGAGCGGGCCACGGCCTCCGACCAGGTATCGATATCCCGGGCCGTGTAGCCGACGACGGTCGGCTTGCCCGTGGTGCCGCTGGAGGCGTGCAGGCGGGCGACCCGTTCCCGCGGCACCGCGAACATGCCGAAGGGATAGGTGTCGCGCAGGTCCGCCTTGGTCGTCAGCGGGAACTTCGAAAGATCATCGAGCGACTTCAGGTCCCGCGGATGCACTCCGTGGGCGTCGAACTGCCGGCGGTAGAACGCGGAGTTGTCGTAGGCATGAGCGAGCGACCACTGCAGGCGCTCGAGCTGCAGCGAGCGCAGCTCATCGACGCTGGCCCGCTCGATCTCGTGCAACACCTCGCCGTTTTTTACCCTGGTCGTCGACGGGTCGCTCATCGGTTCTTCTCCGTTGTCAGGGTCCGTTCGAGGTTGCCCAGTAAAGCATAGAGCTGTTCCAGGTTCTCCTCACCGAAGGCCTGCTCCAGGTCCCGGTAGATGGCTTCGGAGGAAGGAGCAATGCGGTGGAACAGCCGTTTCCCGGCGGCCGTCAGGCTGACTTCGTGGCGGCGCTGGTCGGCGTTCAACGGGCGGCGCCTGATCAGGCGCCGCCCGGCCAGGAACCTCAGGATGCGGGAAAGGCTCGGCGGCAGCAGGAAGCTGTGCGCGGCGAGCTCGGACACCTCCAGCGGCTCCCGTTCGGCCAGCACCCGGATCACGCGCCACTGCTGCTCGGTCAGGCCGTGGTCGCGGAGCATGCGGCGGAAGCGCTCCATCACGGCTTCCCGCGCGCGCAGCAGGGTCATGGGAAGCGAGCGCCTGAGCGGGCGCAGGGCGGTATCGGCGCCTGGCGTACCGCGGCTCGCGCTGCCGACCCCCTGTCTCATGTACCCGCGTCGGCGGCGACGGTGTTCGACAGCACGCCTATCCCGTCGGCTTCGACGGTGACGGTATCGCCCACGTCGAGGTAGCGCGGCGGCTCGAGCCTCGCGCCGGAGCCGCTGGGGGTGCCGGTCGCGATCACGTCGCCCGGCTTCAGCCGGTAGAAGGTCGACAGGTAATGAATGAGATAGCGGAATGGAAAAAGCAGGTTGGCGGTCGTGTCGTCCTGGCGGAGCTCGCCATTCACCGTCGTTCGCAGCCGGAAGTCGCTTAAGGGAGCGACCTCGTCGGCGGTGACGAGCCACGGCCCGAGCGCGCCGCTGTGCTCGAAGTTCTTGCCCTGGGTGACGTTGAACTTGGCGTGGCGGAGCCAGTCCCGGACCGATCCCTCGTTCATGAGCGAGACGCCGGCGACGTGCTCGTGTGCCCGGGCTTCCGGAATACGCCGGCCCTCCCGGCCGATCACCAGGGCGATCTCGCCCTCGTAGTCGAGCTGCTCGGATTCGGGCGGTTTGACCAGCGGCTGCGCGTGCCCCGTGAGCGATTCGCGGGCGCGCATGAACACGCTGGGATACGGCGGGGCGGCGGAGCCGTCCTTGTACTCGGCGTTGCGGTCGGGATAGTTCACCCCGATGCAGATGATCTTCTCGGGATTCGGGATCGTCGGCAGGAACCGGACCTCGTCGCAGGCGAAATCGGCCGGCGCGGACTCGGCGGCCCGGCGCAGCACGGCCGTTGCATCGGCACGCAGCACCGCGCGCAGGTCGGGGAACCCGGGCAGGCGGCGGCCGAGATCGACGATGCCGGTGTCCGTCACCGCGCCGAAGCTTGCACGTCCGCGGCTTTCGAAGCTCGCGAGTTTCACGCGCGCGATGCCGGGCCGGCCAGGCCGGCGCGTTCCAGCACGCCGTCGAGCCGCTGTTCCACTTCCTTCGTTGCCGGTGCGTTCGGCAGCCGGTGGCTGTTCTCTGAGAGCAGGCCGAGGCGCTTCATCATGTATTTCACGGGGATCGGGTTCGTGTCGTAGAACACGGCCTGGTTGATCTCGAGAAGGGCTTCGTGCAGCGCGCGGGCCCGCGGCAGGTCCCCGGCGTCGACGGCGTCGCAGAGATCCGCGAGCGCGCGCGGCCGCAGGTTGCCGACGGCATTCATGAGGCCGCAGGCGCCGATCGCCATCATCGGGAACGACAGCTCTTCCAGGCCGACGAAAATCCGGAACTCCGGCCCGAGCCGCGTGAGCGCGGCGGACGCGAAGCCCAGGTCGTTCACCGCGTGCTTCATGCCGACGAAGGTCGGCGATTTGTCGCGCAGCTCCATGAGCGTGTCGAGCGTGACGCTGACCGCCGTGCGGCCGGGGATGTGGTACACCATCCAGGGCGTGTCGTGCTGCGACGCCAGCCGAAGGTAGTACTGCACGAGGCCCCGCTGGGGCGGGCGCAGGTAATAGGGGGTAACGATCAGCAGGGCATCGGCGCCGGCGGCGACGGCGTGGCGGGTGAGGACCTCGGATTCCGCGAGCGACTGCGATCCCGTCGCGGCGACCACCGGAAGGCGCCCGCCGACCGCTTCCATCGCCACGTCCACGAGCCGGTTGCGCTCGTCGACGGACAGTGTCGAGGGCTCGGCCGTGGTGCCGTTGACCAGTATGCCGTGGGATCCCTGCTCGAGCTGGTATTCGCACAGCGCGGCAAAGGCGTCGTAGTCCACGGCATCGTCACGAAAGGGCGTGATGAGGGGTGGAATGGAACCGCGCAGGCGGCTCAGGTCGTTCATTGAACAATACTCCCGAATCTATTGACCCGGTCGGCGCGAGTGTTACCATAGATAATTAACATGTTAATTGGATCGGGTCAATGCCGCACCAGGTAGTGGAGTACTCCGCCAATCTCGAGGGCGCGCTCGACATACGCGGCCTGGTCGATTGCCTGCACGAGGCGGCCCTGCAGACCGGCACCTTCCCGCTGGCGGGATTGCGCACGCGCGCGGTGCGGCGCGACGTTTACCGAATCGCGGACGGCCATCCGGACAATGCCTTCGTGCACGTGCTGCTGCGCATCCGCTTCGGGCGTTCGCTTGCCGACCGGGAGCGCGCCGCCGACAGCATCTCGCAGGCGCTGTTCGAATTCCTGGCCGACCTGAGCGCCGAACGGCCGCTGGCAATTTCATTCGACATCCAGGACATCGATCCGCATACCAACCGCAAGAGCAACAATCTCCGCGGTTACCTTGCCGAGCGCGGCCGCGGGGGCGGCGAATGAGCACGTCGCTCGAGCAGAACCGGAACGATTGCGAAGCCCTGCTCGAGCGTTTCCGGCGCGACACCCTCGGGCATTTCATCGGCGGGGAACGCACACCGGGCACGTCGGGTGAAAGTTTCGAGAACGTCTCGCCGGTCGACGGCGCGTCGATGGGCCGGGTTGCCGCCGGCAGCGCCGATGACGTGGAGCGTGCCTGCGCCGCGGCCGACGCCGCGTTCAGCGACTGGCGGCGCACCTCGGGCAAGGTCCGGCGTCGCCTCCTGCTGGCGGTCGCCGACGGTATTGCGGCGCGCAGCCGTGAGATCGCGCTCGTCGAGAGCGCGGATACGGGGCAGCCGATCCGCTTCATGAGCAAGGCGGCGGCCCGCGGCGCCGACAATTTCCGCTTTTTTGCCGATCGCGCGCCCGACGCTGCCGACGGCCTCGCGCTGCCGGCGGACGAGCACCTGAACTACACGATGCGGCAGCCGATCGGCCCGGTGGGCGTCATCACGCCGTGGAACACGCCGTTCATGCTCGCGACGTGGAAGATCGCGCCGGCGCTCGCGGCCGGCTGCACGGTGGTGCACAAGCCGGCGGAGTGGACGCCGCTCTCCGCGGCGATCCTCGCGGAAATCTGCGCGGAAGCCGGGCTGCCGCCGGGCGTGCTGAACGGCGTCAACGGCAGCGGCGAGACGGCCGGGCGGGCGGTCACCGAGCATCCCGCGATCCGGGCGGTAGCCTTCGTCGGGGAAACCGTCACCGGCAGCCGCATCATGCGCCAGGGTGCGGAGACCCTGAAGCGGGTACATTTCGAGCTCGGCGGCAAGAACCCGGTGATCGTGTTCGACGATGCCAATCTCGATCGCGCGCTGGACGCGGTCGTGTTCATGATCTACAGCCTCAACGGTGAGCGCTGCACGTCGTCCAGCCGCCTGCTCGTCCAGAAGTCCATCGAGGAAACCTTCATTGCAAAGCTTACGGAACGCATCGGCCGGTTGAAGGTCGGCCACCCGCTGGACCCGGCAACGGAAATCGGTCCGCTGGTGCATCCCCGGCACGTCGAGAAAGTCACCGGCTATTTCGCTCGTGCCGAAGCCGGCGGTGCACGCATCGCGGCGGGCGGCGCCGCCGCGGCAGGGGGCGGCAACTACGTGCAGCCCACGCTGTTCACCGGCGCCACGAACGACATGGCAATCGCGCAGGAGGAGATATTCGGTCCCGTGCTGACGGCGATGACCTTCGATGACGAGATCGAGGCGCTGCGCCTCGCGAACGACGTCCGCTACGGCCTCGCCGCGTACGTCTGGACGTCCGATATCGGCCGCGGGCATCGCCTGGCGCGCGCCCTCGATGCCGGCATGGTCTGGATCAACTCCGAAAACAACCGGCACCTGCCCGCGCCGTTCGGCGGCATGAAAGCCAGCGGCATCGGCCGCGACGGCGGCGACTACAGCTTCGACTTCTACATGGAAACCAAGAACGTGTGCGTGGCGCTCGATACCCACCGCGTGCCGGTGCTGGGCGGCGCATGAGCCTTTACCAGGTACAGAAGGTCCTCTACGCGCTCAATCGCGACGCCCGGGTGCAGGAGCAGTTCCGCGAGGAACCCGCCCGGCTGCTGCGCGATTACGACCTGACCGACGAGGAGCGGCAGGCACTGGTCGACGGCGATATCGGTCTCCTGTACGTGCTCGGCGTGAACGGCCAGATCCTGATGCACTTTGCCGCTTTCCTCGGCATCGCATGGTTCGACTACCTCGAGCTGATGCGCGATGGCGTGCGGCGGCACGGCCCGGTGCGCGCCGGGGTCTACGCGATGACCGGGGGAGGGGAGAGCTTCACCGTGGAGGAGCAGCGCCGATGAGCCTGGTGTACGCGGGCGTCTGCAGCCATGCGCCGGGCATCACCGGGCGCGCCGGGCTGGTAGAGAACAAGCCGCTGCGGGATGCTTTTTACGCGGCGCTGGACGCCGAGCGGCGCGCGATCGAGGCCGCGAAGCCCTGCGCGCTCGTTGTCGTCGCCGCGGAGCATTTCGCGAATTTTTTCATGAACAACATGCCCGCGTACTGCATCGGCATCGGCGACAGGCATCACGGACCGATCGAGGATACGGAGTGGCTGGGCATCGAACGCCGCGAGGTCCCCGGCGCGCCGGCGCTCGGGCTCGCGCTTGCGACCGAGATCATGCAGACGGTGGACGTGGCGTACGCCGAGGAATGGAAGTTCGATCACGGGATCATGGTGCCGCTGCACTTCCTGACGCCGCGCTACGACCTGCCCGTCATCCCGGTCAATATCAACTGCCAGGGACCGCCGCTCACGCCGCTGCACCGCGCCTGGGCGTTCGGCGAGGCGCTGCGGCGTGCCTGCGACCGCGTGCAAGAGCGCGTGGCGGTTATCGGCACGGGCGGCATTTCACACTGGCCGGCGACGCCCGACTCGGGAAAGATCAACGAGAGCTGGGACCGGGAGTGCCTCGACCGGCTGATGCGGCAGGACCGCGAGGCGCTGCTCGGCTACGGCGATACGGAAACCTACCGCGATGCCGGGCAGGGCGGCTTCGAGATCCGCACCTACATCGCGGCGGCCGCCGCGGCGCGCGGGCCGGGCACGCTGAAGTTCTACACGGCGGAGCTGCCGATCTTCGCCGTGGGCTGCACGGTCGCGCGCTTCGAACTGGCGCACTGACGGGGCCGCGGGCGGCGCGGGGGATGGCATGAGACCGGCGGGGCGGGGCGAGCTCGATTCCCTTTACTTCCGGTATCCGTACTACCCGTTCCGCAGGCCGCCGGAGCTCGACGGTGCGCGTCCGCTGCATCCGGTCGCCATCGCCGGCGCGGGGCCGGTCGGTCTCGCCGCCGCCCTCGAGCTCGCGCGCCGGGGGATCGCCTGCGTGGTGCTGGATCGCAAGCACACCGTCAACGACGGCAGCCGTGCCATCTGCGTGTCCCGCCACAGCTTCGAGACGCTGCAGCAGCTCGGCGTGTCAAAACGCTTCGAAACCAAGGCCCTCGGCTGGACGCGCGGGCGCTGCTACTACCGCGACCGCCTGATCTATCGCCTGGAAATGCCGCATTCGGAGCACGAACGCTTCCTGCCGATGTACAACCTCCAGCAGCAGTACATCGAGCAGTTCCTCATCGAGCGGGCCGCGGCTTTTCCCGACCTGGTCGACCTGCGGTGGCAGAGCGAACTGACCGGCGTCAGCGAGGACGGGGACGAAATCGTGTCGACGGTCGAAACGGCCGCGGGCGCGTACCGGCTGCGTTCAAGCTACCTGGTCGCGGCGGACGGCGCGGCCAGCTCCGTCCGCAAGTTCCTCGGGCTGCGCCTCAACGGGGAGAACCTGCCGGGGCGCTACGTGATCGCCGACGTGGCGATGCAGCACGACTTCCCGACCGAGCGCCGGTCGTTCTTCGAATCCGCGGCCAACCCCGATTCCACGATCCTGATCCACCGCCAGCCGGACGACATCTGGCGCGTGGACTGGCAGCTCCGCGATCGCGAGGACCCGGACGCTGCCATCGCGGAAAAGAACGTACGCTGTCGCGTGCAGGCGATCCTCGACATGATCGGGCACGACGGTGACTGGGAGCTGGAGTGGTGGAGCATCTACACCGCCAATACCCTCTGCCTGGACGAATACCGGCACGGGCGCATCCTGTTCGCCGGCGACGCGGCGCACATCGTGCCGATCTTCGGGGTGCGCGGGCTGAACAACGGGTTCGACGACGCGATCAACGCGGCCTGGAAGCTCGCGTACGTGCTCGCCGGCCGCGCCGGGGACGAACTGCTCGACAGCTACACGCCGGAACGCCGGGGCGCGACGCTCGACGTGTTCCGCAATGCCGGCCGGAGCTCGCGTTTCATGACGCCGCCGACGCGGGGGTATGCGCTCATGCGCAAGGCGGCCCTGCAGCTTTCGCTGTCGCAGGCGTTCGCGCGCCGGCTGGCCGATCCCCGCCAGGTCGTGCCCTATACGTACGCGGAAAGCCCGCTCACCAGTCGGCCCGGGCGCGACAGGGAGTTTGCCGGCGGCGTGCCCGCCGGGGCGGCGGCGGTAAACCGCCGGGTCGGGGACGGCGACTTCCTGCTCGATCACGTCGGGTGCGGGTTCACGGGGCTTTATTTCCACGAGCGCTCGAAGCTGCCCGGGGACGTGCCGACGCTCGCGCGGCGGCTTGCCGGGATCGACCCGGACTTCCGGCTGGTTTGCGTGTCGCGGGCGGACCCTGGTGGCGCTGAGGTCGATGTGCTGGCGGACGGCGGCGGGAACGTCTTCGACGGCTACGGCGCGCGCGATGGGACGTTCTACCTGCTGCGGCCCGACCGTCACGTCGCCGGCCGCTGGTCGACGCTGGCGACAGCGGAAATCGAGGCGGCGCTTTACAGGGCACTCGGAGGAGGACAACCATGAGCAGGCGGCTGCCTTTCGAAGGCCTCGAGCAGGCCTACGATTTGCTGGCGCAGGCGATCGACGCGGCCGGCCCGGACAAGGAAGCGCTGTTCCTTACCAAGCTGTGCCTGGTGCTGGCGCATCACCTGGGCGATCTCGCGACGTTCGAAGCGGCGATCGCCGCGGCAAAGGCGGACCTCGACGCCTGAGGCGGTTCGCGCCGTCACGCGTATCCTGAGAAAATAGCGGTATGACGCATGCTTCGAAGGAACCCGTCGTGGCCGTGGCCCCGATGATGGACTGGACGGACCGGCACTGCCGCTACTTCCTGCGGCTGCTCGACCCGCGTGCGCGGCTGTACACGGAAATGGTAACGGCCGCCGCCGTGCTGCACGGCGATGCGGACCGGCTCTTGCAGTTCGATCCGGCGGAGCATCCGGTCGCGCTGCAGCTCGGCGGCAGCGAGCCGGCGGCGATGGCAGCGGCCGCGCGTACGGGAGCACGGTTCGGGTACGACGAGATCAACATCAACGTGGGCTGCCCGAGCGACCGGGTGCAAAGCGGCGCGTTCGGCGCCTGCCTGATGGCCGATCCCGGCCGGGTCGCCGCCTGCGTGCGGGCGATCCGGGAGGCGGTCGATGTCCCCGTGACCGTGAAGACGCGCATCGGGATAGACGACCGCGACAGCTATGCATTCCTTTGCGATTTTTTGGAGCCGGTAGCCGAAGCCGGCTGCGATACGTTTCTCGTGCACGCGCGCAAGGCGATCCTCGCGGGCCTGAGTCCGAAGGAGAATCGTACGGTCCCGCCCCTCGATTACGAGCGCGTGTACCGGCTCAAGCGGGACTACCCGGAGCTGACGATCGTGCTGAACGGCGGCGTTGCCACCACGGCGGCAGCGCTTCAGCACCTCGAGCGCGTCGATGGCGTAATGATCGGCCGTGAGGCCTACCAGAATCCCTGGTTCCTCGTGGAACTGGGACGCGCGCTGCGGGACGGGGCGGATTTGCCGCAGAGCCGCGAGGCGGTGGTGCGGCGCCTGCTGCCCTACATCGAGGCGCAGCTTGCCGCGGGCGCGGAGCTCAAGCACATCACGCGCCACATCCTCGGCCTGTTTACCGGGCTGCCGGGCGCGCGCCGCTGGCGGCGTTACCTGAGCGAGCGCTCGCATCGCCCCGGTGCCGGCGCGGAGGTCGTCGAGCAGGCGCTGGAGGCGCTGCCGGCCGCGGCCTGAAGGAAGGGCGGACGCGGCGCTGACCCTGGCAGCTCGCGATTTCGGCATTGAAATGCCCCGGTCAAGGCCCCGGAGGGGCCATCCTGGCGCTAGCTTCCCCGCTGGCTCAGTCGTCTACGGTGGTCCGACCCCGGAAGGTGTGGGTGAAGGCCGGGGTGGGGGTGCCGGTGGCCGAGTTGGGGGTGGTGACGATGGTCAGCGTGAGGGTCTCGGCGGCGAGGGTGAGGTCGGCGAAGCCCCAGACCAGGCCCTCGACGTAGAGGCTTTGGTGCTGCGGGAAGGTCCGGTCCCGCCAGGCCATGAAGGGCGTGTGCACCGGGCGCTGCTTGCCGGCCGCGCCGGAGACGAGGGTGACGAGCGGCGGATGGTCGAGGTAGGCCTCGCCCTCGGTGCGGCAATCGTCGGTGTGGACTTCGAGCGTGTGATCGTGCCCGGAGACGTACGCGTCCGCGTAGCGGCAGAGTGACGGCAGCAAGAGGCGGCGCAGCACCTTCGCTTCCTCGTGCTTGCTGCCGGACGACGACCACAGGGGATGGTGGCCGACCACGATCTTCCAGCGCGCGTCCGAGTCGGCAAGGGCGCGTTCCAGCCACTCGAGCATCTGCTTTTCGTCGCCGACGGGCTCGGTCCACGGCTCCTCCCGGTCTTCCCTGCCCGTGTCGATGGGCGTGCCGTCCGCTGCCACGGCATCGTCCATGACGACCTCGGCCGCGAGGAGCACCGTGGTGTCGATGGCGAACAGTTCCACGCCCGGCGCCGGCCGCGCGCGGTAGTAGATGCCGTCGAGCTCGTAGAGCGGCGACTGCTCGAGCCAGGCGATCTGTGCCATCGCGCCTTCGCGCGAGGTGTCCCAGTCATGGTTGCCGAGCACGGGGTAGATCACGAAGTCGGGGTCCTGCTCTTTGAGCGGGGCGTACGGCGCGTGCAGCAGGTCGTCGAAGCGCTTGGCGTCCGGGCGCCCGTCGGCACCCAGCGTGCCGCCGGCCGGGTAGATGTTGTCACCGACCATGACGCCGAAATCGCATCGGTCCGCCGGGCGGCACCAGGTCTTTGCGGCCTGCGCTACCGGCCACATGCCGCTCGCCATTACCCAGCCGCCGGTCTGCTCGGCGTAGTGCATGGGCGGGATGCGGAATTCCGCGATCGGGCGCTTGTCCTCGATCCAGTCGTCGAGCTCGTTGATGATGAACTCGCGGCCGGTGAAGGCCTCCTCGTAGTCGTCGTCGTCGAGGTAGTCGTAGTCGTAGCCGGTATCGCCGAACACGAGGATGCTGACGGGGGCGAAAGCGTCCGGGGATTGCGCGGATCCGGCACGGTCGACCGCGCAGGCGGCGAGCAGTGCCGCCAGCGCGGCAGTGGCGCATAGTCGCATCGGGCTTCCGCTCATGTCGCGGCCGCGTAGCGCGCCGCGAGCAGGCGGCGGACGTCGTTTGCGGTGCATTGTACCGGTCCCTCCTTTTCCATCTTCAGGCTGGTGACCGCCGCGGCCCAGGTCGTGGCCTCGTCGGGCGGCACGTCCAGCCGCGCCGAGACGTACGAGCCCATGCAGGTGTCGCCCCGGCCGCTCCGGCCGACCAGCTCGCGCGGATGGAAGCCGGCTTCGTGGTACTCGCCGTCGGCCAGCACCAGCAGGCCGTCGCGGTGGGTGAGCACGACCTCGGCGGGACCCTGCGCCGCGAGCGCTGCCGCCGCGCGGCGGACGTCCGTCTCGCCGGTCAGGAATTCCGCCTCGACGGCGTCCGTCTTGAGAATGTCGATGAGCGCGAGCACCGCGGCCTGCTCCGGCCACGACTCGTAGCGAAGCTGGCCGTCGTCGGCCACGACGCGCACGAATCCCTGCACGTCGGCGCAGAGCAGGCCGCCTTTCGCCTTCAGCGCCTCGAGGACCGCGAGCGGCGTTTCACCGCGCGCCGAGCCGTTGACGACGAACGCGCGGGCGGTGAAGCCGGCGACGATTTCCGGCGAGAACGGCTCGGCCACGGCGGCGACGGTGAGCCGCCGCTCGTCGACGTTCGCGGTCGGGTATTCGAGCCGCATCAGCGTCGACTGCTTCGACTCGACGACGTGCACCTCGACGCCTTTTGCACGCAGGCCCTCGGTAGACGCGCGGTCTTCGGCGGCCAGGCGCGTGAGGGCGCCCACCGCAAGGTCCCGCAGCGCGGCGGCATGCGCGGCGTAGCTGTAACCGCCACCGTGCACGTGGCGCGTGCCGGCCGCCGAAACGATGGTGTCCTTGGTGTAATTGCCGATCGCGAGAAAGTCGTAGGAATGCATGAAAATAGTTGACCCGTTTGTTTAGTCGCGCAACTGCACGCGCCAGAGTGTTGCCGCCAGCAGCATGGACAGCACCGCAGCGCCCATCCAGAACCAGATCGCCGCGGTGAAGTCGTAGACCCGTTCGCCGTCGACCAGCGTCATGCCCTGCTGGATGAGGTAGCCGCTGACGTTTTCCTGGATGCCCGCGCCGACGTAGCTGAACACGCCGATGAAGCCCATGATCGCGCCGGCCGCGCGTTTCGGCGCGATGTCGACCCCGAACAGCCCGCCCAGCGAGGTGACCAGCCCGTTCAGCCCGATCCCGTACAGCGCGAAGGCGAAGAACAGCATCGGCATGTTGCGCGGCCCGAAGAAGATGAGGTAGAGCGCCACGATTTCGATGATCGCGAACAGCAGGTTCGCGGGCGGGCGGCGGGCGCCGAACACCTTGTCCGAGATGTAGCCGAACGCGATGCAGCCGGCGATGCCGGCGATGGTGTTCACCATCAGCAGCGTGCCGGCTTCGACCAGGGAATAGCCGCGCCCTTCCTGCAGGTACAGGATGCCCCAGCTGTTGATCGCGTAGCGCACGACATAGTTCGTGGCGCTCGCCAGCGCGAGCATCCAGATCGAGGGCAGCGCGAGGATCGAGAGCTGGGTTTTCCAGAGGTTGGTGGTCGAGGGTTGCCGCGTCTTTTGCCAGTGATCGTCCTTCCAGTCGTTCACCTCGGGCAGGCCGAGGGTGCGCGGACGATCCTGCATCAGGGCAAACACGCCGATCGCCACCAGGATACACAGGACGCCCGGGCCCCAGAAACCGAAGCGCCAGCCCCACGCCGAGACCAGCCCTGCGACCACCACGAACGTCAGGCCCTCGCCGATCGAATGCGCCGTGCTCCAGATGCCGTAGTAGCGGCCGCGCTCGCGGTTGCTGTACCAGTTGGCGAGCGTGACGATGCCGGCCGGCGCACCGAAGCCCTGGAACCAGCCGTTCAGCGCCCACAGCACGACCGAGACGGTGAGGACGGTGGAGAAGCCCATGCCGACGTTCAGGAGCGCGGACATCAGGAGGCCGAACGCGAAGAACACCTTCATGTTCGCGTGATCGGACAGGAAGCCGTTCGTGAGCTTGCCGGCGGCGTAGGTATAGAAGAGCGCCGAGCCGATCAGGCCGAGCTCCACCGGCGTGAAGATGCCGGCGTCGATCAGCGGCTGCTTGACGACCGACAGCGCCAGCCGGCAGGTATAGGCGAGGCCGTAACCCAGCGTGATGGCGATGAGGACGCGCAGGCGATGCTGCCGGTACAGCCGGTCGACGGTGCCCCGGTCGTCCATGGGCGGACGGTCGGGTCCGGTGGCAAACAGTGCGGTCAGCTTGTGAAGAACGGCCCAGCCCCCCGGCCCGGACGATACCTGTACTGTCCCGGCAATTTCAGCAAACCTTAAGCCTTTGAAATTTTCATTCGATTATAATAGAAAATAGAATGATTGTTCCAGCTCCGCCCGCGGCTGCGGCGGGGCCGCTCCGGAAGGGGGGAGACCCATGAAAAGTATTTACCCGATCGCGTTCCTGTTCGTGCTGGCCGCGTGCGCGCGGCCGGACGCCGAACCCGGGCTTGAAGGCGGCGGCGCGGCGCCGGCCGTCGTGCCGGCGAGCGCCGTCACCGACCCGGTCGAGTTCGGGGCGCTGGTGAACGCCGCGTTCTGGGTCGACCCGGCGAGCCCCGGGGCCTCGTTGATCCTCGGCGCGGCGGAGACGGCGGGCGTCGAGATGTACCGGCCGGACGGCCGCCGCGCCGGGAGTTTCGACGCCGTCGACGCGGGCTTCGTTGCGGTCGTCCCGGACCCCTACGGGGAGAACGCGCCGCTGGTGGCGGTATACGACCGGCATGACGCGGCCCTCAAGGCCTACCGCCTGGACCGGGAGGCGCTGACCCTGGTCGCCGCGATGCCCGAACCGCTGCCGCTGGGCGACGAGCTGACCGGGCTCTGCCATTATCACAGCCGCCTGTCCGACAGCGACTACCTGTACGCCGTGACCGACGCCGGCGTGGTCCTGCACTTCGAGCTGTTCACCGCCGGCGGCGAGGTGGGCGGGCAGCTGCTGCGCACGATCCCGTCCGGCAAGGGCAGCGGCTACTGCGCCGTGGACCCGTTCGCGGCAGCGCTGTACGTCGCCGAGGAGGAGGTCGGTATCTGGCGCTTCGGCGCGGAGCCGGAAAGCGACACGACGCGAGAGCCGGTGGCGCTGGTCGCGCCGTGGGGCCTGCTGAGCGACGAGGTGAAGGGCATTGCCGTCTATCACGTCGATGCCGAGACGGCCTACCTGGTGGCGGCGGACATCGGGGCGAACCGCCTGGCCGTGATCGATCCGGCCACCGCCGCCCTGCTCGGCGCGATCGAGGTGCCGGAACTCGTCGAAGCGGAAGGCGTGGCCGCCACCGCCGTCCCGCTCGGCGGCCGGTTCCCGGGCGGGCTGCTCGCGGTCGCCGACGAGGACGAGTCCGGCGGCGGCACCGACATCAAGCTCATCGGCTGGCAGGCCGTGGCCGGGGCGCTCGGGCTGCAGAGCGCCGACGGCCCGCTGGCCCCGCCCGAGCCGCTGCCGGCCGTGCGGCCGGTGCTGGAGACCGAGGTCGTGGCGAGCTACGGCGACGCCGCCGACGACCCGGCGATCTGGGTGCACCCGGAGGACCCCGCCAAAAGCCTGGTCATCGGCACGGACAAGCAGCTCGGCCTCTACGTGTTCGATCTCGAGGGCCGCACCGTGCAGACGCTGCCGCACGGGCGCATGAACAACGTCGACCTGCGCCAGGGCTTTCCGCTGGGCGGTGAAACGGTCTCACTCGTGACCGCGAGCAACCGCAGCAACGACAGCATCGCCGCCTACAAGATCGCACCCGGGGAGACGCAGCTCGTCGAGGCGGCCGCCGGCACGCTGGCGACCGGCTTCGCGGATCCGTACGGCCTGTGCATGTATCACAGCGCGGCGTCCGGCGAGTTCTACGTGTTCGTCAACGAAGGCGGTGACGGCACCTTCCGCCAGTGGCGGCTGTTCGACAACGGGGAGGGCAGGGTGGCCATTTCGCTGGAACGCGAGTTCGCCGTCGGCTCGCAGGCCGAAGGCTGCGTCGCCGACGACGAGCTCGGTTACCTGTACATCAACGAAGAGGATCGCGGCCTCTGGAAGTATTCCGCCGAGCCCGACGGCGGCGACGCGCGCACGTTGATCGACTCCACGGAGGACGGCCGCCTCACGGCCGACGTCGAAGGCGTGGACCTGTGGGCGCGGGACGACGGCACCGGCTACCTCGTGGTGTCGAACCAGGGTGCCGACAACTACGCCGTGTACGAGCGCGGCGGCGACAACGCCTACGTCGGCCATTTCCACGTCGTCGCGAACGCGCAGGCAGGCATCGACGGCGCCTCCGAAACCGACGGCCTCGCCGTCACCAGCGCGCCGCTCGGCGAGCGTTTTCCGGCGGGCCTCCTCGTGGTGCAGGACGGGCGCAACATCGCTCCCGAGGAGCGCCAGAACTTCAAGTACGTGTCGTGGGCGGACGTTGCCGAGAGTCTCGGTCTTTAAGGCGGGGGCGGGTTGAAGCGCCGTGGCACCGGGGTTCGGGCGCGGGGGCCGGCGGGGAGGCTCGTCGCGGGCGGTGTCTGGGGTGCGGGATCTGTTGATGGTGATGGACTCCCGTGGCGCGGCATCAGTCGAGGTGACGCCTCGCGGCGTGGTATCTGTGGGAGCGCGCATTGCGCGCGATGCTGAGTGTGGGAGTGGTGGCATCGCGCGCGATGCGCGCTCCTACAGGGGGGCGAGGATGCGGTGCAGTGTTTGGTGGCCTCGCGTGGCGTTCGTGACGGGGTCGGCGATCGTGGGGTCCTGCTCGGCCTCGACGACCATCCAGCCGTCGTAGCCCACGGCGAGGAGCGGCTCGATGACGGCCTCGTAATCGATGCAGCCGTCGCCGGGGACCGTGAACACGCCCTGAAGGACCGCTTCGAGGAAACTCGTGTCGGCGTTCCGGCAGCGTTCCAGGACCTCCGGGCGGATGTCTTTGCAGTGCAGGTGCGCGATGCGCGCCGCGTGTCGCTGCGCCGCGCGCCGCGGGTCGCCGCCGGCGTAGTGCAGGTGCCCGGTGTCGAGCAGCAGCTCCACGTCGTCGCCGCAGGCCGCCATCAGGGCGTCCACCTCGTCCTCCGACTGCACCACCGTGCCCATGTGATGATGGTAGGCGAGGCGCATGCCGCGCTCGCGCATGCGCGCCGCCAGTTCGTCCAGGCGTTCGGCGAACCGGCGAAACGCCAACGCCGGCAGCCGCGGCCGCTGCGACAGCCGCTGCTGCAGGTCGCCGTGCACGCAGCCGGTGACTTCCGCGCATACCATCACGCCGCTGCCGAGTGCCTGCAGCAGCTCGAGGTGCGGCTGCATCGCGGCGAACTCGTCGGCCGCCGTGCGCTCGAGCAGGCGCAGGCTGTACCAGCCGGAGACGAGCGCGAGGCCGTGCCGCTCGAGCAGCGGCCCGAGCTCCGCGGCGCGGCGCGGGAACTTGCGGCCGAGCTCCACTCCGGCGTAGCCCGCCGCCGCCGCTTCACGCAGACAGGTGTCGAGGCCGATGTTCGCGCCCAGCGACGGCAGGTCGTCGTTGCTCCAGGTGAGCGGGTTGATGCCGAGGCGGATGCTCATCGCGCGCGCCGGTTCGCGTAGTCGGCGTAGGCGCGCCGCACCGGCTCGCTGGCCGATACTTCCGGCACCGGTACGTCCCACCAGGCGCCGCCGGCGCCGGTCGACTTCGCCGGGTCGGTCCGGATCACCAGCACCTGCGTCGTCTTCGCCGCTAACGCCCCGTCGAGGGCCCGCACCAGGCTGCCGATGCCGTCGACGGCGGTCGCGTCCGCGCCGAGCGCGCGCGCGTGGGCAACGAAGTCGATCGCGGGCGGGCCGGACAGCAGGTTGTTGTACGCGTTGCTGCCGCAGGACTGCTGCAGGCGGTTGATGCAGCCGAAGCCGCGGTTATCGAGGAGCACGATCGTGAGCTTGACACCGAGCGCCACCGACGTCGCGATCTCGGAATTCAGCATGAGATAGCTGCCGTCGCCGACCAGCACGATCACTTCGCGTTCCGGCCGCGCCATCTTTACGCCGAGGCCCCCCGCGATCTCGTAGCCCATGCAGGAGTAGCCGTACTCGAGGTGGTAGCTGCCGGGACCGGCCGCGCGCCAGAGCTTGTGCAGCTCACCCGGGAGCCCGCCCGCCGCGCAGACCACCGTGGCATTGGCGGGGCTCGCGCGGTTGACGGCGCCCAGCACCTGCGCGTCGGAAGGCAGGCCTGCCGACGCGGGCCGCGTTGCTTCTTCGACCTCGCGGTGCCAGCCGGCGATCGAGGATTCGACCAGGCCGCTTCGTGCGGCATCCCGGGCCAGCGGCGAGAGCTCCCGATCGAGCTCGGCCAGGGTCACGGCCGCGTCGCCGCGCAGCGCCAGCGCGTCGTGCTTGATGGCGTCGTGCCGGTTGACGTTGATCGACACGAACTGCGCATCCGCCGCAAACAGGGTATGCGATGCCGTGGTGAAGTCCTGCAGGCGCGTGCCGACCGCGACGATCACGTCGGCATCGCTCGCCAGGCAATTGGCGGCGGCACTGCCGGTCACGCCGATCGCGCCGGCGTTCAGCGCGTGATCCCAGGGGAGCGCGCCCTTGCCGGCCTGGGTTTCCGTGACCGGAATGCCGTGGCGGCTCGCGAAGCGCGCCAGTGCCTCGCAGGCCCCGGAATAGTGCACGCCGCCGCCGGCGATCAACAGCGGCCGCTTCGCCTCGCGCAGCAGCGCCGCGGCGCCTGCGATGCGGCCGCTGTCGGCCCGCGGCTTCGCGATGCGGTGCAGCACCGGCTCGAACAGCGACGCCGGGTAGTCGTACGCCTCCGCCTGCACGTCCTGCGGCAGCGCGAGCATCACGGGGCCGCAGTCCGCCGGGTCGGTCAGCACGGACAAGGCCTGCGGCATGGCGCTGATCAGCTGCTCCGGCCGCACGATCCGGTCCCAGAAGCGCGTCACCGGCCGGAAGCAGTCGTTCGCCGTCACACAGGGCTCGGTGAAATCCTCAACCTGCTGCAGCACCGGGTCGGGCCGGCGGCTCGCGAACGTGTCGCCCGGCAGGAGCAGCACCGGCAGCCGGTTCACGTGCGCCAGCGCCGCGGCCGTTACCATGTTGGTGGCGCCGGGGCCGATCGAGGTCGTGCAGGCCATCATCCGGCGCCGGTTGCTGGCTTTGGCGAACGCGATGGCGGCGTGCGCCATGGCCTGTTCGTTGTGAGCACGGTAGACGGGCAGCGTGTCGGTCGCGTGCTGCAGGGCTTCGCCCAGGCCGGCGACGTTACCGTGGCCGAAGATGGCAAAGACGCCGGCAAAGAGTAGTTGCTCAGTGCCCTCGATCTCGGTGCGCTGCGCCGCGAGGTAGCGGACGAGGGCCTGGGCCATGGTCAGTCGGATGGTTTCTTCAGGCATGGTTCGGGGTTCCAGGGTCGAGCTCACGGCGCGGCTGGCACGCCGGCGGTGGCCGCGGTGCGCCAGACGTCTATCATGCGGTGATAGCGGTCGGTGACGGCCCGCTTGGCGTCGTCGTCGGTGATGGTGCCGGCGAACCACTGCTCGGCGGCGTCGGCAAAAATGCTGCGGCCGACGGCAAAGCCGCGGCAAACGTCGAAAGGGGCGGCGACCGCGAGGTCGGCGGCCAGGCTTTCGGGATCGGCACCGAGGCCGAGCAGCACGACGCCCTTGCAGTAGGGGTCGCACTCGGCGATGAGCGCGCCGATGGTGTGCCAGCCTTCCGCCGACTGCGGTTCGAGTTTCCACCAGTCGGGGCGCACGCCGAGGTTGTAGAAGCGGCGCAGCGCGCGCGGCAGCGGCGCCTCGTGCTCGCCGTCGCGGGGCGGGCAGATCACCTCGAGCAGCAGCCGGCGATCGAGCGCGATCACGTCCGCGTGCAGCGCGCGCACGCGCTCTTCCTGCGCGTGCCGGAGCTCCGCGGGATCGTCCGGGTGGTAGAACAGCAGGCACTTCACCACGCGGTCCGCCGGCCAGCTCGCGAGGTGAGCGGCCGTGCCGAAGTGCGGCTCCAGCACGAGCGGCCGCGAGCCCGGGACTTCGATCGGGCTGCCGGTCCAGATACCGGTCCCGGCGAGACGGGCGAGGGCGCGGCCGCCGTAGCGGTCGTCCACGATCGCGCCGTGGCGGATGCCGGGCGCGCCTTTTGCCACGGACTCGAGCAGCGCGTCCGCCACCAGCTCCTTGAACACGCCTATTCGCTCGAACCCCTGCCCGTGGCGGCCGGCCAGCGCCTCGAACTGGCTGCGATGGTCGAACGCGAGCACGCAAAGCGGTTCCGTGCCGTCCTTCGCGGTCGTGGCGCGGTGCAGGTGCGTGAGCTCGGGATCGGCTCCCGGCCGGCGCGGGGGGTTTTTGCGGGCGAGCCACGCCTCGAGCTCGGGGCGGCTCGGCATCGCGGGCGTGCAGCCGTGCCGCGCAACCACCAGCGCGCCGCAGGCGTTGCCGAGCTCTCCGCAGCGTGCCCAGGACTCGCCCTCGATCCGGCCGTAGAGGAATCCCGCGAGGAACGCGTCGCCGGCCCCGACGGTGTTGAACACCTCGACGTCCCGCCCCGGGACGGCCACGCCGTCATCGAGGCCGGTGATCGGCCCGGATTCGAAGATCACGCAGCCGAGCGCGCCGCGCTTCATCACGATTACGGCATCGCTTGCCGCGCGGATACCCCGCAGCGCCTCCAGCGGCTCCGGCGAGCCGCCGGCGATCGCGATTTCTTCCTCGGTGCCGACGACGAGGTCGCAGTCCGGCAGCAGCTCGCGCAGCGCGGCGGTGGCATCGGCGGACTCCACGTAGCGGCTGGCGCCGTCGCCCGCGGCCGCGAGGCCCCACAGCACCGGCCGGTAGTCGACGTCGAGCGCGACCTGCGTGCCGTGCGCACGGGCCGCGCGCACGGCTTTGAAGACCGCGCGCCGCGTGCTGTCCGTCGACAGGTGCGTGCCGGTGACGGCGAGCAGGCAGGCGCTTCCGATGAACGCCTCGTCCACGTCGTCCTCGACCAGGCCCATGTCGGCGCAGCGCTCGCGGAAGAAGATGTGCGGGATGTCGTCCCCGGCACCGATTCCGAGCACGACCAGGCCGGTCATGCGCGAAGGATCGGTGCGCACCTGGCTCACGTCGACGCCTTCGCGCGCGAGTGCCTCGCGCACGAAGCGGCCCATGTGCTCGTCGCCGACCCGTGTGAGCATTGCGCTCGCTACCCCGAGCCTCGCCAGCCCGGCGGCGAGGTTTCCCGACGAGCCGCCAAGGTACTTCGCGAACGATTGCATGTCCTCGAGCCGGCCGCCCACCTGCTGGCCGTAGAGGTCGACCGCGGCGCGACCGAGGCAGACGACGTCGCGTTCGCGCTCAGCCACGCGGCACGCCGGCCGGCCACCAGTAGGGTGCATCCGGGTCCATGGTCCAGGCGTGTGCCTCGGTGAAGTCCGGCACGGTGTAGGGGTTGTCGGGCAGGTGGCGGATCACCCACGAGTAATACATGCCGTAGCCCGGGGCGGCGCACTGCGCATGATCCAGGCCCGGCGGAATGCAGACGGTGTCGCGGTCGCGCACCTTGTAGACGTCGTCGCCGAGCTCGGCGTGCCCGAAGCCCTGGGCTTCGGTGAAGCGGTAATGGTAGATCTCCGGCTGCTGGTGATGGTGCGGCGGGTAGCTGGACCAGCCGCCGGGCAGCGTCACGACTTCGCCGAGCACGAGCTCGGCGTCTCCGGGCGAGCTGCTGCCGTCGAAGATCGTGCGCACGAAGCGGAGGCAGCGCCCGGCGACCTGGCCCTTACCGCGGTGCTCGTTCGGTACCTGGTCCGGGGTGAAGACGCGCGCCGGAAAGGCTTTGCGGTTGCCGCAGCCGTACACCGTCAGCTCGCAGTCGGTGAGCGCTTCGAAGCGCACGGCGGTGCCGGCCGACACGTGCACGGCGCTGGACGACTCATCGAACAGCGACCGGCGCTCGAGCGCGAGTTCCTGCTCGCCGGCCCGGCCGCGCAGCTTGCCTTGCATCAGGAGCCACGCGGTCTCCGAATCCGGCGTCACCGCGAACTGCTCGCCTGCGGGGAGCACGAGGCTGCCCACCGTGAGCTCGGCGAAATCCGCCAGCGGCGTCAGTCCGGGCTTCCGGCCGGAGCCGGGATCGCGAATGAGGTGTTGGTCCGTGTGCGTCATCGTTGCTCTCTCGTCAGTCGTTCGTGTCGACGTGCACCCAGGCGCGCTCGGCGGCGGACGCTTCGATGGCCTCCATCACCCGCTGCACCGCGAGTCCTTCGTCGAAGCCGGGGTAGAAGCGCTCGCCGCGCTCCACGGCGCGGATGAAGTTGTGCAGTTCGATTACCTTGAGGTCGTTGATACCGAGGCCGTGCCCGGGCGCGGGGCAGAAGCGGGCGTAATCCCCGTGCGCGGGGCCGGCAAGGATCGTCTTGTACCCGGCCCGCGCGGCTGACTGGTCCGCGCCGTAGAGCTTGAGCTCGTTCATGCGCTCCTGGTCGAAGCTGACGCTGCCCCGCGTGCCGTAGACGTCGAACGTGAGCGCGCACTTGCGGCCGGTCGCGATGCGGCTGATCTCGAGCGTCGCGGGGATACCCGTCTCCAGCTCGATGAAGGCGCGCGCGATGTCCTCGTTCTCTACCCGCCGCCGGGCGCCGGTTGCCGGATCGAGGCGCTCCGGGATCGCGGTGTGCACCTCGCCCAGCAGGCGCTTCGGCCGGCCGACCAGGAAGTGCATCAGGTTGATGACGTGCGAGCCGAGATCGGCGAGTGCGCCGGAGCCGGCGAGCGCTCGCTCGCAGCGCCACGTGAACGGGCCTGCGGGGTCGGACATGTAGTCCTCGAAGTAGCGGGCCGTGAAGTGCACGACGTCGCCGATCTCGCCGGCCGCGATGAGCTCGCGCGCGACCTGCAACATCGGGTTGGTCGTGTAGTTGAGCCCAACCGCGTGCACGAGGCCCGATGCCCGCGCTTCGGCCGCCAGCGTCGCCGCTTCCTCGACGTCGAGTGCGAGCGGCTTCTCGCAGTACACGTGCTTGCCCGCGGCGACCGCCGCGCGTGCCATCTCGAAGTGCAGGTGATTGGGGGTGCAGATGTCGATCACGTCGATCGCCGGATCGTCGAGCAGCGCGCGCCAGTTACCGGTCGCGCGTTCGAAGCGGAGCTCGGCAGCCGCGCGGGCGGCCTGCTCGTCGTTGCGATCGCTCACGCAAACCGCGCGCGGGCGGGCTATGTCGTTGAATGCCGCCGCGACCTCGTGCAGTGCGATCGCGTGCGCACGGCCCATGAACCCGGTGCCGATCAGCCCGAAGCCCAGGCCGCTCATGACGCTTGCTCCGCGCCGGCGGCATCCAGCGGGACGGCGGCACCGCTTTGCCGGGACCGCTCGGCCGCTTCCGCCAGCTCGAGCGCGCGCACGGCGTCTCCTCCGCCGGCCAGCTCCGCGGCGCCGCCGGCCGCCGCACGGATGAACTCGTCCAGTTCCAGCCGGTAGGCGTCACGGTAGCGCTCGAGGAAGAACGGCAGGGCCGGCTCGCCCAGGAACCCTTGCGCCGAGGCGCGCTCGACCTGGGTCGCGGTCGGGTTGCCGGCGCGCAGCATGCCGTCCGCGCCGAACGCTTCGATGCGCTGGTCGTATCCGTACACGCAGCGGCGGCTGTTGGTGATCTGGCAGACCGTGCCGCTCGCGGTAGCGAGGACGACGACCAGCGTGTCGATGTCGCCGGCCCGGCCGATCGCCGGGTCGATGAGGCAGCTGCCGGTGGCGAAAACGCTCACCGGCTCCTCGTCGAGCAGCCAGCGCGCCATGTCGAGGTCGTGGATGGTCATGTCGCGGAGCAGGCCGCCCGAGTGGCGCACGTACTCGACGGGCGGCGGGGTGGTGTCGCGGCTCGTGATGCTGAGGACCTCGACGCGGCCGATGGCGCCACTCGCGATTTCATCCTTCAGGCGCCGGAACGACGGGTCGTAGCGGCGGTTGAAGCCGACGTGCAGGACGACGCCGGCGGCCTCCGCGGCGGCCGCGGCGCGGCGTGCTCTTTCGGTGTCGAGGTCGAGCGGCTTTTCGCAGAAGATCGCGAGCCCTGCACCGGCCGCGGCTTCGATCAGCGGGAGGTGGGTGTCCGTCGAGCTCGCGATGACAACGGCGCCCAGCGCCTCGTCGGCAAAGGCCGTTCCGGCATCGACCACGCGGGCGCCGGCGGCCTGTGCGACCTCGTGCGCCGCGCCCGTGTCGACGTCGACGACGTACTTCAGGCGGGCATTTGCATGCGTACCCAGGTTACGCGCATGGATGCGCCCGATCCGTCCCGCGCCGAACAGGCAAACTTCGACTGTCATGCCTTCTTCGCCTTCCTTTTTGCGTAGCTGATCACCAGTGTTTGCGCCAGGCAGAGCGAGGCAGTCAGGGAACGGAACTGGCGTACTTCCGGATCCTTGATGTCGAACGAGATATCGGCTCCGCCCGCGATCGGGCTCACCTTGCTGTCGCTGATGGCGATCACCGTGGCCCCGGCGGCTTTGGCCTGCTTCACGATGGTCGCGGTTTCGTTCGCGTACGGCCGGAAGCTGATCGCGAACAGCAGATCGCCCGCGGTGATCATCGAGCTTTGCTCCACCAGCATGCCGGCCAGGCCGTCGACCAGGTGCACGGGTTTTTCCACGTGTCGCAGGGCGTAGGCCAGGTACGCCGCGACCGGAAAGGAGCGGCGCAGGCCGACGAGGTGCACGGTGCTGGCTTCTTCCAGCAGGTCCACCGCGCGCTCGAGCAGCGCGGGGTCCATCGTCTCCTGCATGTGCTCCAGGGCGATGATGTTGCTCGACACGAACTCCTGCATGAGCTCGTGCGCGGACAGGCGGCGGCCGCCGCCCGTGCGCTCGTTGAACTGGCGAATACGCTCGGCGTAGCTCGGGCTGGGGGCCGAGTTGATGAGTTCCTCCCGGAACAGGCGCTGCATCTCGCTGGCACCGTCGTAACCGAACGCCTTGGCAAAGCGCACGATGGTCGAGGCCTGGACGCCGGAGCGTTCGGCGATTACCGCGAGCGTCTGCAGTCCCATGTCGTTGGGATGGTCGAGCACGTAGGCCGCGACCTGCTGCAGGCGCGGTGACAGCTCGTCGTGCCGCGCGACGATCTCGGCGCGAAGCTGTTCGATGCCTTTGGGTCGCTCTACCACGGGCCGTCCCCGATCCTTTGACGCATAAGAAATAGTCCGCGGCTACCGTGCGCGCAGGCGGACGCGGGTGCGTCCGCGTGAAATATCACTTTCATTTTGGCGTGTTACCAATGCCGCGTTCCCGATGGGCTGTCGCGTCCAAATGAAACATCCATTTCAAATTTGCATGATACAAAATTTTTGTTCTATACTCCATACGTCGATCATCCGCTCGTGCGGGTTCGGATGGGGATACCAGGGGGGAGAGAATTATGCCTGTCGCACTGTCGTTCCGTACGGTTCTGGTCGTGGCCTTCCTGCTCTACGGCGGGCTGGCACAGGCGGATGCACTGGTGCAGGGACAGGTCACGGATGCCGCGACCGGCCGGCCGCTGGCGTCCGCCGACGTGCGCCTGCTGGAGCTGGAGCGCGCGACGACGACGCGGCCTTCCGGCAACTTCTCCATGCTCGGCGTGCCGCCGGGACAGTACACGTTGAGCATCCGTTACATCGGTTACGTGCCGCAGGAGCGGGCGATCACCGTGCCGGAGACGGGCACCGTCATCGAAGACGTGGGCCTCGCGGCGGTCGGCGAACAAATCGTGGTTACCGGCTTCCGCGCTTCACAGGCCAGCTCCCTGATGGACAAGCGCATGTCGGACATCATCAAGGAGTCCGTCACGGCCGACGATGCCGGCAAGCTTCCGGACCAGAATGCCGCCGAGGCGCTGCGCCGCATCACCGGGGTGACCTCGACGATCGACCAGGGTGAAGGCCGGTACGTCACGGTGCGCGGCGTCGACCCGAGCTATACGAACGTCACGCTCAACAATTCCGTCATCGGCTCGCCGGAAGACACGCGGCGCGTTTCGCTGGACACGATCCCGTCCGAGATCATGTCGAAGATCGAAGTCGTGAAGTCCATCTCTCCCGACATGGACGGCAACGCGGTCGGCGGCTCCATCAACATCCAGACGCCGAGCGCGTTCGATGACCCGGACGGCATGTTCTTTTCGAGCTCGGCGGATGTCGGCTACTACGACATGAACGGCAAGTATCCTTCCCGGGTATCGCTGGGCTACGGCCAGGTATTCGGCCCGGAAGACAACTGGGGCGTGGTGCTGTCGGGCAGCTACTCCGCGCGCGAGTACGCCACCGAGAACCTGCAGGGTGGCGATCCCTGGGAAGAGGAGGGCGATTTTTTCATCCCGGATTCGCTGGTGCTTCGCGACTACCGTATCCAGCGGGTGCGCAAGGGCTTCGTCGCGAATATCGAGTACCGGCCGAGCGAGCGCCTGAAGCTGTACCTGAACAACCTGTACAACGCTTTCGAGGACGTCGAGGTGCAGGGTGAGACCGTCTGGGACTATCGCAACGGCGACCTGATCAACCAGACGGCGACGTCCGGGCAGTTCACGGAGGGTGAAGGCGAGCGCTTGATGTCCGAGCGCGTGGAGAAGCAGATTATCCAGACGTCTACCCTGGGAGGCGAGTACCTGTTCGACAACTGGATCGTGGATGCGTCGTTCACCTACGGCGAAGCGAAGCAGAAAACGCCGACGGACCGGGAATGGTCGTTCGAGCTGGCGGAAGAGCTGCCGATGACCTATGACACGTCCGACCTGTTCTTCGATGTCAACGCCGGTCCGGAATTCCACGACCCGTCGCTGTACGAGTTCAATGAATACCTGCGCGGCGGGCAGATGGTCGACGGCGAGAACACTGCGTTCGAAATCAACCTGCAGCGGCAGATGGATTTCGGCTACATCAAGTTCGGCGCGAAGCGCATGACGCGCGACAAGAACTCCGACCAGAACATGACCGTCTTTGACGGCTTCGCCGACGACTTCTTTGCGCAGGGATTCACCCTGCCGGGCAAGGACGGGTTCTATTCGAGCGTACGGCCTTATTACGATTTCGGGTTCCGCCTGGACTACGACGCGCTCGAGAGTTTCTACACCGGTAACGACACGGGCTTCGAAGCCAGCGATGCCGACACGGTCGCTGAATCCTTCGGTGCCGATTTCGACGTCTCCGAGGACGTGACCGCCGGCTACGTCATGGCGGTGGTCGATGTCGGCCGCGCCACCTTCACCGGCGGCGTTCGGGTGGAGCGTACGGAAGCCGAGTTCTCGGCGTTCAATATCCTGTTCGAGGACGGCGACGCGCTGCCGCCGACCCGGGTCACCGGCGGCGACGACTACACCAACTGGCTGCCGAGCCTGCAGATGCGGCTGCAGATGAGGGACGACCTGATCCTGCGCGCCGCGTGGACCAACACGATCGGCCGGCCGTCCTTCGACGTTGCCGTGCCGTTTCGCCTGTTCGAGGTCGATGAGGATGAGCCGGGGGTATTCGAGGGCGAAATCGAAGCCGGTAACCCGAATCTCCAGGCACTCGAGTCGATGAACCTCGACCTGTCCATAGAGTGGTACCTGGAATCCGCGGGGCTGCTTTCGGCCGGCATCTTTTACAAGGACATCGATAACCCGATCTTCACCCGCTTTACGGAGCTGGAAGACACCACGTTCGAGGGCCGCTTCTTCAGCGAGCTGGTGATCGAGACCACCGACAACGCCGAGTCGGGTGAGATCCTCGGTGTGGAGCTGAACTACCAGCAGCAGTTCCGCGGCTTGCCGGAGCCCTTCAACGGCCTCGGTGTCGCGTTCAACTACACCTGGTCCGACAGCGAAGCGACCGTGTTCGATCGCGGCGATAAGGTGCCGTTCTTCCTGCAGTCGGACCGTATCGGCAACGCGGCGCTGTTCTACGAGTACAGCGGCTTCGAGGCGCGGCTCGCATTCACGTACTACAGCGATTACCTGGACGCGCTGGCGGCCGATCCCTCCCAGGACGTCTACATCGACGATCGCGGCCAGCTCGACTTCAAGACCAGCTTCGCGTTCACGGAGCACGTCTCCGCCTTCTTCGAATGGAAGAACATCACTGACGAGCCGCTGCGCTTCTTCAGCGGCGACAACGAACGCCGCCTCGCCGAAAACGAATTCTACGGCTGGAACATGACGGCGGGCGTACAAATCCAGTTCTAAAAGGTGTCAGGTTTATTTTCTTCCAAAAAGGTGTCAGGTTTATTTTCTTCCAAAAGGTGTCCAAAAAGGTGTCAGGTTTA
>CAYRKH010000001.1:96173-134825 GCA_964424805.1 uncultured Woeseiaceae bacterium
AAAAGGTGTCAGGTTTATTTTCTTCCAAAAGGTGTCCAAAAAGGTGTCAGGTTTATTTGTTTGTTTTGATTCCTGATGAAAGCTGGCAGGTGTTCGTTGTTTTCTGACGACAAATAACCCTGACACCTTTTCCTTTCCCCGCAAATAACCCTGACACCTTTTCCACAAATAAACCTGACACCTTTTCCCCTTTTCCGAAAACCTGACACCCCTTTCCTTTTCCTACCCGACAAACTGGCGCCTTCTCCCCCGGCGCCCATTTATCCTTTTCCTCGTTAGGGAATAGAAATAAACCTGACACCTTTAACAGGGAAAATAAACCTGACACCTTTTTAGGCTGGCGTGTGCGGGCGGATCGTTTACAATCTCCGACCCCCCTTTTTCGTTGATCACCTCAGTTGAAGGAGAGCGCATCCATCATGACCGCCAAGCCCGTGCCAAGCGCAGAGCGTCGCCAGACGATGGCCGAGAAGGCCGACATCCACGAGTTGTACGAGGAGGCGGTGCAGGACGTCGAGATGGAGGTCGATTTCCTGCTGAGCACCTTCAAGGAGCTGCGCGGGAGGACCCCACGTACTTTTCGCGAGGACTTCTGTGGCACCGCCAGCGCCTGCTGCGAATGGGTGCGCCGCGGACGCGAGTTCAAGGCCATCGGGGTCGACATCGACCCTTCCGTGCTGGAGTGGGGCCGCAAGAACCGGGTAGGGCGCTTGTCCGCCAAGGAGCAGGCGCGGGTGCAGCTGCTGGAGTCCGACGTGCTGACGGTCGAAACGGCGCCGGTCGACGTGATCGCTGCACTCAACTTCAGCTATTTCATTTTCGACACGCGCGAGAAGCTGCGCACCTATTTCCGCCGCTGCTTCGAGGCGCTGAAAGACGACGGCGTGCTGTTCCTGGACCTGTACGGCGGACCGGAGGCCCAGGAAGAGACGAAGGAAAAAACCAAGTACAAGAAGTTCACCTATATCTGGCACCAGGCGGTCTTCCATCCGGTTACGCATTTCGCGCGTTGCCACATCCATTTCAAGTTCCCGGACGGCTCGAAGATCAAGAAGGCGTTCACGTACGAGTGGCGCCTTTGGTCGGCGCCCGATATCCGCGAGCTCCTGCTGGAAGCGGGCTTTTCCAAGGCAACCGTCTACTGGGAAGGCGAAGACGAGGATGGCGAGGGCAACGGCGAATTCACGCCCGACGAGAAGGGGGTGGCGGACCTCGCCTGGATCGCCTACCTCGTGGCGGAGAAATAGCCCGAGCGCCCCTGGCGAAGGAAGAAACCGAGACGGCGTCTGTGACGTGCACACGGTCGCCGTTTCCCACATTGCCCTAAACTGCCCCCTGCCTCTGGCGAGAGACGACTCGGGCGATGGAAAACGCAAAAAGGCGAGCAGGGCATCCGGCCGGGCAGCGGCAGGATCGGCCGCCGGCGTCGAACGGCAGCGACGACGCGTGGATGAGCGAGAGGCACTCGCTGGTCCAGCGCATCGCGCGTCTCGAGGCCGCGCTCGCACTCACGGCCGGCACTGTGCACGACGTCAACAACGTGCTGACCGTCCTCTCCGGCAACCTGTTCCTGCTGACCGAAGGCGTGCGCGACCAGCCCGAGCTCTACGAGAAGGCCAGGCGGGCGCGTAACGCCGCCGAGCGCGGCAGCACGCTGCTGCGGGAACTGCTCACCTACGGTCGCGACCCGGACGACGAAACCCGCGCTATCAATCCCGCCGACCACGTCGCCGCCCTGCAACCGCTGCTCGCGCGGGCGATCGGCGGCGATCACGAGCTCGAGATCGACGTCGACCAGTCGGCCGGCTCAGTCGATGCGAGCGCGGCGCAGTTCGAGAGCGTATTGATCAACCTGGCCATCAACGCGCGCGACGCCCTGAAACGGCGCGGGAAGGTACGCATCGGCGTGCGCAAAGCCGAAGCGGACGGACGGCAGCCGGCGCCAAAGGGTCTCGCGCGCGGCACCTACGTGTGCGTCGAGGTCGCGGACGACGGCTGCGGGATACCGGAGGAGCACCTGGCGCGCGTGACGGAGCCGCTGTTCAGCACCAAGCCCCCGGACCGCGGCAGCGGCCTCGGGCTCAGCATGGTCAAGCGCTTTGCCGAGGAACTGGACGGCGCGCTGGCCATCGACAGCGCCGAAGGCCGCGGCACCCGGGTGCAGGTCTGGCTGCCCCGCTCGGGGAGGCTCGCCGAGACGACCGCGAATATGACGCTGCCGCTGTCCACGCTGCCCGGCGGCGACGAAACGATCGTCCTGCTGTCACGCGACGCCGATGTGCGCACGTCGATGCAGCAGATACTGGAAGCGCTCGGCTACTCCGTGCGAGTCGCCGAAGGCCCCGAGGCGGTGGAGCCGCTGCTCGTGCAGGCACCTGCGCCGGCCCTGCTGATCGCGGAGCGCTCGAGCGAGGCAGCAAAAGCCGAGCGCCGCTGGCTGCAAACGCTCCGGGAGCAGAACGGCCGGCTGCGCCACGTCGCGCTCCTGCAGCCCGGCGCGGACCCCGGCGAGGCGGCGGGGGACGCTGACAGCCACCTCTATCGACCCGTGAACGTGCTGGCGCTGGCGCAGGTAGTGCGCCGCGTCCTGGAGGCCTGACATGAGCAATTCCCGCCGCACGGCCGCGCGGCTGCTGGTGCTGGATGACGACGTAGAGCTTGGCGAGCTCATCGGCGAGCTCGGCCGGCGCGCCGGTTTCGACACCGCCGTCACGCACGACGCGGCGTCGTTCAACGAAGAGCTCGGCCGCGCCGCGCCGGACCTGATCGTGCTGGACCTGCAGATGCCGGATACCGACGGCATCGAGATCCTGCGGGACCTGGCCGCCGGCGGCACCGCCGCCGGTATCCTGCTCGTCTCCGGCATGGACAACCGTACCATCGCCGGCGCCGAGCACTTCGGGCGCAACGCCGGCCTGAAAATCCTCGGCACCCTGCAAAAGCCGTTCACCCCCGAGCTGATGTTGAGCAAGCTGTCCTCCGCGCACGAGGCGACGCGGCGGCTCACCAGCGAGGACCTGTCGCGCGCGATCCTGCAGGGCGAGCTCGTGCTGCGCTACCAGCCGGTGGTCCGGCGCCTGCGCTCCGGCGCCTGGCACGCGGAATCGGTAGAAGCCCTCCTGCGCTGGGACCATCCCGCGCTCGGTTTGCTCGTGCCGCCGCAGTTCCTGAGCCTGATCGACTCCGATCGCGGCGAGCTGATGAAGCAGCTCACGGATTTCGTGTTCGAGAGCGGGATCCAGCAGCTGCGCGTATGGCAGGCCGAAGGCTTTCATATCGGCCTGCGCGTCAACGTGGCGGCCGGGCTGATCGCGGATGCCGGGTTCCCGGATCGCCTCGAGGCACTGCTGAACGAGCATGAAACCGACCCCGAGCTCCTGACGCTCGAGATCCGCGAGGTGGCGGATCTCGGGCTGTCGAGCAAGGGCACGGACATCCTGACGCGGCTGCGGCTGAAGTCGATCAAGCTGGCGCTGGACGACTTCGGCGCTCCCGGCTCCGCGCTGAACGCCTGGCATTCGCTGCCTTTCGGCGAGCTCAAGATCGATCGCAGCCTGACCACCGAGCTCACCCATGCCGATGGCGCGTCCATCGTCATGGGCGGCCTCGTCGATATCGCGCACCGGCTGGACATGGCCTGCTGTGCCGTCGGCGTGGAGACCCCCGAGCAGCTCAAGCTGCTCGATGACCTCGGGTGCGACCTGGCACAGGGTTTCTACATCGGCGCACCGCTGCCCGCGGCGAAGCTCCCGCAGGCGCTCGGCGACTGGACCGCGGAGCTCGCCGGCGGCAAGGTGGAAAGCACCGCCCGCTGACCGTTCCCGGGGATTCGCGTATAGTTCGCCGGGAGGACGGTAAGAACGGAACCAGAAAAGGCCTCCATGGCAAAAGACCTCGAAGTCGCAATCCTTTTCGCCGACGTCGTGGGCAGCACCCAGCTTTACGAGCAATACGGCGACGCCCGGGCCAGCGAAACCGTCGCGCTCTGCCTCGACGTCATGAAGGACGCCACCCACCAGTTCAATGGCACCGTCATCAAGACCATTGGCGATGAGGTCATGTCGACGTTCCCGACGGTCGACGACGCCATGGATGCCGCGAGCCAGATGCAGGCGCGAATCAGCGAAGAGCACTCCGGCGAGGGGCGTATCCCGGTCTCCATCCGGATCGGCTGCCACTTCGGACCGGTCGTGCAGGAACGCAACGACATCTTCGGCGCTGCCGTGCACACCGCCAACCGCATGACGTCGCAGGCCAAGGCGCGCCAGATCGTCATTTCCGGCGCGACGGCCGACCGCATGGGCGACGAGTGGCGCAAGCAGACCCGCCAGATCGACGTTGCCACGGTCCGCGGCCGCATCGACGAGGTCGCGCTGTTCGAGGTCATGTGGCAGCCCGAAGAAGCTACCAGCATGCTACCCACCATCGAGTGGGAGAACCGCTCCCGCGGTCCCAGCCGTCTCGTCCTTTCCTTCCGCGACCAGACGGTCGTCGTCAACGACCAGCACAAGAGCATCAACATCGGCCGGGCCGACGACAATGACCTCGTCGTCAAGGGCAACCTGATATCGCGCATTCACGCCCGGATCGAAATGCGACGCGGCAAGTTCGTGCTCGTGGACGAGAGCACCAACGGCACCTTCCTGCAGAACGCGCAGGGCGAGGAAGTCTTCGTCCGCCGCGACACGACCGAGCTGACCGGCAAGGGCGTCATCGGCCTGGGCCGCGTCGCCAAGGCCGGCACCCCGCTCGCCATCCACTTCGCCTGCGAAGACTGACCCTCGCCCGGCCTGCACGGCGCCGGAGCAGCGCTTGGCGGCCACAGCCTTCGGCCGCCGTTACGGTGAGCCTGCTACCGTTGCACGCGTCCCGAGGCGTCGCCGGCCATCAGCTGCTCGACCTCTGCTACGCCGACGCGGTTGAAGTCGCCGGAAATCGAGTGCTTGAGGCAGCTCGCCGCCACGGCGAATTCCAGCGCCCGGCGGCGGTCGTCATACGTGTTCAGCCCATAGACCAGGCCGGCCGCGAAGCTGTCGCCGCCGCCGACACGGTCGACGATGTCCGTGATCTCGTAGGCGCGCGAGACGTGGAAGCCGTCCCGGTCGCGCAGGCAGGCCGACCAGCCGTTCACGTCGGCGCTTTGCGATTCGCGCAGCGTGATCGCCATGACCGACAGGTTCGGGTACGCCTGCATCATCCTGAGGCTGAGCGCCTCGTAACGGGTGGGGTCGAGCCTGCCGCTCTCGACGTCTACGTCAGCCGTAATCCCGATCGCCTTCTGGCAGTCTTCCTCGTTCGCAATACCGACGTCCACGTATTTCACGAGCTCGCGCATCACCTCGGGCGCGGTCTTGCCGTATTTCCAGAGCTTGCCGCGGTAGTTGAAGTCGCAGGATATCGTGAGCCCGTGTGCTTTCGCCGCCTTCGCGGCCTCGAAGCAGAGGTCCGCGGCGCCCTGGCCCAGCGCCGGCGTGATGCCGGTGAAGTGGAACCAGCGCGCGCCCGAAAAGATATCGTCCCAGGGGAAATCACCGGGCCGGGCGTCGGCAATCGCCGAGTGCGCGCGGTCGTAGACAACCTTCGACGGGCGCTGGTTGGCGCCGGTCTCCAGGAAATAGATGCCGACCCGCTCGCCCGCGCGCCGCACCAGGGACGTGTCGACGCCGAAGGAGCGAAGCTCGCGCAGCGCGGCCTCGCCGACCTCGTTCTTCGGCAGGGCCGTGACGAACGCGGCATCGAGCCCGAAGTTCGCGAGCGACACGGCAACGTTTGCCTCGCCGCCGCCAAAGGTGGCCTCGAAAGCGGGGGTCTGGAAGAAGCGCTCGGCGGCGGGCGCCTTCAGCCGCAGCATGATCTCGCCGAATGTCACGTACTCAGCCATTCTTATCCCCTGCGTGCGGTTGCCGCCGTCTCGCGGGCCTGCGTGGCCAGCGCGGTAATGGCCGCAAAATCACCCGCTTCGACGGCGGCGGACGGGGTCAGCCAGCTGCCGCCGCAGGCCAGCACCTGCGGCAGGGCGAGCCAGGCGGCAAGGTTGTCGGCGGATATGCCGCCGGTCGGCATGAAGCGCATGTCGCGGAACGGCGCCGCCAGCGCCTTCAGCGTTGCGACGCCGCCGGCGGCGCCCGCCGGGAAGAATTTTACCGTTCGCAGGCCGAGGTTCCACGCTCGCTGCAACTCCGTAGCGGTGGCGATGCCCGGAAACACGGGCAGGTTGCGCGCGCCCGCCGCGCTCACCACCGGTTCTTCCAAGCCCGGCGACACGATGAAGCGTGCGCCGGCATCGGCGGCCGCCGTCGCCTGCGCTTCCGAGAGCACCGTGCCCGCGCCGACGATTGCTGCCGGCACCGCACGGCCGACGGCCTCCAGGCAGGCGAGGGCCGCGTCCGTGCGCAGTACCACCTCGATTACCGTGAGGCCGCCGGCAACGAGTGCTTCGGCGGTGCGCACCGCGACGTCGGGCTTCGCGGCCTGCACCAGCGGCACGACGGGGGCTCGTTCAAGGCGTTCGTAAAGGTTCATCGTACCCGGGCAGCTCCTGGCTCCCGCCGTTGTTGCAGTCACCGCGTCAGGCGGAAGCCGTCCAGTCGTACAGTATGCCCATGACGTTGCCGCGATCGTTCTCGGCAAGGGCATATGCTTGCGCGCAGTCGGCGGGCGAAAAGACGTGACTGATGAGCCCGTCGAGACTGAACTTCCGTTCGGCCACGAGACCGAAGAACGTTTCGTCGATCCGGCGTTGCGTCCAGCCGTCGCGATCGTGGCTGTCATGGGTGGCCTGGACGGTAAGGCCCTTTGACATCATGTCGGACGTCAGGTGCTGCCGATCGGGATAGCCGGTATCACCGAGCAGGATGACCTTGCCGAAACGGGCTGCCGCGCCAAGTGCGTATGTGAACGCTTTCGGGTTGCCTGTCGTATCGATGACGACCGCCGGAGCTTTGCCGTCGCCCCCCTGCCGGACGGCGTCCACATGCAGGGCGATGTCCCCGGCGAGAAGCTCTGCGGCACCGCCCTTTTCGGCTAGCCCGAGGCGATAGTCGGACAGGTCGGCGACTGCTACGTGCCCAGCGCCGCGGGCGTTCAGCCAGCGTACCGCCATCTGCCCGACGGGACCGGCTCCTATGACGAGTATGTCCGCGCCTTCCAGCGGCTCCGCCGCCCACGCGGCGCGAAACGCCGTCTTCGCGAGGCCGCACCAGCAGGCCTGCTTCGGATCGATACCCGCGGGCACCGGTGACGCGAGACGCGCGGGCAGGGTCTGGTGCGAGCCGTGCGCCATGCGCATGAACACGCGATCGCCGTTTTGGAATTCAGAGACATTCGTGCCGCAGGAAACCACCTTGCCGACGGCCTGAACGCCGGTTTTCAGCTGGGGGAAGGAGAACATCCGCGCGAAGTGGGTATCGGGGTCATACCGCTGGTGCAGTATCGTCGTTTCGGTACCGATACTGACAAGGCTGTACTCCGTACGCACCTGGACCTCATCGGTGCCGGGAGCTGCCGGCTCGAAGCTCTGCAGCTCAACCAGCCCCTTTGCAGGAAAGATGACTCGCGTCGCCATAAAGATTAATATATAAACTAATATTGTGGAAAGCAACCGCGGGAGGTGCCGGTGGCAGTAGTCGTAATTACAGGGTCCAGCAGCGGCTTCGGGATGGCCGGCGCGGCGGCGTTTGCGCGCAACGGCGACACGGTCGTTGCCACTGCCCGCGATCCGGACCGTGGGCAGGCAATGCAGCGGTTGCTGTCCCGGCAAGGATATGACGTGCATACGCTGGTACTGGACGTGACGCGATCGGAGTCCTTTCCTGCCATCGTTGAGGACATCACGAGGCGTTTTGGGCGCATCGATGTGCTGGTGAATAACGCGGGTATACTGCGCCCCGGAGCTTTGGAGGATATCAGCGAACAAGACCTGCGGCTGGTCGTCGAAACCAATGCGATCGCGCCGTTGCTCCTGTCGCGGGCCGTGCTGCCACAGATGCGTTCCCAGGGATCTGGGACGATCATCATGGTCGGCTCGCTTTCGGGGGTCGCCGGCCTGCCCGGCGATGTTGCCTATACGGCCAGCAAGTTCGCCCTCGAAGGGGCGAGCGAGGCGCTGCGGCACGAGGTCGACCGGTGGGGCATACGCGTCGCGCTGATAGAACCCGGCATGTACCGGACAGGCATTTTCCCTGAACGGGAAGGCAGCTTGCTGCCCGAAGGCTATCCGTCGGATTCGCCTTACCGGCCATTGATCGAGACGAAGCTCCGGGACGTCTACTCACGATTGCCCGGCGCGTTTGACCCGGCCCGGGTCGGCGAACTCATGGTCGAGATCGCGGAATCCGGGTCCGGCCGGTTTCGCTGGCCCGCGGACGCGGTGGCCGAGAAGGTCCTTGCGGCGATGTTTGCGCATGACGACGCCGGACGCGACGCCTTCCTGCGCGAAGTGTCGGGCACGGACTGGTGGAGTGAGGGCCGGTCGCAGCCGCCGCCGGGAGAGGGGAAATGACCGGGCTCGCCCACGTTTGTATCGAAACCACCGACCTCGCAAAAACCGAGGCGTTCTACTGTCGGCTCGGGCTGCGGCGCCGCTTCGACTTCCATAACAGGCAGGGTCGCCTGGTGGCGTTCTACCTCGCGTTCGGGAACGAGACCTACATCGAAGTGATCCTGAACGACACGCCCCGAACCGACGGCACGATCAGGCACTTTGCGATTGAAACGGAGAACCTCGATGCGCTGCGTGAGTCCCTGCTGGAAGCCGGCATCGACGTGTCGGAAAAGGAGCTGGGCATCGATTTCACCTGGATCGCGAAATGCCATGACCCGAACGGCGTCCTCATCGAGCTGATGGAATACACGAAGGACAGCCTGCAGCGCGTGGGCGGTACCTGTGAAGTGGACTACTCGCCCCGGAGCCTCGAAACAGTACCGGACCGCTGAGCAGCTGGCCGGCCGGGGCGGCAGCCGTGCGCCACTAGACCGTCGGCCACTCCCGCTTGCTGCGCGCTTTTGCCGTGGGCGCCTGGCCATGCCGCCTCCAGCGGACCAGGAACCACGGCAGTGCGACGACAAACAGAATGGCGCCCGGGCTGGTGAGAAAGCGCTTCAGGAATTGGACCACGTCGTCCGGCGACACGTAAACGGTCGCCGGTATCTTTGACTGCGGGCCGCTCTCGATGACCAGCAGGTTCCGGTCGTGGCTGATCCTGCCGAACGCGAAATCGATCTGTGCAAGCTTGCTGACAACGCGCATCGCCTCACCTCAATCTTGGTTCTTCCGAAGCCTGCCGGTTTCCTGAGCGTAGCGGATTCTTTGCTCCAGGACGCCTGACATCTGCTCCGGCGTCTTGCCCGCAGGCGGCATGAACTGCCCGCGGGCATAGAGCTGGTCGAACACCTGGCGCGCCGGGCCGAGCTTGTCCGCCAAGGTCCGCGGCGGCTTGCCCGAGGGGAACTGGTTGGGCGGATAGATCGGGTTGTCGTAGATTTCCCGGAAAGCCTCGGTGCGGACGTCGATCCAGGTGTTGTGATTGGCACGGGAACGGTGCTCGCGCAGCGCCTCGATATCGATCGTCGCGGCGATCACCTGTTCGGACGGGTAGGGCGCTTCGCGAATCATCATGCCCGTGTAGTCGATGATGAAGGAATTGCCGGGGCAGAAGGCCTTCGGGTAGTAATCGTAGTTGACGCTGCCCCAGTTGGAGCCGAGCAGGTAGCACATGTTGTCGTGGGCTCGGGTTTTGCGGGTGAAGCGCCAGAAGTCCCAAGGATCCGACACGCCTTCCACTTCCTGCAGGGCGACCGGATGGCAGATCACTTCGCAACCGTTGTAGCCGAGCGCCCGCGAGACCTCCGGCGTGCAGCCGTCGTGGCAGGTCATGGTGCCCAGCTTGCCGATCTCGGTGTCTATCACCGGGAACAGGGTCTCGATGGAGGCGCCCAGCTTTTCCCGGTATTCGTCGAAGATGTCGTGCGGGCTGGTGCCGAGGCCGATCGACGCGGGGATATGCCACTTGTGGTACCGAAGGACGACGTCGCCGCTCGGGCCGATGATGAACGCCGTGTTGAACCAGCGGTCCGGGAACTCCTCGAGTTGCTCGATGACGCCGCCGCCGGCAATGTACATGCCGTACTCCTTGGCCTTTTCACCGAGTATGTCCATTTCCGGCCCGGGGATGGTGATCGCCTTCTTCATGAACGAATCGATGCCGTGCTCGCCCTTGCCGGGTGTCGTCACGCCTTGCATGAAGTACTCCGGGAGCACGGCCAGCCTGACCGGCACTTCCCAGAAGTACCCGACGCCGAAATCGATCATGTTCAGGACGCGGTCCAGGTTCTTCCTGATGCCCTCGCGGTCCTCGGCAACGGTCACTTCCGGCTGGATCACCAGCGCTGTGTATTTCTCTATCGGCTTACCCATGGTTACACCTGTAAATTCAACGGTAGTTTTGGAAGCTGGTACCGGGATCCAGGATCTCGAAGTCTTCCAGTATTGCAGTGGCCGTATTCGTGCCCATGGCGCAGATTCCGCCGCCGGGATGGCATGAAGGGCCGGTCATGTAGAGGTTGACGATCGGCGATCGGTACTCCGCGAATCCCGGGATCGGCCTGAAGGCACCAAGCTGCGACAGGATTCGTTCGCCGCCCGTCGTCGAGCCATTGACGAACGACCAGTTCGACCTGGCCAGGTTCGGGCCGGTATCGATGAACTCACCCAGGATGTTGTCGTCCGTCATGTTAGGTGCGTGCCGCCGCAGGTTCCTGAGCAGCACGTTCCTGGTGTATTCGGGAGCCAGGTCCTCCCAGTTCGCGCCGCTCGCCAGCTCGATCGGCACGAAGGTGTCGAAGATGATCGTGTGCTTGCCGTCCGGAGCGCGGCTCGGGTCGAGCGTTGTCCATGTCGCGGACCAGAGGAATGGATCGGACGGCGGCACGCCCGCGGCGATCTCGCTGTACTGCTTGTCGATGTCGGCGACCGATCCGAATATGCGCTGGAACGCCGTGGCCGACATATCGGGGCCGTTCCGGAACTCGGGTGCCTCGTTGAGCGCGTAGTGCGCGCGGACGATCGTCACGTTGCCGAACGAATAATGCTCGACGATATTCCGGATGCGGCTGTCGAGCTCCTTCTCCGACATGCAGCGAAGGAAGGTTTGCCGCGGATCGAGCGCCGTGACGACGGCGCGCCGCGCGCGGATTGCCGTGCCGTCCGCCAGCTCGACGCCCTTGCATTCACCCCGCTCGATGATGAACCGGTCCACCGTGGCGCCCGTCATCACGCGGCCGCCGTTGTCGTCGATATAGCGTTGCATGGCGATCGACAGCATCCCGCTGCCACCTTCGGGTATAGCCTGGCCGTAGTAGTGAATGCTCGGGATCATGACGTAGAAGCCCTGCGCGGTGGCTTCCTGGTCCGGCAGCGTCTGCGGTGCCATTGCCCAGCCGAGTATGAACGCCCGGACGTGCGGGTTCTCGAAATTCTTGAGTGTGAAGGCCCGCGAGCTGAGCTGGTAGTCCCGCAGCCGGCGCAAACCTTCGCTATTGTTTTCGAGCGCCTGGAACATGTGGCTGGGCGGGGCGGGCGGCGAAAACATGCCCTTGATGACCCCGGGCTCGATCTCGGCAAACTCGTCGTAGATTTCCTTGTAGCGGATCGCGTCCTTCTTCGAGTACTCGGCAATCGTGTCGCAGGTCTTGTCGACGTCCTTGTAGACGATGATGCCCTGACCCTCAAGATTTGGATGGCCGGTGATATGGTCTTCGGACCAGATATACCTGAGGCCGTACTTCTCCAACTCCGGTTGCAGGACGTTGCGGAATGCAGGGTTCAGGTGTATCCAGACGTGGGAAGAGCCGTACAGGTCGTGCTTGAAGCCGGGCAGCGTCACTTCGCGTGTCACGACGCCGCCGCCAACTTGGTCGTTACGCTCCAGGACCAGCGGGCGTACCCCGTATTTCACCAGCAGCGCCGCGCAGGCAAGCGCGTTGTGGCCGCCCCCGGCGATAACGACGTCGTAATCCGCTGCGGACATTTACCAGTTCCACATCGTCCCGTCGGCCAGCCGGTTCACGGGAAGGTAGGCGCGCCGGTACGGGTACTTTTCGGCCAGCGCCACGTCGATATCGACGCCGTGCCCGGGTGTGTCGCCCACAACGAGGTAGCCGTCCTCGAACCGGTAGTCGTGCGGAAACACGGCGTCCGTTTCCGGCGTGTGACGCATGTACTCCTGGATGCCGAAGTTCGGTACCCAGGTATCGAAGTGCAATGCGGCGCCCATCGATACCGGCGACAGGTCCGTGGCGCCATGACTCCCGGTGCGCACATGGTACAGCGCCGCCAGGTCGGCAATGCGCCGCAAGTGGGTAATGCCGCCGGCGTGTACGACGGTGGTGCGAATGTAATCGATCAGCTGGTTCTCGATGAGCTCCTTGCAGTCCCAGATCGAGCTGAAGATCTCGCCGACCGCCAGGGGAGTTACCGTATGATCGCGTACCAGGCGAAACGCTTCCTGGTTTTCCGCGGGCACGGCGTCCTCCAGCCAGAACAGGCGGAAGTCCTCGAGCGATCGGCCCAGGCGCGCCGCCTCGATCGGCGTCAGCCGGTGATGCACGTCGTGCAGCAGGTGCAGCTCGTCGCCGAAGCGTTCCCGCAGGGCAGCAAACAGCTTCGGCGTGTGATTAAGGTAGCTGACGGTGGACCACCGGGTTTCCGGAGGCAGCCCCGCGGCAGCGGGCTCATAAAACATCTTGTCGGAAGACACGCCGTAAGTGGCGTCGAGGCCGGGAATGCCCGACTGGGCCCGCACGGCCTTGTAGCCGAGCTCGACGTACTTATGGACCTCGTCGCAGGTTTCCGCGATGTCGCGGCCGTTCGCATGCCCGTAAACCATGACCCCTGAACGCGACCGGCCGCCCAGCAGCTGGTACAGGGGAAGCCCCGCAATCTTCGCCTTGATGTCCCAGAGGGCGGTGTCGATTGCGGCGATCGCGGTCATCGTCACCGGCCCGCGCCGCCAGTAGGCGCCGCGGTAAAGGTATTGCCAGATGTCCTCGACCTGCTGCGGATCGCGGCCGATGAGGCAGGGCGCAACGTGGTCCTCGAGGTAGCTGGCGACGGCAAGCTCACGGCCGTTCAGCGTTGCATCGCCGATACCGTAGGGACCGTCGTCGGTCAGGATCCGGACGGTGACGAAGTTTCGTCCGGGGCATGTCACTACAACTTCAATATTGGATATTTTCACTGCTTTCCAGCCGGGCACCTGCCGTCCCGGTACGAAATCCGCGGGTCGTCCGCCAAGCAAGTAGTTTAGGTATAAACAAAGACGAAGTCCATCCCAAGCCGACTTCCTGTTGGAACGTCACGAGAGCTTAGTTTATACTTAAACTATTGGTTTTCTCACGCAGTCCGCGGGTAGGTAAATGCGTTCAGGAGCAAAAATCCATTCGCCAGGCAGCCCATATGCGCCTGTTCCTCTTCCACAGTTGCGGCACATCGCCCCCTACGAGCAGGGCCAGAGCGCGATCAAAGGCCAGAGCAGCGTCATCAAGCTTTCCAGCAACGAGGGCTGTTTCGGTCCGAGCCCGGCGGCGCTGAAGGCCTATGTCGACGCGGCGGCGACGGTGCATCGCTATCCCGACGGCACGCAGGCGGGGCTTCGTAATGCCATTGCCGATGTTCACGGGCTGGACGCCGACCGCATCATCTGCGGGAACGGCTCGGAAGAGCTCATCGGCTTTTTGATCCGCTGCTTCGCGGCGTCGGGCGACGAGGTGCTCCTGTCGGAAAACCATTTCGTCATGTGCTCGATCTATGCCAAGGCGCAGGGCGCCGGGATCGTGCTTGCTCCCGAGAGCGATTTCCGCGTCGACGTCGATGCGATGCTCGAACGGATAACGCCCCGGACCCGGGTGATCTCGATTGCCAACCCGAACAATCCGACCGGCACATTCAACACCATCGACGAGGTTGAGCGCTTGATCCGGGGCGTACCCCGGAACGTCCTGGTCATCCTGGACGGCGCCTATGCCGAGTACGTGCGGCGGGAGGATTACGAAGCCGGAGTTCGCTGGGTGAACGAGAGATCGAACGTCGTAATGACGAGGACGTTTTCGAAGATGTACGGCCTGGCAGGCTTGAGAATCGGCTGGGCATACGGGCCGGCGGCCATCATCGAGATCCTGAACCGCCTCCGCACGCCGTTCAACACGGGCATAGCCGCGCTGGCGGCCGCCGAAGCCGCGGTGCGGGATTTCGACCACGTCCAGCGCGTGCTGGTTCATAACGACCGCTGGCAGGCAAGAATTCGCGAGGAGCTCGGCGCACTGGGCGTCTTTGTCGTGCCCAGCGTTACGAATTTCTACCTGCTACATTTCGAGGACCTCGAAGGAAAATCGGCCGACGAGGCGGGCGAGTACCTGAGGGCGAACGGCATCATTCCCCGCCCGGCGGCCGATGACCGGTGCCTGCGTATCACTGTCGGCAACGACGACGAGAACGAGGCGGTGCTGCGCGTACTGAAGGAATACGTAAATGCCTGAGACGGTGATCGGCGCGTTCGTCGACGGCGAGCGGCGCCCCGGCCGCTCCGCCGACCGGATCGCGAACGTCAACCCGTCGGACGGCACGCTCATGTTTCATTACACCGGCTGCGGCGAGGCGGATGTGGACGATGCCGTATCCGCGGCCGCGAAGTCGTTTGCCGACGGGCGCTGGCGGGACCTGTCGCCAGCCGCCCGGGGCAGGGCGCTGCTGCGGCTCGCCGACCTGGTCGAGCAGCACGGCGAAGCGCTGGCGAAGCTTGAAACTCTCGAATCCGGCAAGCTGCTCGCTGCCGCAAAAGACGGCGAAGTGCCTTTTGCTGCCGAATGTTTCCGGTTCCACGCCGGCTCCTGCGCGAGACTCGACGGCAATACGCGGGCGCTTGCGATGGCGCCGCGCGCTCAGTTTCACGCCTACACTCTGCGGGAGCCGATCGGTGTCGTCGGCCTGATCACACCGTACAACGGCACGCTGGTGCAGTCGTCGTGGAAGCTGGCACCGGCACTCGCGGCCGGCTGTTCCATCGTCCTGAAGCCGGACGAAAAAACCCCGTCGGTGTGCATGCGGCTCGCGGAGCTCGCTATGGAAGCCGGTATTCCGGCGGGTGTGGTCAACGTCGTCGCCGGGACCGGCGGGACGGCCGGCGCGGCACTGGTCCGGCACCCGGCGGTAAGGAAGATTTCGTTCACCGGTTCTACTGAAACCGGGAAGCGGATCGTCGAGGCGGTGCTGCCGGACCTCAAGAAGGTCACCCTGGAGCTCGGCGGCAAATCGCCGGTGATTGTACTCGCCGATGCCGATATCGAGGCGGCGATCAGGGGTGCCGCTGAGGCCATTTTTTCGAACGCCGGCCAGGTCTGTGTCGCCGGCTCCAGGCTATATGTCGAAGAGCCGGTGTATGACGAAGTCGTCGGCGGGGTTCTCGAAGTCGCGCGCGGCCTGAGGGTCGGCGAAGCGGACGATCCCGCGACGGAGATCGGTCCCGTCATCTCGGCGGAGCATGCGGACAGGCTCCAGGCGTGCATTGCGCGCAGCAAGGGCGAAGGCGCGCGTGTGCTGGCAGGAGGCAAGCGGATAGGCGACCGCGCCGGCTATTATGTTCAGCCGACCGTACTTGCAGACATCGATTCATCCATGTCGATCGTGCGCGAGGAGCTGTTCGGCCCCGTGCTGGTGGCCTCCCGTGCTCGCGACATGCAACAATGCGTGGATGAAAGCAACCGCTCGAAATACGGTCTGGCAGCCAGCGTCTGGACCTCCGACGTCGGCAAGGCGCACAAGCTTGCTGCCGCCATCGAAGCCGGCTTGGTATGGGTCAATTGTCACGGAATACCGGATATGGCGATTCCATTCGGAGGCTACAAGCAATCTGGATGGGGCAGGGAAAACGGCCACGAAGGGCTGCACGAGTTCACCGAACTGAAGTCGGTCATCTGCCGGCTCTGATCCCGTCTGTTCCTGGACAGTCGCGCTTGGCCATCAACGCTGCGAATACACTATGAACGAGCAGAACCTTTACGAATCGGTCCTGAAATCCCTGCCGGATGACGCGCATCATCGGATTGCCTGGCTGGCACTCGTGCGCTGCTTCTCGAGCATCGAGCGCGTTTTGATGCGCCATCTCGCGCAGAAGTACAACTCCAGCCTGCCACGGTATGACGTCCTGACGGCGTTGGCCCTGCACCGTGACGGGATGACCATGGGCGAGCTGGCGGCGGTGTTGATGGTGACGAAAGGCAACATCACAGGCGTCGTCCGCCGGCTGAAGCAGGAAAGGCTGGTGCTGAAGAACAGGTCGACTGCCGACCGCCGCGTGCAATCGGTCCGGATTTCCGCCAAGGGTCTCCGGCTATGGGACCAGATGCATGCGGATTACGACCAGATCATCTCGTCGCTCATGGAAGGGCAGAGCGAGGCACAGGTCCAGTCCCTCGTGAAGCTGCTGCGGCGGACGCGTAGGCTCGTCGAGCACAACGCGCGGAAGCTCGAACTTTAAGCGGGAACGCAGCGCCCGGCCCCGGAAGCGGGCCGGGCGCTGTTTTGCTTGTTCGCTATGCACCCTAGAACGTCATCCAGGTAAACTTCACGCCATACGTCAGGTGGTGCGGCTTCAGCCTCATACCCGCAGCGCCGAAGTTGTCCGCCGTGCCCGTGTAGTACTGCTCGTCGAACAGGTTTTTTGCATAAGTGAGGACGCGGAACCTGTCGCCGCTGACGCCGGCGCTGAGATTGACGACGTTGTAGCTGTCGATCTCGTACGGGAACCTCGGCAGGACAAACGGCTGCCCAGTCACCGTTTCGCCGACGAGCGCGCCTATGGCCTCGATGTTGCTGTACTGCTTGTCGGTGAATGCCCATTCCAGCCGGATGAAACCGTCCCGGTCCGCACCTGCATTGAAACCCCAGTCCGCGCTGGCGCTGTAGGTCCACTCCGGCGTGCGGGGCAGCGGCTTGCCCGAAACATCGATGATGTGCGGGTCGCCGTTGGGAGACTGTCCTTTCAGCACGGCGTTCTTGAAGTCGTCGAACTCCGAGTCCGTGTAGCCGACGTTCAGGCCCAGCGTCAGCCGCTCCGCGGCGAGGGCAAGGAATTCCAGTTCGAACCCGCGGGCGCTGGCTTTCTCGGCATTCTGGGTCGTTTCAATCGAGGAGGCGATGTCGCCGGGATCCGCAAGCCGGTTCGTCTGTACCTGGAAGTCTTCCCAAGTGAGCGCGAACAGGGCACCCGAGACCTGGATACGCCCGTCTGCAAAGCGCTTCTTGATACCCAGCTCGTAGTTGATCAGCTCTTCCGGTTCGAAAGGTGCGCCTACGGTACGGCTGGCGCTTGTGACGTCGATGCCGCCGGCTTTATATCCCTTGGAGATGCTGCCGTAGACGTTCAGGTCGTCGGTCGGCTGGTAGCGCGCCACCAGGCGCGGCGAGAAATCCGAGAAATCCACCGAGCCTTCCAGCGTCGTCGGTCGGCCCTGGTCATCGTCGGAGGCAAAGATGTCGTCGCGCGAGTACCGCCCGCCCACAATGATGTCGAGGGCATCAGTGAGATGCCAGGTCACGTCCGCAAAGGCGGCCATCGATTCGAACTCGAAGATGCGCGAGTTGGCGTTAATGAACGCGAGTGCCTCGCCGTTGGGCTCACCCTTGGGCAGGATCTGGATCTCGTTGACCTGGTTGAACTCGTCCTTGGCGTAGAATACGCCGACCGTCCAGTCCAGCCGCTCCCCTTCGAGCGATTGCAGCCGGAATTCCTGGCTGAATGCTTCCGCTTCGTAGTCATTGAAGCGCCGGAGCGGCAGCGGCCCGATCTCGAGCGAAATACCGTCCAGGTCGGCTTCACGAACGAAATCGCTGTCGACAAAGCCAGTGATCGACGTGAACCGGACCCTGTCCAAATCCACCGCGGCACGCGCGTTGATGATCGTGAATTCCTTGTCGTTCCGCTCGGCCGTGTCTCGGTCTATCGTATCGTCGTTCTCCGGGTAAAAGCCGGGACCAGTATCGATCGCATCGAACGGCGAGCCGAAGCCGAAGGTGTCGATGGTATCGAGGTCCAGGACGCCCGATGGGATGGCGATATCGCCGCCTTCATCCTCCCGCGTATGGGTGATGGACAGATCCAGTGTTACGGAATCGGTCGGCAGGGCGCGAAACGAAAGCCGGCCGGTCGTGTAATCGTAGAACGGGTCGTTGCCGGTCGGGTTGATATTCTTGACCGGCGTATCCGATTCCTCGCGGGCCACGAATGCGCGTGCCATGAACTTGTCGGTGAACGGCACGTTGACGATGCCCTCGAGCCCCCAGCTGCCGAAGTTCCCGGCGCTCGCCGAACCTTCCAGGTAGAACGCATCGTCGGGCTTCTTTGTCGTTATGTTGATGGCGCCGCCGACGGCATTACGGCCGAAGAAAGTACCCTGCGGCCCGCGGAGAACCTCAATCCGTTCGATATCCCCGAGCTGCGGGTTGATCGTGCCCTGGGCGACGCTGCCGACCGAAAGCTCGTCGATGTAGTAGCCGATCGAGTTGGGGGTCGCGTTGCCGTCCAGCGTGATATTGCTGACGCCGCGAATGGATATGTTGATGCTGCGGCTGCCACCTTCGCCGTCCTCGGAGAAGCCGACGTTCGGGGTCATCGTGAGGTAATCAGCCGCCTCGCCGATGCCCGCTTTTTCGATCCTGTCAGCCGAAAACGCCGAGATGCTGAGCGGAACTTCCTGGAGAGACTCCTGTCGTCGTTGCGCGGTAACAACAATCTCTTCGAGCGCCGGACGGGCAGGCTCCTGTGCAATCGTAACGCCCGCCGGCAGTACCAGCAAACCAGCTGTCAGGCAGGCCAATCCGGCTCCGGCCGTGTGCCTGAATTCAGTTCGAGTGTTGACCATGCTCATCATCCCAGGTTGTGTTGAGTCGCTCAGGATCCACGACATTTATTTACACATAAACCGTTCCGAAAGAATTTTAGAGCTAAATCTTTTGGATTGTCAAACTAGTTTATGTATAAGTTAATTCTCTTTTGCGGTCAGGCGGAACCTGTTTCCGTGCGAGCTGAATAGCCGGAAATCAGCCATACAAGCAAGGCAGTACGGGCATGGCAGCGGCCGCCTGGGGACAGCGAACCCCGATGCTCAGGAAAGCGCGCTTTACAGGCGGAGGTCCGCCGACATAAACTATTTTATATATAAACTGTTGTCGGCGGGACCGGCCGTTAACTAGTCAACGAATTACGGTAAAAGGATGGCAAAGAAAACTGGTGCGGATGCGATCGTCGATTCACTGATCGCAAACGGAATCGATACCCTGTTCGGCCTGCCGGGAGGACAGCTCGACCACCTGTTCGACTCCGTGTACCGGAGCGACGGGAAGCTCAACCTGATTCATTCCCGGCACGAGCAGGGCGCGGCCTATATGGCGTTCGGTTACGCCCAGACCACCGGGAGGCCGGGCGTGTACATGGTAGTCCCGGGGCCCGGCTTGCTGAATTCGACGGCGGCCCTCGCGACTGCCTGGGCTTGTAACTCGCCGGTCCTTGCCATTTCGGGGCAGGTTCACCTGGAGGGGATCGACAGCGGCTACGGCCATCTGCACGAGATCCCAGACCAGCTAGGCCTCATTCGCCATATCACCAAGTGGGCGCAGCGCATCGAACGCGTTGCCGATACACCGAGCCTGATGCAGCGGGCATTCGAGGAGCTCCTGTCCGGGCGGCCCCGCCCGGTCGAGATCGAGATGCCGATGGACGTCATGGGGCAGGAAGGCGACGTCCTTCCGGCAGCGCGCGCAAAGCGTCGTCCCGGGCCGGAGGTGGATCCGGACCTGGTCAGGACGGCCGCCGAACTGCTGCTGGCGGCGAAGCGCCCGATGATCGTGGTCGGTTCCGGCGCGCTCGGCGCGGGCGAGGCGCTGTGTCGTGTCGCCGAGCGCCTGCAGGCGCCCGTCATGTCCAAGCGCAAGGCAAAGGGCCTTTTGTCGGACGATCACTACCTGAGCCAGAACCTTCCTGTGGGCCACCGTCTGTGGGGGCGGGCGGACGCCGTCCTCGCCATCGGCACCCGGCTTAAAATGCCGTTAACCATGTGGGGCAAGGACGATGATCTGAAGCTTGTGCGGGTCGATATCGATCCGGAGGAAATGAACCGCATCTGCGAACCCGAGGTCGGGATCCTCGGCGACGCGGACGACGTTCTGTCTGCGCTCGCGGCCGAGCTGGACCGGAAGGGCGGTAGGGTTGTCAGCCGGGAGGAGGAGCTCGCCGGCTTGAAGGCCGCCGTCTGGAAGGAGATGCGCGAGCACACAGCGCCGCAGATGGCGTACCTGGACACGATACGGGACATCCTGCCGCGGGACGGCTACTTCATCGACGAGGTGACGCAGGTCGGGTTCGCGTCCTGGTCGGGTTTTCCCGTCTACGAGCCCCGGCACTTCGTATCCGCGGCGCAGCAGGGCACCCTGGGCTACGGGCTGGCGGCGGCACTCGGCGTGGCGGCAGCGCACCCCGACAAGCCGATCGTCGCGATCAGCGGTGACGGGGGTTATATGTTCAACATCCAGGAGCTCGCCACCGCCGTGCAGTACCAGCTGAACCTGGTATCGATCGTCTTCAACGACAACACGTACACCAATGTGCAGCGCCAGCAGGACGAGTGGTTCGGCGGGCGGCGCATCGGCTCCGACCTGCACAACCCGGACTTCGTCAAGCTGGCCGACGCCTACGGTGCGGCGGCATTCCGTGTCGCGTCGCCACACGAGTTGAAAAAGGTGCTGCCCGAAGCCCTTGCGCAGGAGGGCCCGACCGTTATCGAGGTTCAGGTCGCGGAGCGCATGCCGACCCCGTGGAGGTTCATCCTGATGGAGCAGAACCGCCGCGCGCTGTGCCCGTGAGGGGAACAGGACAGCGGGCCAGGACTACTCATCAATGCGCTCCCAAACTCAAATCTCTGCGCAATCATCGCGGCGATTCATGAATAGTCCGGGCTAGAATGCCCGCCAGGTAAAACCGGCCCTTCGAGGAGCTCCGCAGCATGTCCCTGATAGCCGCAGACAATGTCTTTGCGATGGGAACGGTGCTGATCGGTCTCGCCTACCTCGGCTTCTGGATAGACAACAGGCCGATCGGCCGGAAGACCTCGGGGGTCGTGTGGGTGCTGGTTGCGGCCATGCTTCTGTCCAACACCGGCATCACGCCGCTTACCTCGCCTGCGTACGATTTTGTCGGCCAGTACATGGTGCCGCTGGCCATTCCCCTGCTGCTCTTCAAAGCCGACATCCGGAAGATCTTCCGGGAAAGCGGCAAGGTCATCGTGACCTTCATGATAGGGAGTATCGGCGTGGTCCTCGGGGCCGTCATCAGCTTCTGGGCGATGGACCTCGGGGAGATCGGCCCGAAAGTCGCGGGGGTTTATACCGGCGGCTGGATCGGCGGCGCTGTGAACTTCCTGGCCGTATCCCAGGTTGTGGGGATGTCCGAAACCGAGTTTGCCTCGGCTATTAGTGCCAGCAGCGTCGTGAGCATCCTGGCCCTGATGATGCTGGTCGCGCTGCCTTCGGCTAGCTGGCTGTTACGTATCGTTCCGACCAGGATGGCAGATACGATGAACGCCGCCGAGCGGGAAGCGCTGCGCGAGTCGAAGCGGGCGAAAGTCTATCTTCGACACCTGACGGGTACGCTTGCGCTGAGCTTCGGTATCTGCGCCGTGTCTGCCGCCATCGGCGGCCTGATCGGCACCGCGCAGTACGACATCCTGTTCGTGACGATTCTGACCCTTGTCGTCGCCAACATCATTCCGACGATGCTGGAGCGGGTCGAGGGTGAATTCGAACTGGGCATGATCTTCATGTACGTCTTCTTTGCGATGATCGGCTCCAGTACCGACGCCACGGCCTTCCTCGGCTCTGCCGTGGACCTGTTCATCTTCGGCATGTCCATAATCCTGATTCACCTCGTATTCGTGCTCGCGGTTGCGAAGGTGCTGAAGATCGATCTCGCCGAGGCGATCGTTGCCTCCGCGGCCTGCCTGGTCGGCCCCGCGCCGACAGCAGCGATTGCCATTACGCAGGGCTGGCGTTCCCTCGTCACGCCGGGAATCATGTGCGGAATCTTCGGCTATGCAATCGGCACGTTCATCGGCGTCGGCATAACAAGCTTTCTCGACTAGGTCTGCCGCGACTTCTCCATCGGAAAGGCCAGCCCGATCTGCCGGCGCACCTCGTCCATCGTCCGCATAATCGAGATCGTTTCGTCGAGCGGCATGACGGGGCTCTCGGTCCGGCCTTCGCGCAGGCAGCGTGCGACTTCCTCGGCCTGGTAGTGGTAGCCGCTGGATTCGAACGGTACCTCGAACGTCACGGGCTCTTCAGAGCTACGTTCGAGGGTGATTCTTGCCGGCGCGAACACGGGACTGTGCAGGTAAATCCGTCCCCGGTCGCCCAGCAGGGTCAGGTCCGGCGAAGCGCTGGCGCGCAGCGATACGTAGAGCATGGCGATTGCCCCGTTGCCGTATTCGAGCAGGATCGCATCCTGCTCGTCGACCCCGGTGGCGCCCAGGCTGCCGACGGCCCGCACCGTTACCGGCGCACCGAAAATCATCGACGCGGCGGAGACGAGGTACACGCCCGCATCCAGCAGCACCCCGCCTCCGCGGGCGGGGTCCAGGAGGTAGTGGTCCGGGGCCAGCCGGGGTATGAAGGCACCGCCGGCTAGCATGAGCTGGACGGTGCCGATCGCGCCGCTTTCGAGCAGCTCACGCAGCCTGGCGTACGCGGGTAAAAACCGGCTCCACAGCGCCTCCATGACGAACAGACCCTGGGCGCGGGCGAGATCAACGACCTCGGTTGCCTCCCGGGCGCTGATTGCGAACGGTTTCTCGCACAGCACGGCCTTGCCGGCCCGGAGGCACAGCAGGCTGTGCGTCGCGTGCAGGGTGTGGGGGCTCGAGACGTAGACGACGTCGACATCCGGGTGCTCCACCATCTGCTCGCAGGAGTCGAATACCGAAGGGGCGCCGAACTCCAGGCCGAACGATTTCGCAGTCTGCAGGTCGCGCGATGCAACGGCCTGCAGTATCGCCTGCTCCGTTGCCTCCAGGCCGCGCGCGAACGCCTGCGCCATCCTGCCGGTGCCGATGATGCCGAACCTGAGTGGTGTCATGGTGTGGCTCAAGCCCTTATCGAATGGCCGCCGTCGATGACCATGGTGTGGCCGGTGACGTAGGATGCTTCGTCGCTGGCGAGAAAGTGCACGACGTTGGCGATTTCCCGCGGCTCCGCCGCGCGGCCGAGCAGGCTGTAGCCGGACATCATTCGGCGGATGTCGGCCTCGGAGATGCCATCCCTCGCGGCGCGCCGGATGTGAAACTCCGTGAGCGTGGCGCCCGGGCATACCGCGTTGGCGCGTATGCCTTGGCCGCCGAATTCGACGGCCAGGCTGCGCGTCAGGGCTAGCAGCGCCGCCTTGCTCATGTCGTAGGCTGTCATGCCGGCCGAACCGCGCAGTGCGTTCAGGGACGAGATGATCACGATGCTTCCGGCGGACCGGCTGCGCATGGCCGGCACGACAGCGCGGCAGCAGATGGCGGTTCCGTTCAGGTTTACGTCCATGGTCTTCGCCCAGTCGGCCGGGGCGGTATCGAGCAGGCCGCCGCCGACCTGGACGCCGGCGTTGGCGACCAGCACGTCGATGCGGCCCCACCCCTCGAGAACGCTCGCCACCGCGGCGTCGAAGCTGCCGGCGGAGCTGATATCCGCCACCAGCGGCATCGCCGTTCTGCCTTCGGCCGCTATCTGCGATGCCGCATCCGACACGGCCCGCTCATCGGCATCGACGAGCGCGACGCGGTCCCCGGCTTCCGCGAGCCGACGCGCGCAGGCCTTGCCGATACCGGAACCTGCACCGGTCACGATTGAAACCCTGATTGTCACGGTCACTCCATTCAAGCCGCCCGGGGAAGATAGTTTACATGTAAATTGTGCGGCGCGCGAAGAGCGCCCGGCCGCGCGTTTTGCCGTTGCGCGCCTGGAGGCGGGAGAGACAGGCAGCCGGATCAGTGGCCTTTGCGCAGGTCCTCGAGCACGGTCTCGTACTCGCGCCGCAGTGCCTCGGGCAGGCGGTCGCCGAAGCTGCCGAGATAATCGCCGATGGACTCCATCTCTTTCTGCCATTTCCCGTTGTCGATGGAGAGCAGCGCTTCCATGGTTTGAGGGCTGACGTCGAGCCCGCGGGTGTCGATACCGCCCGGCTCCGGGAGTAAGCCGATCGGGGTCTGGCGGGCGCCGGCGCGGCCCTCGCATCGGTCGATGATCCAGCGCAGCACGCGCAGGTTCTCGCCGAAGCCGGGCCACAGGAACTGGCCGCGGCTGTCCTGGCGGAACCAGTTGACGTGGAAGATGCGCGGGAGCTGGTCGGACCTGTCGGCAAAGGACAGCCAGTGGGCCCAGTAGTCGCCGAAGTTATAGCCGCAGAAGGGCTTCATGGCCATGGGATCGCGGCGGACGACGCCGACGGCGCCGCTGGCGGCGGCGGTGGTTTCGGAGCCGACGCCGGCGCCGACGAGCACGCCGTGATTCCAGTCTTTCGCCTCGAAGACCAGCGGTGCAAGCTCCTTGCGGCGGCCGCCGAAGACGAGCGCTGTGATCGGCACGCCTTCCGGCGCTTCCGCGAGCTCCGAGTAGCTCGGGTTTTTCCGGGCCGACACGGTGAAGCGCGAGTTCGGGTGCGCGGCCGGACCGTTGGCGGGGTCATACTTGCGCCCCTGCCAGTCGTAGGCCGGCTGGCCGTTTTTCTTCCCTTCCCACCACGGCTGGTTGTCGGCGGTGAGCGCCACGTTGGTGAAGATCGTGTCGCTCTTGATCATGTCGTAGGCGTTCTTGTTCGTCTTGGCGTTCGTGCCCGGCACGACGCCGAAGTAGCCTGCTTCCGGGTTGATGGCGCGCAGCCGGCCGTCGTCGTCCAGGTGCAGCCAGGCGATGTCGTCGCCGAGGGTCCAGATTTTCCAACCGGCGTGCGACGGCGGCGGAATCAGCATCGCGAGATTGGTTTTACCGCAGGCGGACGGGAACGCGCAGGCCAGGTAGTGCGTCTCTCCTTGCGGGTTCTCGACGCCGACGATCAGCATGTGCTCCGCGAGCCAGCCTTCCTGCCGGGCCTGGTAGCTCGCGATTCGGAGCGCATGGCATTTCTTGCCGAGCAGCGCGTTGCCGCCGTAGCCCGAGCCGATGCTCTTGATGGAGAGCTCTTCCGGAAAATGCATGATGAAACGCCGCCTGGGATCGAGGTCCCCGGTGGAATGCAGCCCCTTGACGAACGTTCCTTCCTTTTCGATGCGCGCGAGCGCCGCGGCGCCCATGCGCGTCATCAGCTTCATGTTGATGACGACGTAGGGGCTGTCGGTGATCTCTACGCCAAGGCGCGCGTACGGGGAATCGATCGGGCCCATGCAATAGGGGATCACGTACATCGTTCGGCCCTGCATGGCGCCCGCGAACAGCGCATCGACCTTCTTGTGCGCGTCGGCGGGGCTCATCCAGTTGTTGTTCGGCCCCGCGTCGGCCTCGGCCGTCGTGCAGACGTAGGTCAGGTGTTCGACCCGGGCGACGTCGGAGGGATCCGAGCGGTGCAGGTAACAATGCGGGTAGGTGTCCTCGTCGAGCTCGAGCAGCTCGCCGCTCCGGATCATCTGGTTGACCAGCCGCTTGAATTCGGAGTCGCTGCCGTTGCACCAGTGGATGTCTTCCGGCTGTGTCAGGCGCGCGACGGTGTCGACCCAGTCCTGAAGGGCGGCCAACCTGGTTGTCATAGCTTGCTCTCTGGGAAAATTATGGGTTCATCCGGGTGCGCCGGGAGCGCGGCTCCGGGCCTGTTATGGCGTCGTGGCGATGGCGGCCTTGCATCGGGCCACTGGCCTCCAGTCCCCCTGCAACGGATTGATACTTGTGCGTGACTGTGAGGCGCGGTCATTATACTCGCCCGGCTCGAATCTGCACCCGCTCGGCCGGTGCGCACCGCCGAAGCCCGGAAATACGAGCGGCAGGCGGTGGCGTTGAGCGCCTAGATACTGGCGAGCGCGCGGCGGGAGCGGCCGGTGGCCGTGGCGCCCCGGGGGTCGTAGGTCGCCGAGTCTGCGGTGGCGCCCCGGAGTATGCCGATCGCCGCGGCGAGCTGGCGCTGCCGCAGGTGGATGGCGGCGCCGTTGGCCGCGTTCCGGCGATCGCAGGCGGCGACAACGTCGAGAAAGTGCTGCCAGCTTGCGTCCAGGCGCTCGTCGGCGCCGCACCAGGCGAGCAGGTCGGGCATGTTTTCGAGCCCGGCCGGCCGGCCGGCGTCCCGGCACACCGCCCGTCGGGCTGCCTCCAGCCGTTCCAGGCGCTGCACGCCGTCGCGCTTCCCCGCCGCCGCCGCGGCCAGCGCGTCATCGTCCTGCCGCTCCAGCGCCTGCCGCTCGTCGCGCAGGTGCCGTTCGAGGGCGAGTGCCGCCTGCAGGGAGTCATCCACGATCCGCGCGAGACGCGGCCGGCAGTCCGGCGGTGAGGCCGGCACGTCAGCTGCCGAGCTGCCGGTCGGTGACGATCAGGGCCGCCGCGATGCGGCCGGGGTCGATCCGGTACTCGCCGTTCCTGATGGCATCCTTCACGGCATCGACGCGCGCCCGGTCGAGCTCCGGAAACGAGTCGAAGGTCTTTTCGAGCCGCTCGAGCAGCCTCGCGCTGCTGGTCAGCTCGACCCTGTCGCCTTCGGCCATCGGTGCTCCCCTCGTATCCCGGGCCGGGACTTCGGCGCCGCCGGTTTTCCGGCTGGCGGCGGTGCTGCCGGCGCGCTCCGCGATTTTTCCGGGAAGTCCCTGGGTCATCGCATCGATCCTGTCAGACATAGTGTCCATCCTTCCAGATGTTGTGAATATAATCGGCCCGTCGGGCCGTAACTTTAGTGCAGGAGAACCTCTACCTGCTGGGCCGAGCGCACGAGGCCCTCGACCACCCGGTCCGACGCCTCGTTCCGGACGCGTATGCGTTCACCCTGCGCCCCGTCGGCCAGCGCCGTGCCGGCCATCGCCACGTTGAAACTGCCATTGCGCACCACCAGCGTAACCGACTGCCCGCGCCGCACGATCGTCTGCTCCTCGATCATGGAAGGCGCCAGCACGCTGCCCGAGGTAACCGGGCGGCTCAGGCGGCGGCCGACCAGCCGGCTCACGTCGGCAACATAGCCGCCGGGCAGGCGGGACACGTCGCGCTCCTCGGTCACGAGATCGGCGGCGGCCAGCACGTGGTCGCGCGGCAGCGAACGCACCGCCACCAGGACCGGGCGCGGCTCGGTGACGTTCACCGGCACGTAGACCTTCCAGGGGCGGCTGCCGCCGCAGCGCACGCCGACGATGGTGCGGCTGTCGATCCGCGCCCCCGGCGCCAGGAAGCCCTCGAGCGGGCGTTCGCAGCGCGCGAGATTGAGACGCGGATCGAGGTGGCCCGCCCGCGGCACCAGCTTCCGGCCCGTGCCGGCGATGCGCTGCTGCAGGTAATCCTCGGCGGCGGCGGCGATGCTCGCAACGGGCTGTGAATCGGCGGCCGCCACGGGCACCGCCGCGTGCAGCCCGATGAGCAGCAGCGGCAGCACGAACGTCGCCATGCCGCCGGAAATCCGGCGCGGCAACGTCGCCCGCGTCAATTTCCCGTCGAAGCGGGTGGTGAAACCAGGCATTAGCCCCCTCGCCAGCACTCTTTGCGTAAGGTGATGCAAGTGCCGTGCCACCCATATTGACGTAGGAGTGCGCATTGCGCGCGATGCCCCGGCTGGCAAAACGTAGCATCGCGCGCAATGCGCGCTCCTACGCAGCAACAAGACGCAACGAGCAGGCGAACGAGCCTTGCCGCCACGGCGGCAAACCTTTGCCGGTTTGCCGCCGCATATATCGGCAGGACCCGCCGGAACTTTAGCGTTGACGGCGATTTCCAGGTTGGCACGCGAGTTGCAATGGCTTCGGCCAAAGCCAACACGACAACGAAAAACCGGGGTCAAGAATCAATGAAGCTGCAACCGTTTGCGCAGCACGTCGAAGCGCTGAAGCTGCGCGAGCATCGCCACCAGGTGCTGTCATCGAATATCGCCAATGCGGATACCCCGCATTACAAGGCGCGCGACATCGATTTCGCGCAGGCGCTGCGGCAGGCGCAGGCGCCCGACGCCAGGCTGCAGCGGACCAGCGAGCGTCACATCGGCGGATGGAATGCAGGCCGCCCCGGCGGAGCGGAACTGAAGTATCGCCTGCCTACCCAGCCCGCGCTGGACGGCAACACGGTGGAGGCCGACGTGGAGCAGGCCGCCTACGCCGAGAACGCCATCCGCTATCGCGCCACGCTGGGCTTTCTCGACAGCTCGATCAAGACGATCCGCTACGCCATAAAAGGAGGCGAGTGATGTCGTTGTTCCAGGTGTTCAAGGTGGCCGGCAGCGCCATGAACGCGCAGTCGGTGCGCCTGAACGTCACGGCCAGCAACCTGGCCAACGCGGGTAGCGTCAACGGTGATCCCGCGAAGGTGTACCGCGCGCGCCAGCCGGTTTTCCAGAGCTTCCAGGCTTCGCTTACGCACGAGACCGGCGTCGCCGGCGTGCGGCTCTCCGGAATCGTCGAGAGCAGCGCACCGCTCGAGATGCAGCATCGGCCGGAGCACCCCGATGCCGACGAGAACGGGAACGTCTACGTGAGCAACGTCAACACGGTCGACGAGATGGTGAACATGATCTCGGCTTCCCGCTCGTACCGGAACGACGTCGAACTGATCAACACGGCGAAGGATCTGCTGCTGCAGACCCTGTCGCTTGGCCGCTGAGACCACAGGGGGACGAAGGGATGACACAGATCGCTGGCACCAATGACCTCGCCGGCCTCGCGCCGCCGCCATCCGGCAAGCCCCGCGGCGCGCTCGGGCAGGAAGACTTTCTCGAGCTGATGATCGCCCAGTTCCAGAACCAGGACCCGTTCAAACCGATGGAGAACGGGGATTTCCTCGGGCAGCTCGCGCAGTTCGGCACGGTCAGCGGCATCGAGGAGCTGAACGGCTCGTTCGCCGGGCTGCAGGCCTCCCTGCAGTCGGACCAGATGCTGAAAGCGGCGACGCTGGTCGGGCGCGGCGTCCTCGCCGTGTCCGATACCGGCTACCTGGCCGACGGTGGCCGCGTCACCGGCGCCGTCGAGCTCGGGAGCAGCGCGGCAGGCGTGCAGATAGAAATTACCGACCGTAACGGCGAACTGGTGCGGCGGCTGGATCTCGGCCCGCAGGCCGCCGGCCTCGTGCGTTTCGAATGGGACGGCCGTGACGCGGAGCAGGCCACCGTTGAGCCCGGGGAGTACTCGATCAGTGCGCGCGTGGCGCGGGGCGAGGGCGTTGAAAGCCTCGAGACCCTGCTCGATGCGCGCATCGACAGCGTGAACGTCGGCCGGCGCGGCCGGCCCATGACCCTGAACCTGGCCGGCGGCGGCGTGCTGTCCGCCGACCAGGTCCGGCGGGTCTACTGATCATTTTCCAAACGGAGAGAACACCATGCCATTTGCCATTGCACTCAGCGGCCTGAACGCGGCCTCGGCGGACCTCGGGGTCATCGCCAACAACGTTGCCAACGTCAACACCACCGGCTTCAAAGGGTCACGCGCCGAGTTCGCGGAGGTCTTCGCAGGATCGAACGGCGTCGGCAGCGGCGTGCAGCTTGCGAAGGTTGCCCAGCAGTTCGAGCAGGGCAACATCAATTTCACCGAGAACGCGCTCGATCTCGCGATCACCGGCGAAGGATTCTTCGTGCTGAGCGAGAACGGCCAGCGCAGCTATACGCGGGCCGGCGCTTTTGGCGTCGACAGCCAGGGCAACGTCATCAATGCCCAGGGCAAGCGCCTGCAGGCCTACCCGGCGGCCGGTGAAGGGCTGTTCAATACCGGTTCGCCGACGGACCTGCAGCTCACGGTCGGTGCCAGCCCCCCGCAGGCCACCTCGACCGCGACGATGGGTGTCAACCTGCCGGCCGCCGCCGCGCAGCCGACCGCGGCGACGTTCGATCCCGCGGACCCGAACAGCTTCAACCACACGACGTCGATCACGATCTACGATTCGCTCGGATCCGCCCACACCGCCACGGTGTACTTCATCAAGGACGCGGCGGCAAACACCTGGAGCACGGAGGTCGAGATCGACGGCGCTGCCGTGTCCGGCTCGGTGCCGATCGTGTTCGACCAGGACGGCCGGCTGCAATCGCCGGCGGGCGGACAGATGGTGCTGGACGCGTGGGCGCCCGGCACCGGCGCCGCCGATATCTCGCTTGCGCTCGATTTCGGCAGCACCACCCAGTTCGGCAGCGCGTTCGGCGTCAACTCCCTGTCGCAGGACGGCTTCACGACGGGCCGGCTCACCGGCGTCAGCGTCGACAGCGAAGGCATCGTGTTTGCCCGCTACACCAACGGCCAGTCGAACGCGCTCGGCAAGCTGGCCCTTGCCAATTTCGCCAACCCCCAGGGTTTGCAGCAGGCGGGTGATACGGCGTGGAACGAATCGTCGCTGTCCGGTGATGCGCTGCTGGGCGAAGCCGGCACTGCTTCCTTCGGGAACGTGCAGTCGGGCGCGCTGGAGGCATCGAACGTCGACCTCACCGCGCAGCTGGTGAAGATGATCACGGCACAGCGAAACTTCCAGGCGAACGCGCAGGTGATCTCCACCGCCGACGCCGTCACGCAGACCGTCATCAACATCCGGTAAGCACCGGCCAGCCCGACCGGCGGACGACTCGCATGGATAAAATGATCTACCTCGCCATGACCGGCGCGAAGCAAACGGAGTTCGCGCAGTCCATCAACGCCAACAACCTGGCCAACGTCTCGACGACCGGGTTCCGCGCCGACCTGCACGCCTTCAGCCCGGTGCCGGTCGACGGGGCGGGCGCCGACTCCAGGGTGAACGCGGTGATCGCCCCGTACGGCACCGACTTCTCGAAAGGCGCGGTGGTGGACACCGGGCGCGAGCTCGACGTCGCGATCCAGGGCCGGGGGTTCATTGCCGTGCAGGGCACCGGCGGCCGGGAAGCCTACACCCGCGCGGGCGACCTGCAGGTGACCTCGGGCGGAATCCTCACCACCGGCGCCGGGGATCCGGTCATGGGCGAGGGCGGACCGGTCGCGATACCGCCCTACAGCAGCCTCGTCATCGGGGCGGACGGCACGATCTCGATCCAGCCGCTCGGCCAGGGTCCGGAAACCCTCGCCATCGTGGATCGCATCAAGCTCGTCGATCCCGATGCAAAGCAGCTCGCGAAAGGCAGCGACGGCCTGCTGTACCTGCCGGAGGGCGATACCGCTGCCGCGAGCGCGAACGTGCGGCTGACCGCCGGCGCACTGGAGCACAGCAACGTCAACATCGCGCGCACCCTCGTGAACATGATCGAGCTCGCGCGGCGCTATGAAATGCAGATCAACGTCATCAGCACGGCGAAAGAGGATGCGGACGCCGCCGCCGAAATGATGCGCATCGGCTGACCGCCGATCGGCCAACGGAGAAAACAATGAGTCAAGCACTGTGGATTGCCAAGACCGGGCTCGATGCCCAGCAGACCCGCATGGCGCAGGTTTCGAACAACCTCGCGAACGTCAACACGACCGGCTACAAGCAGGGCCGCGTCGTTTTCGAGGACCTCCTGTACCAGGACGTGCGCCAGTCCGGCGGCCAGACGTCGCAGGACACGGAGCTGCCGAGCGGCTTGCACCTGGGCACCGGCGTGCGCGTCGTGGCGTCCCAGAAACTGTTCACCCAGGGCGCGCTGCTGCAGACGGAAAATCCGCTCGACGTCGCCATCAAGGGCCGCGGCTTCTTCCAGGTGTTGATGCCTGACGGCAATCTCGCCTATACCCGCGACGGCACGTTCCAGCAGAACGCGGAAGGAGAGCTCGTGACCGCGAGCGGCTACGTCGTGCAACCCGGCATCACCCTCCCGGACGGCGCGCAGAGCATTACCATCGGGCGCGACGGCGTCATCTCCGTGAAGCTCGCGGGCCAGCCGACGCCGACCCAGATCGGCAGCCTGGAGACGGTCGACTTCATCAATCCGGCCGGGCTGCAGCCGGTCGGTGAAAACCTTTACCTCGAGACCGCCTCCAGCGGCACCGCCCAGCCCGGCACTCCCGGCATCAACGGCTTCGGCTCGCTGGTGCAGGGATCGCTGGAAGGCTCGAACGTCAACGTCGTGGCGGAGCTCGTGAACATGATCGAGACGCAGCGCGCCTACGAGATGAACTCCAAGGCGATCTCCACCAACGACCAGATGATGCAATACCTGAATAACAACCTGTAACGGCCAGAAATATGAGAGAAATATCTTCCAGGCTCCAGGCCTCCCGGGCGCTGCCGACCCTCGCCGCGGCCGCCCTGCTGGCCGGCTGCAGCACCATGCCCGAGTCCGCGGATACCTATGCGCCGCCGGTGCCGGTGCTCGAAGCCGCGCCGCCGACGGCCGGCGCCATCTACCCGGCCGGCGGCGACCTGCGGCTGTTCGAGGACCTGAAGGCGAACCGCGTCGGCGACATCCTGACCGTCCGCCTTATCGAGCAAACCAACGCCACCAAGAACGCCACCACGTCGACCTCCAAGTCCAGCGAGGCCTCGTTTTCGAACCCGGTGGTGTTCGGCCGCCCGGTGACGGCGGACGGCGTGCCGATCGGCGAAGGGAGCCTCGGCGGCGCGACGGCGTTCGACGGCGCCGGCTCCAGCAGCCAGAGCAACAGCCTGCAGGGCGACATCGCGGTCACGGTCGTGGCCCGCTACCCGAACGGCAACCTGCGCATCCGCGGCGAGAAGTGGGTGACGCTGAACCAGGGCGGTGAGTTCATCCGCCTCTCCGGCATCGTGCGCCCCTCTGACATTGCCCCGGATAACTCGATCGCCTCGAGCAAGGTCGCGGACGCGCGCATCACTTACAGCAGCAAGGGCGTGCTTGCGGACGCCAACCGCATGGGCCTCCTGTCGCGCTACTTCAACTCGGCCTGGTGGCCGTTCTAGGGCGGATTACCCGATGTTCACGAGTATGAAAACCTGCGGATGGCGGCGGCTGTGCTGGGGCACGCTGCTGGTGTTTGCCGTCAGCCAGCCGGCGCTGGCCGAGCGCGTCAAGGATCTCGCGAGCGTCGCCGGCGTGCGCCACAACCAGCTCGTCGGCTACGGGCTGGTGGTCGGCCTCGACGGCAGCGGCGACCAGACCAGCCAGACGCCGTTCACCGTGCAGAGCCTGAAGAACATGCTGACCCAGTTCGGCGTCACGGTGCCGCCCGGCGTGAACCTGCAGCTGAAGAACGTGGCGGCGGTATCCATCCAGGCGGAGCTGCCGCCGTTCGCGAAGCCGGGGCAGACGATCGATGTCACGGTTGCCTCCGTCGGCAACGCGAAGAGCCTGCGCGGCGGCAGCCTGCTGATGGCGCCGCTGCGGGGCGCCGACGGCAACGTCTACGCCATCGCGCAGGGTAACCTGCTGGTCGGGGGCTTCGGCGCTTCCGGCGCGGACGGCAGCAGCGTTACGGTCAATATTCCGAGCGCGGGACGCATTCCGAACGGCGCTACCGTCGAGCGGGCAGTGACCAGCCATTTCCCGGCACAGGGTTCCGTGGTGCTGAACCTGCACCGGCCCGACTTTACGACCGCCAGCCGCCTCGCCCAGGTGGTCAACGACAGCCTCGGCTTCGGGACGGCGGAGGCGATCGACGCGGTCTCGGTGCGCGTCGACGCGCCGCTTGACCCGTCGCAGCGCACGGCGTTCGTCGCGCACCTTGAAAACCTCGAAGTCGACCCGGGCCAGGCGCCGGCAAAAGTCATCATCAATTCCCGCACCGGCACCGTCGTCATCAACGCGCGCGTCACGGTGACGCCTGCGGCGGTGTCGCACGGCTCCCTGGTCGTCACGATCAGCGAGCAGCCGCTCGCCAGCCAGCCGGCGCCGTTCTCGCAGGGGCAGACGGTCGTGCTGCCCGATTCCTCGGTGGAGATCATCGAGGACGCCTCCAGCATGTTCCTGTTCCAGCCCGGCACCTCGCTCGACGAGATCGTACAGGCCGTGAACCGCGTCGGCGCCGCCCCCGGCGACCTCGTCGCGATTCTCCAGGCGCTGAAGCGGGCCGGCGCGCTGCGCGCGGAACTGGTCGTGATTTGAGCGTGCTTCGATGACCGCCGCCGTTACCGATTTCAGCCAGTTCGCCGCGCTCAGGAAGGGTGCCGAGCGGCAGGATCCCGCCACGCTGCGCGCGGTGGCAGGGCAGTTCGAGGCGCTGTTCATCGAAACCATGCTGAAGAACGCGCGGGACGCGTCGCTCGGGGATCCGATCTTCGGGCAGAGCGACCAGCACGATATGTACCGCGGGCTCCTCGACCGGCAGCTTTCGGTGGAGATGGCGAGCGGGCGCGGCATCGGGCTCGCCGAGCTCCTGGTGCGGCAGCTCGGCGGCGAGAGCGGCGCGCCGGCGGCCGGAGGGGAGCCGGGCAGCGGCGCGTTCCGGCTCCCGGCGAGCGCTCCCGTGACCGCCGCGAGCGGCACCGCCGGCGCGCCGTCCGGCTGGTCCGGCCCGCTGGAGTTTGCCAGGGCGGTCTGGCCGCACGCGCTGGCCGCGGCGCGCAAGATCGGCGTCGCGCCGGAAGCCATCCTCGCCCAGGCGGCGCTGGAAAGCGGCTGGGGACAGCAGGTCATGCAACTCGCGGACGGCTCCAGCAGCTTCAACCTGTTCGGCATCAAGGCAGGTCCGGACTGGCAGGGCCCGACCGCGGTTCGGCCCACGGTCGAGTACGTCGACGGCATCGCGCGGCGGGAAACCGCGCGCTTCCGGGCCTACCCGGGCCTGTCGGAGACCTTCGACGACTACGCCCGGCTGCTCGGTGAGCACCCGCGCTACGCCTCGGTGCGCGGCCGGGGCGACGACACCCGGGGCTTCGCCCAGGCGCTGCAGTCGGCGGGTTACGCCACCGATCCCGCCTATGCCGACAAGATTACGCGGGTGCTTGCGAGCGGCGTCCTGAAGCAAGCGCTGGGCGCCCTCAAACATTTCGGCGGCCCGCCGATACAACCCTGACAGTGACCGGATGAGAGGCGGAAACCGGCATGCCTGATATTTTGAATACCAGTCTCTCGGGCCTGCTCGCGTTCCGGCGGGCGATCGAGATGACCGGCCACAACATCGCCAACGCGAACACGCCGGGCTACAGCCGACAGGTCGCCGAGTTCGTGACGCGCGAAGGCCAGAGCTTCGGCAACGGCTATATCGGCGGCGGCACGCAGATCACGACCGTCAAGCGCGTGTTCGACGAGTTCCTCGGCGAGCAGCTGCGCAGCTCCATTACCGGCCAGGCGCGCTTCAGCACCCTCGATTCGCTCGCCACGCGCATCGACAACCTGCTGGCCGATCCGGACGCCGGCCTGAACGCCGGCCTGCAAAAATTCTTCAACGCGTTGCAGGACGTCGCCAACGATCCCGCGTCCGTGCCCGCGCGCCAGGCGCTGCTCGGCGAGGCGCAGAGCCTCGCGCAGCGCTTCCAGTCCCTGGACGCGCGGCTCGATGCCCTGGGCGACGAAGTGAACAGCCGGATCGGCGAGTCCGTCGATGCCGTCAACCAGCTCTCCGCCGCCATCGCCGCCCTCAACGGCGACATCGTGGCGGCGCGCAACGGCACGGGCCAGCCGCCGAACGACCTGCTCGACCAGCGCGACCGGCTGGTGCGCGAGCTCTCGGCGCAGGTCGCGGTAACGCCGGTGCCGCAGGAAGACGGCTCCCTGAGCATCTTCATCGCGTCGGGTCTGTCACTCGTGGTCGGCAGCAATTCGGCGGAGCTGGGCGTCCGGGGCAGCGAGTTCGATCCCACGCGCGCGGAGGTCGTCTACCGCGGCGCTGCCGGCGAGATGCCGCTCGGCCGCGGCATCTCCGGCGGCGTGCTCGGCGGCCTGTTCGATTTCCGAACGCAGTTCCTGGAGCAGGCAGACAGGACCCTGGGCGAAGCCGCGCAGGCGCTGGCTTTCGAATTCAACCAGCGGCACGCGGCAGGCATGACGCCTTCGGGCGCACGCGGCGGCGATTTCTTCGGCGTCTCGCCACCCGCCGTGCTGTACTCCGGCGCCAATACCGGCTCCGCCTCGGCCGCCGTGACGGTGCGCGACACCGCGACCCTGGACGGCGCCGATCTCGTGCTTGCCTTCGACGGCGCGAGCTGGGCGCTCCAGGACGCGGCTACCGGGCAGGCGGTCACGATGTCCGGCAGCGGCACGGCGGCCGATCCGTTCACGGCGGCGGGACTCGCGATCACCGTCAGCGGGGCCGCTGCCGCGGGCGATCGCATGCTGATCCGCCCGGCTGCCGGCGCCGCGGGCACGTTCGCCGCCACCCTCAGCGATCCGCACGCGCTCGCGATGGCCGCGCCGGTGCGCGCCGCCGGCGCGATCGACAACCTCGGCTCGGCAACCATCGGCAATCTCACGGTGACCGACCCGGACGATCCGAACCTGCTGGCGACGTCGGTGATCGAGTTCACCGGCCCGGGTACCTACAGCATCAACGGCGCGGGTGCGTTCGCCTATACCAGCGGCGATCCGATCGTCGTCAACGGCGTGACCTTCAGCATCAGCGGCGAGCCTGCCGCGGGTGACCGGTTCACGCTCGAAGCCAATCTCGGCGCCTCGGGCGACAACCGCAACGGCCTCCGCCTGGCCGCCATACAGACCGCCGGCGTGCTCGACGGCGGCAGCGTCAGCATCGGCGATCGCTACGGCCAGCTTGTCGCCGCCGTCGGTTCCGCGACGCAGCAGGTCAAGGCGAACCTCGATGCCCAGAACGTGATTCTCGCGAATGCCGAGGACGCGCAGCTCTCGCACTCGGGTGTGAACCTCGACGAGGAAGCCGCCAACCTGATGCGTTACCAGCAGGCTTACCAGGCGGCGGCGCAGGTCGTCAGCGTGGCCCGCTCGCTGTTCGACACGCTGTTGGGCGCGACGGGCCGGCGATGACGCGCATCTCCACCAGCGGCGCCTTCGAGCAGGGCCTCAGCATGATGCTGAGGCTGCAGGCGGCGCTCGACCGCACGCAGCGGCAGCTCGCCACCGGAAGCCGACTGCTGTCGCCGGCGGACGATCCCATCGCCGCCGGACGTTCCCTCGGGCTGCGGGAATCGCTTTCGATGCTGGAGCAGTTTGATCGCAACGGGACCATGGCGAGAAACCGCCTGGGGTTCGAAGAGTCGGCGCTGCAAAGCGTGACCAACGTCCTGCAGCGCGTCCGCGAGCTGGCCCTGCAGGCGAACAACGGTACCCAGACGGACGAATCGCGGCACCTCATCGCGGTCGAGATGCGCCAGCACGTGGACGCGCTCGTGGAGCTCGCGAACCAGCGGGACGGCAACGGCCGGTTCCTGTTCGCGGGCAACCGCGACGGCGTCGAGCCGGTGGTGCAGAACGGCTCCGCTTATGCCTACCAGGGGGACCAGGGGCAACGCTTCGTCCGGATCGGCGACAACCGGGAGGTTGCCGACGGCGATCCGGGCAGCGACGTGTTCTTCCGCATCCGGGACGGCAACGGCACCTTCGCCGTCGACCCGGGCGCCGGCAACGCCGGCACGGGCGTGGCGGGGCCCGGAAGCGTGCTGGATGCCGCGCTGTACGACCGCGGTGAGTTCACGATCCGCTTCGCCGATCCGGGCAACTACGAGGTGCTGGACGCGGGCGGCGCCGTTGTTGCGGCGGGCACCTTCGAGAGTGGCGGCAGCATCGCGTTCCAGGGCATCAGCGTGACGATCGACGGCCAACCCGCCGCCAACGACGAGTTTGCCGTGCGCGCGAGCCGCAACCGCGACATCTTCTCCACCGTCGCCGCGCTCGCCGACAGCATCGACACGCCCGCGGCGGACGGCGTCGCGCGAGCCGCGCTCAACAACCGTATCAACGCGGGCCTGCTGTCCATCGACCAGGCCCTCGGCAACGTGCTGGAGGTACGCACGAAGGTCGGCTCACGCCTGTCCGCCATCGACAACCAGGCCGACAGCAACGGCGCGTTTGCCCTGGGACTCGAGGAAACCCTCGCCGAGATCGAGGACCTCGACTACGCCGACGCCCTGTCTCGCCTCAGCATGCAGCTCACCATGCTCGAGGCCGCCCAGAAAGCCTTCGTCGCCACCCGCAACCTCTCCCTCTTCAGCACCCTGTAAGCAGGACAAGGCGCCAGCGCGCATGAGCAGCGCCACCGCGCGTCGACTATCTTGAGTCCGCCCCCAGCGGCAGGAGCGGAGCCGTGACCGGGGGAGGCCTTTGGCGGAAATAAAGCGGACCGAAAGGGCCCGCAGGGCCCCGAGGGAGCCATTCCGCCAAAGGCCTCCCGCGGTCACGGCTCCGCCAGCCCCGGCCGCCGCCCCGCGTTCCACTCCCACAAATCGCCCCGCACACCAACAACCCAGGCCACCCCACCCGCACCACTGCCAGCAAACGCGCACACAGCCACTAAACCTGTGCACCCCGTCACACTTCCACCGAAACCCCTAAAGCCCCGCCCCCAGACTCCGATAACCCTCGTACACGGCAGCCCCGATCAAGAAATCGACGGCCGCCGCGACAGTTCCGGCGGCAGCAGCAGACCGGGTGTTCTTTTTCC
>CAYRKH010000002.1:0-133708 GCA_964424805.1 uncultured Woeseiaceae bacterium
CCCCGGAGCAGGCCGACAGCAGCGGCGCGCAGAGGATGGCGCCGGCAAGCGCGAGTAGCGGTCGTTGCAGGCGGGCCACGTGGGCGGAGCTCATGGCGGCGAACTTTCCAAGTTAATGCACTCTGGTCAATGAATCGGTTGCCCGGGTTTCCTCACTCTATCTGTCGGGAGTTTAAAATGCCGGGACCATGTCTCACGTGGTTGCATTAGAGCTTTCGCTCTAGAGAATGCCGCGCCCCGCGAGCGGCAAACAACTCCGCTCAACGAGGTTTCGATGTCCCGGACCCGGCGAACAGGTGCTCGACGCCCGGCTCATGTTCGAGCGCCCGTATCGGTGAATACACGACTTGACCCGGTGCGGCGCAGCCGTCACCCTTCGCTAGTCTTCCGGGGGATGGACTCATGAAAGCTGGAATAACCAAACTGGCATGGGCCGCATTGGCCCTCGTCGGCGCTGCCTGCTTCGCTACCATCGCGTTGCGCCGAGGCGAATCCATCAACGCGCTCTGGATCGTGACCGCCGCCGTCGCCATCTATCTTGCCGCGTACCGCTTCTACGGCCGATTCATCGCCACCCGGGTCCTGGAACTGGATGCCACGCGCGCGACGCCCGCGTACGTGCACAACGACGGGCTCGACTTCGTCCCGACGAACAAGCATGTGCTGTTCGGCCACCACTTTGCGGCCATCGCCGGGGCGGGGCCGCTGGTCGGGCCGGTGCTTGCGGCGCAGATGGGCTACCTGCCCGGCACGCTGTGGCTGATCGTGGGGGTCGTGCTCGCCGGCGCCGTCCAGGATTTCATGGTGCTGGTGATTTCCAGCCGCCGCGACGGCCGCTCGCTGGGCGACCTCGTGCGTGAAGAGATGGGGCAGACGGCCGGCACGATCGCGCTGGTCGGCGCGTTTCTGATCATGGTCATCATCCTCGCCGTGCTTGCAATGATCGTCGTGAAGGCGCTCGCGGAGAGCCCGTGGGGCATGTTCACGGTGATCGCGACCGTTCCGATTGCAGTCTTCATGGGCGTGTACATGCGCCTCATCCGGCCGGGAAGGATCGCCGAAATATCGATCATCGGATTCCTGCTGCTGCTCGCCGCGATCTGGTTCGGCGGCAAGATCGCGGCGCATCCGACCTGGGGTCCGGCGTTCACCTTCAGCGCCATGGAAATCACGTGGATGCTGGTCGGCTATGGTTTTGTCGCGGCGGTGCTGCCAGTGTGGCTGCTGCTCGCGCCGCGCGATTACCTTTCGACCTTCCTCAAGGTGGGCACCATCGTGGCCCTCGCGATCGGCATCCTCATCGTCATGCCCGAGCTCAGGATGCCGGCGCTGACCCAGTTCACCGACGGCTCAGGCCCGGTGTGGAAGGGCAGCATGTTCCCGTTCCTGTTCATCACCATCGCCTGCGGCGCCGTGTCCGGGTTCCACGCGCTTATTTCATCCGGCACGACGCCGAAGCTTTTGGCAAACGAGATGCATGCGCCCTACATCGGTTACGGCGGCATGCTGATGGAGTCCTTTGTCGCGATCATGGCCATGGTCGCCGCCTCGATCATCGATCCGGGCGTTTACTTCGCCATGAACAGCCCGGCGGCGATCATCGGCACCGACCCCGCCACGGTCGCGGCGACCGTATCGAGCTGGGGCTTCGTGGTGACGCCGGACGTCCTGACCGCGACGGCGGCCGAGATCGGGGAGAACAGCATCCTGTCGCGCGCCGGCGGTGCGCCGACGCTGGCCGTCGGTATCGCCCAGATCCTGCACTCGGTACTGCCTGGCGAGGGGATGATGGCGTTCTGGTATCACTTCGCGATCCTGTTCGAAGCGTTGTTCATCCTGACGGCCGTCGATGCCGGTACGCGTGCCGGGCGATTCATGCTGCAGGACCTGCTGGGCAACTTCGTGCCGGCGCTCAAGCGTACAGAGGCCTGGGGCCCGAACCTGATCGCGACCGGGGGGTGCGTCGGGCTCTGGGGATGGTTCCTGTACCAGGGCGTGTCGGACCCGCTCGGCGGTATCAACATGCTGTGGCCGTTGTTCGGCATCGCGAACCAGATGCTCGCGGGCATTGCCCTCATGCTGTGCACCGTGGTCCTGTTCAAGATGAAGCGGGACCGGTATGCCTGGGTATCGATCGTTCCCACGGTTTGGCTGCTGATCTGCACCACCGCCGCGGGCTGGATCAAGATCTTCGACCCGAACCCGTCGATCGGCTTCCTGGCGCAGGCGAACCGCTACCGCAACGCGATCTCGTCGCGGGAGCTGATTCCGCCGTCGATCGACTTCGACGCGATGCAGCAGGTGATGATCAGTAATTACGTCAACGCCGGCCTGACCGCGGTGTTCATGTTCGTCGTGTTCGCGGTGCTGTTCTACTCGATCAAGGCGATCCGGAAAGCGCGCGGCGTGGGCGAACGCACGGACCGGGAGAGCGCGTACGTCGCGCTGGCATCGCAAGAGGCGAGCGTCTGATGGCAGGCACGGAGCGCGGGTCGCGGCTGATGACGGCATGCCGCCGCGTGTGGCGGCGGCTGGTACAGAGCGCGCGTCTCTGCTGCGGTGTGCCCGACTACGAAAGGTATGTGCGCCACCTCAGGGAGCGGCACCCGGAGCGGCCGGTGCCCGATTACGCCACGTTCTTTCGCGAACGGCAGGATGCACGCTACACGGGAGGAAGCGGTACGCGCTGCTGCTGAGCCGCGATGGCGTGATCCCGGCTCCTGCGCCCGTCAGCCGCCGGGATCCTTCTCCTTCTCGGCCAGCCGCCGTAACACGAACGGCGCCAGGATTTCCTCGAAGGCGCCGGGTTCCCCGGTTTCGCTGCCGGCCAGCAGCACGGAGATGCCGAAGCCGGTATCCCCCTGCCGTACCGCCAGGCCGTCACCCCACCACAGCGCCTCGTCACCAACGTCGCGGGGTACGGGGTCTGAGGGTATTTCACCCTGCAGTGCAGCGTCCCTGAACGCCTGCAGGTACTTGGCCGATTGCCCGCTACCGCTTGGCCAGTTCATGACGTGCAGAATTGCAAAACTGCGGTCGAGGGATGTCGAAGTGCCGGGCTGTGAGGTTTCCTTCCTTGCTTTGATGGCCCAGAGGCATGCAGACGAGTATGAGCCGTCGGACTCGTATCCGACATCCTGGCGTATTCCGGGGTGAACCGGCAAACCGACGACTTCCGAAATCTCCGCGGGCTCGAGCAGCGTACAGGCATCCAGCTGCAGCACACCGGTTGCTCGCGGTTCAGCGTTTACAGCGGGTGCGTGATTGAGAAAGCCAAACGACAAAGCGATGACGGCGACTTCGCAGGAAACGCGTACTCTGGCCGACAGAAGTGTGGGCGCATCAGGCTTCGGCAGCACGACGGAACTCCCTGTCGTTGACGTAGTCGGCTATGCGGTCCATGGCGACCTGGAGCCGCTCGAACGGCTCAGATCCGAAGCATATCCTGATATGGCCTTTCCCCGCCGGTCCGTAAAAGCTCCCGGCCTCCACGGCAACCTGCTTCTGGTGCAACAACTCCCTTGCGAACTGAACGTCCGGTATGCCAAGGCTGCTTATATCCGGAAACGCGTATATGGTGCCTTCGGGAACCGGGCAACGAACGCCGGGGATTTCATTCAATCGCGCGCATACGAGATCCCGGCGCCTGCGGTCGTTCTCCAACATCTGGAGGCGAGAGTCCTGGGGCCCTGATAGCGCTGCGCGCCCGCCTTCCTGGATGAAAACGTTGACGTGTGTGACGTCATTCAAGCTGACCTTCATGAGTGCATCTACATAGCGTCCCGAAGCCGCCAGGTAGCCCAACCGCCAGCCGTCCATGGCGAATGCCTTGGTGAACGCGAAATGCGAAATCGTGCGTTCCGCCATCCCCGGCAGGCTGGCGATACTGACATGCTGTCTGCCGTCATAGACTATCTGTTCGTACACTTCGTCCGACATGACGAGCAGGTCGTGCTCCCGGGCGATCCGCGCAATCGACATTAGCTCTTCGCGGTCGTAGACCCGGCCTGTCGGATTCGCCGGGTTTACCAGGCTGATCATCCTGGTTCTCGGCGTAATCTTGCTGCGGATTGCTCGCTCCTCGATTCGGAATTCGCGCGATGCGTCCAGGGCTGCCGTAACGACCGTGGCGCCGGCAAGTTCTATCTTGTTGATGTGCTGCGGATAGTAGGGCTCCAGCAGAATGACCTCATCGCCAGGGTCCAGCGCGGCCATGCACGTAATATAGGCGGCGTGAGTGAGGCCGTTGGTGACGATAATCTCGTCCGGGGAGACCGAAATCGCGTTGTACTCCGCGAGTTTCGCTACGATGCTTTGGCGGAACCCGGCGTTGCCCGCGGGATGGCCGTAGTGGACGAGGCCCTGGTCGAGCGCCTCTTTCGCCGCATCCTTGATGTGCTGCGGCGTGTCCGCGTCAGGTCTACCGACCTCCAGGTGAATAATATCCACGCCCTGGCTTTCGAGGGCCATGGCTTCGGTATACATGCCGAGGCTTTTTTCTGAAGAATCGCTTATGCGTTTAGCGGGCCAGCGCATGTATCACCTCTGAATCACGGAATCGGACGATTGTCCATAGCATCGTAGCGCAACCGGTTTGTCCTAACCGGCCTTGATTAGGGCTCTTGTCCTACGGGGTATACGACCACAGCCCTTCGCTGTGCTGGCTCATGGGCTTTTTGGGTCGGGAAGTGCTAGGGAATGGACGGCAGCCAGGTCCGTAACGCCGACGAATGCTCCTGGTAGGGCATGCGACTTTTGACTTGCGAGACAGATGCTTCGTGGCACTACGACCTGCGCTTCTACAGTCGTCGGTTCGGCTAGAGCGAACGCTCTAAAATTGTTTCCTCGACCTGCTGACCTTCGCGCTTTGGATGTCTTATAGTCACCGATCGGGGGAGCCTTCGAGAGCAGCCATAATTCTATCGACTGCGGCTGTCTCAATCGCTGGGCAAACACCGAAGGGGGATGATCCCGAGCGCACTGCTTGGGATCGAGTTTGATCATGTGACTATGATACGGGGGATCCTATAGTGGTCATTCGACGAGGAACTGGCTTGGGGCGAGCGTCGTTGACGAGCTGCGCCGCTGCTGTCGCGGCTGCACTTCTACCAAACCCATCCACGGCACAAGAAACGAATGAATCGGGCCAGATCGAGGAGATTATGGTCACCGGTTCCCGAATCGCGCGGCCTGAACTCACCACGCAGTCGCCCGTGACAGTAATCGGTGCACCGGAATACGCGCTGTCCGGCACGACCGGGATCGAAGAGCTGCTGAATACCATGCCGCAGGTACTGCCGGGTGAAGGCGGCTATACCAACAACGAAGGCAGTGGTGTTGCAACCGTCGATCTTCGGGGGCTCGGTATTCAGCGCTCCCTGGTCCTCGTTAATGGACGTCGCTGGGTCTTCTTCGATGCGCGGCAGGTGACCGACCTGAATACGCTGCCTGCGGCGCTGATTGCCGGCACGGAAATCGTGACCGGCGGCTCTTCCGCGGTATATGGCTCGGATGCGGTTGGCGGTGTGGTCAACTTCATCCTGAAGGACGACTTCGAGGGCCTGGAGTTCACGAGCCAGTACGACCTCAGCGACGAGGGTGACGGCCACGTAGTCAATTTCGACCTTACCCTGGGCGATAACTTCGCGGATGACAAGGGCAATGCGGTCATCTACATGAACTACATGCGCCGTGCATCGGTGCTGGCGGCCGCCCGGCCACAGTCCGTTGACTTCCTCGTTGACGGTGTCGATGCAAACGGCAACCCGGCCCTGGTGCCGGGTGGAAGCTCCTCTCATCCCAATTCCAGGATCTATGGTTTTCCGCTGGCGGGTCCGCCGCTCGCAGCCAGGCCGGGCGTGCAGCAGGCGCTGGCGGATGCCGGGCTCGCTGGTGCCACGTCTTTCGGGTTCAAATTCGATGACTCCGGGCAGAATGTGAGCCCTTATGTCAGCCCGGATGACAATTACAACTTCAATCCTTTGAACTATCTGCAGTTGCCGCAGAACCGCAAAATGGTTGGCGCGCTCGTCAACTACGACATTACGGACCGGGTCCAGGGCTACGCGGAGCTCGCGTTCGTGCAGAACCTGGTCGAAACCAAGCGGGCGCCGACGGCTGGTGGCGGCGAGCAGCTCATACAGGTAGACAGCCCGTTCCTGCCGCCGGCCATCCAGAACCTGTTCGCGGCGCTTGACGCAACGGAGGGCTCCTTGCAGCTGGACGCCGACGGCAACCCCGTGCTGGGTGGCGACGGCCTGCCCGTCATCATACCGGCAGCGACCCGCAACGACGGCTACACCACGGTGAGCGTGAGCCGGCGGCTGGAGGAGCTCGGCACTCGTGACGTGATTTTCGAGCGCAACTCCCTGCGAAGCGTGCTTGGCGCCCGGGCCGATCTCGGCGACGTCGGATTCCTCAAAGGCGCCTCGCTCGACGCCTATTATTCCTGGGCGCGCACCCGTAACGTCCAGAACTCCTTCGGCAGTTCCCTCGCGGCGGCATTCGCACAGGGAATCACCACGGAGTTCGATGCAAACGGCAACGTGGTCTGCACGAATACCGCCGACAATTGCGTACCCATCAATATCTTCGGTGCGAACATTTCCGAAGACGCGGTTCAGTTCCTGAGCACCAGCCAGACCAGCAGTGAGACCGCACTGATGCAGGTGGCCTCGGCGGTGCTGACCGCCGACACCTTCGATCTGCCGGCCGGGCCTGTGGGAATAGCGTTCGGGGCTGAATGGCGTGACATGGAGGGCTTTTTCTACCCGTCGCAGGGCGGGCTCGGTGATGCCGACTCGAAGCCGTCCGGTGGCTCCTATGCCGTCAAGGAAGTCTTCGGCGAGGTCCTGGTGCCGGTTCTCGATACGGTCAATTTCAGCGGCGCGTTCCGCGTCTCTGATTACACCTTGCCCGGCATCGACACCTCAACGACGTGGGGCGCGGGGCTGACATGGTCGCCGACGGATTCGATCATGCTGCGCAGCAACTTCCAGCGGGCGGTACGGGCTCCGAGCATCGACGAGCTCTTCGTCGCGGCGTCCGGAACCTCTCCGGCTGCAACCGACCCATGTGCCCAGCCGGCGGCTGCAACGAACCCGGTCGTTCGAGACCTGTGTATCGCCAACGGGGTGCCGCCGTTCCTGGTCGGCGACCCCGCCGTGCAGCCCAGCTTCCAGATCAGCGACGTTACCGGTGGCAATCCGAACCTCGACGAGGAGGAGGCCGACACCTATACCGTCGGTTTCGTCTTGACGCCCAAAGAGCTGTTCGGCGGCTTCACGATTACCCTGGACTACTACAATATCGACGTTAAGGACGCCATCGCCCGCCTGGGCGGTACGGTCAACAACGTACTGGACCTTTGCTTCAACCAGATCCAGGATATCAACAGCCCGTTCTGCCAGGCCGTCGTAAGGCAGCCGAACGGTGTGATCGGTGGAGAAGACGGTGGTGTGTTTATCTTGAACACCAACGTCGGCCGCCTCGAAACCGATGGCATCGACTTGCGCGTCAACTACGACTTTGACGTGAATTTCGGGCTCTTTGAGAACGCAAGCTCTTTCGACATAGCGTTCGGCGCAACATGGGTCAATTCCTACGCGGAAACGCTGGTGGCCGAGTTGCCGGACAGGGTCAACGAGTGCGTCGGGAGCTTTGGCCTGACCTGCGAAGAGCCCAAGCCGGAGTGGAAAGCCACCACTCGCGTGAACTGGAACGATGGTCCATTTACCGCGAGCCTGAGGTGGCGCTGGATCGACGGGGTGACCGACGACCGGATTACCCTCGGCGGGGCCAACCCGGCGGATTTTCCGGTGCCTACGATTTCCTCGGTCAGCTATTTCGACTTGACCGCTCGTTACGAGCCAAGTGAGAAGTACGCCGTGACGTTTGGTATCCAGAACCTGGCCGACAAAACGCAACCGCTCGTCGGCACCTCCCAGGAGCAGCTGAACACCTTCCCGGAGACGTACGATCCGTTCGGACGCAACTTCTTCCTGAACTTCAGCATGCGTCTGTAGCAGGGCGACCGCATCCTGCACGTTACCCGGGGCTCGGAGGATCGAGTCCCGGGTAGCGGCAGCTTCTCAATGATCTATCGATGCGAGCGGAGCCTGCGTCGGTCGGCACAGTCGGCCGGGGGTACTCGATCGGAAGTGTGAACCCTCTGCCGCTCGCACGCCCCTCCGGGATCCGGCGGCGAGTCAAGGAGTGTCCCGCAGTACCGATGTAAAAGGAGGACGGCCAATGAGAGCTCCAATTTGCAAGGCGATTGCCGCGACGTTGCTGGTGGTCACGTTTGCAAGTTCCCACGCAGCCCAGTCTTCACCCGCAGCGCGGGTGCACATAGACCACACTTTGTTGGCATTTCCGGCAACACCGGACGGTTCGGGGCTCCTCGATACGGCGCTGGCGGAGGCCCGCGTCGCGCTGCTCCATGCGGGGATGGCGACGAAGGATACCGATAACCTGGCCGGCATGAAGCTTCACGCGGGTCACGTTTTACATGCCATCGACCCGACGCTTATCGACGGGGGGCCGGGCCTTGGCTACGGCGGCAAAAGGGCAGCCGAAGAGGCTGCGACCCACATCGAGCTGGCTGCTGGTGCCGACGGTGCATCGGCGCACGTCAAGACGCACGCGCCGCATATCGCGACGTCGGCGCGCAATGCCGCCGACCGAATGGGGCGTATTGCGAGCCTCGCCGCCGAGGTACAGCGCACGCAATCGGCATCGGCGGCCGCTCCCCTGGTGCAAGAGATCGAGAGCCTCGCTACGCAGGCGATAGCCGGCCTGGATGCCAACGGTGACGGGCAAATCAGCTGGCAGGTCGGCGAAGGCGGGCTGGATACGGCGCTCGCTCACGGCGGATTCCTGAAAAAGGCCGAGGGAATCGAATAGGGCTGTTGGAACAAACTGGAAACGTCTGGAGGTACACATGCACATTGGCAGGTTTACAGCGGTCTTTCTTTCAGCCGCATTTTTGTTTCTGGTGAGCTCCGCGTCCTTTGGAGCGTCGCTTCTGATTGAAAACGTGACCCTCATTGACGGCACCGGGAAGCAACCTCAACAAAATGCCTGGGTCCACATCGACAACGACCGCATTTCGGCCATTGGTGCAAAAGGGATTCGTCCACCGGAGGCAACGCGAACAATTGATGGCACCGGGAAGTACCTGATCCCGGGATTGATGGATATGCACATTCATTTGCGTGGCCGACCCCGGTCCGCGGAGCAGGAAGCCGATCGAAGCGCCGGTATTCAGGCGTTGCAGGGATACCTTTACTCGGGCATCACATCCGTTTATGACGCCGGGAACGATCCCGACTATCTGCTCGGTCTACGAACGGACGAGCGGTCCGGGAAACTGGTGAGCCCGCGAATCTTTTCGACGATCGGCACCGTAACCTACCCCGGGAGCCATGGCGGGGGGTATGGCGCAACGCTGGTGGATAGCTGGCCGCAGGCGAAGGAAGCGCTCGACAAGCACATAGCACGAGCGCCGGATGTCCTGAAGCTCACCTACGAGGAGCGCGGCTGGGGTTCGCGCCCGATGATTCCCAAGCTTCCGCTGGACTTGATGCAGGAGATCATACAGTACTATAACGACCACGGTATCCGTACGACGGTTCATATATCCGGGGAGTCCTCGGCGCGCGAGGCGATTTTCGCCGGGGTGGATACTCTCGCACACCCTGTTATCGTTGGTCCCATCACCGAGTCATTCGCTCGGCTGATGGGAGCCAAGAAGATTCCGATGGTCACGACGTTGACCATTGGCGAGAACTACAGCCGGTTGGCGGAACATCCTGAATATCTCGATCAGCCGCTGTACAGGGCGGTCCTGAATCGGGACGAGATCGAACGACTGCAGACAGAAGTGCATCAGGCATATGCCGAGCGGAGCTGGACCTGGTGGATGAAGATAATGACGCCGATCGCACAGGAGAATCTGCGGCAGATTCATGAAGCAGGCGGCGTACTCGTCCTCGGTACCGATCAGACCACCGGGCCGGCTGCTCACCGTGAGCTGGAATTGCTGGTCGCGTCAGGCATCCCGGAACTCGATGTCATCCGCATAGCAACGTTGAACGGCGCCGCCTTCCTGGGCCGTGACAGCGATCTCGGCAGTGTCGAGCAGGGCAAACTTGCCGACCTCGTACTGCTCAACGCCGATCCCATCGCCGACATCAACAACTGCAAAGACATCGATATGGTGATCAAGAACGGTCAGATCGTCGATCGTGACGCCCTCAACTTGCCTGTCAACCGGTGAGTTGGTTTAGCCATGGTTGAGAGGAGGTAAATCGTGAGGCAGGTTCTTTGGGTGGCAGGTGTACTTATTGCCAGCGGAATCACGGTTTCACCGGCCGTATCGGCACAGGAAAGCTGGGTCCCCGGGAGCAGGTACGATCCCGCCATTCCGTCAATCGAAGATGTACTTGGATTCGAGCCACCCAACGAGTTCACGAGTTTCTACGAAACGGAAAAACTCCTGCATCGATGGGCCGAAGTTTCGGACCGTGCCAGATTAATCAGCTACGGCGAGGACTACGAGGGAAAAACCCTCTACATGCTGGTGGTGAGCAGCCCGGAGAACCTCGCCGCTCTCGATCGTCATGTGGAAAGCCTCGACAAGCTCGCCGATCCCAGGAAACTGCGCCAGGGGGAGCTGGACGAAATCGTTTCGAATACTCCTGCAGCCGTCATGATCTCGACGATCGATACCAGCGAGGCTTCATCGGTAGAAGCAATGCAGATCGTGGCGTACCAGCTCCTGGCCGGTACGGACGAGCGGACTCGGCAGATTCTCGATAATGTGCTTACCTACATCATTCCGGTCGAGAATCCGTCGGCCCGAGAGCGTTACGTTTCGTGGTATCGGACGGTACAAAGCCAACTTCCCAAGGCCGATCCGAATGCCGCCGAGCACGACGAGCCCTGGGGTGTCGGGAATGATGCGAATCATTACCAGCTTGACCCCAATCGAGACATGGTACCGCTTCGCATGCGCGAGGGTCGGGCCAAGGTGGAGCTCATTCGAAAATGGCGGCCCGAGGTTGCTCTCGATATTCACGAGATGGGAGTGAATTCGACCTTCTTCTTTCCTCCGTATCCTGAGCCTTACAACCAGAACCTTCCCAACGACACATTGCAGAAGTGGTGGGAAATCTTCGCCAAGGACATGCGGGAACAGTTCGACCGTAACGGCTGGAGGTACTTTTCCGGCGATTCGTTCGGTTCGCCGTTCCTCGGGATGCACACACTGTACACCCAGTATCACGGGATGATCGGAATTCTGTTCGAGCAGGCGGGCGGGGGCGGAGGCTTGGTAATTGAACGCCAGAACGGCAGCCTCCTGACACTGCGCGACCGTGTCCAGCACCACGTCACGGGAATGATGTCCTATCTTGACACCACCGTTGCAAACCGGGAACAGCTGCATCGTGACTTCCACGAGTTCTTCAGGTCCTCGATGGGCGGCGTACCCGGGTTCCCGCAGAAAGAGTACGTCTTCCTTGCCGGAGAAGACCCGAACAAGATTTCGCAATTTGTAGACAGCTTGCTGGCGCATGGGATCGAAGTTCGGAGAACAACCGAGCAATTCTCGGTGCGCCGCGCCGGCAGTTATTTCTCTTCTGAATACGAGCGCCAGACTTTTCCTGCGGGATCCTATCTCGTGTCGTTGCAGCAACCGCTGAGCCGGTTGGCGAATGCGATCCTGGAGAAGGAGCCGTTTCACTCCATCCCGGTCTTCTACGACATTTCCGTCTGGGCCTTGCCATACCAGTTCGGCGTGGAAGGGTTCTGGCTGGATGAGGCGGCGAACGTTGCCAGCGTACCGGTAGCTGAAGCGCCTATGCCTTCCGGCCGCCTGATCGGCGGACCGGCGCGCTTTGCGTATGTCTGGGGCTACAACGGAGCTATCGATGCGTCCGCGGCTTACAAGCTCGGTGCCGACGCGTTTAATCTCTACTTGCATCCGGGGCCGTTCTCCATCGGCGGTACGGACTTCCGGTCAGCTTTTGTAGCTACCGTCGAGGAAAACCCCGATTCGCTTCACGAGCGTATTCGCGCGATCGTGGATGAGGTTCCGATCGAAGTCCATGCTCTCGACACCGGGTACTCCACTCGAGGATCGGATCTGGGTTCCGGCGTATTGCGGCCTGTCGCCAAACCGTCCGTCGCAGTCGTGACGCGTGACGGTACGGACATTACCTCGTGGGGCAGCTTTTATTACTTGTTCGACCAGCAGTACAGGCTGCCCTTTACGCCAATTACGATAGAGCGGCTGTCCGAAGCGGACCTGCGACGTTACAACACAATAATCATACCGGATGGCGGCGAGAGTCTTCGTCGCGGAAGAGTCTCCGGTCGCCCTTACTCCTGGTATTTTCGTGAACAAGGCGCAGAGCATCTGCGGAGCTGGGTCGAGCAGGGCGGTACTCTGATCACGGTAAAAGGCGGCACGCAGTTCGCGTCTTCCGCAGGTGCCGCGCTGACGTCCGTCGAGTCGATCGGGAACACACGCCTGACTCCGGGAGCCATCGTACGCGTGCATAAGAACGGCTCGTCGCCGCTTACCTTGGGCTACCCGGACTCCTTCCACGTCCTGTCGCGAAACACCCGACTCTTTCGCGCCGGAGAGCACAGCCGGCCTGTCCTGACCTATGCAGATGAACAGGAAATCAAGATTGCCGGGTTCTTGCCCGAAGACGACCAGGAAAGCCTTGCCGATACAGATTTCCTCATTACGGAGACGGTAGGCCGCGGCCGGGTAATCATGTTTGCCGAGGATCCCAATCTGCGAAACCAGTGGATCCATACTCACCAGTTGTTGCTGAACAGCATTCTGTTTGGACCGTTGGTTCGCTGATGGTCATCTATTCGACTTGCGCCGGCTGGTGCACACAGGAGTAGCACTACCTATGAAAAAGAGCAGGTTCATTGCGATCGTTTGCATTTCTGTCGCTACCCTGGGTTGCTCACAACCATGGGAGAATGCAGCCGCCGAAGAAGTTGTGGCACCGAAGTTCGAAGTTGATCCGTTCTGGCCGAAGCCGCTGCCGAATCACTGGATCCTGGGAACCACCGTAGGGGTTACGGTCGATTCGCGGGACCACGTATTCATTATCCATCGCCGAACCACCTTTGATGAACGTACCGAGATTGGCGCCGCAACCACGCCTAAGACGGGTGAATGTTGCATCCCGGCACCGGATGTCCTGGAATTCGACCCCGAAGGCAACCTGGTCAATTCCTGGGGTGGGCCTGGCGAGGGCTATACCTGGCCGGCGTCTAACCATGGCATTACGATCGATGGGAATGACAACGTCTGGATAGGAGGAAATGGCGCTACCGATTCGCACATTCTGAAGTTCACCAGGGACGGAGAATTCCTGCAGCAGATCGGCAAGCCCGGAATGCCTGTAGACAGTCACAGCATGGAACATTTCGCAGGCGTGGCGGAGATCAACTTCGACTCGGGATCCAACGAGGCGTTTGTTGCAGATGGATATCGCAACAGGCGGATAGTGGTCATTGATCCGGAGTCCGGAGCGTTCAAGCGATACTGGGGCGCATACGGCAATGAACCGGACGATGCGGATATCGGGCCTTATGATCCGAACGCGAAGCCGGCGTCGCAGTTCCGTAACCCCGTTCACTGTGTGCAGCCGTCCAGGGACGGGCTCCTCTACGTGTGCGATCGCGTCAACAATCGAATCCAGGTATTCCGGCCCGACGGCACCTTTGTAAAGGAAAAGCGAATTGCCCCTGAAAGCCTTGCGGATGGCTCGGTCTGGGATATCGCATTCTCTCATGACGACGAGCAACGGTTTCTCTACACCGTCGATGGGAAGAATATGAGAGTTCACATTCTCGAGCGGGAAACCCTGGAGGTTCTTACCACTTTCGGGGACGGAGGCAGATATCCCGGGCAGTTCTACGGCGTGCACAATATCGCGACCGACTCCAAGGGCAACATCTACACGACCGAGACTTTCGAAGGAAAGCGATTGCAGAAGTTCGTTTACAAGGGACTTTTCCCGGTAACAGAAATCCACCAGGGGACTCCGTGGCCGGCCGACAAAAAGTAGGTCGGTACTACAACGATAACGGCTGAGCGCGTGTCACCGCTAACGCCAGGAATGGAGATAACATGAAAAGTATTGCCCGCGGGCCGCTCTTCCAGGGTTTGCTATGTGTGCTATGGGGCTTGCTCGCTGCGGCCTCCGTCTCTCACGCTCAACAGCGTGTCGACGATGCCGAGCGCGAGCGGCGAACCCAGGCCATGCTGTCGGTGGAGAATCCGATCGCGGAAGCAGACACCGCCTGGATTGAAGACCTGACCTATCTCGAAGTTCGCGACCGGATCCGCCGCGGCTACACGACTGCAATCGTGCCGACCGGCGGCATAGAGCAGAATGGCCCGTATTTGGTGACGGGCAAGCACAACGTAATGCTGGAATCGCTCTGTCCCGAAATCGCTCGTCAGCTTGGGAACGCGCTGTGCGCGCCAATCGTACCGTTCGTTCCGGAAGGCAACATCGAGCCGCCGTCGGGGCACATGCGTTACCCCGGAACGATCAGTGTACGGGACAGCACCTTTCACGCTTTGCTTGATGATATTGCCAGCAGCCTGAAGCAACACGGGTTCCGCCACATCATCCTGATCGGCGACAGCGGCGGCAACCAGCGAGGCCTTGCAGCGGTTGCCGAGGAACTCTCCGAACGATGGAAGGATTCCGGTACTTACGCTCACTTTGTTCGAACGTTCTATGATCCGGCCTGGATGGACACGCTGCAGTACGCGCGCGAGGAACTGGGTGTCGTTGAGCCCCGCAACGACGGTCACCACGACGATATCTACGTCACTGCCGTCATGATGGTGACGGATCCGGCTTCTGTGCGTTACCAGGAACGCGTCGAGGCCGGTCTTACTACCATCAATGGCGTGGACATCGCGCCTGCGGAGAAGACGATCGCGTTCGGGAGGAAGCTCGTGGCCAAGCGGACGGAATTGACCGTCGACGCGATTCGAAGTGCAATCGCGGCAAGCGAGTAACGGCTAGCCGTGTTCCCGCACACCGGTAACGTCGAGGTCATGAAACTCCGCATTGGCCTCCATCATGGCGGTGACCAGTTCGCGCTCGGGGGCGGACAGGTACGGGTTCCATACATCGAAGATCAGTATGATTCGTCGGCTGTCCGAATCGTTCCATGCCTGGTGCCGGATCGTATCATCGAAAACCCAGGCTTCACCGAGGCGCCACTCACGGGTGAAATTGCCGACCTGGAAGTAGCAGTTACCCGGCAGTAACAGCGGCAAATGCACGGTCGCCCGGGTGTTTGTTGATCCCGTGTGCGGCGGGATGCCGGTTCGGGGGCCGAGGGCGGAGAACATTGCTGTTGGCGCATAGCACCTCTGGCGCGCCATCGGCAGGGAGTCCAGCAATTCCGCGGTACGGGGGCAACGTGCACAGGCATCGTCCTGGCGAACGCCGTCGCGCCAAAGGAAATACGAACTCCAGCGTCGGGAGTTGTTGAGTTCGTCCGCCTGGCCCAGGGGTGATCCCGGAGGGTAGGCGAGGTAGGGTGCAAAATCCTCGTCGCCGTCCTGTTCGAGAAGCTGCTCGAGTTCTCCCTGTATGGTCGGGGTGGCTTCCTCGAGCTTCGATAGCCAGGGAAAAAGCTCGCGGTCAAAGAATGGAACGGCCGGCAACTGCGGATAGTGCAGCATGAGCGGCTGCTGTACGTGCGCTTCGGCGTGACCGGAAAGAATGTCAACGCTTTCATCGAAGCGCTGCAAGGGCCAGGCATTGTGCTGCGTCCGCAAGGACTTTGTCCGTTCCCGCAGGTGGGCCCTCAGCTCCTTTTTGTACTGAGCCACTACGTCACGCGCGCGGCGCAGTGGTGCTTGTAAATCCGGCGGCACATTGTCGTCTGCCGGGGCAATGGCGAGCGCCCGGGTATAGGCCGCGGCTGCCTTGCGCTCCAGTCCCTGCTGATCGAGTAGCCATGCGTGCGAGAGGCGGGCCAGGAAACTGTATGGATCGAGCTCCAGCGCGCGCTCGATGGATCGCTGTGCAGCCGGCAAGTCACCGACCGCCCGGTAGGCGAGCGACTTGTAGAGGTGAACCGTTACGTCCCCTGGCGCAAGCGTTTCGGCGCGCCCCAGGAGCTCGAGTGCCTCGGTTGCGTTGCCCTGCCTTACAGCCTGCTCAGCCTGTTGGACGAGTTGCAGGCCGGCTGAATGCTCCTGGTTACGCATGATGTAGTTCCTGCAAACGGCAGCAAGACAGGGTACCGGACGCGGGCAATAGCGCAAGTTTGCCCCTGCCGGCTGCTACCGGCCGCCTGGGGCAGGCCGGTGCTCGCTTCCAGCGCCGCGAGGGTAGCAGCCGGAGCGGTCTCGAGCGGACTTGGGCCATACTGCTCCCCGAGCCCATTATGTACAGCTAAGCAACTGATCCTGTAGAGCAAACGCCCTAAAATTCTTTGCCAGTTTGCTGAAATACGAGCGCCATTCAACTTATAGTCTATGGCTGTATACCTGCGATGAAAAAAAACCGGAGTTAATGGATGGCGCATGTAACACGGAACTCCCCGGGGGCCGAGGCCTGGCAGGCGCCTCCTGCAGTGAAGCGGAGAATCGCAGTTGCCGGCCTGCCCCTGGCCGTAGCGGCCGTTTTCACGTTTCTTTGGGCGCCCAGGGCGGCGGAAGCCAAGGAGCCCAACGAGCTGGTGCAAACGGTGTGCATCGCCTGCCACAACCAGTACGCCATGACGGCTGGCCTGAACCTGCAGGACTTCGATGCCCAAAAGCCCTACCTGCATCCGGAAATTGCGGAGAAGATGATTCGCAAGCTCCGGGCAGGGCAAATGCCGCCCAAGGAGCTTGCGCAGCCCGAAGAAGACATCATGAAGCTGGTGTACGCGCTCGAAAACGGCATCGCGGATGCCGTAGCGAGCCAGAAGATGATTGGCGCAAGACCTTACCAGCGACTCAATCGTGCTGAATATGCGCGCCTGGTGTACGACGTCCTCGGCTTGACGGTAGAACCGGCCGAATGGCTCCCCGAAGACCAGATCAGCGCAAGCTTCGACAATATCGCGGACGTGCAGGGCATGTCGGCTACCGTGCTCACTGCGTATATGAACGCGGCTAGCGACATCGCGCGGCGCGCCGTCGGCCATTCCAATGCGCCGCTCCTGGAAAAAACCTATACCAACTCACCGCTGGTATCGCAGCATGAATGGGAGCACATCGAAGGCGCGCCATACGGCACGAGAGGCGGTATCAGCGTATTGCACACGTTTCCGGCGGACGGCTACTACTCGTTTTCGATGCGGTTCCGGCTGGGCTGGGGCCAGCGATTCCATGACATTGACCTCTCGGTCGATGGCGAGCGTGTAGCCCTGGTTCCCTACGGCGGTGATATCGATTACCAGGGCCGGATGGAGTTCCCGATCGCATCCGAACCGGTTTTCATTCGCGCGGGTGAAAGGCAGCTGAGTGCTGCATTCATACGCCAGATGGACGGCCCGTACGAGGACCTGATCCAACCCCACGAAAGATCGCTTGCGGGCATAGCCATCGACTACGGTACAACCGCACCTCCGCACCTGATGCAGCTTACCGTGGCAGGCCCAGCGAATCCGGTAGGTGTGTCGGAATCGGCGTCCCGCAAACGGATATTCTCCTGCCGGCCAACCTCGGAGAAGGAGGAGATCCCCTGCGCTGAAGAGATCGTGTCCCGGCTTGCAGCCAAAGCATACGGACAGGATCTCAGCAAACGGCAGCTTGCCGACCTGATGGGATTCTACTCGATGGGAGCTGCCGACGGCGGCTTCGAGCTGGGCATTCGTACGGCACTCGAGGCCGTTCTCTCCAGCCCGGATTTCCTTTTCCGGATGGAGAGCGAACCGCGGGGCGTACGCCCGGGCGATATTTACCGGCTGTCCGACTTCGATCTCGCCTCGCGCCTGTCGTTCTTTCTCTGGGGCACCAACCCCGACAGTGAACTGATGGCTCTCGCGAGAGCCGGGAAGTTGTCAAACACCAGGACGCTCACGAAGCAAGCGGAACGATTGCTCGAGGATCCTCGTTCGATCGCGCTGGCAACCCGCTTCGCGTCGCTGTGGCTGCGCCTGCAGGATCTCGAGAACGTTTACCCCGACGAGGCACTCTATCCCGACTACAACACCCAGCTGATGAAAGCGATGCGTCGCGAGACCATCCTGTTCTTCGATCACCTGGTGCGAGCCGACAAGAGCCTCCTCGAGCTGTACCGCGCTGACTACAGCTTCATGAACGAACGCCTGGCATCTCACTACGGAATTCCCGGCGTCATCGGCGACGAATTCCGCCTGGTGAAGTATCCGGATGACCGGCGCAAAGGGATTTTTGGCCATGGCAGCATCCTGACGCAGACGTCATTGGCCAACCGGACGTCGCCCGTTCTCCGCGGCATCTGGGCCATCGATGTCCTCCTCGGGACGCCGCCTCCGCCGCCCCCTCCCGGAATACCCGACCTCGAAGAAACCGATGGCGTCCAGAACGGCGAGGTTTTGACGACCCGTCGGCGAATGGAGATGCACCGCAGCAACGCCATTTGTGCTGCGTGCCATACAGTGATCGACCCTGTGGGCCTGTCTCTCGACAATTTCGATGTCGTCGGTCAATGGCGCATCCGGGAGAACGGTGCCCCGCTCGATACCCGCAGCACGTTCTGGGACGGAACGGAAATCGAGACCTTAACGGACCTGTCGGATGCGCTGTTGAAGCGGCCCCTCCCACTCGTGCGCGAGTTCACCGCCAGGCTGATGTCATTTGCCATTGGCCGGCGAATCGAGTGGTTCGACCAGCCGACGGTTCGCAGGATCGTCGACGAAGCGGAAAAGGGCGATTACCGGATGTCTTCGCTGATCATGGGTGTCATTTTGAGTGATCAGTTTCGCATGAAGCAGGCTGCGGAACCGGATGACGTCATCACCGCCGATACGGCAGCCCGTTGAGAGTCGATTAAGTCAAGAGCAGAGTCAGGAGCAGGAGGTAGCAGTGGATTTCATCAGCAAGAAGAAGATTGCGCGCCGGACCTTTCTTCGCGGTGCAGGTGCCAGCGTTGCATTGCCGATGCTGGATGCCATGGTGCCGGCATTTGCGATGCAGTCGGACCGCCCAACACGGCTTGTCTGCATAGAAGAAGTCCACGGCCTTGCCGGTTGCAACGAATGGGCTGCAACGAAATTCCTGTACGCCCCCGAAACAACCGGACGGGACTACGAGCTGGTGGCCGACAATCCCCTGAAGGCACTCGAACGCTGGCGTAATCACTTCACGATTATCAGCAACACGGACGTGAGGATGGCGGAGCCCCTGGCGCCGAGTGAAGCCGGCGGTGATCACTTCCGCTCGTCGGCGGTGTTCCTGACCCAGGCTCACCCGAAGCAGACCCAGGGCTCCGATCTCTACTGCGGCGTCTCGATGGATCAGCTGCATGCGCAGAAAGTTGGCCACGACAGCGTGTTGCCATCGCTGCAGCTCGGCATAGAGCCGACTGACCGGGGCGGCGGCTGCGGCTATGGCTATTCCTGTTCCTATACGGACTCGATCAGCTGGGCCACGCCTTCACAGCCGCTGCCGATGATCCGCAACCCGCGGACGGCGTTCGACCTGCTGTTCGGCGCCGGTGGAACCCCGGAAGAGCGGGCCATCAGGCGCAAGACTCACGGGAGCATCCTGGACTGGGTACTTTCCAGCGCCTCGGATTTGAAGGCCCAGCTCGGTGCCCTGGATCGGACGCGCCTGGATCGGTATCTCGACAGTGTTCGGGAGGTGGAGCGCCGTATCCAACTGGTTGAGGCCACTAACAGCAGCGGCCGTCCGAGGGAGTTGCCGGGAGCGCCTCCCGGCGTGCCGGACTCCTTCGCCGAGCACATGCAGATTATGTTCGACCTGCAGGTCCTTGCCCTGGAAACGGATATCACCCGGGTGATTTCGTTCAAGACAGGCCGGGATGCTTCCACCCGGGTGATGTCGGCAAGCGGGTCGGACAAGGCGTTCCATCCCGCGTCACACCACGGCGGGAAGGAGGAAGGCATCATGGAGTTCAACAAGATTTGCCAGCATCGGCTCGGCCAGATGGCGCACTTCCTGGACAGGCTCGAGAATACGATCGTCGAGGATTCCAGCCTGCTCGACCAGACGCTTGTTGTCTGGGGTTCTCCCATGGGCGATGCGAACCTACATAACCATCGCCGCTGCCCGTTGGTCGTTTTCGGAGGTGGAGACGGCCGGCACCGTGGTGGCGCGCATGTCAAGGCGCCCGACGGCACTCCTATGGCAAACGCCATGCTCACGATCCTCAATCGCTTGGGTCACGACCTCGCGAGCTTCGGTGACAGCAACGGCGAGCTTTCGTTCGGTTGAACAGGCCGATGCGGGGAAGGTAATGAGCATACGAAGCCTTGTGCGTACTGCCGGCGCTATCATCGCGCTGTTCACGTTCCAGACCTGTCTTGCGGCAGTGGGCGTTCACCCCGTCCCGGATGCGGCGAGGAACGGTGACATCGAGCTGGTGCGCCAGTTGCTGCAGCAGGGAGCCGACGTCAACGACGCACACGGCGACGGAATGACTGCGCTGCACTGGGCCGCTGAAGCCAACGACCGGACCCTCGCCGAGACTCTCCTGTACGCGGGCGCAAACCTGGAGGCCGGGACGCGCATCGGAGATTACCGGCCGCTGCACATCGCCAGCCGCAAGGGCCATGCCGACGTCGTGCGGGTGCTGCTTGACGCGGGAGCCGACCACGGTGCCGCGAGTAGGAATTCAGGAGTCCTGGCGCTGCACCTGGCGGCAGCTTCCGGCAGTGTACCGACCGTGCAGGCACTGCTCGACGCCGGTGCGGATCCGAACGCCCGGGAAGGCTCCTGGGACCAGACGCCCCTCGTCTTTGCTGCCGCAGAGAACCGCGTAGCCGTCATCCAGGCCCTGCTCTCGGCAGGGGCGGACCCGTCACTGACGTCCCGGGTAATCGACGTGGCGGCGCGTGAGGAGGCCGATCAGGCAGCGCAGAAGCGACTCGAAGAAGCGCTGGCGGACTTCAAGCGCCAGGAAGGGGGCGGGCCGGAGTGGTCGCCCAAGCCAAGCCAGGTACGAGCAGCCATTCATCTCGCCAGGGAAGTGCAGAGGAAGTGGCCTTTGCCGGAGGCGGAATGTAGCGGTGCCGAGGACGATGCCGCGTGCCTTCAGCAAGACAAGGCGGATGAGCCCGGCGAACGTCGAATGTCATATGGCGAAAGAGTAGGGCATTGGGGCGGACTTTCACCGCTGCTACACGCCGTGCGGCAGGGACATACCGAGGCAGCACTGGCCCTCCTCGAGGGCGGAGCCGACATCAACCAGGTCTCCGCAGGCGATAAGACCTCGCCGCTGCTGATGGCGGCCATCAATGGACATTTCGATCTCGTCTTGAACCTGCTCGAGCGGGGAGCTGACCCGAACCTGACCAGTGAAGCGAATACAGGCCCGCTGTTCGCCGTGCTCGAAAGGCAGTGGGCTCCCTGGGCAAACTGGGCGCACCCCACCTCGCACCGGAAGCAGCAGGCCACCCACATCGACGTATTGCAGGCGCTGCTGGAAGCCGGGGCCGACCCGAACGTCCGCGTGAGCAAGCATCTCTGGTACTCGGAGTTTGCGATTGCGGTGCTCGTGGGAGGTGGCCTCCATTACAATGGCGCTACTCCGTTTTGGCGCGCCGCCCACGCCCTGGATGTCGACGCGATGCGCCTTTTGAAGGAACATGGCGCGGACCCGGGGATACCGACCGTGAAAGTCCCGGGACGTGCCAGGCGCTCTGCCAGCACCAACGAGGGGGAGGAAGATCCGTCCGGCCTTCCGCCGGTCCCGGTTGGAGGACCGTTCGTCTATCCGATCCACGTCGCTGCAGGCGCAGGCTACGGCCAGAGCTTTGCCGCCAACGCCCATCGTCACGCACCGGGCGGCTGGCTACCGGCTCTGCGCTACCTGGTCGAGGAGTGCGGTGCCGATGTCAACCTTCGCGATGCGAACGGGTACTCGGCCGTACATCATGCCGCGGCGCGGGGTGATAACGAGATGATCCGTTACCTGGTGGAACAGGGAGCCGACGTGACCTTTGTAAGTCGCCGGGGGCAGACGACAGCGGATATGGCCAACGGGCCGATCCAGCGCGTGCCGCCGTTTCCCGAGACGATCGAACTCCTGGTCACCTTGGGAGCCGTCAACAACCATCGGTGCGTCTCCTGCTGAAGTCCGGGTGCCATTAGCGGCAAGTCCGGCTTTGCAGGCCAAGACGCTCCTGCGCCGGAACCCTGCGGACGCGGTAGGCAAGTCCCGCGTTACACTCTATTATTGATGAAGGTTCAATATTAGAGCGTCGTGCATTGTCTTTTCTCGAACGGGAAATAGAGCGCATCGAGCAAAGCGGCGTCCTCGGCCGATCGCCCGTGTACGCGAGGCTCCTGGCTTACCTGAGGGAGACCACCGAGCAGGGAAAATCACCGAAGGAAGCGGATATCGCGGTCGAGGTGTTCAAGCGGCTCGATTTCGACCCTGCCGCCGATTCGTCGGTGCGCGTGTATCTTCACAATCTTCGGCAAAAGCTGGAAAGCTATTACAAGAGCGTTGATGGCGGCGAGGGGCCCTCACGCTTCATCTATATTCCCAAAGGGGAGTACAAGCTCCAAATCGGCGAACGTGCCGGCAGGTCCGTCGCCGATCCAGTGCCCACGCCGAGCCGGGCGAGTCGGGTCCGCGCGGCGGCAGCGCTGGTTGCCGTGCTCGCCATCGCGCTCTCCGTATCGGCATGGCTCGGCAGCCGGGAAGAACCGGGCGGACCCGGGGCGACCGCCGTCTGGGAGCCGATCCTCACCAGCGACAGGACGCTGGTGCTGGTAATCGGCGATTACTACATGTTTGCGGAAATTGGCGAGGATGGTGCAACCCGGCGGCTGATCCGGGATTTTCGCATCAACGGCCGGGAGGATCTCGAAACGGGTTACAGGGACCCGGCGGTACCCGAAAGGCGGTTCGCGGATATCCGTCTTCACTATCTTCCGCTGGGTATCGCGCCGGCGTTGGCGGAAATCCTGGAGGTCATCCATGCGGCAGGCAAATCGCCGGTCGTTATTCCGGAGTCACAGCTCGACATCCAGACGCTCCGTTCCAGCGATATCCTGTACCTGGGTTACGTGAGCGGCCTCGGGGTGCTGTCGGAGTTCGTGTTCGCCTCCTCCAACCTTGCGCCCGGGTCCACCTACGACGAGCTGATCGACAAGAGAAATGGTGAAATCTACGTCAGCGAAGCGGGCTTTCTCGACGGTCCGGCGACCGATTACGTCGATTTCGGATTGCTGTCGACGTTTGCCGGACCGACCGGCAACCAGCTGTTGGTACTGGCGGGAATGAGGGACGAAGGGCTCATGCAGATGGCCTCGATTCTCTCCTCGGAAGACGCTATCCGTGAGCTCATGGCCGATACGCCGGGAATCCGCGACGCTGACCCGCTGTCGATGGAAGCACTGTACCGGGTGCGCGGCATGCATCGGCTGAATATTGCCTCCAATCTCGTGTTTGCGGCGCCGCTCGAAGCAGAGCGGATCTGGCTGGGCAACCCGGGGCCACGGCTTTCCAGCTCCCCCGCGGCCGTTCCGACGACCAGGCAGTGAGCAGCGCGCAACGGGACGGCTGAGCCAGGATTACGCACAATCGCTTATCGTGCGCCCGGGGGATAGTCACTGCGATTTCAGGATAGCAGTCGAACCCGGGTTAGCCTTTAATTCCCGCGTGCGCTTGCTGAATTTCAGAAGAAGACGTGATATTGCCCCGGCATCTGCCAGTTGGCTGCTGACGGCAATCGCGGCCGCGTCGGTGATGATGGCCCCCCACGCCAGCGATGCGCAGCCGGCGCCGACGAAGTCCCCCGAATACTCGATGAACGTGGCCGCCGCGGCCGAAGGCCTGCCGGCGGCATTGAGTTACCTCATGCGGGACGGCTTCACCGCGACGAACGCCTATTACACCGGCGACCGCAACCTGTACTACTTCCTGCATTGGGAAGAGTTCCTGCCGCACAACACGGTGCGGCGCGCCGGCCCTGTCAGTGAGCTGTCCCGGGCACCCGACCGCCGCATCGGGAGGGTGTCGGCAGAATCTTCATTAGGTGAAATGACGCTGGACGAGCTGCTGGCGGATCCGCGCTCCCGCGTGCAGGGCTTCCTCGTCGTGCGGTCCGGCAAGATCCTGTACGAGAAGTATCCCGGGATGCGCGAGGACGATCACCACCTCTGGTTCTCGACGTCCAAGACCTTGGCCGGGCTGCTGATCGGCCTCCTGGAGGAGGAGGGGCGGCTGGACGTGCAGCACCCGGTCGAATACTACCTGCCTGAACTCGCGTCGACTTACTGGAGCGGCATCCGGGTCATCGACGTGCTCGACATGGCAAGCGGGCTGGACCTGCAGGAGAACGAGGAGTCGCGAACGAACCGGGCATCGACCGTGGGCAGCTTCTTCCGTATCGAGCTCGGCGATACCAGCGATCTCGGCCAGCTCACGTCGGACCAGATCCTCTTCTCGGCCGGCCCGAAAAGAGCCGCCGGCGAGGTCTTCGAGTACTCCTCGCTCAATACGAAAATGCTGGGCTTGCTGGCGGAGCGGGTGAGCGGAAAGCGCGTTGCCGACCTGCTTTCCGATCGGGTGTGGTCGAAGATCGGTGCGGAAGGCGATGCCCTGATAGGGATCAACCTCGAGGGAGGCGCCGCAATCTACGGCATGATGTCCAGCCGCCTTCGAGACAAGGCCCGTTACGGGATGCTGTACACGCCGAGCTGGAACGTCGTTGCGAAGGAACGCGTGATCCCGGAGGCACTCGTTCGGCGCATTCAGGACGACTGCCGGCCGGAGTTGTATCGGCAGGCCTTCTCTGCCGCGGAAGACGTCGATCCGGAACGCCGCTGCAATTCGCGCCAGTGGGACGTGGTTTACACGGACGGGGACATGTACAAGGGCGGCGCTCGCGGGCAGGGACTCTATGTGTCACCGGCAAAGGACCTGGTCGTCGCGTGGTTCTCGACGACGTCGGAGTCAGGCTGGCTCAACTATGCGCGAGCGGTTGCGAAGGCCGTGGCGGATGATTAGGGTTCTCGTCGGCGCAATGCTGGTAGTGTGCGCGTCGCCGGGGTTCGCCGGAGCGACGCAAGCGCCAGGCCCGGAAGAGCAGGAGAGGCAGGCGGTGATCGCGGCGATGCAGTCCTGGGAGGCGGCGGTCGAAGCCGGCGACTACGATCGCCTCGCGGCGCACTACATGGAAGACGCCATCTACTATCCGCACGAAAGTCAGCCCATCGTCGGCAGGGACGCGATCATTCGGCAAAACCGCGCCAGGGGGAATGCGGCCCGGGTGGATATCACGCAGAAAGTCGACGACGTCCAGGTGCATCACGACTGGGCGGTCTACTCCTGCCTTGCCCGTGTTGCGGTCACGGCGGAAGGCGCCGATCCGTCCGTTCGCCACGTTCGCGTCCTGCTGGTGATGCAGAAGGATACGGACGGGAGATGGAAGATCTTGCGGGACATCGACAACGGCACGCCGGAGACGTTCTAGCGACGAAGCCGGCTCACGAAGCTGCCGGCCGTTATCGCGCGGTCACGTGCTGCTCCACGCTTTTGCGCATGTCATCGAAGGTTGCGTAGCCGCTGGCGATCTTCAGCAGGCCCGCGGGTAAGGATAAGGCAAGGGTCGGGAAGCTCGAGACCCCGGAGCTCCGGCAGCGGCGGAAGTCGTCCAGCGTCCTCTGTTTCATCTCGTCGCTGTCGAAGCGCTGCAGGAAGGTTTCCGTGTCGAGGTTCATGTCCTCACAGATCGCCGGGTAGAACTCCGGCTCCTTCGGGTCCTCGTTCAGCACGTAGAACCGGTTCTGCACGCGATACATGAACTCCAGCTCATCCGGGACGCCGAGCGATCGCGCGGTGACGACGGCGCGGCATGCCGGTTCAGTGTCGTAGTTGAAAAATTCCCGTTCCAGCAGGTCTTCGTTGAACGTTTGTCCCGTGCGCGCGGCAACGTCGCGCCAATGGTGCCGCAAAAAAGTTCGGAATGCGTCGGTCCAGGGTTCGCCTCCTCCGGCTCGCAGGCCGCCCATGACGACACGAAACGGCAGGTTGTTGTGCCCGCCCCATTCCCTGAGCGAACGCAGCTGTGGCGCAGTGCCCCAGCACCATGAGCACATGGGGTCACCGAAATAAACGAGCTCGGCGCCGTCCGCGGCCTGCTTCCATCGGGTGCCGCTCGATTCTCCGAGGGGCACTTCACAGCTGCCGCTTTGCGTGTCGCAATCCTTCATGCCGATACTTCCTCCAAAGCAAACATTGCCTGCATCTTATACGTGTGCATTTTTACAGCGTCAACAATGGGTTAGCGGCGATGATCGGCGCAACCCGGGACCGTTGCCTGAACGCCGCTTATGCTATACAAACACGGATAGAACTGCGCGCGGTAGACGCGAAAGAAGCGCGGCGTTGCCCGTTTGCACTGGCGGGATATCGGCCGCGCTTCGGGGATAGTACGCTCGGCAGTCAGCCTGCAAGTTCCATGTGGCGCGGCTGCAGGGAGAATTGAAAATGCAAACGGGGGCAGCATTCATGGGAGTGAAGTACTGGGGGCGGCGCGGTGCGCTGCTGGTTATTGCCGGGCTGGCCCTGGTCTCGGGCCAGGTGTTTGCCGATGACACCGCCGCTGAACGGCAGCGGATGAAGGAGCTCGGCCTCAAGTACGAGACCGCCTGGGACCTGTACAAGGCGCTGGAAAAGCAAGCCAACGGGGGCAAGCCGCTGTCGCTGCAAAACCTCCCCGACTGGAAGGGCGTCTATACGCGTACCAAGGGCGGCACGACGTTCGACCCTGACGGTCCGCCGCAGGGAGAGATGCCTACGGCGAAATTTACGCCCGAATATCATGCGTTGCTGGTCGAGGCGGTCGAGAATCGCCGCAACGACATCGAGTACGATCCCCTGAGCCAGTGCGTGCCTCCCGGCTACCCGCGCTGGCATTCCCTGCCGTTCCTGCGCGAATTCATCGTTACCCCGGAGCAGACCTGGATGATCGCAGAGGCGTTCAACAGCGTGCGCCGGATCTACACCGATGGACGCGGCCACGTGCCGGAAGATGAGCGCTACCCGACGGAAAACGGCGATTCGATCGGATTCTGGGACGGTGACAAACTCGTTACGCACACGAACATGCTGATGGCGCACATGTACGAGCGGGCCCAGGGTTTCTACACCGAAGAGGTAGAGGGCGTGGAGATCTGGGAGAAGGTCGACGACCGTACCCTGGTCGCGCACACCTGGATCTATGATCCGCCTGCCCTGGCAGAGCCGTGGTATACACGGCAGAGCTATACGAAGTTCGAGAACGCTGACAAGAGCATGCGCATCCGGCACTGGGCCTGCAGAAGCCCCAACAACAACGTCATAGAGACGGAAGAAGGGGGCTCGCAGTTCACCGAGTTCTCCTGGATGGACGACGATGAGGAAGAAGAGGAGTAGCGTACGATGAGGTCATTTGTTTCGACGGTAGCAGCAGTGCTGCTGGTTGCGTCGGTCCCCGGCGCGGCTCATCATTCCGGGTCCATGTTCGACGACCAGAAGATCGTCACGTTTACGGGCGTGGTCAAGAAGTTCCAGTATACGAACCCCCACTCCTGGCTGATCGTCGACGTCACGAATGAGGATGGCACGGTGACGACCTGGGGTTTCGAGGCGGAAGGTCCGAGCAGCCTGCTGCGCGCGGGGATCAAGAAGAGTGACTTCGAGCCCGGCACCAAGATCACCATAAGGGGCAACCCGATTCGCGACGGCCGCCCGGCCGCCTATTGGGTCGATGCGGTGCGGGAGCAGGACGGCAAGAAGTTCGTGCCGTCAGCCGGGTTCGCTGTTCCTGAGTAAAGCGTAGATCGCGCCGCCGACCTGCCGGTAGCTCTCCCGTAGGTGCTTCGTGAGTCGGCGGCGTATTCTCCATTCCTGCCTGCCTGTCGCCTGCCTGCTTCTCGGGCAGGCGCAGGCGCAGAACGCCGACAGCTTTCGGGACGCCGCGGACGCATCGGTCGATTATCGCCGCACTCCTTACGCGGCGCAGGCGCAGTGCGAGGATTTCATTTCGCGCACTGACACAAGCGTTACCGTGCTGTCGGCCCGGGTGCACGAGGGCGACGGCACGCCACCGCACTGCCGGATCACCGGCGTCATTCCTGCCGAGGTTCTCTTCGAAGTCAACATGCCGCTGGCATGGAACGGCCGTTTCTACATGTACGGAAACGGCGGGTTTGCTGGCAGTCCGCCGTCGGCGCGGGCTGCCGTTCGAGACCGCGCCCTGAGAAACGGCTTCGCAACCGCCTACACGAACACCGGGCACGATGCACGCACCGAGCCCGGCGCCACCTTCGCTCACGATAACCTGCAGAAGACGTTGGATTACCTGTTCCGGGCCGTGCACCTGACGGTTGCGCGTGCGAAGGGGTTCGTTTCGGACTTCTACGGGCGTGAAGCGGACTGGTCGTACTGGGACGGATGCTCGATGGGCGGGCGCCAGGGAATGGTTTCCGCGCAACGGTTTCCGGAGGATTTCGATGGCATCGTTGCAGGCGCACCTGCCTTCGACTTTACCGGCACGATGATGTCGTATGTCTGGCAGGGTCGCCTCATGCAGCAGCTTTCCCTGACGGACGAGAAGCTGGGTCTGCTGGCTGATACGGTCTACGAGCGCTGCGATGCACAAGACGGCGTCCGCGATGGGCTCATTGACGATCCGCGGCAGTGCGATTTCAGCCCGCGGGCGCACCTGCCCCGCTGCGGTGCTTCCAAGGACGGGGCAACGTGTTTCGACGACGCTGAGATCCAGGCCCTGGAGGACCTGTACCGCGGGTTGCCGGAGGCGGGCCGGGGGCCTGTCCCCGGCATCATTCCCGGCTCCGAGGTTGCCGCCGGAGACGGAGACCGCGCCGTCCGCGGATGGGAGCCGTGGCAGATCAACGAGGAAGGCGAGAGCTTCCAGGTTCAAATGGTCGAATCGTACTTACGGTATCTCGCCTTTATACGCGACGATCCGGACTACGACTGGACCACCTACCCGCTGCACGAAGATCCGCCGGGCCTTGACGGGTTGACGGCAGAGCTGCTGGACGCCAAGGCAACCGACCTGCACCGGTTCCACGCTCGCGGTGGGAAGCTGATCGCCTATTTCGGCTGGGCGGACGCCGCCATCAGTCCGCTGCCGATCCTTGACTACTACGACGGCCTCGCGGCCGCCATGGACGGCCCGCCGGACGACGTCTTCCGACTCTACATGATCCCGGGCATGTTCCATTGCACGGGAGGTGTCGGGGCGCATGAAGTGGATTTCATGACACCTCTCATCGACTGGGTGGAGGCGGGTAAAGCGCCGGCGCACCTCGTCGGCCTCCGTCATGAGGGGGACGAGCTGAAACTGGCGAGGCCGCACTGCCCGTGGCCGGAACGGGCGGTCCGGCACGGCACGGCCGGCGAGGGAGCTGTCGACGGTTTTCATTGCGAGGCGCCTGCCGACTGACGGCTTGCCACGCTTTTGCTTTTTGGGGGGAGCATCGAAATGAGCATTCGGTCGATCGTCACGAGCCTGTGCCTGCTGGGCCTGGCCGGTGGAATCCATGCAGCGGAAGCCGGCGTGCTGCAGGGGCTGGGCACGATATCCGGAAAAGTCACGGGTGAGCCGTCCGAGCAGGCCGTGCGGGTGTACGCGCACAATCCCGATCGCCACGTGACCTACATGGTGTACGCCGTCGAGGGCCGGTATCGTGCCGTCAACCTGTTGCCGGGTACCTACGAAGTGGCGATCAAGGCACCAGGCCTGATCGCCGATGTGGCGGTGGTCGAAGTGGAGGAAAGCGAGGCCGCTTCGGCAGATTTTGCGCTTCGGCCTGCCGGCGAGGGTACGGATCGCGGCAGGGTCGTCGGGAGCTGGGCGTCGGCCGACGGTGTCGAGCTGGCGTCGTATGACGAGATATATCCCCCCGGTCCGGCGCGGCACACGCTCGAGCGTACCTGCATCACCTGTCACGGCGTGAACTGGATACCCCAGCGTTCAGGCCTCGATGCAGCCGGCTGGGACGGATTGATCAACCTCATGATGAACCTGGACGACAGCGTCTGGGGCGTCGATGCCGGCACCCCGATGATTCCGCCGGGCACGATCAGCGACGCGGAACGCGACCAGCTTGCTGCCTACCTCGGCCGCCATTTCGGCCCCGGGACGCCGAAGCGCATGGTGTTGAATGACGAAAACGTGGCGCTCGACAAGGCAGCCCTGGCGAAGGCCATGTGGATCGAGTACACGGTGGCGCAGCCGACGGCCGAGACGGGGGCACACCGCTGGATACAGGAGCCGTATTTCGACCTGGAGGGCAACGTCTGGTACACGGAGCGTACGCGCGATGCGCCGGCGATTCTCAAGCTGGACCCGCGTACCGCGACGTTTACCCGTTACCCGTTGCCCAATCCGGGCTGGTCACCGCACGGGATCGTGGCGGATCCGGTGGACGGTTCGATCTGGTGGGCCGGGAGAGGCGTGGACGTCGCCCGGCTCGACCCGAAGACAGGAAAGACGACGGCTTACGGCGATACTTCTTCTCCACAACGTTGGGGCGGGCACACACCCGTGTTCGATTCGAAAGGCGACCTCTGGTACTCGATGATTGCCGCGGATCGCATCGGGAAGTGGGACCGGGAGACCGACAAGGTCAGCCATTGGGATATCCCCACGAAGGGCGGGCGACCCTATGGCATTCTCGTGGACGGTCACGACGATGTCTGGTTCGCCACGTTCCACAATTGCAGGGTGACACGCTTCGATCCGGACAGTGAGGAGTTCCGCGAATACGTTTCGCCGTCCGATCCCTGCACCCTGCGCCGGTTGGGGCTCGATTCAGAGGGTACGATCTGGTACGGCGTGTTCAGCGGCGGAATGCTCGGCAAACTCGACCCGGACAGCGGAGAAATGACGGAGTACCGGGTGGCGCGATTCAGCGAACCGTACGAGGCCTGGGCCGACCCGGACGACAACATCTGGATGGCGGACGGGGGGCAGGGCGGCATGCTGATCCGCTTCGATCCCGAAACCGAGCGCTTTACGAACTATCCGAGTCCGATGCAGAGCGACAAGCCCAAGATGGCGATTACGCGCGACGGGGCGGTCTGGTATAGCAATCGCTCTATTGCGGCTTCGGGACAGGCCCCTGCCACCGTGGGCGTGCTCTACCCCGACATGAATCGGATGACGACGCTCGGCGCCTATTACGCCGTGCAGGACGGCCGCGCCGTGGGTTCGGGATCCCCTGCTCCAGCCGCTAGTCCGTAAAGCTCGCTCCCTGGCGCCGGTCAACGACGACTTCGCCGCCCTTGATCACCATCCTGACGTTGAGGAGAGCGTCGGTGTCGGTCAACGGGTCGCCCTCCAGCAGCACGATGTCGGCAAGCTTGCCGGCTTCGAGGGTACCGATCTCCTCGCTGCGGCCGAGCGCGGCCGCGGAGTTGCGGGTCAGGATGCTGACGATATCGGTCGGTGAAAACACGAGGCTCAGCGAGCGCACCTCGTGAGCGAGCGAATCCTTGGGCGTCCAGCCGGCGCCGGCGCCGAAGGGCGTATCGGTTCCGAAGCCCAGCGTGATGCCCTCGTTCCAGAGCAGCCGCGCGTTCACCGCCCCCTCACCGGCATGGTAGAGCCTCTCCCAGGGGAATGGCGTCCCGTCACGGAAAAGTGCTTCGTTGTTGTCCCCGAAGAACGGCACGAAGACGCCGAGCGTCGACATCATGGGAATGCCGGCGCCGGCGATTTGCTCGAGCTCGTCTTCGGTCAAGTCGCCTTCGACCGGCGTGTGCACCAGGGCGGCGACACCGGCTTCGACAGCCGCAACCGTGTCGTCCACGGTGACCGCGTGGGTGATGACGGGAATGCCTGCGCTGCGGCCCTCCGCCACCACCAGCTCGAGCGTATCCTGTTCAGGTCCGCCGGGGGTCACCATCAGCACTGTTTTCAACGCGTCGACGCCGGCTTCCGCGTACTGCCGGACCATCGCCCGCGTCGCCTCGGCTGGAATGGCTTCGGCGGCTTCGAGCCGCGGTGCCCATGAGCGCTCGGCGCGCGCCGGATCCTCCCGGGGTCCTTCTCCCCGCTCCGGTCCGCCGGCAAGGGGGACGAAGCCGGACGTGAACAGCCGGGGGCCCGTGATCTCGTTCTGCACCAGCCGGCGGCGCAGCTCGATGACCTGTTCCAGCGGGTCGCCGCAGGACTGGATCGTGGTGAATCCCGCGTCCAGGTATTCCTGCATGCGCGATGCCGCTTCCGCGGCAAGCCACTGGTCGGGATTCGACTGGATGACATGACGATGGCCATCGATGAAGCCCGGCATCACGGTCAGGCCGCGAGCATCAATCTGCAATGCTCCCGGGACCTCGGGTGTTTCCTCCGAGACGGATGCGATAAGGCCGTCTTTCACCGTCACGGCGCCTCGCTCGATCACACCCCCGTTGCCGTCAATGATGCGCGCATTCGAGATAACGATGCCCGCGGCAGCTGATCCCGGCGCCTCTGCGGTCGCCCGGGCCTGCCCGCTAGCAGCATCCCGACTGCAGCCGGTGAGAATCGCCAGCAAGACCAACCCCATTGCAACAGTTGTTTTTTTCATTGAATGCCCCCCGAAAAGCCCGCCCATACGCGCGCGAGCGCAACGAATAATTGCAGGGATACTGCAGCGTTAGCCGGAGCATACCAAGCCGCCTCGCAAGCGAACAGCGTGTTTTACAGGCACCAGGTCGTTGTTGCAGTCGAGGGATAGCCCATGCGCTGCCGGGATAGCAGGCGGTTTGTTCGATCCCCTAGGATTCTCTCGGTGACAGCGAGGCAACGTTCAACCGCTTCGGCCAGGTGATCGCATGATGTCCTGCCGTTCTGATTCCTTTGTTTATCTCCAGTCGAAGGCGATGACCTACATCACTACAACCAGGAAGCTTGCTGTCGTATTCGCTTTGGTTGGAGTCACGGTTCCCGTCCGGTTTGCCGTTGCCCAACTGCCCCCGGCGCTGCCGCCTGACCTGCCGCCGGCAGTGAGCGCCGAGGATTGCGACTTCGATATAAACGCCGACTGCACGACGTTTTCCCCCTTCAACCAGGACATTCCGGAGCCGGAGCCTGGCAAGGCGGGTGCCCCGGTGGATTTGACCGGAACCTGGACGGCGGTGGTCACGGAGGATTGGCGATGGCGCATGACCACGCCTCCCAAAGGAGACTACGCCAGTATCCCCATCAGCGCCGAGGGTACCCGGGTCGCCGACACCTGGGATCCGGAGGAGGTAAGCTGCAAGCATTTTGGCGCCGCGGGGCTGATGCGTAACCCGATGCGACTGCGGATTTCATGGCAGGATGATGAGACGCTTCGCATTGAGACGGATCACGGCATGCAGACGAGACTGTTGCACTTCGACAGGTCCGCTGTGACCAGCGGCCCACCCAGCCTGCAGGGGGATTCGTTTGCTCAATGGAAGGAGTCGGGTCTCAAGGTAGTGACGATTAACCTGAGTCCGGGATACCTGCGAAAGAACGGTGTTCCCTATAGCGGAGAGTACACGGGACTCACCGAGTATTTCGACCGCCTGCACGGAGTGTTCGGCGACGACTGGCTCATTGTGACGACCGTGGTACGAGACCCGCTCTACCTGACCCGCGAGTTCATTACGAGCACCCACTTCAAAAAGCTTCCGGACGACCGCTCCTGGAACCCGGTGCCCTGCGGCCAGGGCATGATCTCGTCGGGGCAACCTGTCACAAAATAAAGGCGCTACCGCGCCTGGCCGGCGCGGCGGCGTCTTGCATAAAACGCAATGACATTTCCCTCACGCGGAATTGATACTTCCGCGACCGTGTGTAATGTGATCCGTTACTGGCACGAATACGAGGAGCGTTGACATGCGCAACCACACCGTCCTCCGGTTGTGGGCCGCCCTGCTGCTGGCGGCCACGACTGGCTTCGCTATGGCCGCCGGGAAGCCTTCTCTGACCCTGGAGAGCATCTTTGCAAGCGATGATTTCGTTTCGCAAGGCCTCGACAACGTCCAGTGGAGCGATGACGGATCGAGCTTCGCTTTCCTGAAGCCGGATCCGCAAACGGGCCGCTCCGTGATTGTTGAACACGACGTGGCATCCGGCGAGGAGCGGGTCCTCGTACCCGCCACCGCATTACAGTTCGCGGGCGAGCCGATCGGGGTCACGGGTTTCCGCCTCTCGGACGATCGACGCTTCCTGCTGCTCGACGGCCCCCGGACGAGAACCTGGGACAGCAACATCCAGGGACCGCACTATGTCTATGACTCGCGGGAGGGCACCGTCACAGCGATCGCCGGCGGCGACGCTACGCTGCGCAATGTCCAGTTGTCGCCGACCGGGCGGCACGTCGGCTGGGTACTCGACAACGACCTCCACGTTACCGACCTGGAATCGGGACGCACGGTGGCGGTAACGACCGACGGCAGTGAGAACATCTTCAATGGGATTCTCGACTACGGTAGCGCGATGTTCGGTTCCGACAGCGCGTGGCGCTGGTCGCCGGACGGGAGCAGGATCGCGTTCTGGCGCCTCGACGTTACCGAAGTGCCGGTATGGCACATGATCGACGAACTTGGCAAGTACCCCGAGGTTCGCCCCCTCAAGTACCCCAATACCGGCGAAAAGCACGCCGTGAATCACATAGGCGTTTACGATCTGGACGACGCCGCGATCACGTGGATCGACGTCGGCGACGACCCGGATGCCTACATTCCGCGCATCGCCTGGGCGCGCGATTCCAAGCTGCTGGCCATCCAGCGGCTGTCCCGCGACCATGACCGGCTCGATGTGCTGCTTGCGGACGCCGCGACCGGCCGCTCCAGCGTGATCGTCACGGATACCGATACCGCCTGGATCGAGATTACCCACGACCTGATACTATTCGACACAGCGGACCGATTCGTCTGGACGTCGGAGAAGAGCGGCTGGCGGCACGCCTACCTTTACGACTACGCCGGCGACGAGACGCAGCTAACCGACGGCGACTGGGAGATCTCCTCGCTGATCGGGCTCGATGAAACGGACCGCTGGCTGTACTTCTACGCCAAGAAGGACTCGCTGATCGACCAGCACGTCTACCGCGTCAGCCTGGATGGCGGCGAGGTCGAGAAGCTGAGCGGCGAGGCCGGCTGGTACGACTGGATGCTGTCACCGGACGGTGATCTCGCAATCCAGACGTACTCGAACGCCGCGACGCCGCCCGTCATCACGCTGCGGCAGCCGGCGGGCAAGGACGTCCGCACGCTGGTTGTCAATGAACTCGAGGGGCTGGAGAAGTACGCGGTGCCGAATCCCGAGTTTTTCACGTTCAAAACCACGGATGGTACCGAGTTGAACGCCTACATGATCCGGCCGACCGACTTCGATCGTGCCCGGAAATACCCGGTGATCGCATTTGGCTACGGCAACGCCGCCTCACAGATGGTCATCAACCGCTGGGCAGGGCCGCGCGGCATGCAACGGGATATGTGGCACCGCTACATGGCCGAACAGGGATACCTCGTATTCAGCATGGACAATCGCACGACCACGGGCCGCGGTAAGAAGGCCTACAACATGACCTACGGGCATTACGCCAAGTGGGCCGTGCACGACCAGGTCGAGGGCAGCAAGTATCTGCGCTCGCTGCCGTATATTGACGGCGAGCGTGTGGGCTTCTGGGGCTGGAGCGGCGGAGGTTACCTGGCGGCAGCGCTGATGACCAAGGGCGCGCCGCACTTCCAGGTCGCCGTCAGCGTCGCGCCGGTCATCAACCTCGAGAATTACCAGGCTGTAGGCGTGGAGCGCTGGATGGGCCAGCTTGACGAGCATCCCGAGGGCTACGAAGCGGTCAACCTGGAGAACTTCGCCGACCGGCTCGAAGGCGACCTGCTGCTGATCCACGGCACGGGCGATGAGAACGTCAAGTGGGCTTTCACGCTGCAATTCGCCAACGCGCTGGTCAAAGCCGGCAAGCAGTTCGACATGATGGTCTACCCCAATGAGCACCACGGCCTCGAGAACGTGCGGCTGCACGTCTACACGAAGATCGCGAACTACTTCGAAGATAATCTCTGAGCCACGAAGCCGTCGCCGCCGAGCCTATTGGCTACGGCGGCGGAAGACCTCTCGCTTCATCGGGGTCCATGGCCTGCCACAGCCCGTTCACGCGAGGAGCGCTCGTCCCGGTATATCTTCCCGCCCTTCATGACCAGGCGGATTTCCCGCAGCGCCTTGATGTCGGTGGCCGGATTGGCCGGCACGGCCACAATGTCCGCGTACTTGCCGACGTCGATGGAACCGATGTCCTCATCGGCATCGAGCATGCGCGCGGTTTGAATGGTCGCGGACTGCAGCGCCTGGAGCGGCGTCATGCCGGCTTCGACGTAGTACTGCGCCTCGCGTGCCGTTGCCGTCGTGCCGTCATTCGGCTCGTGCGGCATCTGGTCGGTGCCGAGCGCAATCTTGACGCCTTCCTCGATGGCCATCTGCAGCGCCTTCCAGTGCTCCTTGCCCGCCGATTCGCGACGCTCGAGGTACCATTGCGGCGAGCCGATACGCTCGAAGAAATCCGCACTGGCCGGTTGGCTCACGACTATCGTCGGGACATACCAGGTACCCGCCTTTGCCATCTTCTTCAGCACCGCTCGGTCGAGGAAATAACCGTGCTCGATGCTGTCGATGCCCGCGTCGACCGCGATGCTGGTGGCTCGCGAAGAGCCGGAATGGGCCGCGACCTTGGCGCCGAAACGGTGTGCGGCGTCGATCACGGCCTCGATCTCCTCCGGGGTCATCAGGGCCTCCGCCAGCCCGCCGCCATCGGTGGCGATGCCGCCAGAGATCATGATCTTGACCCAATCGGCGCCGGCGCTGATCTCGCGCCGCGCAGCCTTGACCAGTTCGTACGGGCCATCGTTGTAGGTCATGCCGCTACCAGAGCCGTGCCCTCCGGTGATCACGAGGCTTTCGCCGGCGCTGAAAATGCGCGGGCCGTGGACTTCGCCCTTCGCGATGGCCTTTCTGAGCGCCAGGTCGCCATGCCGGTCGCTGCCAGGGGAACGGATCGTCGTGACGCCAGCCAGCAGCGAGTCGTAGGCGTTCTTGGCCATGCGCAGCGTCAGCTCGCCTTCGGTCTCATTGGCCAGCTCGGCGGACAGTTTGCCGGGCAGCACCAGGCCGAAGTGAACGTGCATGTTCATGAGCCCGGGGATCAGGTAGAGGTCCGAGGCGTCAATCGTCTCGGTGCCGGCAGGAACCTCTACCTCACCGGTTTTGCCGACCGCGGCGATGCGCTCGTCCTCGATCAGTACGACGGCGTTGTCGAGCGCCTCTCCGGTCTCGATGTCGACCACCGAGCCGCCTACGAGAGCGATCCGGTCCTGGGCCATCGCTTGAGTGCCGCAAAAAACGGCCAGCACGATGGCGCCCAACTTCAGTATCGAATGCATGCTGATTCCTGTCTCACTGGTTGCCGAACAAATACGTGAGCCGCACCCCGTAGGTCTGGAATGAAGGCTCGATGAAAAGACCGCCCGCGAAAGCCTTCTGGTACGCATTCGTGTAGTAGGTCTCGTCGAACAGGTTTTCGACGTAACCGACAATTCGGAAGTTATCACGCTCCAGGCCTACGCGCAGATTGACGAAGTTGTAGCTCGGTACGTCCCACGGGAAGCCGTCGTAGATCAGCGACGTCGTGGTCGGGTTGATCTCGTCGCGGAAGTTGTACTCGAGGCGAATGTAGCCATCACCGATGTCACTCAACCTGAAGTTGTACTCGGCGTTGGCGGAAACCGTCCATTTCGGTGCATTCGGGATGGTGTAGCCGTCCAGGACGTGGTTCTGTCCGTCGATCAGTGCCACGAAGTCGTCGAACTGGGCATCGAGATAACCCACGTTCAAATTGACCAGCAGGTCCTCGGTCACCAGCGCGGTGACACTGAGTTCCGCACCCCTGTTGGTCGCGGCCTCGGCATTGTTGACACCGCCGAACAGCTGGAAATCGCCGTTTTCATCGATGTAGTTTTCCTGGAAAGAAACCTGGAGGTCGGTCCAGTCCATGTAGAACAACGCGGCGTTCAGGCGTATACGGTTGTCGAGCAAGTCTGCCTTGATGCCGAGCTCGTAGTTCCACAACTCCTCGGGGTCAAAGGTCTGGAACTCCGGTATGGGAGCTTCCTGCACGCCACCGGATTTGTAACCCTTGGAAATCGTCGCGTACAAGGTGGTTTCGTCGGTCAGGTGATACGTCGCTGCCAACCTGGGTGAGAAGTCGGTAAAGGAATCCTCGAACTGGACCGTGTGGACCAGCGTTCCGGAAAAGCCCTGGATGCTCGCCTCCTTCTGCTCGTCACTGTACCGGCCGCCAATCGACAGCGTCAGCTGATCGCTGACGTCATAGTCGAGCTGCCCGAAGATTGCCCAGTAGTCCGTCTGGTTCGTGGAGTCGTCGCGGTCGATCACGAAGCCGTCGGGAAGGCCGAGTGGCATCCACGAGCCGACGATAGTCCGGTTCCAGCTTTCTCCTTCGTCGCGAGCGTAGATGACGCCGGCGTTCCATTTCCAGCGGCTGTCACCGGTGTTCTGTACCCGAAACTCGGAGCTGACGCTCAGGTTCTCGATGTTACGAAACTCGTTGAAGGCGTCGATGCTGGCTCCGTCGATGTCACCGGCCAGAAAGAAATCCGAGTCAATATAGCCGGTGATGTTCGTGAACAGCAGTCCATTGGTCTCGTAATCGGTCTTCACCACACCGTTGCGCATGGTCGTACCGACGCTCTGCGGGAAATTGAAATTCGTGCGGTTGGTGTTTCCAGGGAAAAATCCGACTTCGTCGATCAGTGGATCGCCCCTCCCATCTCCATCGCGGTCCGGGAAAGCGTCACGATACAGCACGTTCCCGGCAAAATTCGAGAACACGCCCGAAGGCACGCCCTCGCGCATACCGACCTCCTCGGTCGCGTACTGGAACGTAGCGTCGATCGTCAGGTTGTCGGTCGGGGTCCAGCGCAGCGCGCTTTTTAAGTAGTCGTAGTCCTGGCTGTTACCGCCACCGATCGGGTGGATGTTCCGGATGTTGCCGTCGGAACTGACCGACTTGGCATTGAAGCGGATAGCCAGCGCGTCACTGACAATGGGCACGTTGAGTACCCCTTCGAGGTCCACCGTGGCAAACCGCGAATAATCGACCATGACCGAACCCGCGAGCTCATCGGTCGGCTTCTTCGACGTGATGCTGAGCCCGCCTCCCAGCGCATTGCGGCCAAAATAGGTTGCCTGCGGCCCACGCAGCACCTCGATGCGCTCGATGTCCATGATCGGCGGGTTGATCGTGCTTTCAGAGACGCTGAAATCGTCAACGTAGAAGCCCGTCGTTCCGGGGCCGGCGAAGCTGGTGACGCCGCGAATGGATATCTGCCGGCGCGACCGCGCGCCGTTCGAGATGAAGCTGGCATTAGGCGTTTGAGTGAGGTATTCGGAAACATCGGCAAACATATTCTTCTCGATGTCGTCACTCGTGAACGCCGATATCGAGATGGGCACGTCCTGCAAACTCTGTTCACGGCGCTGCGCGGTCACGGTGATCTCTTCAATGCCGCCGGCAGTCTGTTGAGCGGTCGCCATGTCCGGGCCGCCCACCAGCCCGGCGCAGCCCAGCATTGCCGCCAGTGGCAGTTTGCCGGCAGGTCCGGACGCGACGCGTCGGTCCCTGTGTGTGTCACGGATATCATGGGTTTTCATGGTGTCTTCCCCCTCAGTGACGAGCTGGATGAAGTGCCAAATATTCGTGTCAATTGCAGGATGTATCGGTGCCGTTCTTGGAATTCTCTCTTGTGATGTGGAAAGTCACTCTGCCTGCATCCCGGAACCAACGTTCGACGGTCCACAGCCACACTCCGCCGCGGAGCTGATGGTCCAACGAAGATATCGCTTTCAACGGGTATTGGCTTGCACGAATGTGTTGCGTCGAACGCAACATTCCTGGTGCCCATTTCAGGCGCACGCTGCCGATGCGGCTCGAGCGCCTCAACGGGCAGTTGCGCAGGACGATTCTTTCGGCCGAGCCCCACGGCATGGCGCTTCTTCTACGGCACGGTCGGGTGGGGATCGACTGCCGTGCTTTTGCTAGCGCCTTGATTGATTCCTGAAAATGATTCCTGTAGCCGCGTGACGCCTGCTTGACAACGGCTCGGGCGTTACTCCGCGAGCTGCCCGGGAATGAGCTCGTAAAAGCCGGAGACCTTGAGCGTGACGACGATCTCTTGATCGGATCCGTTCAGGAAGTACCACCCGTGATCGCCGTCGAACGGCGCCACCAGCATGCCGCTTTCCTCGGCACCCTGTGCCTTACGGTAGAACATCAGGTCGCCCGGCCGCTCGGGGGTCGGTGTGTTGTGACCGTGGAATTCCGACGTGAGGAATTCAGCCTTGGCGAGGTCACCTGCATCCCAGGTGTACACCGCCACATCGCCCTCACGCATGCTGAGCTTGTACTCCAGGTCGCCGAAGGCGGGTACGGAAATGGAGATCTCGTCGGCCCGGTAAGGGATGTCGTACTCCTGGAAGGTATGTTCGCCCAGCGGATGCTCGTTGTAGTTACCTTGCGCGAAAGCGCAGGAGGCGGCGGCGAGGAGGACGGCGGTGAGGGTAATGCGCGGAATTGGCATGACGGATGGACTCCCGGTTTCAGTTTCGCCACTATAAGGGCATCGGGCACGTTTCGAAACAGTAATCATTACAGGTCGGTGTGACGGCGCGAGGCAATGTCCAGGGTGCGCCGGATCAAAAGACCCGTGTTGCCTGGTCGGGGGACCGTGGCAAAGGTGCACTTGCTTTACCACGCAGAAGAGAGAGGGGATCATGTGCGATAACCATACGCCCGATGAATGGGCGGAGTACCTGAAGAAAGCGACAATCAACCGGCGACAATTCGGAGCACTTTCGGCGGCCGGGATGGCCGCTCTCATGCTGCCGCACGCGGCACATGCGGTGGACGTTACCGAATCCGATGTGATCATCAAAACGCCGGATGGCGACGCGGACTGCTATTTCGTGCATCCGGCGGGCGGCGCCAGCGCCGCCGTGCTGGTGTGGCCGGATATCCTGGGCCTGCGGACGGCTTTTCGCGCCATGGGCAAGCGGCTGGCCGAGGAAGGTTACGCCGTCCTGGTAGTGAACCCGTTCTACCGCACCGTCGCATCGCCGGTCGTGCCGGAAGGCGCGAGCTTTGCCGATGAGGCAACGCGCAACATCGTGTTCCCGCTCGCCGGTCAGCTGACGCCGGAAACGCACGTTACCGACGCCAGGGCCTTCATCGGCTGGCTGGACCAGCAGGATGCCGTGGACACCACCAGGGCGATCGGCACCATCGGCTACTGCATGGGCGGACCGATGGTCATGCGCACCGCGGCTACGCGGCCGGATCGGGTCGGTGCGGGGGCGAGCTTCCACGGCGGCGGCCTTGCGACGGATGCGGACGATAGCCCGCATCTCCTCATCCCGAAAATGCGGGCAGATTTCCTCATTGCGATCGCCGAAAACGACGACGAAAAGGATCCGCAGGCCAAGGACACGTTGAGGGAAGCCTTTGCCGACGCGGGGCTGGACGCCGAGATCGAGGTCTACAAAGGGACCATGCATGGCTGGTGCCCTCCCGATTCGCCGGTCTACGACGAGGCCCACGCGGAAAGGGCATGGAGCCGCATGCTCGCCTTGTTTGACAAGTCGCTCGCCTGAAGGCCATCCGACGGGGAGCACGGGCTTTGCATGCCCGGCTCCCTGTCGCGATACCCCCATTGGATGCCGATCTTCCGTCGGCCGGGAACCCGCGGTTCCACCGCGTGCCAACCGGGCCCTGCCGCCTGCCCGGAAACCCGCCTATGCATTCCCGGGACAGGGGACTGCAGCCACCGGATAGTCGCGGTCGGCTTATCCGGTCAAATTGAAGAGACTTTCCCGGGGGAGGGGGATCTTACCTATGCAACAGTGGTTCACTAGAATTCTGGTCGTGGCAGCTCCTTTTGCCGTGCTGCCCTTACCTTTGCCTGCTTATGCACAGGCCGGCGCAGACGCCGGGGTTGAGGAAATTGTCGTCTCCGCGCGGCGCCGTGATGAGGGCATCCAGGAGGTGCCCGTGTCCGTGCAGGCCCTAACGGGTGACCAGATGGAGACACGCGGCATCGAGCGGCTGGACAACGTCATCGCGAGCGCACCCAACGTGGTGATTTCGTCGAGTACGTCGGGCCAGGCCGTGCCGCAGTTCTCCATCCGCGGTATCCCCGGTGCGGGCATCTTCGTCGACGGTGTCTTCCAGCAAAGCTTTGTCGGCATCGGCCAGCGCAGCGTCGCCGAGATCGAGCGCGTCGAGGTGCTGCGGGGTCCCCAGGGCACGCTCTTCGGGCGCGACACCACGGGTGGCGCGATCCGCATCTTCACGCAGCTGCCTGCCGATGAATTCGGCGTGCGCACGACCGCGACGGTCGGCAGCTACAACAGGCGTGATATAAGTCTCAACGCCGACTTGCCCTTCTCCGACACGCTCAAGTCGAAGTTCACCTTCGCAAGCGAACAGCGCGACGGCTATGTCAAGAGCATCATTACCGGAAGGGCAACCGGGGAGATCGATGACCGGGCGCTTCGCGCCGATTTCCTGTGGAAACCGACGGACCAGTTCGATGCGCGCCTGACGCTTGAGGACAGCAGGAGCCGCAGCACGCAGCCGAACTACACCCTGCACATCTTCGATCCGGGCGAGCCTGGTATCGATCCCGGCCTGGGTTTCCAGATCCCCATGCACCAGTACTACGTCGCAATGGGTGTGCCGTACGACTGCCAGAACAACGTGCCGGGATGCCCGGGCGGGCGGGTCGGTGACCTGGAAACCGTGGACAACTACAACGGTCCGCCGGGGGTTCGGGTTGATGAAGGAAACTACAACCTTCACCTCACTTACCACTTCAACGACAACATCAGCCTGTACTCGCTGACCAACTTCAACGACCTGAAGAGCTGGCACTACATCAACTTCGATGCCGCGCCGGTCGATTACTTCTCGCAGGGCACCTATGCCGAACGCGAGAGCTGGTCGGAGGAACTCCAGCTCAGCGGTGATTTCGGCCGCATCCGCTGGGTATCGGGTTTGTATGCCTGGAACACGAACGTCAAGGATCGCTTCTACCGCTGGGCGCTTTGGGACTGGGACGAGGGCGGCGGACCGAACCCACGGTTCAGTTTTGCTGATCTTCGCGCGACAGAGTACTGCGCTAACCCTGATCCCTCGGTGGTTCCCTGCGTGCGGCTACCGTTCCTGCAGGCCAACCCGTATGACATGGCGGAAGAAGAGCAGGAAGGGTGGGCAGTATTCGGCGAGCTTACCTTCGACATCACCGATACCCTGGCAGTCACGCTGGGCGGTCGCTACCACGACCAGACCAACAAGAATTGGGTCTTGATCCCGGCGCCGGACACCCCGGGTCTCGCGGACATACCGGGGCACCTGGTCGGCGGAGGCTACCAGCTGGCCAACCTGGGGCGCACCGAGCCGACCGAGGACTCCTTCGAGAAGGATACGTACCGCCTGGTGCTGAGCAACCAGTTCAGCGACACGCTGATGGCCTACGCCAGCTTCTCGCAGGGCTATAACGCCGGCGGCGTCGCGCGGGTGCGTTTGCCGAACCTCGAAGCGGACTACCCGTACGATCCCGAGACGATCGACAGCTACGAGATCGGCGTTCGTTCCGACTGGCTCGAGGGGCGGCTGAGGGTCAACGCCACGCTCTTCAAGACCGAGTGGGAAGACATCCAGCTCGATGGCACGGTCCGTGATCCTGCTACCGGCGCCATCCTGCCGACGTTTATCCGGCAGAACGCCGCGGCTGCTGAAGCCGAGGGTATGGAGTTGAGCGTCATCTACCGGCCCATCGACCAGCTGCTCATCAACTTCGACGCAGGCTTCCTCGACACCGGCTATACGAGCATATCCGACAGCGTGAGCGATGACCTGTCGGCTGACGCGAAGTTTGGCCGGGCGCCGGAGCGCCAGTTCTCGGGTGGCATCCAGTGGATCAACTCTGTCGGATCCACCGGCTATGAACTGCTGCTGCGCACTGACTACAACTACACCAGCGGCTACATGCGCCACTACATCCCGGGTGACCAGAGCACCAGCTTCACCGGTGAGAAATGGGAAGTTCCGGCCTTCGGTTTGCTGCAGGCGCGTGCGGTACTGACTCCGCCCGATGCCCGCTGGGAGCTGTCGGTGTTCGGCTCCAACCTGACCGACGAGCGCTATTCCACCGGCGGCTTCATGAGCCCGCTCCTGCAGATCGACGACGGCACAGTCGGTCGGCCGCGCGAGTGGGGCATGTCCATCAGGTTCGAGTTCGAGTGACCGGGCGACCGCTCGCGATCACGCTGCTGGCCGGGCTGTTGACGGCCGGCAGCGTGACGTTGCCGGCAGATGCCGTCGCACACCCGAGCGAGCGCGCCCACGTGCACGTTGGCGGCGGCCTCTCCCATCGCCCCTGGGCGTTTACGCTCCAGACCTGGTATCGCGACATCGTCTACGACGCATCGGCCGAGGACACCCAGTTCACCAGCCTCGACGTCTACACGCCGGAGCCGCAGATCGAAGGCGCGCCGGTAATGGTGTTCGTGCACGGCGGCGGTTTCCGCGTCGGTGACAAGGCCTCCTCAAAGGACCTGGATCCGAAGCCGGAGTACTTCGTCAGCAAGCTCGGCTATGTTTTCGTCAGCGTGAACTATCGCCTCCTGCCGGAGGGCAAGTATCCGCGAAACGTCCAGGACGTCGCGAACGCGTTGGCCTGGGTGAGCGACAACATCGACGAGTTCGGGGGCGACCCGGGGCAGATCTTCCTGATGGGGCATTCGGCAGGAGCCACACTGGTGGCGCAAGTCGCAACCGATGAGACGTTCCTGAGAAATGCCGGCAAAGACCTGGACCTGTTGAAGGGCGTCATTGCCAACGAGGGTGGATACGGCGTGGCGACCGGGGAACAGGGGGCCGAGCGAAACCAGGCACTTTTCGGCGAACGCTGGCAGGACCATGTGCCGGTTGCACATGCCGAACCCCGCAAAGGCATTCCCCCGTTCCTCCTGATCCACGTCAATCATGACGAGTCGCCGGTTCCGGGTAGCGACGCCCAGGCCCGCGGGCTGGCCGAGGCCTTGCAGAATGCGGGCGTGCGGGTCGATGTCCTGGCGTTGGATCACGTGGAGCACTTCGGTGCCAACGAGCGCCTCGGCGAACCCGGTGACGTTACCACCCTGTCGGTTGAGCGTTTCCTCGACTCGATCACGGGTCGCGAGGTGCCGGCGAAATGGAGTTCCGCTCGCTTTTGAGGACTGGTTTTCGTGCCGGCACGCGCGGCCTCCGGGGTGAGCAGGATACCCGGCGCCGGCACCGGCACCGCTGCGTGGAGAAGCTGTGACACACATGATACGACGTCTTTTTGGGGGGCTCTCCTGCGCAGTGCTGCTGTTGAGCGCGGGCCCCGGCAACGCCGAGATAGACCTGTCGGGTAACTGGTTCGTCGCGTATCACGAGGACTGGATCGAGGTCGGTACCGGTCCCGATATCGCGGACTACACCGGGCTTCCGATCAATGACGCGGCGCGCGAGCGGGCGCTGAACTGGAATCCTTCACTGATCAACCAGCCGGAGCGGCAGTGCGCGCAGCTGCCCCTGGACTACACGGTCTTCTGGACGAATTTTCGTATCTGGCAGGATCGCGATCCGTTCACGCAGAAGCTTCTCGCCTACAAGTCGCACCGGCAGTGGGGGGAAGAGAAGCAGACGGTGTACATGGACGGCCGGGCGCATCCCCCGGAATACGCGCCGCACGCCTACCAGGGCTTTTCGACCGGCGAATGGGAAGGCGACAAGCTGAAGATCACGACGACGCACCTGAAGGAAGGTTATTCGAGGCGCAATGGAGTACCCAGGAGCGACCGTGCCACCATCGTGGTCTATTACATTCGCCACGACAACCACCTGACGGTTGCCCGAATCGTCCAGGACCCGGATTACCTGACGGAGCCGTTGATCCACACGACGAATTACACCCTCAACCTGCAGAAGTCGATTCCACCTTGGAAATGCGAGGTTGTTACCGAGCTCGCCGGCCAGGAAGAAGGGGACGTACCGCACTACTATCCGTGGAAGAACCCGTACCAGGATGAATTCGCGGAGAAGTACGATATTCCGCTCGAGGCTGCACACGGCGGCGCCGAGACCATGTATCCGTCCTATTTCGAACAGTTGGAGGCGCGCCGTGAGCAGTAGGCGGAACGGTTCTTCGCGCCGGGCATTGCGGCCTGTGTTCTGCAGGACCGTGGCAGCGGCGCTGGTGCTGGCATCGGCATCCTGCAGCGGGCAGCAAACGGTCGCGGCTTCGGCCGGGGAGGGAGTCGAGGTCCTGCACGTCCGCGACGGCATCTACATGCTGGTGGGCGCCGAGTCGAACGCCGTCGTCCAGGCGGGTGACCAGGGGGTCCTGCTGGTGGATACGCTGGGTGAGAATGAAACGGACGCCATGCTCGCGCACATCCGCTCGATATCGGATGAGCCGATCCGGCACATCATCAATACCCACGCGCATGCCACTCACATCGCCGGCAACAGGGCAGCCGCCGAAGCCGGCGATGCTCTTTTCAACAGCAATACAGCGATCAACGTCAACGTGCCGCCCTCCCATCCGGAGAGCGGCAGCGCCGCCGTTTATTCTCATGAGAATGCAATGGTGACCATGACTGCGATGGGATTGCCGTACGAGTCATGGCCGACGTCGACCTACTTCACCGACAGGAAAGACCTCTACTTCAACGGTGAAGCCGTGCGTCTCTTTCACCAGCCGAACGCGCACACCGACGGTGACACTATCGTTCACTTCCGCAAGTCGGACGTCATCGCCGCGGGCGGTATCTTCGTGATGACCGGCTACCCGTACATCGACGTAGAGAATGGCGGCACGCTGCAAGGCATCATCGATGCCCTGAACACCATTATCCGCATTGCGGTGCCGGAGGCCCTTCAGGAAGGCGGCACGCTGATCATCCCCGGGCGGGGTCGCCTCTGCGACGAGTCGGAGGTGGTGGAGTACAGGGACATGCTGACGATCATAAGGAACATCGTCCAGGAACGTATCAATGAGGGGTTGACGCTCGCGGAGATCCAGGCGACCCGCCCCACGTCCGGGTTCGATCCACGTTATGCCGACACATCAGGTGACTGGACGCCGCAGGCATTTGTCGAGGCAATCTACAACGAACTCACGCAAAGAGGCAGTCACTAATGAAGATGACAGCAAGAACCGGCTTCGCGGCTGTCGCCGCCGGTATCGTGTGCGCATTCGCCTTCGCATTCGGGCCGCAGGCCTGGGCGCATCATTCGTTTCCCGCGACCTATGTGGAAGGGGAAACCGCGCAGATCGAAGGAGAGCTCGCTGCCTTCATGTTCCGCAACCCGCACTCCTTCGTTCATGTCCTTGTGAAAGACGACGCCGGCAACAGCATCCGCTACGCGGTGGAATGGGGCGGGGCGGCGTCCCTGGGGCGATACGGCATCGATCGCGGCACGCTGAAGCCGGGCGACTTCGTGATCATTACGGGGCTTCCGGGACGTAACGCGAAAGACCACCGCCTGTTGCTGAGAACCATAGAAAGACCGGCCGACGGCTTCCGATGGGGCTTCAAGGATGACGAGAAGTTCGAATGAGGCCGTATGGGCGAAATAGGAGTGCCGTAACAGGCAAAAGGGGCCTGCCGCTGCTGCTGGGGATGCTCATGCTGCCCGCCGCTTCGTTCGGACAGGACCAGTCGGAACCGCTGAGCGCGGCGGAGCCTCCGCCGGAATGCGACTACGACATCAATGCCGATTGCCGAACGCGCGATGAGCCGGTGCGCCGGCAAGACCGGGAAGGGGCGCCGGTCGACCTCACGGGCTACTGGGTCTCGGTCGTCACCGAGGACTGGCGGTGGCGCATGATGACGCCGCCGAAAGGGGATATCGCCAGCCTGCCGCTGAACGTGGAGGGCGAGCGCGCGACGCTGCGTTGGGATCCCGAGACGGAAGCCAATACCTGCAAGCCGTTCGGTGCGGCCGGCCTGATGCGTAACCCGATGCGCGTGCGGCTCCAGTGGGACGACGACAAGACGCTTCGGCTGGAAACGGACCACGGGATGCAGACGCGCCGTTTCCATTTCGACCCGGCATCTGCAACCAGCACCCGGCCTTCCCTGCAGGGCGACTCGGTGGCGAACTGGCAGGAAAGCGGGCTGAAGGTCGTAACGACGAACCTGACGGCCGGGTACCTGCGCAAGAACGGCGTCCCGTATAGCGCAAATACGGTGCTTACGGAATATTACGACCGCATATCGGTATTTGGTGACGACTGGTTGATTGTCACTACCGTGGTCGAGGATCCGGCGTACCTGTCCCGGGAATTCATCACCAGCACGCATTTCAAGCGGCTTCCGGACGGTTCGACGTGGAACCCGGTGCCTTGCGGTGAAGGCTGATTTTCATACTTGATAAAACACTGACTTTTAGCGTAAAAGATGAAGTGAGCAGGATTAGAGCGGGCGCGCGCTGCTAAGTGCGACGCCCGCCGGTAAGGGGGTGTACATGGTTCCTGAATTGTCGAGGTTGGCGCCGCGCCTTGCGTCGCGCGATCCGTATCTGACGGACGATCTGGATGCTGCCCGGGAACACATCAGCGACTTGTTCGTGCCGCACCAGCTGGATATCGTCGGCTCGAAGCAGGTCCTGGACGTCTGTATCAGCCGCGCCCGCATCGAGGGTGTATCGCTGATCTATCATCGCCACGGGGCGCGAGTCAGGGTCCGGCCGGATCTCTTTCGAGACTTCTTCCTGCTGCAGATTCCCATCCGCGGCGAAGCGCACGCCATCATCGGAGACGAGGAAGTGCACTGCAGTGCCGAGCAGGCCGTGATGATCTCGCCGACCGTCGGCGTGGATATGAAGTTCGGCCCCGGCTGTGAGCAGCTCATCGTCCGGGTGGAACGTCCGGATCTCGAGGAGCACGTCGAGCAGCAGCTTGGCCGGCGGATCGAGCTCCCGGTCGAATTCGCGCCGGCGGTCCCGCTGATGACCTCGCGGGCGAGGGAAATCACAGCGCTCTTGCGCTTCATGACGACGGCGCTGACCGATGACGGGGGAATCAGCAGCAGCGCGATAGCCCGAAAACAAATGGCTTCCCTGCTCATTACCGGACTGGTCAACTGCCTGGATCATAATTACCGGGAAGAGATTGCCGAAGGCAACGCGAGACCTCGGCCGGCCTACATTGCAAAGGCCCAGGAGTTCATACGAAACAACGTCGGGGAGCCTATAGACCCCGAGCAGATAGCCGAGGCTGTCAACGTCAGTACCAGGACATTGTTCGCCGGCTTCAAAGCTCACCTGAATACCACGCCGATGCGGTACCTGAAGGACATAAGGCTGGAGCTGGTCCGCCGTGAGCTGAGTAGCGTCGAGAGGGGACGAGCGTCGGTGACGACGATCGCCATGAACTACGGATTCCACCACCTCGGTCACTTCTGCGCCGCCTACAGGCGCAAATTCGGTGAGCTGCCCCGCGATACCCTCTATCACTGAAGTACAAAGCGTAGCCATCCGTTACAACACAGAGAGAAAACGACATTGTTTGACTGGCTCGAAACGACCGGCATTGCACGGTTAGTGCATGAAACCAGCTGGGGTTACCCGATCATCCTGAGCGGCCATGCCGTGGGAATGGCGATCCTCGTCGGCATCGTATTGATGATCAATTTCCGCATACTGGGTTTTGCTCCGGCTATCCCCGTTGCTGCCATGCGGCCGCTGTTCAAGGTCGCCCTGGTCGGACTCATCGTTAACGTTATTTCGGGGAGCATGCTGTTCATCGCGAGTGCCGGCACGTTCGTTGAAAGTAACCCGTTCCGGGTAAAAGCCGTGCTGTTGGTGGTGGGTGCCGTGCTGCTGTGGAAGGGCTGGCGGCAGTGGTTTGAAAGCAATGACACTGGTGCCTCCGACGGCAGCGGTTCCAGTGCCCGGACGCTCGCCGCGATCTCTGTGGTGGTCTGGATCGGCGTCATCGTCGCCGGCCGGCTGATCGCCTACGTCGACGTCGCTTACTTCTAGGAAAAATTGGACATGCAGAACGTCCTCACATGGATGGAGAACAGCGCGCTCGCGCGAATGATCCTCGATACGGCGTGGGTTTTTCCGACGCTGGAGACGCTCCACTTCTTCGGACTTATCCTGCTGATCGGCTCGATTTACATCATCGATCTCAGGTATCTTGGTGTCGCTGCCAGCGTGCCGCTGAAGGCGGTAACCCGCTTCCTGCCGATCGTTGGCGTCGGTTTCGCGATCAATCTCATCACCGGCATCGGCTTCCTGTTCGCCGATCCGTTTCGCTACTACCCCAACCTTTCATTCCGCATCAAGATGCTCCTCGTGCTGTTGGCAGGCCTGAACGCGGTCTGGTTCAAGTTTGCGGTGCACCAAAAGCTGGAAGCGGGTGAGGCCGTACCGGAGATGACTGCCAGGACGATTGCCTTCCTGTCCCTCGTATTCTGGACCGCGGTGATCGTATTTGGCCGGCTGATTCCCTATCTCGAGTAAAGGCCTCTCAGGTACCGGCGCTTCAACACGGCGCGTACGTTTGTCTCACTGGCAGTTGCCGCGGCTCTGTCTGGCGGGGCCACGTCGCTCTGGGCCCAGGAAGGGGCGAGCGGCCGGCCGGACGCCGGCGCGGTCGAGGAGATTACCGTTACCGGCAGCCGCATCACCCGATTCAGCGCGTACGAGATGCCCACACCGGTGACCGCGATAGACGACGAGGATCTCACGCGAGCGGCGCCGAGCGGCATTGCCGACGGGCTGAACCAGCTGCCGCAATTCGGCGGTTCCACCAGCACCAGGAAGGGACGGCAGCTGGGAACGGACGAGCCGCAGGCCGGGAACTACCTGAACCTGCGCAACGTCGGTTCGATTCGGTCGCTGATCCTGCTCGACGGGAGGCGCGTACCGCCGACCAGCACCAATGGCGCGGTCGATGTCGATACGCTGCCGCAGCTCCTTGTGGAGCGAGTGGAGGTGGTAACCGCAGGCGCTTCCGCCGTGTACGGTGCCGATGCCGTTGCCGGCGTCGTCAACTACGTGCTCGACGATGACTTTTCAGGCATCAAAGGCTTTGCGCAGGTCGGGCGTTCAGGTAACTCGGACGGCGACACGTGGCGTATGGGGCTGGCTGGCGGCACGGAGCTGCTCGACGGTCGCATGCACGTGCTGTTCAGCGTAGAGGCGACAGACGACGATGGCATTCCGAACCAGAAGGACCGGGAGGAGTGGGTCCGGGAAGCGATGATCGTCGGCGCAGGCACTGCCGCTAATCCGTTCGTCCAAATCACCAATGCGCGCATGAATACCTGGACGCACGGTGGCCTCATCGTTTCGGGTCCGCTGGCCGGCTACCACTTCCTTCCGAGTGGTGAGGCTGCACCGATGGATATGGGCCAGATCTCCGCGACCCCGGCGTTCTCCGTCGGCGGCGACGGCGCCCACTGGAGGTCGTCTACGCTGCAAGGCCAGCTCGAAACGCAGTCGGTTTTCGGGCGGGTCAGCTTCGATTTCACGGACTCCGTTACGGGCTTCGTGCAGGCGAGTCTAGGCAAATCGGAAACGTATTATCGGGCGCATGAGCTGTTTGTACCGGGCCCCCAGATGACGATCTTCAGCGGTAACGCATTCCTGCCGCAGGACGTGCAGACCGTCCTCGATGACACCGGCACGCCGAGCTTCCGGTTGGCCCGGATACTGGGAGACTTCGGATTCGCGGATTCGGCATCCGAGAATGAGTCCCTGGCCGCTACGATCGGCCTGACCGGGTCCGTTGCACAGAAATGGCGATGGAACGCCTATTACACCCGGGGCAAGGCGGAGTTCGACAATGCGTCGGCCGATTATTCACCGGTCCGCCTGGCGGCCGCCCTGGATGCCGTTACCGACCCGGTGACCGGCGACATCGTCTGCCGTGTTGCGCTTACCGACCCCGGGCGGCATCCCGGTTGCGTGCCCGCCAATATCTTCGGCGAGGGAAGGGTTTCGCAGGGCGCCATTGATTACGTCATTGGCGACGTCTTGTACGGTGCGACAAACGAACTGGATGAGATCGGTTTCGACATTGGCGGGGATCTTTTCGAAGGCTGGGCCGGGCCGATCGCCGGCGTAATTGGCGCGAGCTACCGCGACCAGGGCATTTCGCAGTACTCCAACGCGAACCCTGCTATCCCGCAGAATACCACCGGTATACGCGGTGTATGGAGCAGCTTGCCCTCCAGCGTGGCGAACGTCGGCGTCGCCGAAGGCGGATATGATGTCACGGAGGTCTTCGTCGAGACGGTCGTACCCCTCATGACGGACGGCGCGCTCGGGGATCGCCTGGAGCTCAACGGTGCGTTTCGCAATGTCGACTACAGCACCTCGGGACAGGACTCGGTCTGGAAAATTGGATTCAGTTATCAGCCGATAGAGGACCTGCGCTTCCGGATAACGACCTCTCGCGATATCCGTGCACCGAGCCACAGCGAGCTGTTCGCAGGCGAGCAGTTCGGTATCGACGGTATTGAGGATCCTCTCACGGGAATAATTGGAATCACCATGGGAAAGAGCGGTGGAAATCCAACGCTGGAACCCGAGACCGGCGACACGATGACCTACGGCTTCATTTTCCAGCCGCGCTGGATGCCGGCATTCACCTTGTCCGTCGACTATTACGACCTGGAAATCACCAAGGCGATTACCTCGGTGGAACAGCAGACCGCGCTGAACGTATGTCACGCGTCCGGCGGAACGGATCCCCTGTGCAGCCTCATCGACCGCCCCGGGTCGCACACCGATCCGTCACCGGAGAACTTCCCGATCTCTGTCTCGCTTTCGCCCCTGAACATCGGGAGCATACACACCAAGGGGATAGACATCGACGCGTCTTACGTGCATGAGCTCGGGTCCGGTACGCTGGGCCTGCGCCTCATTGCGAACTACCTGGACTCGTTCGAACGAAACAATGGTGCCGGTGCACCGACGGTGGAGTTTGCCGGCGTTACCGGCCTGGGCTCGGTAGACGGACGCGACGGTGGATTGCCGCGGTGGCGCGGATCGCTCCAGGCGACGTGGAGCAACGAGACGTTTACGGTCTTTGCCCAGCAACGCTATATCCACGGGATGACGCGCTCCGGCGGCGACCTGCCGGCCGTGTTCGCGGACGGCCTTGCTGATATCGGGTCCGTCAGCTATACGGACCTTACCTTCGAGTATGCGCTGCCACGATGGGACGTCGGGCTGTTCGCGTCGGTAACGAATGCGTTCGACAAGCGGCCTCCCCTGGTCGCCCCGGAAAATTACAACCCGGGCGTCGCATACCCGGTGTCGAGAAAGGTTCACGACGTGATGGGGCGCTATTACACCGCCGGCGTGCGCGTGAACTTTTGAGGGACAACCGTCCCGGTGACCGGTAAGGATTGAGCGGAAAGCAGGGGCAGCTCGCCGATTCGGCGGCGCAAAGCTCATCGGTGCATGCGATGAGACGAATCGGCAGCTGCGGGCACCGCTGAAAGGTGACGCCGCGGACTGCTAGATGGCGTCGATTGCCCGGGCGATCCTTACCAGCAGCACCGCGAGCGCACCGATTGCGCCCACGGCGCCAATCGCCGAGACCACCTCACCGGCGATACCCAGCCCGAGGAATTGCAGGAACAGCCCGGCGGGATAGACCACCGCGGCGGCAGTCAGCGCCAGGAACCATCGGTTCTGCTTGCCGGCGACGCCCACCAGGGGAGCGAATAGCCCGACCAGGATCAGCAGGATACCCATGTTGATGCTGTGACCGTGCACGTCGGCGGCGCGCCGCTGCGAGACGCTGTTGCTGCTGATCGCCGCTTCGATTGCGTGCCACTCACCGCCGCGCGCAATCTCCTCGAATACGGCCTCGTAGGCGTCGTGCGCCACCAGGCGAGGCTCGTGGCCGGCATACCAGGCGAACAGCTGAGCGAAGACGAAGCCGGCAAGAATCAGGAGCAGGCCCGCTACGACCAGCTGCAGGTGCCAACTGCGCGTTTCAGCCATTACGTCGTTCCTCCATCTCCGGATGATGCCGCGTCAACGGCGCCGGTTTGCCGTACGATTCCATATGCCATGGCCGCCAGGCCGACCAGGACGAAGCCGCCGAAAAGATCGGAAAAAGCCGCGGCACGGAGTCCGTAGAGCGTCGCAAGGTAAACACAGACCGGCAGTGCGAAGGCCCCCACCGTCACGGTTTGTGCCCAGCGCAGCCGCCACTTGTCGGAGAGCATCACATAGCGCTGCACGAAGGCGAGCAACAGCATCAGAAAACCGAATTCGACGGCATGAGAGTGCGCGGCCGCCGTGATCGCAATCTTCGACTGCATCCGCTTGAAGTGCGCGATGTCCGACCTGGCCGCGTCGGCATCGCCGGCCGCGAGGCTGGCCGCCGCACCCTCGATCGATGCGTAGACGGCGGGTTCATCCGTGGAAACCAGCTGCCAGGCGTAGAACAGGCCGAAGGTCATGCCGAGAACCGTCAGCAGGAGGCCGCTCTTGACCAGCCAGCGGCTCGCGGCCGGAGCGAGCGCCCGCGCGAGTTGTTCCCGCACGGGAAGCGCATTCGACCTGACGTTCCTCAGCCCCCAGGCAAAGCCGGCGACCACGAGAATCAGGAGAATTCCGCCGATGTCGGCCAGGTAGAGGAAGGCACCTCCGGCGTAGTAACTCACATACAGGCCACCGACCAGCAACAAGCAACCCGCGATAAACGCAACTGCGAGTCGCAGGCGCATTCGCGAATCCAGGTCCAGCCACGGTTGCACCAGCGCCAGGACGAGTGCGAGCAGGCCAAAGGCCGCGAGATGGGAATGGGCCGTCATCGTACGGCCGCGCTTCTCGCTGAGATCGATGATCACCCCGAAGTGTTCGCGCATCCCGGCAAGGTCGCCGCGGCCAACGGCCTCGACAACGCCGCTCCAGTTCCGGCCTATTATCCCGTTCGCCACATGCGAGATATAGATGGCATAGATCTCACCGACGACCATGCCGCCGGCGACCAGGAAAAGGCCTGCGATCGCGAGTACGCGTGCCGCATCGAGGCGCTGGAAGAACCCCCCGTCCTGCATGTCAGCGAGACTCCGCCTCGGCGTACACCCGTTCGACCGCATTTCTGATCCAGTGCGGCTCGCCCCAGTCCGGGTGGCGCTCCGTGAATTCCTCGAAGAGGGTTTCCTGTGCGCTCTCGAGCCCGACGCCTTTACCCTTCAACTCGAGGGCGCGGGATTGAAGCGACTGGAAGTAGTCCCGCACCTCCCGGAACAAAGTCGGATCCCCCAGCTCGCCATGGTCCGGAACGACGATTTCTGCGTCCAGCGCCGACAGCGGGCCCAGGCTTTCCAGCCATCCGCTCACGCTGGAATCGGCATCCGCCAGGATCGGAAAAAGGTTGTGTGGCGCCAGGCCGCCGGCGAATACAACCTTCTGCTGCGGAAGGTAAATCACGGTATCCCCACCGGTATGCGCGGGATGCCCGAAGTAATGGAGCTCTACCGGCAGCCCACCCAGGTCGACCCGCGCCTTGCGTTCGAAGGTGACATCGGGGGGTACGATCTCCACCGGCTCGAGCAGTTGCCTTACCTCATCCCCGAACATCTCGGAGAACCATTTGCGATATTCTTCCCCCTTGCGCGCCAGGTCCCTCTGCTGCGCCATCGAGAATATGATGATCGTATCGTCGGGAAAAGACTGCGCGCCATAGTTGTGCTCGGGATGGAAATGCGTTGTCACGAGATAGCGAATGGGAAGGTCGGTGATCTTGCGCACTTCCGACAGGACGATCTCCGCATTCGCCGGGCCCATGCCGGTATCTATGACCATGACGGCCTCTTCGCCTACCACGATGCCGACGTTCGGCACGAGTGCGATGCCCTGGTCAGGAATCAGGTAAACGCCCTCGGCGATTTGGATCGTCTTGCCGGCAGGCACCATCGGAGCTGCCGCCACGGCCGGGCCGGCGAACAGCAGGAGGAGCATGGGCAGAACTAACGATCGGGTAGGCTGTGCAAGAAGGGAACAGGACATGTTATGCGATTTCCTTGTTCAACCGCCTGTTTCCGTTTGCCCGGCAAGGCGGAGCAAATACCGAATCAGATTTATTATATTGTCGCGGTACCTCAAGTCAATCAGCATGTGGGTCTGATCGTAGTATCCATGTTGACAATCCAGGGCGGCTGGCATTAAATAAAAAACGGCATTCACTATTAGGGTACAGTTATGGTGCCCATCCGGACACCGGCGCCTGATCCCGGCGAACCGAGTGCCGCGGGCTGGCAATTCGCAGAACAAGGGCGGGTTCCCGGGGGGGCCATTCGTCAACGCCGGAGTCACATAGAACCACTATGAATACGATCAGCCGCAGATTTCCTTCGTACGCCACCCCGGGCCGGTTATCGCTCATCACGTTGGCGGCCCTGTTTCTCGGTCTTCTGGCACTTCCTGTGTTCGCCCATCATTCATCGTCGCCGTTTGACAGCTCCCGATCGGTGGTGTTGGAGGGCACGGTGCTAGCCATGGAATGGACGAATCCTCACGTCTGGATCCGGCTGGAGGTAGTCGACGACGAGGGTAACACCGTGAAATGGGGGGTCGAAACCAGCAATCCGCTGGATCTCGGCCGCCGTGGATGGAACCGGAACACTTTCAGTCCCGGCGACAAGGTAACCATCACTGTGAATCCGGCCAGGAACGGGAGCCCTAATGGCGCGTTCGTCACAGCAATCCTGGCCGACGGATCGGTGGTAAGCGAAGGTGCGTTGATCGACGCAGCTGAAAGAAACAAGGAGTGACGTTCCGCTGCTCGGTCTGGAGCGGCGAAACGACTGATCATCCGAACAAGGGGGAGTATTGCGCGATGTCGGGAAGCACAGCCAGGCTAAGGCTATTGCTGAGTAGTGTGTGCCTGTCGGCGTTGTCGGCAGCATGCGTGGCCGGGGACTCGACGGAGGTTGACGACTGCAGCTTCTGCTCGAATCCGGCACGGGAATTTGCGGGCGTGTGGGAGCCGGCCGTAGAAAGCGTGCGGGACGTTCAGTCCGCAGCGGACCCCGTCTTTACTCCTTTCGCAGAGGAGTACATGGAGCACCAGATAGAGCTTCGGGACGCCGGGAAGATCACCTACGACTACTCCGCCATCTGCATTCCACCCGCCGCGCCCACGATGACGGCGCTTGGTCTCCAGGAGATCATGGTCGACGAGGAAAAGATCACCTGGATAATCGAGGCGACCAGGGGGATCCGATGGATCTGGACGGACGGGCGGGAGCATCCCCCGGCCGACGAGCTGCCGCTGATGACCACGAATGGCCATTCAGTCGCTCGCTGGGAAGGCGAGGTCCTGGTCATCGACTCGATCGGGTTCCTCGACAAGTCGATGGTGTACGTCAACAAGCCCGGCAACATCTCGCTCTATCCCAGCCCGGAGATGCGCTTCGTCGAGCGGTTGCGCCTGGTCGAGGATGGCCAGGCAATCATTAGCGAAAGAACGCTGTACGACCCGGTCAATCTCGCGGAGCCATGGCAAACAACCGTTCGGTACGAGCGGCGCGACGAATTAGAAATCGGGGAAACGATCTGTATGGAGAACAACCAGATTTTCTTCTACTTCGAACCCGGTGAAGTGCCCGGCAGTAGCGAGGCAGCGGAGTACGGCTACGATCAATGAGTGGAGACAGCGAGCGGGCGAGCCTCGTTGACATGACAAGCTCGTAGCCGTCCACCCTTAAGCAGCGCAGAGAACAGTAAAAAACAGAGGAAAATCATGCCTGTAAAACGAATCAGAGTACTACCCCTGGTCGCTCTGGCGGCGACGATCTCCGCGACCGGGGCCGCCGTTGCGGATAGCCCCGGTAAGCCGGTGAGCCTGCAGGATATCGTGGTGACGGGGCCGGTGGCCGAGCAGGCGTACGAAAAACACATGCTGAAGCTCGAGGTAGCCGCCCGAATCGCCGATGCGTGTTTCGCTTACGCTGCCCGCAACGACTTCGCGGTAGCACTGCATATCGTCGATCACCTCGGGTACACGATTTACGCCGCACGCATGGATGGCAGGAAGGCCGATAACATCGAGACCTCGGAGATGAAGGCGAGGACGGCGCTGTACTTCCGCGAGCCCACCCGCGTCTGGATGGAGCGCTCGCAGCAGAATGCACTGATGCCGCACCTGCTCCACCAGATGGGCCAGTTCCCGGTTGCAGGCGGGCTGCCGATCATCGTCGACAATCAGCTCGTCGGTGCCATCGGTGTAGGGGGCGGAACGTCGGACCAGGACGAGGACTGCGCGCGCGCGGGACTGCTGCAGGTGCTCGGGCCGCAGCCCTCGCTTGCCGCCGACAACCGGTAGCAGGTTCGCCCCGGCATTGCGCCGGCTTTATTCGACCAGGTCGCGGTAGACGATCTGGGTGAAAGAAGCCGGCGTCCGCCCACCGCCCCATTCGGCATCGTAATTCCGGGTCGGGCGCGCTTCGATCGCTTCTGCTTCCGACAGGCCGTCGTCGATCAGTCGCTGGACCTCGTCGCGAATGCCTTTGAGCATGAGCACGTAGGATCTCAAGCCTGCAAGGCCCGGCTCGGGTAGCTCTCCATGGCCCGGAATGATCCGGCTGCGTTCGTTCGCGCGTTCCAGCACGGTTTCTACCGCGGCGATTACTCCGTCCACAGAGCCGCCGTTTCCGACGTCGATACGCGGGTACCCGCTCGTCCAGTACACATCGCCCATGTGGAACACGTTGTCTTCCTCGAATACGATAATCGCGTCGCCATCGGTGTGAGCGTGCTCGACATGGAAGGCGTGGATGGTCTTACCGTTCCAATGGAAGGTCACGGTATCGGAGAACGTGACCACCGGCAGGGCGGCCTCCGGCGACGGCGGCGCGCGATGATCGAAAAGGGGCACGAACTGCTCGACCTGCATCCGCTTGCGAACGTTGTCGTGCGCTACGATGATCGCACCCTGCTCGGCAAAGTTCTCGTTGCCTCCCGTGTGATCACCATGCCAGTGGGTGTTGATGATGAAACGGACGTCGTCGTCCGTCACCTCTCCAATCGCTGCTCGTATCCTGTCGGTGAGCGGCGCGTACTGGTCGTCGACGAGGAAGGCTCCGTCGTCGCCCGTGGAAAGCCCGATGTTGCCGCCGGCTCCGATGAGCACGTAAAGATCATCGGTGAGCGCCACCGTGCGGATTTCCACGTCGGAGAAGTCGCGCTGTGCGATAGCCGGCGTGGCAGCCACCAGGGCGATCAATAGAATGGCGATCCGTTCGAAAGTCACTGCATTACCCCCGCTAAACGAGTCTCTTGTTCGCCCGGTATGTCGCCGGAAGAAGCCGATTGACAGGCGAATGACGTTCACTTTAATATTTTACTGAACTGGGTTCGTTATTAACAGGCGCCGGCCGGCGCCTGGCCTGGAGGGGGGAGCCATGTTGAGCAAGCACAGAATCCTGGGGCCGTCCGCTGCCGCGCTGGCAGCTGCGGTTTTTGCGGACCTTGCCGGCGCGCAGCAACCGGGAGCGCAGGAAGGCGATGTGGAAGAAGTCGTCGTCACGGGTTCGCGCATCCAGACCCGGGACGGCTACGAGGCCCTCACACCCGTGACGGTGGTTGAAGCGGAGCAACTCGAACGGGGAACGCCGACCAATATCGCGGACGCGCTGAACCAGCTGCCCCAGTTTACCAACTCGCGAAACGAGCGATCGAATACGTTACTCAGCTTCGACACGCCGCAGGCGGGAAACAACCTGAACCTCAGAGGAGTGGGACCGGTTCGGGGACTGATACTGCTGGACGGACGGCGCGTGCCCCCGACCAGCTTCGTGGGCACGGTCGACGTCAACACCCTGCCACAAATGCTCGTGGAACGGGTGGATATCGTGACGGCGGGAGCGTCAGCGGTCTACGGGGCCGATGCCGTTTCCGGCGTCGTGAACTACGTCCTGGATAGCGATTTCGAAGGCCTGAAAACGTTTGCACAGTTCGGTCAATCCGGTGAAAGCGATGCCGACACGATGCGCCTTGGCGTAGCCGGTGGTACGTCGTTCGCCGATGAGAGGGCTCACGTGCTCTTCAGCGTGGAGCGCTACGACTCCGACGGGGTGTCGTGGACCGCGGATCGGCCGCTGTGGGGCCCGTCTTACCTGACCGTGGGCGACGGAACCGCCGCGAATCCGTACAGGCTCGCGCAAAACGTCCGGTTCAACCACGTCACCGAGGGTGGCATGGTCCTGACAGGGCCCCTGGCCGGCCAGCACTTCAACGCAAACGGTGAGCTCGTTGCCTTCGACGGCGGCGCCCCCAGCGCTTCCGGCGGCTTCAGCATCGGCGGTGACGGCGCGACATGGCCGACCAACTCGCTGACGGCGACGCTGAAATCGGACGCCGTTTTTGGACGGCTTTCCTACAGGTTCTCGCCGACCCTGGAAGGATTCGTGCAGGCGACCTGGGCGGATTCCAAAAATACCTATTCCGCGCATCCGAACTTCACTTTCGGTCCCGACATCACCATTTTCAGCGGCAATCCTTTCCTTCCTGCAGCGGCGCAGGCGGTACTTACGGATACCGGAACCGAAAGCTTCGGCATGTCCCGCCTGCACACCGACATGGGCATGATCGACAACATCGTGGATAACGAGGCCGTCAACTTCACGGTGGGACTGAACGGTACCTTTGCCGGTGACTGGACCTGGAATGCGCACTACACGCATGCCACCGTCGACATGAGGAGCCAGACCACGAACCACCTGGAGAACGTAAAGTTCGCGGCCGCGCTCGACGCAGTCCAGGACCCCGAGGGCAACATCGTTTGCCGGGTTACGCTGACCCACCCCGGTTTGCGTGATGACTGCGTGCCCATCAACGTATTCGGAGTCGGTGCATCATCGGCCGAGGCAATTGCGTATATCACCGGCACCCAGATGTACGAGGTCGAAAACGATCTCGACGAAATCCAGTTCGACATCTCGGGAACCCCCTTCGAAACCTGGGCGGGTCCGGCGGCACTCGTGGTGGGCGCCAGCTATCGTGAGCAAAGCATCGACCAGCTCAGCAACTCGGATCCGGCCGAACCCGTCGATGACACGGGCGTGCGCGCTGCGCCGACCACGCTGCGGTTCCTGGCCGCGAACAACGGCACCGCGCGGGGCTCGTATGACACTACCGAGCTGTTCACCGAGATCGCGATACCCCTCTTGTCCGATCAGCCGTTTGCCGAACGCCTCGAGTTGAACGGAGCTTTCCGCTTTGTGGATTACAGCAGCTTCGGGGAGGAAGAAGCGTGGAAGGTCGGGCTCGTTTACCAGCTGAATGACGAGCTGCGCTTTCGCGTGACGGAGTCACGCGATATCCGCGCGCCCACGCTGTTCGACCTGTTCGCCGGTCGCTCCGCCGGTATCGCCGGAATCACGGACGTGCATACAGGCGTATCGACGATCACGATTACCGAGGGCGGGGGAAATCCGAACGTGCAGCCCGAAAAAGGCGAGACGTTCACGGTCGGCATAGGCTACCGTCCCTCGTGGTTGCCCGGCTTCAGCTTAGCCGTCGACTACTACGACCTGGAGATCAGCGGTATCATCTCGACCATTCCAGGTACACCCCTGATCCAGATCTGTCATAACTCCGGGCATACCGATCCCTTGTGCGACCTGATCGAACGACCGCTGCCGATCAGCGACACTTCGCCGGCGAATTTTCCAACCTCGGTATCGGAGATTCCCATCAACCTCGGCTACGTGAAGACGGATGGATTCGACGTGGAGGCCACATACGTCTCGGAGTCCGGTGCCTGGAGCCTGCGCGCGATCCTGAATCACGTCAATTCGTATATAGAGAACAGCGGCCTGGGAGGAGACGATCGGGAGTTTGCGGGCGTCATAGGCGACTATGGAACCGGGGGACCGACCATTCCCAAATGGAGCGGCGCAGTCTCCGCAACGTGGAGCCTGGATTCATGGACATTCTTCCTGCAGGAACGATACATCGACAGCATGACCCGAATCGGCGGCAACATTCCGGACGCCGTGTTTTCGGATGGCACCGCCGGGGCGTCCTCGGTGTTCTACACGGACCTGACGGTGGAATACGCGTTGCCGACCAACTACGAAGCGGAGATTTTCCTCACCGTGAACAACCTGTTCGACAAGGACCCGCCGCTCCTGGCGCCGATCAACTACAACCCTGGTGTGGCGTACCCGACAGCCCAGGTGCTGTACGACGTCGTTGGACGGTACTTCACGCTGGGCGCCAGGTTGAGGTTCTGATGGCGTCGACGGCACTGCGCGGCGCGGCGAGGCCCCGCCATCCCAAGGCGGCAAGCTGATGCGCCGCCTCGGGATCAACGCTCTCCTGCTGCTGGCACCTTCCGCAGTCGTGCTGGCCGACGGGACTGAAACGCTGCCGACGCCGGAATGGGCCGTTCCCCGGGAAGGCGCCGAAGGCAAGAAGCTGGAAGGTGAGATCACGCTGCCGGGCAGCAGCCTCGTACTGACGCAGGAGCAGATCGATAATCCTTTCGACACGCCGGTATGGTATCCGGACGAGCATGAGCCGATGCCGCAGATTGTCCGGCACGGCAGCGAGCCGGGCACATGGGCCTGCGCCATGTGCCACCTTGCATCCGGCAACGGGCATCCGCAGTCCGCAAAACTCGCCGGTAATTCGGTGGATTATCTTCTGCGTGAGCTTCAGGCCTTCAAGAACGGGGATCGGCGCTCCTACCTGGGTCCGTTCATCGACGATCTCCACAAGATCGGGAACGAGGCCGATGCAAGGAGCGCTGCCGAGTGGTTCGCATCGCTGCAACCAAGATCCCACCAGACGGTTATCGAGTCAGAGACTGTCCCGGTCACGAAATTCGACGGCCGTTCGTTCATGCGGGTCGTTGCGGATGACGGCGAGGGTGAGGTAGAGCACGAGCCGCTCGGTGACCGCATCATCGAAGTCCCGGAGGATTACAGCAAGGTGAAGGCGCGCAGCCCCCACGGAAAGTTCCTGACGTACGTGCCGCCCGGCAGCATCGAAGCCGGCCGTCAGATCGCGATGAACGGTACGCGGGGCGTCGCCGCTTGCATTACCTGTCACGGGCCGGAGCTGAAAGGCACGGCGCTCGGTCCGGCGCTCGCCGGTGCTTTCCCCACCTACATCGTGCGGCAGCTTTACGATTTCCGTAACGGTAAGCGGAAGGGCCTCGCCGACTTTACGGGCTACATGAGTTCGAGCAGCGTGATGCTGACAGCCGAAGAGATTGTGGATGTTGCCGCCTACATCGGCAGTTTGCCGCCGTAGCCGGACAAAGGCCTGGCACGCGGGAACCAGGATGGAGCAACGCGGCAGCAGCGGCATGATGCCGGGCAACCGGTATTGGACGGCTATGCCCCTGATCTTTGCGCTGCTGCTCGGGCTGCCGGCACCGCAGGCGATAGCGGAAGAGCCTGAAGGTGCCGGAGAGACCCAGGTGGCTATGCCCCTGGCGCTGGCAAAGGCGATCGCAAACGTCTTCTACGAGTGCGCCGAGCGTAACCACAAGCCTCGATCCATTCACATTATCGACAGTTCCGGTGTCACGGTTTACGCCGCCAGGATGGATGGACAGATTGCCGACAATATCGAGGTGGCACTGCTGAAGGCGCGCTCCGCCTTGTACTTCAGGGAAAGCACGGAGCACAGGCGCGAGCTCGATCTGGAGCATCCGCTGCATGCGCACCAGACGACCAGCCTCGGGCAGTTCACCTCGCCCGTCGGCCTGCCGATCATCGTCAATGGCGAACTGGTAGGCGCGCTCGGCATGGGAGGTGCGAGCGGCGACTGTGCGCGAGAAGCGCTTGCCGAAGTGGTCGGCGCAGAGGGACGTCCGCGGGATATTTTGTCGGGACCGGAGGATCCCGGGAGGATGGAGAATGATTGACGCTGTAAGGAAGCTGCTTTCCTGCACGACTGCAATTGCCACTATCACCGCTTCCGCAGCCGCCGGGGCGCAGGGTGCCAGCTGGACCGACGAGGAAGTATTGAAGCGAAATCCCAATCCTTCCCGCGAGCATCAGCTCGAAGCCTGGCCGCCCCACCAGATCATCGACAACGTGTGGTACGTCGGAACCCGCAATCTCGGATCCTTTCTGATCGCAACCGGGGAAGGGCATATCCTTGTGAATGCGAATGACGAGGAGACGCTGCCGCTCGTGCGCCGCTCGGTGGAAGAACTGGACTTCGCCTGGTCCGACATCCGGATCATCCTGGGTAGCCATGCGCACGCGGATCACATGTCGGCCACCTCCCTGGCAAGAGCGGAAACCGGAGCCAAGGTGATGGTGATGCGCCAGGATATCCCGCTGCTGGTGCAGATGACGCCGCGTGGCCAGGCGCAATGGATCGATCGCGTTCTGGATCAAGGCGACACGGTTACGCTTGGCGGCACGACGCTCACGGCACACCTGACGCCGGGCCACACGCCCGGCACGACGACCTGGACGTTTTCTGCCACCGAAGGAGGGCGTGATTACCAGGTCGTCATCCTGGGCGGCGCGACGGCGACGCCGCGCACCGATACCACCGACCCCGGGATCCAGAAGCAATTTCACCGTGCATTCATTGAGCTGCGATCATTGAAATGCGACGTTCCCCTGGGGCCGCATACGCCTATCCACCATATGGAGCAGAAGTACGCGCTGCTGCAGGAAGGCAGCGAGCTGAACCCTTTTATTGATCCGTCCGGCTGCCAGGACGAGCTGGCGCTGTCGGAACGCGGCTTCTACCTGCTGCTCGGGCGCCAGCTCGAGGGGGAATCCGACCGCTGAGCCGGCCGGCACCCCATTCCGGGTTGCGCTGAAAGTCCACAGTTGTAAACTCCCCGGCTTCGCCGGAGCGGGTCCGGCGGCAAGCATCAGGGGCTACCATGGCGCAGGTGAAAAAACAGGAAAGGCACACCGCGATTCTCGACAGCGCATCGCGGCTGTTCCGGGAGAAAGGCTATCTCGGCTGCCGCATGGAGGAGATCGCCGCCGACGCGGGTACGGCGGTCGCCAACCTGTACGTGTACTTCCCCTCGAAGCTGCACCTTTTCTACGCTGTCTGGTCGCCGCTGATGGAAGCAAGAATGCTGAAGCTGGCGGAGGATGCGCGGGCGATCCAGGATCCGCGAGAGCGCCTGAGATACATCCTCAAGACACTGTGGTTCGATATGCCGCGGGAGGACGGCGGCTTTGCGAAGAACCTGATCGAGGCGATCGTGACCGCCCCGCCGGATGTCGAAAAGCCCCGCGAGATTCTCAAGTGGTGCGAGATATTCCTGAACGACCTGATCCGCGAATGCCTTCCTGCCGAGCGGAAATTCTCCGCCACCGATACGACCATCTCTTTCCTGTCATGGATGGCCTATGACGGCTTCGTCGTGAACGTTGGCAAGAAGGAGCGCCGGGACATGGATGCCCTCGTTAATCATGTCTCGGACCTGCTCCTCGTCGGTACGTATGAAAGCCGCATGCCGGAACTGAGCTGAGGAGAAGCCGCTTCCCGCGAGGGATCGAACGCCTTGGAAATCGGGACGGCGATCGTGCCGGCTGCAAACTGGAGGTCCGCAACTGCCTGGTGCGCACATCGCGTGTCAATGGCCTACAACGACTTGCCCGTCCTGGATAACCATTCGTACTTTCGACAGTGCGCCGAGATCTTCCAGGGGATCGCCGTCCAGGATGATCAGATCGGCGACGTTACCCTCTTCAATCGTGCCGACATCCGTCAGGCCCAGCATCCTGCTCGCGGCGTCTCGGGTAACTGCCTTCAGCACCTCATCGTGAGTGAGTCCAAGGCCCGCGAGCGCGCGGATCGCGATTGGAAGGCTCGTTTCCGGTAAAGCACCGGGCATGTCGGTGCCGTAGACAATTGTAGCCCCTGCCTGTTCGAGCTCGCGGACGTTCTCCAACGATTGCTCGTACGCAAGAGCTGTCTCAGCCGTCGCACGTCCCGACAAGATCAATTCTTCCTGCTCGCCGATGGTCACGGCAACCGGGATGTTCAGGGCACCTGCGCGCGCGAAGCTCCCGTTTTGCGCGCTCCCAGCTCCCCCGGGCGGATGCAGGAAGCCATCAACGCCCAAATCGACCAAGGCGGCCACGCGATCTGCCGTGGATGTGTGGACCAGGACCCTCAGCTGATGCAGGTCAGCCTGTCGTACGAGGGATGAGATCGCGTCATGCTGAAGTTCCGGTGCATTCGTCACGCTATCCAACACCAGGACGTCCACGCCCCGGCTCGCATACTCATCGACTGCCGCCTCGATCGCCCTCGAATCGTTCATTGGAACCGTCAAATGACTATCACACCACGATCGCTTTTCAGCACTTAGGCGTCGGCAGATGTAGTGTCCACCGGGAGCGACGAAAACACCGCCCGCGATCAAGAGGCGAGGAGACTCCAGGTGGCCCGATGTCACTCGATCACGGACCTCGGCAATTGCCGGCCAGAAATCGATCGGGGCCAGGATCGTCGTAAATCCTGCTCGCAAGTAGGCATCCAGTAAATCCGGCACTTCCCCTTGCAGCCAGTGGGAAAGTTCGATCTCGTCTGTGGGAAAGTTGGCGCCATCCTGCAAATCAAAGAAAACATGCACGTGAGGATCGATCATCCCCGGCATGACCGTTCGGCCTCCGGCATCGATTACCCCCGTTTGGTTGCCTTCCAGTGCGCCCGTCCAGATTCTCTCTATCCTGCCGTCTGCAATAGCGATGTTCGCTTGATGCAGTACGGGCTCATCCGTGCCCTTGAAAAGCCGTGCATTGGTCACGACAAGGTCAGCTGCCCAGAGGTTACCCAGCCACAGCAGGGCCAATGCAGCGGCGGTGCCCATGCGGGAGCCGATAGCGATTCTGCGACGTTCCACGGGCATACGTTGTTTCTCCTTATTGAAGCTCCACCACCAGGTCGCCCTGCTCGACGAGCGTTCCGGCTTCAAGGTGCAGCGCCTTGACCTCGCCGGCCAGGGGGGCCGAGATGGTGCTCTCCATCTTCATGGCCTCGATGACGAACAGCGGCTGGTCCTTTTCCACCTGCTCGCCGGCCGTTACGAAGACGGAGGACAGCCGGCCCATCAGCGGCGCCCCGATCTCGTTGTCCGCGGCCGCCTTGCGGTGCTTCGGCGTCTTGGGGGCTGCGGAAGCATCGGCGATCGGCACGCTGCGCGTCTGGCCGTTGAGCTCGAACGTGACGGTGCAGTTGCCGTTGTCGTCCGGCTTCGAGCGGTAGATATAGCGTATCGAGATGGTCTTGCCGCGCTGGAGCTTGACCAGGATCTCCTCACCCTGCTGTATGCCGTAGAAGAAGGCGGGCGTCGGCAGGTAGTCGATGTCGCCGAACTCCTGCTGGTGCTCGTAGAAATCCCGGAACACCTGCGGGTACATCTTGTAGCTGAGAAAGTCGAGCATGCTGCTGCTGTCGACGAACTCCTCCCGGAACGCGGCAAACTCCGTGTCGAAATCGACCGGCGGCAGGTCGGCGCCGGGTGGGGCCGTCGGTGCCTCTTTCCCCTTTAAAATCATGCGGGAAAGCGCGGGCGGAAAGCCGCCTTCCACCTGCCCGAGCTTGCCGCTGAAGAGGTCGACGACCGATTCCGGGAACGCCAGTGTTCCTCCCTTCTCCATGACGTCCTGCTCCGTCAGCCCGTTGGCGGTCATGAACAGCGCCATGTCGCCCACGGCCTTGGACGAAGGCGTCACCTTGACGATATCGCCGAACATCCGGTTCACCACCGCAAAGTTCTTCTTGATCTGCTCGAAGCGGTGCTCGAGGCCCAGCGATGCCGCCTGCGGACGCAGGTTTGAGTATTGGCCGCCCGGGATCTCGTGCTCGTAAACCTCCGCCGTCCCGGCTTTCAGGCCGGATTCGAACGGATAGTAGTACTCGCGCACGGCTTCCCAGTAATTCGCATAGTCGTTCAGCGACGCGAGATTGAAAGGCTGCTCCCTCTCGTGGCCTTCCAGCGCCGCCACCAGGGAGTTCATGTTCACCTGTGAGGTGAGGCCGGACAGGGGGGCCATGCAGACGTCCACGATGTCGACGCCGTGCTCGATCGCCTTGAGCAGCGTCGCGGGCTGCATTGACGACGTGTCGTGGGTGTGCAGGTGCACCGGAATGTCGACCGCGGACTTCAGGGCCGGAACCAGGACTTCGGCGGCATAGGGCTTGAGCAGGCCGGCCATGTCTTTCAGGGCCAGCATGTGCGCGCCCTCATCCTCGAGGCGGCGTGCGAGGTCCAGGTAATACTGCAGATTGTAGCGATAGCCGGGTTCCGGGTTGAGCACGTCGCCCGTGTAGCAGATCGTGGCTTCGGCGATAGCGCCGGTGCGCTCGCGCACGACCTGGATGGAGCGCTTCATGCCCTCCACCCAGTTCAGCGAGTCGAATATGCGGAAAACGTCGATACCGTTGTTCCAGCTTTCCTCGATGAACTTTGCCACGAGGTTGTCCGGGTACGCCTTGTAGCCGACGGCATTCGATCCGCGCAGAAGCATCTGGAAGAGAATATTCGGCACCGCCTCGCGGAGCTGCTGCAACCGCCGCCACGGGCACTCGTGCAGGAACCGCATGGCAACGTCAAAGGTCGCGCCGCCCCACATTTCGAGAGAGAAAACCTGCGGGTGTGATTTGGCGAAACCCTCGGCGATCGCCAGCATGTCGCGCGTACGCAGCCGGGTGGCGAGCAGCGACTGGTGGGCATCGCGGAGCGTCGTGTCGGTGTACAGGATGTGTTTCTGCTCCTTGACCCACCGGCAAAGGCCCTCCGGGCCCAGCTCGTTCAAGAGGTTCTTGCTGCCTGGGGGGTAGTCCTGCAAGCGGCTGACGGGCGGGATCTGCGGCTTCCGGAAAGTGCGGCCGGGCTCCACGTGGCGCACGTCGGGATTGCCGTTCACGATCAGGTTGCCGATGTACTTCAGCGTCTTCGTGGCGCGGTCGAAGCTCTGCGTGATCCGGAACAGCTCGGGGTGCTCGTCGATGAACGCGACCGTTGCCTTTCCTGAAGCGAATACCGGGTGTTGCAGCACATTCTCGAGAAAGCCGATATTCGTGTTCACGCCGCGGATGCGGAACTCGCGGAGCGCGCGGTGGCCGCGCTGGATCGCCCCGGAAAACGTCCGGCCCTGCGCGGTCAGCTTGACGAGCAGCGAATCGAAGAAGGGGGAGACGCGCGCGCCGGTGTAGGCGACCCCCATGTCCAGGCGAATGCCGAAGCCGCCGGGGCTTCGGTAGGCAATCAGCGTACCGTAGTCGGGCTGGAAGTTGTTGCCGGGGTCCTCGGTCGTTATCCGGCACTGGACGGCATAGCCGGTGCAGGTGACGTCCTGCTGGCCGGTGATGCCGATCTCCGGATCGCTCAGCTTGCAGCCGCGCGCGACCTGGATCTGGCTGCGCACGATGTCGACGCCGGTGACTTCCTCGGTAACCGTGTGCTCTACCTGGATGCGCGGATTGACCTCGATGAAGTAGATGGACTCATCCCGGTCGACGAGAAACTCTACCGTACCCGCGTTCGTGTAGCCGATGTGCTTCGCAAGCGCGAGCGCGTGGCCGAAGAGCGCATTCCGAGTCTCCTCCCGGAGTCCGAAACTGGGTGCTATCTCCACCACTTTCTGGAAACGCCGCTGCACCGAGCAATCCCGCTCGAACAGGTGAATGATGTTGCCGTGGGTATCCCCGAGTATCTGTACTTCCAGGTGCTTCGGCGCTTCTACGAACTTCTCCAGGAAGACCGTATCGTCGCCGAACGCGTTGCGTGCCTCGTTGCGGGCTTCGGGATAAGCGGCCTTCAGCTGTGCCGGATTGCGTACGACGCGCATGCCGCGCCCGCCGCCGCCGGCCGCGGCCTTGAGCATCAGCGGATAGCCGATGCGCTCGGCCTCGCGGAGCGCAACCTCCAGCGACACGAGGGGCTCGCGGCTGTCTTCGATCACCGGCAGGCCGGCCGCCACGGCGTTTCGCTTCGCCTGCACCTTGTCGCCGAGCTGCGCCATCACCTCGGGGGAGGGACCGATGAAAATAATCCCTTCTTCCCTGCAGCGGAGGGCGAAGTTCACGTTCTCCGACAGGAAGCCGTAGCCGGGATGAATCGCGTCCACCCCGTTCAGCTTGGCAACTTCGAGGATGGCCTCGATGTCGAGGTAGGGCTTCAGCGGATCGTCGTCGTCACCGACCTGGTAGGCCTCATCGGCCTTGTAGCGGTGGGATGAGAAGCGATCCTCGTGGGTAAAAATGCTGACGGTGCGAATGCCGAGCTCGGCGGCGGCGCGCAATACGCGGATCGCGATCTCGCCGCGATTGGCGACGAGAATTTTCCTTATCTCGTTGGGCATGGACGTCCTGGCAAAGCTTAAATTCCCACCCGCCTGCAGGGCGGGCCCTGCAGGAATTCCTGAACTACTGCAGCTCGGGACGTTTTGCGTACGGAAATACTCGCGCGCTGGCGTTCCTGACCGGCTGCAGGGGAGGGGCGCCGTACGACCTCGCTGCCGTGTCCTCTGCCACTCCCCTGTAAAAAGTATCGCGCTGCATAGGGATCCGCCCGAGCTGCCGGACGGTCTGCTGCATGGCTTCCGGCGGCATCTCCTGGCCGTGGCTCGCGCCCGCCGCCCGGGAAATCGATTCGTTCATCAGCGTGCCGCCCAGGTCGTTCGCCCCGGCATTCAGGCAATCGGCCACCCCGGTTTCCCCGAGTTTTACCCACGACACCTGGATGTTCGTGATCAACGGATGCAGCACGAGGCGCGCAACGGCGTGCATCAGCACGGCCTCGCGGTACGTCGGGCCCGGGCGGGAGAATCCGCGGCGGTGCATGGGAGCCTCCATGTGCACGTAGGGCAGGGGCACGAACTCGGTGATACCGCCGCTCCTCGCCTGCAGGTCCCTCAGCCTGAGGAGGTGGCGCGCCCAGTGCTCCAGCCTTTCCAGGTGCCCGAACATGATGGTGGACGTCGTGTTGAGGCCGGTGCCGTGAGCGGCTTCCAGCACGTCCAGCCAACCCTGCGTATTGATCTTGTCGGGACAGATCTGCTGGCGGATCTCGTCGTCCAGGATCTCTGCTGCCGTGCCCGGAAGCGTGCCCAGTCCCGCTTCCTTCAACTCCGCCAGGAAATCGGAGAGCGACAGCCCGAGCGTCTGTGCCCCGTGCGTCACCTCCAGCGGAGAGAAAGCGTGAATATGGATGCCGGGCGCGCTCTGCTTCGCTGCCCGGCAGATATCGATATAAGTCCTGCCGGTAAACTGCGGGTGAATGCCGCCCTGCAGGCAGACTTCGGTCGCGCCGCGCGCCCACGCTTCGGCGGTCCGGCGCGCGATTTCCTCGAGATCGACGATGTACGGCGCGCCGCGCAGGTTCTCGCTGGTTTTGCCCTTGGAGAACGCACAGAAGGTACAGTGGTACAGGCAGATATTCGTGTAGTTGATGTTGCGATTCACCACGTAGGTGACCGTCTCGCCCGAGACCTCGCGACGAAGCTCATCAGCGGCCTTGCAGACGGCGTCGAACGCCGTGCCGCGTGCCCGAAAGAGCGCGACGACCTCGCCTTCAGACAGCCGTTCGCCGTTTCGTGCGCGGGACAGCAGGCGATCGATCGAGTTTTCCCGCCGGTCACCCTGCAAGCGCTGCGCTTGTCCGGGCCTGTTGATCGGCTCTACGTTGGAGCCTGCCGACCACGGCGGGTCGCGATGGTCGTCGCGCGCCAGGCCGTCGCTGTCGGAATGGTGCAGCACGTGCCGGGCGAGCCCGGGATCGAGCCAGCGGTCACGTGCTTCGACGTAGCGTGGATACACGGTCAGGCGAGGCACGAGGGCCTTGCCGGTCGCGGCCGTTATCCGTTCCAGCCGTTCCAGCGTCGGCCACGGCGATTCCGGGTTCACGTGGTCCGGCGTCACGGGTGAGACGCCGCCCCAGTCGTTGATCCCGGCCGCTATGAGCTGCGCGGGTTCCGTCGCGTTGAGGTTGGGCGGCACCTGGATGCTCATGGCAGGGCCGAACACGTGCCTCGTCATGGCGACCGTCCACAGCAGCTCGTTACGGTCCGGTGCGGGAGCCTGTGCCATCTTGGTACCGGCCTTCGGTACGAAGTTCTGGACGATGATCTCCTGGATGTGCCCGTACTCGTCGTGCAGGTCGCGCAGCGCGAGCAGGCTGTCGATCCGTTCCTCACGCGTTTCGCCGATGCCGATCAGGATGCCGCTGGAGAAGGGAACCCGCGCCTCGCCCGCCGCCCGGATGGTATCCAGGCGCACCGCCGGCACCTTGTCGGGCGATCCGAAGTGCGGCCCGCCGCGTTGGCACAGGCGCTCCGAGCTGCTTTCCAGCATGATGCCCATCGACGGTGCGACGCTGCGCAGGCGATGGACCTCCTCCAGGCTCATGTTGCCCGGGTTCAGGTGCGGCAGCAGCCCGGTTTCCCGCAGCACGAGCCCCGCCATCTCCGCCAGGAGCTCCAGGGTCGTGCCGTGCCCGAGCTGCTCCAGCGCCTCGCGGGCCGCCCGGTAGCGCAGCTCCGGCTTGTCGCCCAGCGTAAACAGCGCCTCGCGGCACCCGGCGGCCTTTCCGGCACGCGCAATGGCGAGCACCTCGTCCGCGGGCAGGTACGGCCGCTCTACGCGCCGCGGGGTTTTGGCGTACGTGCAGTAGTGACAGACGTCTCGGCACAGCTCCGTGAGCGGGATGAAGACCTTGGGAGAATAGGTGACGTTGTCGCCCCAGCCCGCGTCGCGCAGGGCCGCGGCAGAAGCCATGAGGCGCTCGAGCGGCCAGCCGGCGCCGATCTCGCACAGTTCGCGCCGGGACAGGGGAGCCGCCGGGCTCATGACGCGAGGCATGCCTGTGCCAGGTCATTCCCCACGCGCGCGGCGAGCCCGGAGCGCCTGGCCCACCTGGCGGCGGCACCGCCCCCGTCACGGCGGCAAAGCCAGTCGAGGTCGGCCGGCACGTCGACGTCGCGCGCGAACCCGGCGAGTTCGACTACGCGCACGGGGCGGCCGGCCGCGCGCGCGTGGGCCGCATGCCGCTTGCAGCTTCCGCTGCCGAAATCGAACCAGGCAGCCGCCGGCGGCGAAGCGAGGAGCGCATTCGTGCCGTCGTCCCGTGCGGCGCGGCAGATCGTCACGCCGCCCTCGTGGAGCGCAAAAAGGGCGCGTACATCGTCCGGCGTCAGCGAAGGCAGGTCGGAGGGAAGGTAGAAGACCGTCGCGGTTCCCGGGGATTCCAACGCCCGGGCGGCGCGCGTGACGTTCGCCGAGATGTCGAGGCCAGGGTCTTCCTGGACGAACCGGCAGCCGAATTCGGCGGCGAGCGCCGTATGGACGCCGCTGTCTCCCAGTATGGTGATGCACCCGGCTTCGGGGACGTTCGTCAGCGTGCGCAGCACGTCCACGGCCATCAGGCGAGCCAACGTCGAGCGCTCGGCCGGCGACAGGACGGCGCTCAGTCGGGACTTGGCCTGGTCGAATGCCTTCAGCGGCAGGATTGTAGAGATCTGGGTCATTCAGGACCGCGGACTAATGAGCTGGACAGACTATAGCCCAAAGTCACTCGCCCACCCCTTGTTCGAACGGGAAGCGCGGTTGTCAGGAGGTGAAGCGGAAGGCGCTGGACCGCGGCAATCCGGATTGCGGTCCAGGGCCGCCCGGTGGCTGATGCTCACCGGGCGGCCAGGGTGATTACCCGATTTACCGGGATTCGACAGTTACCGCCGTCTTGCGGTTAGGCGCCTGCAGGCGCGTGAACACCGTCGGGGCCGAGTGGTGGGATTCAGTGATAATGATCTCCTTCTCGAACAGCGCATCCTGCAGTGCCGCCGAAACGGTATGCAGCGGTGCGCCGCCGCCTTCGCCCATTCCCTTTGCTCCGTTGTAGCTGAACGGAGAAGGCGTCTCGATGTTGCCGTACGAGATGTCCGGAATGTTCATGGAGGTGATCGGGCAATAGTCGCTGAACGTGGACGTTAGCAGGTTGCCGGCTTCGTCGTAGTTGAAGCTCTCCATGAGCGCGGCACCCAGCCCGTGGCCGGTGGCACCGTGCACCTGTCCGGCGGCGATCTGCGGATTGATCACGTTGCCGCAGTCGTCCACTGCCGCGTAGGCCAGGACCCTGGGGTGACAGGTATCCTTGTCCACTTCCACCACGGCGATATGGAGCTGGGAAGCGTACGTCAGGGTGAGATTCCCGAACTTCTTGCCCGTGTCGGGAACCTTGAAGGGCGGCCTGTAGACGTGGCGGACGTTCAGCGTGACGTCGGCCAGGCTCTCGTCGAGCACCGCGTTGTTGTTGTTGGCGAGGTTGCTCAGGAACCAGTAATTGATCTTCTTGTCGGTGCCTTTGACGCTCAGCTGCGGGCCTTCATCACCCACTCCGAACTCCAGGTCTTCCTCGCCTACCTCCAGCATGTACGAGGCAAGCTGGCGCATCTGCTTCTTCAGCTTCTGGCAGGCGCCGTGAACCGCGGAGAGCCCGGTAACGGCAAACTGGCTCGCATAGGTCCCGGAGTGCCCGGAGAACGTATTCCAGTTCGAGTCGAAGCCCGAGCGCACGCGAACCATCGACGGATCGATGTTCAGCTCGTCGGCGACGACCTGTGAGGCGGAGGTTTCATGGCCCTGCCCCGACGGACCGGTACCCATCGTCACGATGACGGACCCGTCGAAATCCAGGCGGATCGAGCAGACCTCGGAGTTCCCGGAGAAGGGCAGGTGCGGATTCATGATCTGCGCCTGGCCGAAGTTGTTGGTGCCGGAGTCGAGCGTCGTGCCGATCCCGATACCGAGCCAGCGGCCTTCCTTGCGCGCCTCTGCCTGGCGTTTGCGCCAGTCGTCCCAGCCGATCAGCTCCTTTGCCTTGGCGAGCATCGCCGGATAGTTCCCGGAGTCGTAGACGCAGCCATTGGGAGTTTCGTAAGGAAAATCAGTGATGTAGTTCTTCAGCCGCATCTCGTCGGCCGGGATGCCGAGCTCGTGCCCACAGATGTCGAGCACCCGTTCCATGAACCAGAGGTGCTGCATCCGGGAATACCCGCGGTTGGGCACGACCGGGCACTTGTTCGTCACGACCTGGGTGAAATCGATGTGGAAATTCTTTACCCCGTACGTCGCTGGAAGCACCTGCGACCAGATAACGCAGCCGAGCGGCTCGTAACGCGTGTAAGCACCGCAGTCGTCGAGATGGCGGGACCGGATGGCGGTAATTACCCCGTCCTTGTCGAGAGCAACCTCGGTATCGAGGAAGGTTCGCTCGTTACCGTGTCCCGACGCGAGCAGGTGCTCCGTCCGTGTCTCCGAGTACTTCACCTTGCGCCCGCCGGCCTTCTTCGAGGCCAGCGCTGCCAGCGCCATGTAGACGTAGTTCCAGATCTTGATGCCGAAGCTGCCGCCGATGTCGTGCGTCCTGATGCGCAGCATTTCGATCGGCACCTGCAGACCGGGCGCCAGGAGCTGGCTCGCAAACCCGGGGAACGAGTTGTTGCAGAAGAAGTCGATTTCGCCCTGGCGCGTCCATTCGGCAACGCACGCCGTCGTTTCCAGCGGAGCGCTCGCGAACCGGTGGAAGTGCAGGCGGTCGATCTTCACGACGTGTGCGGCATCGGCGAATGCCCGATCGACGTCGCCGTATTCGAATACGCTGTTCCACACCCGGTTGGTGCCCGCGCCCTCGTGCAGCACCGACTCGTCCTTCATCGCCGTTTCGGCGTCGACGGACGCGTCGAGCAGCTCGTAGTCCACTTCGATCAGGTTACCCGCGTCCATCGCGATGGCGGCTGTTTCTGCCGCCACCGCCGCCACCGGCTCACCCTGGAATACGACCTTGTCGACGGCGAGCGGCAGGTCGATGATCTTGTCGCAAGGCGCCGGACCGAGCTGCATGAATGGCGCACATTGCGCTTTGACGTCGGCTCCCGTGAGAACACAGGCCACTCCCGGCAGGGCCTCGGCTGCCGAAGCGTCGACGCTGCGTATGCGTGCGTGCGCATAGGGAGACCTGAGGATGAACAGGTGCAGCATGCCTGCTCCCACCTCGTCGTCCGCAAACAGGCCGTTGCCCCGGATCAGTCTTTCGTCTTCCTTCCGGCGAAGAGATTTGCCTACCCACCCCATAATCGTATCCCTGTCTTCAAGCCGTGCCCGGCTGTTGAACTTCTGCTGATTCGCCATTCCCGCTGAGCGCTTGCTGAATGGCGTCGATGAGCTCCTGGATCTGCTTGCGCGCAACGGGCTGGATCAGTCCGCCTGCCAGCGAGGTCAGCTTGCCGAATATCGTGAGCTCTCCGCGCCAGCGGACCGTCGTTTTACCCGCTCCCGCGTCCTCCAGATCGAATGCGGCGGTGAGATTGAACGCGCCGCCCATGATCTTGCCCTTGCCGGCCCAGGTCGCTGAGCGGGGAGGCTCGCTGCTCTCGAGCGCGAGATTGACGACCGCGGTACCGCGAATCTTGCCGACCCCCACTTTTACGGCGACGTCCGCCGATCCGTCCTCGCGCAACTCGTGCGACCGGTAGGTCGGCAGCAGGGGCGAGAACCGGCTCGCGTCGGAAAGGACGGCGTACGCGTGCTCGCGCGGGGTGTCGACAGTGAAGTCGCCCTCGAAACGTGCAGCCATCAGACGGCCTCCCGCATCTTCTTCGATGCTTCCGAGATGGCGGTGAAGATATTCGTATAGCCCGTGCAGCGGCAGACGTTGCCCTGGATACCCTTCTTGATGTCCTCGGTGGTCGGCGCATCGTTCTTTTCGAGCAGGTACAGGGCCGACATCAGCATTCCGGGCGTGCAGTAGCCGCACTGCAGGCCGTGATGCTCCGAGAAAGCCTCCTGCAGCGGATGCAGCTTGCCGTTCGTCTCGAGGCCCTCGACGGTCAGCACCTCGCCGCCGTCCGCCTGCACGGCGAGGACGGTGCAGGACTTGACGGGCAGGCCGTTCAGCAGGATCGTGCAGGCACCGCAGTAGGTCGTGTCGCAGCCGATGTGAGTGCCCGTAAGCTGCAGCTCTTCGCGAACGAACTGCACGAGCAGCAGGCGGGGTTCCACGGCGCGGTCGTAACGTTTGCCGTTTACCTTGACGGAAATGTTGACGGTCTCACTCATATCAGTAGTACTCATGGCTGTTCTTGACGGTTTCGCCGGCGGCGCGACGGAGTGCAATGCCGATTGCGCGGCGCGTGAGCGTATCGATGAGGCGGCGTTTGAATTCCGGGGACCCCCGTTGATCGCCGAAGGGATCGGAGGCGGCGACCGCCGCCGCGGCGGCCTTGTCGATGACGGCGTCGTTCGGCGCCTGCCCTGTCAATTCCTGCTCGGCCGCTTGCGCGCGAATGGGCGTCAGCCCCGCCGATCCGAGTGCGACGCGCGCGCTGCCGATCTTGCCGTCGCTCACGGTCAACTGCACGCCTACCGACGCGCTGGGGTAGGCGGGCGCGCAGCGTTTGAAGGCGCAATAGGCGCCGCCGCTTCCCGGACCCGGTATCGCGAAGCGGACTCCGGTGACGATCTCGCCCGGCTTCAGGACGGTCTGGTAGAGATCCTCTACGAAGCCGTTGATGTCGAGCGTGCGTGCACCTTCCGGCCCTTCACAGGTTATGCGGGCATCCAGCGTATGCAGCAGGGCCGGCCAGTCGCAGCTCGGGTCGCCCGATGCCAGCGATCCGCCGATCGTGCCGCGGCTGCGCACCTGGTTGTCGGCGATGCCGTTCGCACAGTCAGCGACGATCGGCACGGCGCTCGCGAGCGATGATTCCGCGATACGGCGGTGGGTGGCGAGAGCGCCGATCTCGGCGTCTCCCCCGTTTTCCTCGATCCGGTCCAGCCCGGGTATGCGCGCGATATCAACGACGTCCGACGGCTCGTCGAAACGCAATTTGAGAAGCACGAGCAGGGTCTGGCCGCCGGCGATGACGCGGGCGCCATCGCCTATCCGGGAGAGCAGTTGGATGGCGTTTTCGACAGAACTCGCCCGATGATAGTTGAACGGTGACGGATACATACAACCCCCCGATGGCTGTGCAGGCTATAATCCTAAAGTTAAAAAAGTGCTAACTGTTACCGTAAAATAACACAAAGCCGGGAGCGAGCAAGCGGCGGGAAAGGCCGGGCCTTTTTGCCAATCCGGTTGCTCGATTTGCCGAGATGGTTTCTCGTGGGGACGGGTAGCATCAATCGAATGATTTTCTCCGCCGAATCCGCGCAGGCGCGGTCATGAGCCAGATCCGGTCGGTTTGCGTCGTCGGCGCCGGCGCCATCGGGAGCCTCTTTACGGGGCACCTCGGTACCCTGGTGGACAGCAAGGTGCTGGTGCGCCGCGAGGAGCATGCCGCCGCGCTCAACCGCGACGGGCTGAAGGTCAGCGGCAAATCCGACCTGCACGCGGACGTGCAGGCGAGCACCGACCCGGGGGCGCTTGGAGACGTCGACCTCATCATTATTGCCACCAAGGCATCCGCGGTGGAGCCGGCGGCCGCCCGGCTGGCCGGCCATTTCCCGGGTGCTACGGTGATGACCGTGCAGAACGGCCTCGGCTGCGAGGAGGTCGTCGCGCGTTACGGGGATTGGCCGATTATCTCCTCGATTACCTTCATGAGCGGCGTGCGCCACTCCGATACGCACGTCGAATACGAGCTGGACACGGAAACCTGGATGGGGCCGTGGCCCCAGGGCGCCGCCACGGTCGAGCAGACCGAACAGGTCGGTGAGCTGATCAGGAGGTCGGGGCTGAAGGCGAAGGCATTCGCCGACGTGAGGCCGGCCCAGTGGTCCAAGCTGATTTTCAACTCGACGGTCAACAGCATAGGCGCCGTCACTGACCTGCCGCACGTGAAAGCATTTGCCAGCACCGATCGGCCTTCCGATCTCGGCAGCCTCGTCAAGGCGATGATGGACGAAGGCAAGCGCGTGGCGGCGGCCCTCGGGATCGAGCTGTATGAAGACCCGTGGGAGATGAACGTGCGGGCCGTGAGCCACGGCCGTACCGGGCACGATGATTACGCCCACGTTTTTTCGATGCTGGCGGACGTCAGGGCAAAACAGCCGACCGAGATCGACTGGCTGACCGGCGCCATCGTCCGGGAGGCGGCCGCCCTGGGCATACCGGTGCCGCTCCACGAGGCCTTGTTCGCGCTCGTCAAGGGTATTGAGCATGGCTGGCAGACGACCTGACACAACGGAGAACAAGATGAAGGTTTGTATCGTTGGATGCGGCGCTATCGGCAGCCTGTTCGCGGCTCATCTCGCAAAGCTCGAGGATGTCGAGGTCTGGGCTTACGACCTCGATACCCGCCACGTGGACGCCATCAATGCCGGCGGCCTGCGGCTCTCCGGCAAGAGCGACGTGCACTCCTACCCCAAGGCAACGGCCGATGCGGCCGCGATTCCGCCCTGCGACTTCGGCATCGTGGCGACCAAGGCAATGCACACGCGCGGCGCCATGGAGGCTACCGCGCACGTATTCGAGAACGGAGCCGTTTGCAGCGTGCAGAACGGGGTGGGTAACGAGGAGGTCATCGCCGAGTTCGTGCCGCGGGTGATTCGCGGGACGACTTTTCCGGCGGGGCACCTCGTCGAGCCGGGCCACGTCGAGCAGGATACGGGAGGCAAGACCTGGATCGGGCCGTTCGAGCCGAAGTCGGCATCGATGGCCGAAGTCGAGCTGCTCGCAAAGCGGCTGTCCGAGTCGGGCATGGAAACGCTCGCGATGGAAGATTCCCGCGGCGCGCAGTGGACCAAGCTCATTTTCAACGCGGCCACCAACCCGGTCGGCGCGCTGACCGGTTTGCCGCACGGTGTCGCCTGCGACGTGCCGGCGCTGCGCAAGCTCATTTCCGCGCTGGTGGCCGAAGGCGTCGCGGTTGCCGCTGCGCTGGGCATCCGGCTGGACAGCGACCCCGACGAGCTTGTCGATCACGCGCGCGAGGTCGCGTACAACCACAAGGCCAGTATGCTGCAGGACGCGCTGGCACATCGCCGCACAGAGGTTGCTGCGCTCAACGGCGGCATCGTCACCTTCGGCCGGCAGGCCGGCGTGGCGACGCCGCTGAACCAGGCAATCTGGGCGCTTATCGAGGGGCTCGAGGCGTCCTGGGGATAGCGAATAATTGACGACAGACAGGGAACAGGAGACGAATCGATGACCAGCGAGCGACTTTTCCAGCCGAGCCGGCAGGAGATCGACCGGCGCTACGCCAACACGCGTGCCGCCATGGCCGATGCGGGGCTGGACGCTCTCATCGTTAGCGGCAGCGAGTACACCGGCTTCGAAGGCGCGGTGCGCTACATGTGCGGCTTCCACATCCTGCACCGGTATGCCTACGTGCTGGTGCCGTTGAAGGGTGAGCCGACGGCGGTCTTCCCCAGGGAAGCCACCTGGGTCGGCGATCATACGCAGACTTTTATCGAGCACCAGGAGAAGGTGCCCGACTGCGGCGAGTGGATGGCCGGTGAATGCAAGGCGCGTGGCTACCGGCGGGTCGGCATCTATGGATTGAACTACGTGATGCCGGTGCGTGACTACCGTGCGCTGGCCGAGTCAGGCCTCGAAATCGTCGATTTCGACGAGCCGTTCGACTACTCGCGCGCGGCCAAGAGCGAGGAAGAGCTCGCGTCCGTCCGGCATTCGATGGACATCAACAAGGCCGGCGTGCTCGCCGTTGTCCAGGCCTATCGTGCCGGGATGACGGAGGCGGAGCTGATGGCCGTCGCCGAGCAGACGTTTACGGCGCGGGGCACCGCGCGCAACACCATGGACATGGTGCTCGTGGGGCCGAACGGTTCGCTCCTGCCGCAGATGGTGTTCCCCAGTCCGCACCGGAAGGTGCAGGACAGCGACGGCCTGCTGTACGGGCTCGAGGTTACCGGCGAAGGCGGGCACTGGGTGGAATTCTCACGGCTGCTGGCGCCGCAGGGCATCGATAGTGAAATGCAGCGGCTAATGGCGGCGTACGAGGAGTTCCACGCGCTGGTGGGTGAGCACCTGAAGGCCGGCGCCAGCGCACACGACGTTCATCGGAAGGTCATCAAGCCGTTCGAAGGCAAAGGCTGGCGGCTCGGGCACGTTTCCGGGCATTCCATCGGCATGACCATGATCGAGTTTCCCCGCATCGGGGAAGGCACGGAGTTCGAGCTGCCGGAGAACATGGTCTGCTCGATGCACCCGCACGTGATGACAGAGGACCGGAAGTCCTGCCTTTACTTCCAGGAGACCTTTCGGGTCGGGAAGGACGGCGGTGAATCGTTGTCCGGCGTACCGGTCAAGTATTACCGGGGTGGAGAAGCCAGTCTTTGAGGATGCGCACGGGATTGCCATCGGTAGTGCAACCAGCGTAGCGCGGACAGGATAAATCAGCAGGAGAATCGCAATGAGCGACGCAAAGCCCCTGGTGGGCGTTATTTTCAAATCGTACGAGCCGATGTCGGCCATCCAGGCCTATGCCCGGCAGACAGAGGAGTCCGGATACCCCGGCGGTTTCTGGATTGCCGAGGCGTATCACTGGTTCCGCAAGTACGGCCACGAGGCGCGCGGCTGCTTCGCGACACTGGCGGCGGCGACCCTGTCGACGAGCAAGATTCCGATCGGATTGGGTATCACGTCGCCCTACATGCGGCACCCGACGATCCAGGCCTCGGAGTGCAATGCGATCGACGAGCTTTCCGGCGGACGCTTCATCATGGGCCTCGGCGCCGGCAAGGTCGGCACCGAGTACCTCGGGCTCGACATGAAGAAATTCACCCCGGTGAAGACGCATCGGGAGTCGATCGAGATGATTCGCGGCATCGCGAGCGGAGAGAAGTTCGAGTTCGACGGCGAACTCTTCAGCTGCGACATGCCTGCTATTGATCGCAAGGGCAGGGGATTGCGCACGAACATCCCCGTGTACGTCGGTGCAACCGGGCCGTTCATGCAGAAGCTGGCGGGCAAGATGGCCGACGGCCTGCTGTTGCCGGGACTTACGTCTCCAGGCTTTACCCGCTACTCACGGGACAACTGCGAGGCCGGTGCGAAATCGGTGAATCGCGAGCTTCCGGCGGACTTCCCCGTCGGCGGCGTCATCCTGGCGGCCTGTTCGAATGACCGGAAGAAAGCCAAGGATGCCACGCGCAGCTATACCGGCACGTATATCATCAACAAGCTCCGCAACATCAAGAACGACGTCATCCTGAGCACGTCCGGCTTGCCGGACGAGACCTGGGAACCGTTCCGCAAGGCAATCGCTGAAGGGACCGAGGACAACGTGACGCACCTCGTGACCGACGAGATCCAGCGGGCCTTCACCGTGATCTCCGGCACGCCGGATGACTGCCTGGAAATCACGCAGGAACTGATCGATGCCGGGTTGAATACGCCGCTGCTGGAAGTGGTCGGCGCGTCCGAGGCCGATAACGTCGAAACCATCAGGCTCTTCGGCGAGGCCGTACTTCCGCGGCTGAAGCGGGCGGGAGGCTGACATGCGGCTTGCAACGTTCAAGCCGGAGGGCGGAGCCCGGCCCACCGTCGGATTGTTCATTAACGGCCACTACGCCGATCTTCACGCGCTCTCGCAGGGCAAGCTGCCGGACAACATGCTGGCATTCCTCGAGCAGGGAGAGTCGGCGATGGCGCAGGCCAGGGAGATCGCGAGCAGCCTCGGCGCCGATCCGGCGGGCAAGCAGCACGTCTATCCCGAGAAGGCGATCGAGCTGTGCGCACCTGTGCCCAAGCCCGGCAAGATCATGCATACCTCCTGCAACTTCGGCGCTCACCTCGAGGAGTTGACCAAGTGGGAATCCCCCGAGTGGCAGTCGCACAACTGGGGCGACTTCCACTTCGAGCACCCCACCGGTTTTCTCGAGGCGCCGTCATCGGTCAGTGCCTCCGGTGCCGAAGTGGCCGTGCCGCACTTCACGCGGCAGCTCGATTTCGAAATCGAGATCGGGATCATCATCGGCAAGCGGGCATTCCGGGTCGGCGTCGACGAGGCGATGGATTACGTCGCGGGATTCACCATTTTCAACGATCTCTCGGCGCGCGACATCCAGGCTCGCGAGCACTCGAACAAGGTCATTCTTCTCGGCAAGAGCTTCGACGGCTCCTGTCCGTTCGGGCCCCATCTGGTGACAACCGACGAGCTGTCGGATCCGCATGACCTCGACATGAAGCTGCGGGTCAACGGGGTGGTGCGCCAGGACGCCAACACGGGGCAGATGCACTACAAGACGCGGGAACTGGTGTCCTGGTGGTCGAACACGACGCTCGAGCCGGGCGACATCATCACGAGCGGCAGTCCGCCCGGGGTCGCTGCCGGCATGAAGAATCCGGAGTGGTTGAAGCCGGGAGACCGGGTCGACGCCACCGTCGCCGAGCTCGGCACCTTGACCACCTTCATCGTTGCGGGCTAGCGCTGCACCGCACACGTCAACCGATTACTTAGGGGAATACACAATGGCCGGCAAACCCGACCCGACTCTCGTCCAGCGTGCGGTCGAGAAAATCGACCGCGAACGGCTGATAAAGCTTGTCGTCGATCTCGTGAACGTGCCCAGCCCGACGGGCTATGAAGGCGACATGGCGCGAGCCCTGCACGACGTGCTGAAGGACTCCGGGTTCCGCTCAACGCTGCAGCCCATCGGCGACGAACGGTACAACGCCATCGGGCTGTGGGAAGGCGCGGGCGGCGGCAAGACGCTGATGTTCAACGGCCATCTGGACACCTCTTTCGGTCCGGAGCAGGCGCACCGCGGACTCGGCTACCGCTGCGAAGGCACCGTCGTGGATGACGAATGGATCTACGGCATGGGGACGTTCAACATGAAGAGCGCGCTTGCGACCTACACGGTGGCCTGCGAGGCGATCAAAGCGGCAGGCATAGAGATTGCCGGCAACGTGGTGATTGCCGGCGTTGCCGGTGAGATCGAGAAGGCACCGGTTAATGAGTTCGACGGCAGGATGTACCAGGGCTACGGCCCCGGCACGAAGTATGCGATCACGCACGGCGCGGTCGCCGACTACTGCATCCTCGGCGAGCCGACCAACATGATGCTGATCCCGCGCCACTGCGGCACGACGTGGTTCAAGATCACCGTGCCGGGCACGCTGATCCACACCGCATGGTCGAATCACGAGAACAACGCGGTGAGCAAGTCGGCGCTGGTCCTCGACGCGTTGAACGAGTGGATTCCGGGCTACATGGAGCGGAACGAGTTCGGCGGGACCAAGCCGAAGGTAAACATCGCCGCGATCGAGGGCGGCTGGCCGTGGCGCGGAGCCCGAACGCCCGATAACTGCTCCATTTACATGGACGTCAGGACACCGCCGGACCTGCTGCCCGTCGCCGTTTACCGCGAGGTGCGCGAGGTGATCCGCGGCCTGGAGGAACGGCACGAGTCACTCAAGGGCACCACGGTGGATATCTACGTCTCCGCCCCGGGTACGAGCATTCCGGACGATCACGAGCTGATACAGACGATCAGCGCGGCGCACGAGCAGCAGCTCGGGCAGGCGCTGAAGTTCGGCAACGAGATCTGGTACAGCGATGCCGCGCACATGAACCGCTACGGCATCCCGACGGTCAACTACGGCTCGGCCGGTCGCATCCGCACCGGCGGTGGCGGCTTCGATACCCACCAGGGTGAAGCGGTCCACATCGGGGACATGCTCGACATCATCAAAGTGTATATTCAGTGTATCCTGACCCTGTGCGGAGTGGCCGCGACCCGCTGACGCCGTGACGCAGGAAACGCTACACGAGCTGCTCGGCAAGGCACGGGTCTACGACCTGGGACAGTGCTACTGGCCAGGCATGCCGGTCCACCCGTTCGATCCGCCGTACCAGTACTACCTGTTCGACTATCACGAGCACGTGGTAAAGGATCTCGGGAAGATCGAGCCGGGCTTCTCGCATGCGATCGGCATGATGATCACGTCGATGCACGCCGGCACGCACTTCGATGCGCCGGTGCACATGTCGCAGGACCTGAAGGTCCAGGGTATCGACATCGTGCCGTACCAGCGCGGGACCGGCTTCGTGGATCTCCCCGAGCCTTTGCACAGCATGGAGGACGTTCCGCCGCTGGTATTGAGAGCGGTACTGTTCGACATCCCCGCCCAGAAAGGTGTCGACATCCTGCCGGAGCGCTATTCCATCACCGCGGCGGACCTGGAGCAGGCGGCCGCCGAGCAGGACCTGGCACTGGGAGAAGGTGACTGCGCGATCGTCCGGACCGGGTACGGCAGCCTGTTCGAGAAGGATGGCGAGGCGTACCTGCACAAGTGGGCCGGGCTGGCGCCGGATGCCGTGCGCTGGCTGGCGGAGCGAAAGCCGCGGCTGGTCGGCACCGACAATCTCTCCATCGGTTGCCCCGACCTGTTCGATGCGCACCGGGTGCTGCTGATAGAGAACGGTATCTATGTCATGAAGAGCCTGTTCCTGGAGGAACTCGCCGCGGATCGCCGGCACGTTTCAACCGTCGTCGTACTGCCGCTCAAGATCAAGGGCGGCGAGGCATCGCTGGTCCGGCCGATTGCGATTGCATGACGTCCCATAACGATCACCGAGGACAAGATTTTGGATATTGAGCAGAAGATCTGGACCAGCGAGCTGAACAAGCTCGACGAGGTTCGTGGAGATTTCAATCGCAGCAAGCCGGTACGTTTCTACGACACGACGCTGCGGGATGGTGAACAGGCGGTCGGGGTGGTTTTCAACCCCGACGAGAAGTTCGAGATAGCGCGGGGCCTGGCGGATCTGGGTGTGGGCCGGATCGAAGCCGGGTTCCCGCGCGTTTCGGAAGCGGATTCCCAGGCGGTTAAACGCATCCTGGAAGCGGGGCTCGACTCCGAGATCTGGGGCTTCTCGAGAGCGGTCAAGGCGGATCTCGACGCCTTGATCGAGCTCGGCATACGCCAGGTCCTCATCGAGATCTCGACGAGTGAAGTCAAGATGGCGGCCTACGGGTTCAACCGTGAGGTCGTATTGCAGCGGGTCACCGACGCCATCCGGCACGCGGTGGACCACGACATGCGGGTGCTGTTCTTCCCGGTCGACAGCACGCGCAGCGATCTTGGCTTCCTGGAGGAGGTGTACTCCCGCGCAATCGAGACCGGCGCGTCGGAAATCGCCGTTGTGGATACCATCGGCGCCTGCGCGCCGGAGGCGATCGAGCACCTGATTCGCAAGGTCCGGGGATGGATCGGCCCGGAGATGCCGCTGCACTTCCACGGGCACAACGACTTCGGGCTCGGCACCGCGCTGGCCATCGCCGCGGTGCGGGGAGGGGCGGACTGGATCCAGGGCACGATCAACGGTATCGGCGAGAGAGCCGGCAACTCGGATATCTGCGAGGTCGCGTTGGCACTGTCCTGCCTCTATGACGTGCCGATCGAGCTCGACCTGTCACAGGCGCGGCGAGTGTCTGCGCTGGTACAGCGCGCGGGGAACTACAAGGTGGACGGCTGGCGACCCGTGGTAGGAGACAACCTCTTTACGCGCGAAAGCGGTGCCGTGGCCAACCAGTTCCACATCCCGGAAGCCATCGAACCCTACTCGGCTGATATCGTGTCGGCTCCCCGACGGATCGTGCTGGGCAAAAAGAGCGGCCTCGTCAGCATCAAGCTGAAAGTCGAGGAACTGGGGCTGGACGTCGCAGAGGAGCGCTTCCCGGACCTGCTGGCCGAGGTCAAGAGCCGGGCGACGGCCGCCGAGCGGCTGATGACGGACGACGAATTTCGCCAGCTGGTCGCCGAAAACCGGGCACCCGCATGAGCTCGGAGAACCCGCGCATCGCCATTCTCGGGGGTACCGGCGACCTGGGCTCCGGCCTTGCCTGGCAGCTGCTCAAGGCCGGTTACGAGGTCGTCATCGGTTCGCGCTCGGCAGAGAAGGCGGAACAGGCCGCGAGCGACCTCGCCAGCAGCCTCCCGGGCGCGAACGTGCGTGCGGCGGACAACGCCGGCGCGGCCGACAGCGCCGACATCGTCATCATGACGGTCCCGTTTGCGAATCACGAGGCCACGATCGAATCGGTCAGGCAGCAGGTGCAGGGCAAGATATTCGTGGACACCACGGTGCCCCTGGTGCCGCCGAAGGTGATGCGAGTGCAGATGCCGGCCGACGGTCCGGCCGCCAAGCACGCGCAGCGCCTGCTCGGTGAGAACGTGCGGGTGGTCTCGGCTTTCCAGAACATCGCGGCCGCGCACCTGAAGGCCGAGAACCTGAGCGACGTCGCCTGCGACGTACTGGTGTGCGGCAACGACGCCGAGGCGCGGTCTGTCGTCATCGGGCTGGCCGAGAAAATGGGCCTGAAAGCCTGGCACGCCGGAGCGATAGACAACTCCGTCGTAGCGGAGTCGTTGACCTCGGTCCTCATCTTCCTCAACAAGAAGTACGGGCTGGACGGCGCCGGCATCCGGATCGTGGCAAGGGACGACGCCTAGCTGCCCTGACCGGGCACCTCATTGCATTCCGTGCAATTGATCCGGCGCCGGGCTGCAACCCCTCGCCCGGATACCTGTGATAGTTTCGTCGCGGTCCCCCCGCGAAAGGAAACTGTTCATGAATCGATTGGTCCCGGTGCTGTTATTTGCATTCCTGTTGCCGATGTCCGGCGCAGCGACCGCGCAGAATGCGAAGAAACTGAATCCCGAATTCGAGGGACTGATCGACAAGTATCTCGCGGAGTTTCACGGCGTAGGAGACGGCCCGTCCGCTGTGAACGACGGCAGCGCGGACTATTACCGGAACCGCCTGGCGACGTCGCGCGATCTGCTCGATGAACTGCAGGCTATCGATCGCCAGGCACTGACCTTCCAGCAGGACATCGACTATCGCTACCTCGAGGGCATCCTCGAGACGGCCATCATGGACCAGGAGCGACTTCGATACTGGCAGAAGGATCCAACGCGGTATTTGCGCATCGAGCCGATTGTCTCGTCCGGGGGCGGCCTGCTGTACGAGGAGACCCGACCGGTCGAAGAACGTGCGGCGGCCTTGCTGAAGGTCATGAGGACGATTCCGGGCAGGCTGCAGAACGCCACTGAAAACCTGCAGACCTATATCCCGCTGTGGCTGGAACCGGCCAAGGGCCTCCTGGCCGGGGCCATCGAGACATTCGAGGTCGATGTGCGGCGCTTCGCCGACCGTGTTCCCAATCAACGCGACGAGCTGCTATCGGTGAACGAGCAGGTTTTGGCTGCGTTGCGGGACTTTGGTGATTTCCTGGACAATGAATGGACAAAACGGCCGGAAGGCGACTGGCGCGTCGGCAAGGAGATCTACGACGCGCGTATGCGTAACCTGTACGGCATAAAAGACATGGACGCGGAAGCCCTGTACCAGTGGGGCCGCACGCAGTACACCGAGCAGCTCCGGGTGCTTGACCGGACGGCTGCAAAAGTTGGGGATGGCCGTAGCTGGCGGCAGATCGAGGCCGACCTGCAGCAGGACTATCCGACCGCGGAGACGATGCTGCAGGCGTTCCACGTCGAGGTTCGCCGCGCCCGTCCCTGGCTCATCGAGAACGATTTGGTTTCGATTCCCTGGGACGAGGAAAATGCCGCGGCGGCCATTTACACGCCGGCCTATTACAACAAGCTGACGTTTACCGGGTTCGGCGGCGGGCCGCGCGGCATCGGCTCGACTTTCCCGGGAGCGGTGAAGCTCGTGCCGATGGACCCCGACTGGAGCCCGGCCGAGAAGGACCGCTTTCTCAGCTCGCATCACTATGCCTTCATTACCGCGCTGATGCCGCACGAGGTCTATCCCGGGCATGCCCTGGTGGCGCTTTACAACAATCACAATCCGCGCAAGCTACGTACCTACGAGAGCTCCTATAGCAACCAGGCCTGGTGCTACTACGTGGAATGGGTGCTGACCCCGGAATACGGGTTCTACCCGCCGGAGAAGCAGCGCGAATACGAAGTCGAGATGGAGCGCCTGAAGCTCTGGCGCTACGCCCGTGTGATCTACGACGCCGGCATGCACCTCGGGCATGTCACCGTAGACGAGGCCGTGGACTTGATGACCAGCGATGTCATGTTCGCTGAGCCTTACTCGTTCCTGCAGGTCCAGGGTGCAACCCACGGTTACGGCGGGACCGGCATCCCGACCCTCGGCTATCACGAGCTGCTGTCACTGCGTGACGAGTACTTTACGCAGATGTACCTGATGGGCCGCACCGGCACGCTGAAGGACCTGCACGACCGTATGCTGACCATCGGTACGCTGCCCTACTCGCTGATGCGAGAAGAACTTCTGCACGATATCGCCCGCGAGGCGAAGGACTGAGGCGGACCAGCGCCACGAGCGGCCGGAATGGCCTCTCGTGGGCGTCGCGTGCTCTCAGCCTTTGCTGTTGCAGGACGCGGCGCAGCTCATTTCGCGGCCCTCGGGCTTGCCCTTGATCAATCCGCAAGCGGCCGGTGCGCGGTTTCCCGTACGCCTGCCAAACCGATCAAGCCGATTGCCGTAGCGCCGATCACGTAGTAGGCGGGTGCGATCGGGTTTCCGGTCGCCTGGATGAGCCACGTCGCGACATAGGGCGCGGTTCCCCCGCCGAGGATGGTGGCGACGTTGAACCCCAGGGAGACGCCGCTATAGCGCACCCGGGTCGGGAACATCTCCGCGTACAACGGGTATGCAATGGACTGGACGATTATGAACGGCAGGATGCTTACGGAAACCGCCACGGCGGTAAGCAGGGTATTGCCCGACCCGGCAACGAAGAAGGTCACCGGAGCGAGGACTATGTAACCGGCAAATCCGGCGGCGAGCATCGATTTCCTGCCGAGCCTGTCGGACATAGCGCCGGAGAGTGGCATGAGCACCACGGCCGCCAGCGTTACCGCGGACATCAGCCACATCACCCACACCGGATCGTAGGCATCTATGCGCGTCAAATGAATGTTGAGATACACCACGCAGACATAGCCCGCAGCGTTCTGGGCAAAGCCTATCGAAATGACTCGAAAGAGCGCGGGGCGGTGCTCTCGCAGGAGCTCGCGGAAGGGCGCTTTTGGCACTTTGCCCTCACTGACGATCTCCTTGAACTTCGGCGAGTCTTCAACTCTCAGCCGGGCCCAAAAGCACAGCACGATCAATGGTATCGACATCAGGAACGGAATCCGCCATGCCCACTGGTTCAGGGTTTCCGTTCCGAAAACCGAGGCAGTCAAACCCGCTGCCGCCGTGGCCACTGCGAGGCCGAGGGTCGCTGCGGCGGGATTGAATGCGCCGAAGAAGCCGCGCCTGCCGGGCGGCGACGACTCCGCTACATAGGTGGCGGCGCCGGTAACCTCACCGCCGGCGAAAAATCCCTGCGCCAGCCGCAGGAGGAGCAGCAGCACGGGTGCCGCGAGTCCGATGGAGGCATAGGTTGGAAGCGAGCCGATCGCCGCGCTGGCTATACCGATGCCGATGATGGTGACAAGCAGCGCGGGAGTGCGGCCGAATCGGTCACCGAACCAACCGAAGAAGATTCCCCCGAGCGGACGGACCAGGAAGGCGCCGGCGAAAATCCCCAAGGTAGCCAATAGCGCGGCGGTCGGCTCTATCTCGGGAAAGAACAGGGGACTCAGCGTCACCGCCATTACGGCGTAAAGCTGAAAGTCGTAATATTCGATTGTTGTACCCAGTCCGGCGGCGGTTGCGGCGCGCCACGGGGACATGCCCTCGGATGAAACGGTCGGCACCGCGTCCGCTTTTCCGTGGGAGCTTTCCTGTTGCTTGTGTATCCTTTGCATACGAACCCCGCTCGTTTGGGCGCCGATCAGTGGAATGAAAAAATCGGCACCTTGGTCCTTCCCGGATCGCGACCGACGGCGGATGGATGGATGCTCCCGGTTCTCCTGGCTGTATATTCATATATATATCTGCAGCCGGTCAAGCGGTTCCTGGTCACCCTTGAGCCGGCAACAGCAATTGCGAAAAACATCGGCGGCGCGGTGCCAATATATATTTTTATATGTTATACTCGTTCTTGGGGCCGTTTTCGCAATGAGGCGGACCCGGGCCACCCTACGTTAACCATATTGGAGATAGTCAAATGACTCACGGGCCGGACGGCTCAGGCTACTTCCTGTATCACTCCATCGGCCAGTTTCCGCGAAAAGGAAAGTTGATCGGAGACGCTTTGGCCGATTTTGCCGAGCGCTGGAGTGATGCAACGAACGATTCTCAGTGGCCGGCCGCCCTGGCGCTGCGTCAGGAGTTCATTGACCGCTGGTCCCGTGTCATTAACGCGCCCCCGGGCACTGTAATCACGGCCACCAACGTCACCACGGCGCTCTACAGTGTCATCGGCGCGCTGCCGGAGCGCCGCCGCCGCCGTCGAGTCCTGATCACGGCCGATTGCTTCCCCAGCTTGCACTTCCTGCTGTCGGGCCTTGCCGATCGCTTGGATTTCGTGCTGGAAACGGTGCCGGTACGAGAAGGCGAGTATTGGGTCCGTGACGAGGACATTATCGATCGCTGGGGGGATGACGTAGGAGTGGCTCTGCTGACGCACGTCACCTCGACGGCATCCTACCGTTGCAATCTGCACGAGCTGGTCGCGCACGGCCGTCGCATGGGCACGGTTGTAGGCGTCGATATCACCCAGGGGGTCGGCTTGGTGCCCTATGACGTGAACGATCCAGTGGTGGACTTCACGATATCGACAACGCTGAAATGGCTTTGCGGTACGTCCGGTGCCGGCATTCTGTACGTGCGGGAGAGCCTGATTCCGGACTGCCGGCCCGAGCTACGCGGGTGGTTCAGCCAGGACAACTTCCTTTCCTGGGATATCTTCAACTTCCAGTACGCGCCCGATATCCGCCGATTCGACCATGCCACACCGGCGGTACTGGGCTGCGTAGCCTCTCTGCCGGCGTTGAAATGGCACGCGCAGCAGGACCCTCATTCATTGCTCGATCACAACAGGAAGCTGTCTCACGCGCTGATTTCAGGGTTGGAGGGTACAGGCCTGGCCCTGGCGAGCCCACGGGAGGATGCAAGGAGGGGCGGCAGTGTGATGTTCGAGCTGCCGGCAGGAGTGAATAGCGACTCGCTGATCGATGAGCTGCGCCAGGCAACAATCCTCGCCGACTGCCGTGGAAAAATCTTGCGTCTCTCACCGGGAAATATGACTACGATGCGCGGAGTAGAAGCGGCCATTGGTGAGATTCAAAAGCATCTACGAGCATCGAAATGACGGACCCGGCTTCCGGCTTCTCTCACTGTGTCACCGCTCTTATCAACGCTCCGGCCCGCCTGGCATTCGAATACCTCTCGGACCCGATCGCCCTCGGTGAATGGTCGATAGGCTGCATGAACACGGCTCCTGCGGAGCAACCGGATTTGTACACGGGACGATCCCTGTTCGACGGCGCGCAAAATTGGTTCGCCATCGATGCGCATCCCGAGATGCTCATGATCGACTACCGTATTGGACGCCCGGGTCGACTGGTGCCTCATATCAGCGCGCGAGTGATTCCACCGGAGGTCTGCGACCTCGCGAGTGACCAGTGTTACGTTACTCTCATTGCCTGGCGTATCTCCTCGATGACTCCAGAGCGGTGGCAGGCGTTGTGCGCTGCCCACGAGCTCGAGATATGGCTGATCAAGTCGCAGCTCGAGCACCGCATGAAGGCCGATCTTGCTAGCATACGGTGATACTCCCCTCCCGGAAAGAGCGCGAAACCATAATGACAAGAAGCACTAAAGGTCCGTATAGCCTGGATGATTCGATTCCCTACATGATCTACCGGATATCGAACAAGGCCAATCAGAATATCCAGGAGAAGCTTCGTCCCGCGAATATAACCCTGTCGAAATGGAGACTGCTGTCGGGCCTGAAATCCTACGGGGTATCGACCATCAGCGAGCTTGCGGCACGCACCGTTATGCAACACGCCGTTGTCAGCAGGATTCTGACCGAAATGGAGCAGTCGGGCTTGATCAAGCGCCGGCAATCAAGCGTCGATCACAGGGTGGTTCACGTTGAGCTGACTAAGAAAGGTGAGGCGCTGTTTCACCAGGCCCAGGAGATCGCAGCGGCGCACCAGGAAAGAGCGCTGCAGGGGTTGCCCCGTAGCGATATCGCGACGCTGGTTCGTCTGCTCCGCAACATCCAGCAAAACCTCGGCATCGAGTACTGACACTCTGCGCCAATCCTTGGCCGCAGAGCAGGTCTGGAGCGTTCAGAACCAATAGTAATATATATTGACATATATCTTATTGCGTGGAAGAATCGGGCAACACCGCCGTTGCCATAAGTTTCCGCGCTGGCGGTAGTCAACATCAGACGCTGCCGGTTATGCGTTTCAGGATCCCTACTTCCCTGGTTCTGTCTTCTTTGGCGATCTTTCTCGCCGGTCCAGCTTTTACACAAGACGCTGCGACTTCGGCAGGTTACCTCGAGGAGATCGTCGTTACGGCGCAAAAGCGCGAGCAGTCGCTCCAGGATGTCGGTATCTCGGTTACGAGCTTCTCCGGCGAGCGGCTCGCAAACCTGTCAGTGAACAACAGTAATGACATCGTGCACCAGGTACCCGGGCTGGCCATTCAAAACGTCGGCGGCGAAGGGAATGTAACCTCACTGTATATGCGCGGGATCGGCATTGGCGATTTCAATGACCACCAGGAGTCACCCGTTGCGGTCTATAACGATGAGGTCTATGACGCGTACATGGGCGCAACTACGACTGAGCTTTTTGACCAGGAACGGGTTGAAGTTCTGCGTGGACCCCAGGGAACATTGTTCGGACGCAACGCCGCGGCAGGGCTAATACATTACATCTCGAAGAGGCCCACACCGGAGTTCGAAGGCTACGGGGATCTCTCGATTGCCGAGAATGATCACGTGCGTTTCGAGGGCGCAATCAGCGGTCCTATCACGGAGTCATTATCCGCTCGACTGTCCACGTTCTACAATAACCATGACCCTTACGTGAGAAACCTGTCCGGCCGGACGGGAATGATGCCGATACGCGCGCCGTGCGCGGTCAGCTGCTTTTTCAGCCTGCAGACCGCCTGGATATACTTGCGAAGCTCGCGTACTCGGAGTTCGATACCGCGCCCTGGTACTTTGAAGCCGTTCCGGCTTACATAAACCCTGCTGATGGCTTTGCGAAACAGGTGCCGCCGGACCAGAACGTGTGGGCTGGTGTGTTCGGGTTTCCGTCCTGCAACGGATGTGATGCGTTCGGCTTCAATGATCGCGCGGATGGCGATCCGTTCACGGTCAACATGGATGGCGACCCGGGGCCCGGCGCGAGAGGGAAGGCCGGTACCGGATTGGCGCGCGATTCCATCCTGGGATCCATCAAGATCGATTGGGAGCTGCCAGGAGGGGCAACGCTCACGTCCATAACGGCCTTTGTCGAACACAACAAATATTTCAGCCAGGACTCGGACGGGACGCCCGTTGAGGCCGTAACGTTCGCCACTGACGTCAACGCGAAGCAGTTCAGCCAGGAACTGCGAATCGCGGGCGAGACCGATCGGACCCGTTGGGTAACCGGGCTCTACTACCTGGACTATGAAACCGATACGGTCCTGGATGTCGGCTTTCTCGAGCCCAGCGCCTTCTTCTCGGACCAGGAGGTGCTGACGGAAAACTGGAGTGTCTTCGGCCAGGTCGAGTACGACTTTGCGGCAGACTGGACGGTAATCGCGGGCCTGCGTTACCTGCACGAAGAGAAGGAAATGCACGCCTCCGGCACCACGTTCGGCGCCTTCGCGGCTTTTGATCCTTCCATATCGCCATTCGCAAGGCTGAAAGAGGATGACGTGGCGGCGAAATTGCAGGCCAACTGGCACCTCAACGACCAGACATTGGTCTATGCCGGCGTATCCCGTGGAATAAAGGCGGGCAGCTTCAACGCTGTGTTCGGGGCGCCTGCCAATTTTGAGAACATCCCCGTGAAAAGGGAAACGCCGATTGTTTATGAGGGCGGAATCAAGGCCACCCTTTTTGATGGCCGCGCGCAGTCGAGCACTTCAGTCTATTACTATGATTATCAGGACTTCCAGGCGTTCGCGTACCTGGCACTGTCGTCGGTATTGCTGAATCGGCAGGCTTACGTCTACGGCGTCGATTCAGAACTCCGGTTCTCGCCCACGGAAAACTTCGATTTCAACTTCGGTATCAACATCATGGATACGAAGATCAAGGATATCGAGAACGCCGGCGGAGTCGTAGCGGATCGCGACCTGGCGAATGCTCCGACGGTCCAGTTCAATGCACTCCTCCGATATACGTGGCCTTTGTGGGGTGGAACGATGGCAGCGGAAGCCGACGTTACGTACCAGGATGACGTGTACTACCAGGTATTCAACGACCCGATCGGCAAAATCGATTCGTATGCCGTTGGTAACGCACGCCTCGCCTACACCGCGAGCGATGAGCGTTGGACCCTGGGAATATTCGCCAAGAACATCACCGATGAGGAATATGTTACTAGCGTCGCGAATAACGCCAGCTTCGGCCTCGCACAATATTTCTACGGCCGGCCACGATGGGTCGGTGCTCAAATGACCTATCGGTGGAACTGAGTGGCTCTGCCTGGCAACGTAAGTCGCCGGGAGCTATTCGGTTATGCCGCCGCTTTGGTCATAGTTGCGGCGGAGACACGATTCAATAACGGCGCTGCTGCGGCCCGGCTTATCGATAACGCACGGCCGGAGCGCGCGGTCGCCGGGAATGAGCTCCTCGAGTTGACGATAACGGAGCTCGTCCATGCTTTCGAATCCAGGGACGTCTCCGCAATTCAGTACGCACAGGCGGTTGCGGAAAGAGCCGAGCAACTAAAGGATTTGAACGCGTTCATCAGCTTTGACGAAGCGTTGTTGTTCGACGCCGCGCGCAAAGCTGACACTGCGAAACACGCGCGAGGCCGGTTAAACGGCGTCCCAATCGTCGTCAAGGATAACATTGCGTGTCGAGGGTATCCGCTAACCGGCGGCACGCCATCCTTGCAACGTCATTTTCCCGATCGTAATGCGGCTATCGTCCAACGACTTCTGGATGCCGGCGGGCTGGTAGCGGGCAAAGCCAACTTGCACGAACTGGGTATGGGGGAGATCGGCACTAATGCCTACTTTGGGCGTAGCAAAAATCCATACTCACCGCGAATGGTCACGGGTGGCAGCAGCGGGGGGACGGCGGCCGCCGTCGCGGCCAGGATCGTCCCCGGCGGGCTCGGTACGGACACGGGAGGTTCCGTGCGTGTTCCGGCTGCGCTCTGCGGACTGGTCGGCTTTCGCCCGAGCGTTGGCCGCTACCCGCGCGAGGGTATCGTGCCAATGTCGGCGACCCGGGACACGGCGGGGACCATGGCGCGTTCCGTTTCGGACATTGCTCTGCTGGATCGTGTCATAACGGAGGACCTCGGAGGGGGTAGAACCCTGGCTCCGGTGAAGCTCGAGGGGCTTCGGCTTGGCGTTCCGCGACAGCATTTTTATGGGAATCTCGACGACGAGGTCTCCGAAGCCATTGAAGGTGTCCTCCGCGTGCTGAGCGACAACGGTGCCGTCCTCGTCGAGGAACCGCTCGCGACGGTTGTCGAGATTCACGACGAGATCAGTTTCCCGATCATTCTCTACGAGATGGCGAGAGACCTGGGCAAATGGCTCGAGGCGAACGTCAGCGACATGTCGCTCGAGGAGTTGGTCCAAGGCATCCAGTCGGAGGACGTACGGGCCTTGATTCCCGAATGGTATGGAGAAGGTGCCGTAGCGGAGCACACCTACCTGAGAGCAATCAGGCAGAGATTGCCTGTCCTACGCAAAGCTTACGCCGATCATTTCTCACGATTCAGGATCGACGGACTGCTGTTCCCCACTACGGCCCAGCCTGCCCGTATCCTGAACGAGGATTGGTCGTTACGAATCGACGCGGGGTCCTCGATCTCTACGCGGATATATGGACAGAACGTCGGGCCCGGCAGCCTTGCCGGAATACCGGGCATCACCCTGCCTGTATCGCTGACCCGAGCGGGCCTTCCTGTAGCGCTCGGGATTGACGGACTTCATGGAAACGATCCTGGATTGCTGGACGTAGCGGCGGGCATCGAGGCCGCATTACCGCGTATACCGCCGCCGGACATCCCCACCTGACAATAATTCTGGCTCCGTTCGCCCTCTCGCCAAGTCGAAAATTCTTCCTGGATACCCGGAAAGCAACCGAAATAGATATTGACATATATATTTATTAATATGAGAATTGGGTTAACGTGAGAATTCCGGATTAAAAAACCAATGAAATCAAAGGCTACTTCGGCAATTACGGTGCTCGGTCTCGTTGTAAGCGGTGCCGCGATCGCTCAGCAGGACTCGATCGAGGAAATCCTTGTTACGGCATCAAAACGCGGCGAGTCGACACTGATCGAGACACCCATGGCCATCCAGGCGGTCACCGGGGACGAGCTCGAGACTCGAGGGATCACCCAATTCATCGATTTTGCCAGGAGCATCTCCGGAATGTCCTTCGAGGACCAGGGACCCGGGGACAAGAAGATCGTACTGCGAGGACTGCAGTCCACCGGCGCCGCCACGACCGGCATGTATTTCGACGACATCGTCATCACCAGCAACCACCGCCAGGACGGTGGGGGACGCCAACCGGATATCAAGCTGGTGGACATGCAGCGCCTCGAGGTTTTGAAGGGACCTCAAGGCACGCTGTACGGCGCGAGCTCGATGGGTGGTACCATCCGGATGATCACCAACAAGCCCGATGCTTCCACGGTCGGCGGCGCATTCAACGTGGACCTCGGCTCCACGCACTCGGCGGACGGTATGAACTACCAGGTCGACGCGATGTTGAACGTGCCGATCGTGGAAGATGAGCTGGCAGTCCGCATTGTCGGTTACGACAGCGAACGCGCAGGATTCATAGACGACCTTCTGGTCGGGCAAGCAGGGTTCGTCGACGGCGAGGGCGTCAATAATGCCATCGTTTCCGGCGGCAGGGTGGCGCTCAGGTGGACGCCGAACGACAGGCTGACCGTGGACCTGATGGGGCTTCGGCAGGACACGAAATCGGACGGCCCGGGATGGTATCAGCCCGCGTACGGCAAGTTCGTGCAGAGAAACTACGTGGCGGCGCCCTGGAGCGAGACGCTGGATGCGCATAACCTCGCCGTGGAGTGGGAAGCGGATCATGGCGTATTCACGGCTACCGCATCCAGGATGCAGCGTGACATCTTCTACACGTACCCCGCTACACGCATTCTTTGCACGATCTTTGCCGGGTCCGCGGGGCTGGATACCGAACCGTGTCTCTCCCCCGGGCCTGATCCGAGGGTGGCGGTACCCGCCGGCCCGACCCCGTCGGGCTACGCAGCCCTGTCGGCCGTGGACCAGCCGCAGGACCGCGAGATCGTCAGCACCGAGCTGCGTTATGCCTCACTGTGGGACAGTCCTTTCCAGGTCGTCGGCGGCGTTTACTATCAAAGCGAAGAGAACACGTTCCGAAGCAAGGTCATCGACGTCCTGAACATGGAAGGAGATCGTTCGCCTTTCGTCGACGGATTGAACGTCAACCGTCTCACGTACACGAAGATCGACCAGGTTGCGGCCTTCGGCGAGCTGAGTTATGACTTCACCGAGGCGCTCACCGCAACGCTCGGAGTGCGAGCCTTTAAATTCGATATCGACGAGCACGGGCAGAACTTCATGGACCGAAACCGTACGGTGGACGGCGAGCCGGTGCTGACTTCCTCGAGCGAGGACGACGTCAATTTCAAATTCAACCTTGCATACGGTCCTCCCGATGCCGACTGGACGCTTTACACCACGTTCTCGCAGGGCTTCCGAAGCGGCGGCAACAACGAGCCGGATTTCACTACCGGCACCGTATTTCCACCGTTCCATTCGGACTCGCTCAACAACTACGAGATTGGGGCGAAAGGCCTGTTCTTTGACGGGGCTCTCCGCCTGGATATGGCGGCCTATTACATGGACTGGTCGGACTTGCAGGCTCGCGGATTGTTCTCCGGGCTGGACGGCGGTACTTTCCTGATCCTGGACAACATCGGTGATGCTGAAATCAAGGGCGTGGAAATCGGCGCGCTCGCAAGGCCTTCCCTGAATCGCGACCTGACGCTCGGTGGTACCTTGTCGTTGACCCAGGCGGAGTTGACTACGGATACCCCGCTGCAGACCGGGCCGAATACAGGACGCGCGGGCGATAGAATTCCGAACGTGCCGAAGGTGACGGGCAACGTCTACGCCGAGTACCTGTTCTCACTGGCTAACGACTGGGACCTGACCACGCGGATCAACTATTCGTACGTTGGTGAATCGTTCAGCGACTTCCGGCCGAACTCGCCGAGGTACCAGCCCCAGGGCGATTACTCGCTTGTCGATTTGCGAGCAACTCTCAACATCGGCGAACAGTATCGGGTGGCGCTCTACCTCGACAACGCTTTCGATGAGAATGCGGCCGTGACTTACTCTGCCGATGCCAACCTGCGGCGTCCGGACCAGGTAATTCCGTTGCGCCCGAGAACGATTGGAGTCTCCTTCGGCTACCAGTTTTGACCGTGTCGCGATCAGCACGACAGCAAACACACCCTGCCGGGCTGCGGAAGAGGTTCATCCGGCCTGCATGGCGTTTAACAGCTAAAGCGGCGGCAATCCTGGCTCTGACGCCGATTGCCGCCGCTGAGCTGCCTCAATCGGTTGCCGCCGACCTCGTCCTTTTCAACGGGAAGATCGTTACGGTCGATTCCGGGTTCAGCGTCCAGGAGGCTATAGCGGTTCGCGGGAAGACGATCCTGGACGTAGGGACCAGCGAAGCAATGTTGGCCCTGGCCGGTAGCGAGACGCAGCGGCTGGACCTGCAGGGAAAGACAGTTATTCCCGGCTTGATCGATGACCACTATCACTTCCTGAGCAAAGCTGTCGACCAGTACCTCGGTGTCGAGGTTGCCCTGGTCAAATCGATCGACGAGATGGCGGCCCGGATCAGGGAGAAGGTCGCCCAATCGGCTCCGGGTGAGCTCGTGTACACCACCTCCGGCTGGATGCCGGCGCAGCTGGAAGAGGGCAGGCCGCCGAACCGATACGACCTGGATCCGGTGTCGCCGGACAATCCGGTCATCGTGCAAGGTGGCCACTCGATCTACCTGAATTCCTACGCGTTGCGCCAGGCCGGGATCACGAAGGACACGGTGGCGCCGGACGGCGGCACGATCGAAAAGGATCCGTCGACCGGGGAACCCACCGGAAGATTGATCGAGAATGCGCAAGAGCTCGCGCGCCAATGGGTCCTGGGCCGGGCAACGCACGCGGAGAAAATCGAAGCGCTGCGCGCCGGCCAGAAGAAACTCAACTCGGTTGGAATTACCAGCATACGGGAGCCCGGCATTTCGGCCGCTGACATGCGGGCTTACCAGGACCTGCGCGAAAGCGGCGAGCTGACCGTCCGCGTGAGCATGAACTACAGCCTCGATCCGTCGAAACCCGCGGACGAGCTGATCGAACAACTGGAAACCTGGGGCGTCAGCTCAGGGTTCGGGGATCCGATGCTGCGCCTTGACGGTATCGGCGAATTCGGGATCGACGGCGGGTTCGAAGCGGGGTTGATGTCACAACCTTACGCGAATGCCCCGGGTAACGAGGACGCGGGCGAATACTTCGGATTGCAGCGGATCCCGACGGCGAAGTTCGAACAGGTCATGCAGGCGATGAGCCGATTGGGTTGGCGAGCCTGCGTTCATGTTGTTGGCGACCGCGGTCTCGACGTGGTGCTGGACGCTTATGAGAAGGCCAGCCGGATAGCGCCCATCGCTGCCAAACGCTGGGTCATCGAGCACGCGCATTTCACGAGGCCGGATCAATTTGACAGGATCCGGGACCTGGAGCTCGTAATCTCGACGCAGTTCCATCCTTACATGGCCGCCGGCGATATGGTCCACTTCTGGGGGGAAGACAGGGCGTCCAACGCGATGAGAATGCGTGACTGGCTGGATGCCGGCCTCAAGGTTGGCGGCGGGAGTGACTGGTCGCTGTTACCGCCTGATCCGTTCTGGATGATCTACCACTGGGTCACGCGGGATACGCGGCTCTGGGGCGTTCTAGGTCCCGACCAGCGAATCAGCCGCGAGGAAGCGTTGCGGGTCATGACGATCAATAACGCCTACATTACGCTGGAGGAAGATATCAAGGGATCGCTCGAGCCCGGAAAGCTCGCGGACCTCGTCGTTCTGTCCGATGACATACTAACCGTTCCGGAAGAGGCGATAAGGGAGATCTTGCCCCTGGTTACGATGGTCGGCGGCAAGATCGTGTATCAACAGGAAGAGGCGCTCCTGTCGCCGTAAGCCGCTCAATCCTTCGGATCTGTTCCTACCCTGCCGGGAAAGCCTGTCCCGACACGTCCTTGCGATAACGCCGCGGTTGGCCGTCCCTCATCGGCCGCCCGGACGATCCACCGGTCCTTGGTGCGCCGGGGGGATGCCCCCAGGCGCCCCGGGCCGCCGCTCCGATACCGTCGCGAAACCTTCGCACAGGCTGCGCAACTTTGGATTGCGCGTACCGCAATTGGCAGGCCGCCCGGGATACCCCCGTTTCTTCCAAGTTATTGCCCAAAACGCAACCAAATGCTGACCCAAGGTTGTTGTGGAAACGGGAGACGGTTACTAGGCTATGCCGGAAATAGATCGCCGCCTGCCGCGCGTCCGGCGTGTCCGAGCGGGCGCATATTGAATTGAGGAATCAGTATTGAACCGACAGGACGTTGATTGGCGGGGCTACATTCCGGCTATCACCACGCCGTTCGACCGCGATGGGGCCTTGAACATTCGAATGGTAGACGATCTGCTCGACTGGTTGATGGCGGAGGGCATGCACGGAATCGTCGTGGCCGGAACTACCGGCGAATGGTTTTCGATGAAGCCCGACGAGAAGGTCACGTTGTTTAACGCCGTCGGCCGGAAGCTGTCGGGACGCATGACCATTATTGCCGGTTGCAACGCCTACACCGCCAACGAGGTCGCACAGATCGCCGGCGCCGCGAAGCAGGCAGGTTTCGACGGCATCCTCCTGACACCGCCTCCGTACATCCGCCCCACGAGCAGGGAGATCGAAGCGTTTTATCGGGACGTAAGTGACAGGATCGAGCTTCCGATCTGTGTCTACAATTGGCCTCCGGGAACGGGCATCGACATGGATCTCGAGCTGCTGACCCGGCTTGCGTCCATTGAGCGGGTCGTCGCGATCAAGAACTCGACCTCCAGTTGGCAGCATTTCCTGGCGGTGTTCGAAGCTCTGCACGAGGAGGTGCGGATTTTCGGCGTGCCGATGAACGAGGAGGGTATGGACCTGGTCCTGAATCACGACGCGGACGGGATGATGGGAGCGGGTGCGGTGCTCGGCAGACGGCAGCCGGAGTTCTTCAACGCCCTTTGGCGCAACGATCGTGAGACAGCGGTTGCCATGGCGCGGTTGGACCGGGCGCTGATGGAAGCCTGGTTCACCCCCGAGCTGACCGGCCGCTTCGGTTCCGCGCAGGCGATTCTGAAAACGGCGCTGAACGTGCAGGGCCTGCCCGGCGGCTACCCCCGAGCGCCGATCCTGCCGCTGGACGAGCGCGGGGAAGCGCAGGTGCGCGATTCCCTGGCCGGGCTCGACATCAGGCTCGAGAGCCCGGGGAGCTGAACGGCAGGCCCGGCGCGCTTACGGCGCCGGCAGGAAGGGCATCGTTGCCTCGATCTCCTGTAAGAGCTTCACTGCCGCCACGGGCAGCTGACGTCCGAGCCGGGTAATCACGCTGGCGCTCGTGTGCCTCAGGAGCGGATGGTCGAGGGAAACGGCGGCGAGCGTGCCGGCCTGGATTTCGGTATGTGCAGCAATGCTCGGCAGGATCGTGATCCCCGAGCCGGATCGCGCGAACTCCTTGAGCATCAGGAGCGAGTTGCTGGTCAGCGTCGGCGTGAGGAAGACGTGATCCTCCGATTCCGCGCCGCTCAGTATCTGGCGGATGCGGAAGGAGCGGTCCGGAACGCCGATGCGCTCCCCGGCGAGATCGGTCATGCGCAGGAATGGGCGCTCGCTCAACGGATGATCCGGCCGCAGGATTACCTTGAGGGGTTGGTCCGAGGACGCGCGCACCCGGATCTTGGCATCGGGAGCCGCCTGGAAGACCATGCCGATATGGGCCTCGTCTTCGAGTAGCAGCGCCACGACTTCGTTCGTGCCGCAGGTGTGCATCGTGAGCTTGATGGATGGATGCCGGTCCAAAAAGCCGCGCAGTACGCCAAGCAGCAGGTCACCTATGAAGCCCTCGCCGACCGCCAGGTGCACCGTGCCACCCTTCAGGCCGCGCAGGTCGCGCAGCTCCGACACGAACGCCTCACGGTGTGCGGTGAGCTGGCGGTAATAGCTGATCGCGATTTCGCCGGCTTCGGTCAGCTTGAGCGTGCGGCGGCTGCGCTCGATGAGGGGAACACCCAGTTCTTCTTCGAGTTGGGCGATCTGGCGGCTGATCGATGAGGGCGCGACGTTCAGTTTTTCGCTGGCAGCGCGCATGGTACCGCCACGCACCGCTTCATAAAGATACCGTAACCGGTGATCGTGGAATTTCTCGAAGAATGTAGGGTTCTGCATGGCGTCGAGTAGCTGGAACGTGGCTGTTGCATTTTACGCAACGGACGCGATTATGTCTTGACATTGATCAAGCCTGAAAGGGTCAATAGCCTACAGTCGCCCGACTCCGACCAGCCGGGGCCGCCGCCATTTTCCGGAGCGCGCACCAGATGAATAAAGCGCCGCTGCGCGTCGTGCGAAGCCCGTATCCGGGACGCCGCTCGCGGCTTTGCACGGATTTTCTCCAGGGCCGCGGGGAGATCGGAGGTTTCTTCGGGCCGTCTTTCCGGGATACCGCCGGCCTCGCCGCCCTGGCGGAGCGGCTGTCGGGGCAGCCTTATCCGCGAAGCGCGGCTGCCCGAGCCCTCCGGGCGTTTGCCCGGGACGTCCAGGCGCCGCTACGGGTCGAGGAGCAGGCTGCCTGCCTCGGCGAATCTTCGGCGGTGGCCGTCTTCGCCGGGCAGCAGGCGGGCCTCTTCACGGGGCCGCTTTATACGGTTTACAAGGCGCTGACGGTCGAGCGCTGGGCAATCGACCTCGGCAGGCTCCTTGGCGTTTCGGTCGTTCCGTGTTTCTGGTTGGCAGACGATGACCACGATTTCGAGGAGGTCGATCACGTCGAGATCCCGGGGGCCGGGCACCCGAGACGACTCAGGTACGTGCCGAAAGTGGCGCCCGCCGGACGTCCGGTCGGTGACCTGCTCATCGATGAGGGTATGCACGCCGTCGTCGCCGCGCTGCGGGAAGCGCTGCCGGAATCCGCGCACAGCGCTGGTGTGCTCCAAGACGTGGAGGAGTGCTACGCAAACGGCGCCGGCTTCAGCCGGGCCTTCGCGCGCCTCTGGTATCGGCTGTTCCCGGACAGCGGCCTCGTGTTTGTGTCGGCCTCGGATAAAGCGCTGAAGGATCTCGCGGCACCGCTGCTGGCGAAGTCGATAGTCGACCATGAGCGCCTGTTCGAATCGTACGAACGGGATACCCGGCGCCTCGTCGCACTGGGCTATCACCGCCAGGTTATAAAGCGTCCGGAACAGAGTTTCCTGTTCTGGCACGCCGGCCAGCGCAGCGGCATCATTCGAGATGGCGCCGGCTACTATCATTTGCCGGGCCGGGCAGCGCTGAGCGCCAGCCAACTGGGTGAGCTCGTGTTGCAGCGGCCGCAAGCGTTTTCAGGAAACGTGCTGCTGCGTCCCCTGGTCCAGGACCTGTTGTTCCCGGTACTGGGCGTCGTTCTCGGCCCATCGGAAATTGCCTATCACGCCCAAATTGCCGGCCTTCACGACTACTTGCAGCTTCCGCGGCCCGCCGTGCTTCCGCGAACGAGCGCGACGTTCGTGGAGCCTTGCGCCGAGCCGCCCGCGGAGCAGGTCATCCCGCCGGGCGAACCGCAGGAGCGGCGTTTCAACGTCCTCTGGTATCGCGCGCGCTACGGCCCGGGCCTGTTGAAGGCGCTATATCGGCAGTGGCCCGAAGGCGGATCCGATCACTGGCAGCTGCTGCCGCAATGAGCGCGCCCGGTCGGCATCTCCGGATTGGCATCGCCGGGTTTCCCCATCCCGGGGGATCGGGCGTGATGGCGTCCGAACTGGCTCGCCTCCTGGCCGGGCGCGGGCACGAAGTGCACTTCATTGCCGCCACCACGCCGTTTCGCTGCGCACCGGCCGGCGAGCATCTCGTGTACCACGAGGCACCTGCCGTGAGCGCGATACCGGGTGGGCACAATCCGACCCTGGCGCTCGCGGCGAAACTCGCCGAAGTGGCGCGCCGCTGCCAACTGGATATCCTGCACGCGCACTATGCGTTGCCGCACGCGCCGGCGGCTATCCTGGCCCGCGGCATGCTCGGCTCGGCGGCCCGGCCAGCAGTGGTGACGACGCTGCATGGGACGGACGTCACGGGTGCCCACCGGGATGCAACGGTCCACGAGTTGACGGGGTATGCGATCCGGGCATCCGATTCGGTCACGGCCGTCTCGCGGTATCTGCAGCACGCAGCGAACGCTGAGTTCCCTGGCTACGGGAGCATCGATTGCATCCCGAACTTCATCGATTTGCAAAACTGGCCGCGGGCGCCGCGCGAGGGCCGCGCCCGGTTTGCTTCCGAAGGGGAGCTCCTGCTCATGCACCTGTCGAATTTCCGCGCCGTCAAACGTCCGATGGACACGCTGGGTATACTTGCACGTGTCCGACGTGAACGGCCGGCGCGCCTGGCACTCGTTGGTGACGGCCCGGAGCTGCCTGCCCTGTGGAAAGAGGCCGGGCGCCTTGATCTTCGGGACCACATCCACCTGCTCGGCACCCGGGTCGACGTGTGGGCGCTACTCGCCTGTGCGGACGTCTTCCTGCTTCCGTCCGCGGAGGAGAGCTTCGGGCTCGCCGCGCTCGAAGCGCTTGCCTCCGGCGTGCCTGCCGTAACGTCCGACGCCGGTGGACTGACCGAGCTGATCGAGGACGGCAGGAGCGGCTACGTTGCGGCGGTCGGCGACTGCGATGCGATGGCGCTTCGTGTCCTCGAGCTCACCGCCGATGCCACGAGCCTCGAATGGCATCGTGAGCAGGCCTATTGCCGGGCGCGGCACTTCGATGCGGAGCGTATCGTTCCGTTGTACGAGGCGCTGTACGAGAAGGCACTGACATGAAGACAGTTGACGTCCTGGCCATCGCGGCGCATCCCGACGACGTGGAGATTACCTGTGGCGGTTTCCTGGTTCGCATGGCTGATCTCGGCTACCGGACCGGCGTGCTCGACCTCACGCGGGGTGAGATGGGCACTCGCGGCACGCCGGAGATCCGGGCGCACGAGTCCAATGCTGCAGCGGAGATTATGGGCCTGACCGCTCGCGTGAACGCGGGGTTGCCGGATGCCCGCCTGGCATTGAACGACGAAAGCCGCGCGGCTGTCGCGCTGTTCATCCGCAAACTGAGGCCCCGGCTAGCCGTCATTCCCGCGGGAAACCAGCGCCACCCGGACCACAATGCCGCGGGCGAGATCGGCTACGCCGGGATATTCGCCGCCGGGCTCAGGCAGTTTCCCGTCGAAGGCAAGGTTCATCGTCCCGGGAAAATCCTTTACACCGCCTTCGATCATGGGCAGGAAGCGACATTCTACGTGGACATCACCGCACAGATGGATCGCAAGCTCGAGGCGATCGGCGCGTATGTCTCCCAGTTTGGTCCTTCGGCAACGGGGATCGACGGCTCGCCGGACGTGCGCTCGACGGTAATCGCACAAGCCCGCTATTGTGGTTTGCGCGCCGGCGTTGCCTGTGCCGAAGGTTATCGCATCCGCGAAGCCCTGCGACTCGACGATCCACTTCGGGAGCTGCGTCTCGACTCGGTCTAGACGCAGCCCCTCCGTCGATCGACGCGATCAATCCGTGCGCTGCGGCGGCGGGATGCCCTGCATGCGGAGCAGGATGTAAACCTGGCCACGGTGATGCGCCTCCTCCTGCACGATACTCCAGAGCAGCCGTTCAATGGAAAGCACGCGGCGGAATGCCGGAATCTCGCGGGTCAGGTCCTCCGGCGTCAGGCGGTCATAGGCCATGATCGTCGTTTCGTGCACCTCGTGCATGAGGCGGATGACGTCGTCGTACGTGGGATAGTCTTCTTTTGGAAACAGGGATCCCGGCAGGATCTTCTTCGGCTCGTTGTCGAGAATCAGCTTGTCGATGATGTAATGCTCAACGTAGGCCATATGCCGCAACGTGTCGCTGATACTTCGCTGTCCGCCCCCGGGTATCCAGTGGAACACGGCCTCGACCTCCTCCGGCGAACGCTTGGCACGCAGCCGCTGCACGACTTCCTCCAGTCCGTCGAACAGCATGCTACGTTCGCGTTCCCAGTACGGATACAGGTCATCGATTTTCACTTTGATCTCCTTTTCTACTCAATCTTACCTGGCTGTTGCGAACAGCATGTTTTCGGCCTGGGCATCTTCTGCCGCCTTGCGGTCGAGCACGACGTACAGCACCACGAAAGCCAGCAGCGGTATGCTGCCCACCGCGATGAATACCGGGGCGAAGCCCAGCGTGTCGAGCGCCCATCCCGTACCCATCGTAAACACGATCCCGCCGAGTCCGGCCCCTGATCCACTGAGGCCGGTGACGGAGCCCACCACCCGGTTCGGGAACGCGTCGGCGTGCAGGGTCATCATGTTCGGCGCCCAGAGGCCGAACCCGAAAGTGGCGATGCTGATCACCGCAAAGGCCGTCCCGGTCGGCAGGTCCAGGGCAGCGAGCGCTCCGGGGGCCATCAACAGTGCACCCGCGGCCATGACCGTAAGCCGCGCCGGCACCACTTTCATCCGGGTGCGGCAGAGCAGGTCGGATGCCGGCCCGCCGAGCAGGACGCCGACGCCCATGGTGAGGTACGGAATCCAGCCGTACTGGCCGATTTCCGCGATACTCAGGCCGACATCGCGCCGCAGGTATTCCGGTATCCAGTAGTTGTAAAACCAGACGCAGGGGTCGGCCAGTACTCGCGCGAGGAAAATCGCCCAAACGTTGCGCGATTTCAGCAGGGACAAATAGCTGATTTTCGGCAGGGACAGTCCGCGCCCCCGGGTCGCCTCGGCGACTGCACCGGGCGAGGATACCTGCTCCCGGAGCGGCGGGTTTCGATAGAACCTCAACCAGGCCAACAGCCACAGGAAGCCGAACATACCCGTGACGATGAAGGAATACCGCCAGTCCATGGTGACGGTAATCCAGGCCACCAGCGGCACGGACACCACCTGACCGGCGCTGACACCGGCACTCCAGATGGAGTTGGCGAAGCCGCGCTCCTTTGGCGGAAACCATTCCGAGACGGCCTTGACACACGCGGCCCAGCTTCCCGCCTCGCCCACGCCAAGCAGGAAACGGTAGATGGAGAACGACACCACGCCGTCGCCAAACGCGTGCAACACGGCGGCGACCGACCACCAGATCATGATGAGGGCGAACCCGGTTCGGGTGCCGAGACGGTCGATAAGCCAGCCCGTGACCGCCTGCATCACGGTGTACGCCAGCAGGAACGCCGACAGCATTTGAGCGTAGCCGACGTTGGTGATCCCGAGCTCTTCGCGGAGTACCGGCGCAACGACCGACAGCGCCTGCCGATCGATATAGCTGATCGCGGTCGCCGCGAACAGCAGGCCCACGATCATCCAGCGTAGGGAAAAGTTTATTTTCACTTGTTTGCCAATGATGTCGGGGGGCGAGTCTCTTGGTAAGTGCGACTTTGTTGCACCCGGCGCAACGAAAAAGGGGGCATTACGACGCTTTGGCCCTTGGCATAATGGCTCGCGCCAAGGAGGATACAATGAAAAACCTGCTGATTGCGCTCTCGCTCGCCGTCCTCTCGACCGCCCCCTCCACGCAGGCGCTGGCGGACCTGAAAGCGATCGTCAACGCTACGATCGTCGATCTCGACGGGGGCGACCCGCTCGCCGATGCCGTCGTCCTGATCGACCGGGAACGCATCGTGGAAATCGGAGCCGCGGACGCGGTCCAGGTACCGGATCGTGCGGAGCTGATCGACGTCGGCGGCGCCTGGCTGTTGCCGGGCCTGATGAACCTGCACGTGCACCTCGGAATCATCCTCCCCGGGCAGCTCGCGGCGGAACTCGGCGACGAGACCGTCCCCGAGCTCACGCTGCGGATGGCAGCCAATGCGCGCGAAGCGCTGTATTCCGGGGTCACCACGATCCGCCTCACGGGCGAGCGGGCGCACACGGGAATCGCGCTCGGCCGGGCGATCGAAAAGGGCCAGGCGATCGGACCCCGGATCTTCAGCGCGGGTGACGGCATCAGCATCACCGCCGGCCACGGTGAGGAAGGGGAAACCTTCGATGGCCCGGATGAACTTATAAAAGCGACGCGCACGGAGATCGCGGCGGGCGCGTCCTGGATCAAGATCTCCATTTCGGGCGGCATCGCCACCGACAGCGGCGCCATTGCGGAGGCCCTGATGACGCCGGCGGAGATCGCCGCCGTAGTGGATGCCGCACACCGCTTCAATACCCCGGTTGCTGCGCACTCCGGCTCGTCGGCGGCGACCCAGTCGGCGATCGATGCCGGAGTCGACTGTATCGAGCACGGTTACACACTGGACCGGGCGGTGCTGGCGCGGATGGCGGAAAAGGGCACGTGGCTGGTTCCGACCATCGTGGTTAGCCAGCCGGAGACGCAGCCGTTCTTTGAAAAGATAGGCTCGCCGCCGTGGTACCTGGAGCGCCGGGAGTCGGTCGGTACGCTGCACTGGCAGGCGCTCCAGACGGCAATCGAGGAAGGCGTCAACATCGCGCTCGGCACCGACATGCTTCCGCAGGAGCCGATCGACGGTACGACGGCGACGGTGCGCGCGGCCGAATACTACGTCGATGCCGGTATGACGCCGGTCGAAGCGCTACGCTCTGCCACTATCGAGGCGGCAACCCTCCTCAGGATCCAAGACGAGACGGGGTCGCTGGAGCCCGGCAAGTACGCGGATATCATCGCGGTGACCGAAGATCCCGCGGAGGACATTTCGGCGCTGCGGAACATCGTATTCGTTATGAAAGGTGGCACGGTCTATCGCAACGAGGTTTCGGAGTAGGGCGCTTCACGGGGCACCTCGTAGACCTGCCCGCTTCGGCGGTTCCGCTCCTCTATCGTGCTCTCGACTTCAGCCAGGAATGCCAGCACGAGCTCGTTGAAGGCCTCCGGGTCCTCCAGCATGAGCAGATGATCGGTTTGCGGGATCACGTGGTGACGCGTATCCGGCCACAGGCGATGCGCCGCTTTGGCGCCCTCGATGAACCAGGGGTCCGTCAGCTCACCGACGATCAGCAGCACCGGCTGGCTCATCCGTGACATGTCCGGGTAGTCACGAGCGTTCCAGGGACCGATGTGGGTGGCTGACGCCATGTCTGATCGCTGCGGGTTCATGGCGACGCGGGGGCTGTACTGATCGATCATCCGCTCCATTATCGCCCTCGTGTCCGGCCGGGATTGCGCGACGCGGCTGAAAGAAGAACGCTTGGCGCGCTCGCGGCCTTCGAGAGCTTGTTCGAGGGTGGGCGGCGGACCTTTGAGTCCCGGGAGCGCGGACCTGAAGGCGCTTTCCCCGGTGAACGGAACCAGCGGCGCGTTCGCATCCGCAAACGTGAGGCTGCGCACCTTTTCGGGGTACATGGCCAGGAACCTGAGGACGATCGAGCCGCCACGCGAGTTTGCCACCAGGTGCGCCTCGCGGATACCGAAGTATCGAAGCAGGGCATTCAAATCCTCCGCGTGCGCCGTCTCCGAATAGCCGGTAATTGGAGCCTCGGACTGCCCGTGTCCCCTCCGGTCGTAGCTCAGGAACAGGTAACGGTCGCTGAAAGCGTCGACCTGCCTCGACCACAGCTCGTGGGAGTAGCCTTCCCCGTGTATGAAGACGACGGGTACGCCGGCACCCTCGAGCCGGTACGCCAGTTCCACGCCGTTCACGTGCACGAACCGCAGGTGCTCGGCGTCTCCCGCCGGGCCCCGGTGCTCGTCCGGTTCGAGGGTGGCGCGACCCGCGCCGGCGCCGGTCGAAAGCACGGTTGACAGGATCAGGATCCCCATGAACTGCCTTGCAACTTTCACGATCGTTCCTCCTTAGATGCTAACCGGCCCTCGGAATTGCGATTCGGGCAACGAACGCTTGCATTCGGCGCTATTGCATTAGCCCGCGTCCGCAAGCAGGGTAGTGTACTGGAAATATGCCCGCCATCCGGGGGGGACCGCCCGTTATCTTTTGAGGCGACAACAACATGAAAACATCTGAACTCGTGCGCATCCGGACCCTTGTTTTCCTGCTCTGCTCCATGGCCTTTGCCAGCGCCTGCGGCGACACGGGGGCGTCCGGCGATACCGGGGCGGAGATTACGGGCGAGGCCGCCGCCAAAGCGGTCGAGGGGTTGTGGGCTTACACTACGCTGATCCCGGGAGGTGAAGCGCCACTGGAGATCACGGGATTCATCTTCTTCCGCGACGGGCTTTTCTCGCAGCAGTCGATTTTCGACGGTGAGCCGTTCGAGACCCAGGTAGCAATGGCGCATGCCGGAACAATCGAGCCGACGCCTCGCGGTGTGCACCTCGTCGCCGAGCAGACGGTGGCCATCGCTCCCGAGCAGGACGAGCCGCTGTCGTTTCGCGAGAACACGGAGCATGACCTGACGGTGACCCGCTCGGGTGATGAGTTGACGCTGGTTTTTGGTAGCGGGACGGTGCAGACATTCGCCCGCCTCGGAGATGGGAAAGGCGAAGTACATACGCTTGAAAATGGCCTGCTTGCCCTGGTCGACGGCTACCTGCTCCTCGTGAACGCCACCGCTGACGGCGTTGCATCCGGCTACGGGACGTTCGAGAAGCAGGGCAACGTGTACGACGTCAGCATCGTTCGCTGGGCGGGGACGGACGGGTCCGAAGTGGACTACCGGCAGGACGGCCGGATACAGGTCACGTTCGACGGTGAGCGCGTTACGCTGCCGGATGGTCAAAGCTTTGCCGTGAGCCGGTAAAGGCTCCGTTGTGAATGACGTCGCGCGGTCGACCGCGAGTCGGCAGATTTTGCCCGGGCGCAAAAAGCCAGTTTGCCAGGCGAGCGGATGAAGACGTTCCTCAAGTTCTTTGCATCGATCGTCGGACCGGCGGCCGTCATGGCTGCCGGGACAATGGGCGCCGGCGCGACGTCGTCCCTGATCCTCGCGGGCGCCTGGTTCCGATACGATCTTCTCTGGGTGGCCGTCGCGGTGCTGCCGCTCTTCGTATTCGCGGTGGATTCGGCTTCCCGGATTGGCCTGGTGAATCGGGATGTCGGGATGTTCTCGCTCATCCGGCAACGCATCCACCCGGGAGTTGCCTGGCTGATTCTGGCGATCAACCTGCCGGTGCACCTGTTGATCGCGATGGGCCAGATATCGGTGATGACCGCGGCCGTGCTGTTTCTTTTCGAACAAGGCGCCCCGGGTGATACTGCCGCGGAAATTGCCGCGGCGGGCACCAGCCAATGGCTCGAGTTATTGCTGGCCGTTGCCATTGCCGCCGCCGTGATCTGGATGCTCACCTCGGAAGGCTACCGGCGCATGCAGAAGGTCATGACGGCGATCATGGTGATCATGCTGTTCTGCTTCCTGCTCGTCGCCTTCAGGGGTTTCCAGGAAATCGGCGCCATCCTGGCCGGCCTGGTGCCGAGCATCCCGCCAGACGCGGTCGGCGAGAGCGGGGTGGTACGGCAAAGCTCCATCTCGATCACCGCGATCATCGGAAGCGTGCTGGCTCCGGCGGCGCTGCTCGGGATTCCGTATATGAGCGCGGACAACAGCCGTCGCGGCGACCCGGACTTCAAAGGCGAGTTCCGAAACTCCGTAATCAACCTCGGGTTCATCTACGGCGGATATTCGCTGCTCGTGATAATCGCCGGGGGATTCGCTTTATTCCCGATCGCCAACCACGCGGAGATCGACTCGATCCAGGAAGCCAGCCAGGTCCTCGTCCGGGCGTTTCCGGAAGGCCTCGGCTTCCTCGGACCCGTCATCTTTTCACTCGGTCTTTTCATGGCCGCCCTGACGACTTTCGTTGTCGTCGTCGAAGTGATCAGCTACTTCTGCCTGGACATGTTCGGCTATTCCTGGCATCACTCGAAGGACAACAAGCGCTTCAAAAGGCTGACGATTGTCTGCATTTTGCTGCCGGCGGTACTGGCGCCGTTCTGGACGTTCCCCGCGCTTTTCAAGCTGCTGCTGCTGATGGGTATCAACACCGTCGTCATCCCGCTGGTGTTCCTCGCGGTCATCATCCTGGTAAACCGCCGCGACGTGATGGGCAATCACCGGCCCGGCATCGTCCGGAATGCGTTCCTGGTGGCGGGGCTCGTCGTGTCGACCGGGCTTTCCGTGATGAAGCTGCCGGATTTTGTGCGCATCCTGGTCTCGGGGTAGTTAGTCGCCACCGCCCGGGTGCAGGGTCTGCAGCTTAACCTGCTTTACGGGAATCTGTGCCTTGAGCGGCCCGACTTCCTGCACCGGGCAGCCGCGCTCGCGTGCGATCGCGCGCGCGAGGTGATGGCCGCAGAAGCGGCCCTGGCACACACCCATACCGGCGCGCGTGAGGAGCTTCGCGGCGTCCGCGGTCGTGATATGCGGGTGTTCCTCGAGTGCCCGGTGCACGTCGGCGAAAGGAATCGATTCGCAGCGGCACAGCAGCGTCTCGGGTGTCACGGTCTCCTCGAACAGGCCCGGAGGCGGGGCCGATAACCGGTTGAGGGTGGCGGCGAAGGCGTCGCGCCATCTCAGCCGGCGCCGCGCCGGTGATGCCTGGCGCTCCGCCGGGCCGGCGTCGATCCGGTCCAGGGCCCGGAGGATGCCGATGCCGGCGACACGCCCCCTCTCCAGTGCCGCGTCGGCGCCTGCCATGCCGGTAATTTCGCCGGCGACGAAGAGGTTCGGGATGCTGGATTCGAACCAGCGGTCGTGCTCCACCGTCCAGCCTCCCGCATGCTCCCGCCACCGCACGCGGGCACCTGCCTGCCGCGCCAGCTCGGACGAAACCAGGAATCCATGACAGGTCCCGATGCGATCGCAGTCTATGCGGTGCGTTCCCTGCCACCCCGCCTGCTCACGGTGAGGCAGTCGTGCAATTTCCGCCCCCTCAACCCGGTGTTCGCCCAGCGCGCGGACGATGCTGCTCCGGAACAGGACCGGCACGCCCTTCTGTTGCAGCCGAAGCAGGATGCGCGCCGTCTCGGTGAGCTGGCGGCGATGGTATGCCATGACGATCGGGTTGCGCAGCACCTTCAGCGCATCCTGTTTCGGCTGTGTGAATACCACTCCGGCGACCTTGCCGCCGGCAGCGAGGAGCTGGTCGGCGACAACGAGCTGTAGCGGATGGTGACCGACGAACAGGAACCGTTCACCGGGGACGAGCTGTTGACTCTTTACGAACGCCTGGATGGCCCCAGCACCCATCACTCCCGGCAGCGTCCAGCCCGGGAACGGTAGCGGGCGTTCGTAGCATCCGGACGCCACCAGGACAGCATCGCAGGTGAGCGACTCGCAGGCGCTACCGCGCTGCAGCAGGATTTCATGACCGGGCGCCGCACTCTGACTGCTACGCCAGGGCGAGCTATTCGCAATGCCGAGCACCGTGGCGCCGAGATACCAGGAGAAGTCGGCGCTTTCGTCCACCGAGGCGAGCAGCGACTTCACCCCACGGTACAGTTTCGCTGTCATCCAGTCCTGCACGCGAAACGAATGCGGCGGCTGCCTGAGGATCTGGCCGCCGGCGCGGGGCTGTTCGTCGATGAGCACGATCTCGAGCCCGTGGCCGCGCAGGACCGATGCTGCCGACAGCCCGGCCGGTCCTGCGCCAACGATTGCCACGTCAAAATGACGAGCGTTCATGGTCCGAGGGTCTCCGCTTCCGGCACGCGGATTTGCAATCCCTCCTGCACCGGCGTGAGGCAGGCGCGGACGCGCTCGCTCGCGCCGTTCCGGTTTATGCTGACCAGGCATTCGAAACACACGCCCATGTTGCAGAACGGCGCGCGCGGCCGACCGTTCGAATCCAGCGACATCGTCAGCCTGCCGGCCGTGAGCAGGGCCGTAGCGATCGATTCGCCCGGATAGGCGTCCACGGCTTCATCGTTGACGTAGATGCGAACCGCGGCGGGCCGCGTCACGTTTTGCGTAATGCGTGTGGTCATCAGACGCAGGCCATGAAGTTGTTGACGTGGCTGAACCGGGATGGGCTGTACAGCGTAATGTCCTGCGAAGTCCGGCCCTGGAGGATCAGTTCGCTGATGAGCCGTGCGTAGGTCGGCCCATGCGTAAAAGCTGCTCCACCCGCGGCGACGAAGAAGCCGGGAGCTTCGGGCACTTCACCGAGCAACGGCATCTGGTCCGCTGTCACGCCCGTAATGCCGGTCCAGGTCCGGATGAGGTGACGGTCCCGCAGGGCGGGAACGAGCCGGCCGGCTACAGCAAGATTGCCGAGAAGGTTGTCGACCACCGGCTGGGCACGCTCATGCACGTTGAAACCGGCGCTGCCCTTTGCGAAGCGCCCCGGCCAGCCGCCGCCTATGAGCACGTTGCCGGCCGACACCTGCTTGACGGTCAGCCTTTCGCTCGTGTGCTGCACGAGATGCGGGATGAGTGGCTCACTTCTCTCGAGCACGTTCATCAGCAGGGGCACGGCATAGATCGGCAGGTGGAGGTGCGCCATGGCGGCAATTTCAGCACACCAGGCATTGGCGGCGTTCAGCACGGCGCCGCTTGTGATCTCCCGGAGGCCATCGGCTGTTTCAACCCGGGTTTCCCATTCTCCGCCCGAGCGACCCAGGTTTGACACGCGCGCGTGGGTGCGCACGATAGCACCGGCCTCTACGGCTTTACGGGCGAACGCAACGGCAACGACGCGCGGGTTTGCGTGTCCTTCGTGCGGGCAGTAGCCGGCGGCAATGACGGTGTCGTTGAGATAGGGTGCAAGACGGTGCACTTCGCTGCGCGACAGCAATCGGCTTGGCAGGCCCCAGCGATCCTGCAGCGCCTGCCGCTTCTCCAGCACCACCAGGTCTTCGGCCGTCTCGGCGACGATGAGGCCACCGCCCATCTCGACCTCCAGGTCGGCCTTGAGCTCGTCTTCGAGCCGTGTCCATTCCTCCATCGCCGTGAGGCTCAGCGGGATGACCTTGGCGAACTCGGCAGCCTGCTCGTCGCCGTACCGTATCAGGCGGTACTCGAGCTGGAAATGCAGCGATCCCGCGTTGCGCCCGGATGCTTCGCGATTGATGTCGCCGCGTTCCACCAGCAGCACATGCGCTCCGGCATTCGCCAGGAAGCTCGCCGCGGCACAGCCCACAAGGCCGCCGCCGATGACGGTTACATCGACGCGTTTCGGGAAGTTTTCGCCATGCACCTGTCTGTCCCCGAGCCGCCGGTCCTGGGTCCCGAAACGGGAAGTGTCCTGTCGATGCCTTGTACCTCGGTCACTGCTGAAGGTCGGCACGTCGGCAGCAGATGATAGGGCGTGTTCGCGGGGACGGGCAAGGCGCGGCGATGGTTCTGGCCTGAGTTTCTGGTTGCGTTGACGACAACAGTCGCGGTAGCTGATCCCTTTCAGGTCCCTGAAGTTGCAAACATTGCAACAAAGTCCCGTCCCGATGGGCTTGAACGTGCTCGCCGGGTGGTTACTGTATCCGGGAATTTGCCCGTGTAGCTCGACATTGCACCAGTATGAGGAAGACCCGCCAGCTTTTGCCTGATAACTACAAATAACAGGAGTTCTTCAATGGCCGCCCCAAGAGTCTTATCCGCGATTCTCTCCCTGTCTGTCATGTGGGGGCTCAGTCATGCAGTAACGGCCGAATCCGCTCCGAGACAAAATGCCTCGACCGGTGAAACGGCTCTCGGGGAGGCGGAGTTACAGGAATGGAACAACAGAATCCGCAGGGAAAGATTCGATATCGTGCTGCCTCAAGCCATGAGGAACAACGGCGTCGACATGTGGATCTACGTGATGAGGGAGACCATTCCGGACCCTTTCGGCGCAGAAGAGCTGGGGAGCACCTCCGGTGTATTCGTCTTCACCGACCGCGGCGGAGACCGGATAGAGCGCGCCGTGCTCGGGCGCCGCTGGGGCGCTTCACATTCCGCAGGGACATGGAAGCCTGACTGGAACACCAGGCTGGTCGAAGAATGTGACTGTTACGACATCGTTCACGACGCCGTTGTCGTGTGGGCGCCGCCGGGAGACGTGCTGACGGAATACGACTATCGGTTCAAGGGCCTCAGGGAATTCGTAGAGGCGCGCAAACCCGAACGCATTGCCGTAAATTACCTGCACGACCTCGGCCCCTGGCCGACCTTCACCGGCGCCTCCGACTTTACGGCGGCTCAGGACGGCATTTCGCACACCGACTATGTCCTGTTGACCGAAGAGCTCGGTGACGAGTACGCCGGCAGGATTGTCTCCGGCGAATATGTCCTGATGGATTACCTCATGAGGAGGGGGCCGATTGAAATCGAACTCCTCAAGAAGTTGCGCAAGGACGAAGATGAGCGCGTAAAGGAGGCTTTTGCCAGGGTCGTACCCGGCGTGACCAGGAACCGCGACGTGGGCTTGACCGTCTTCCGCTGGCGGGGCAGGGGAATATCCCAACGGGGGCGGTCGCCCGGGGAAGAAAACGTCGTGATACGGGGCGGCGATATCCTCGCGGCCCCGAGCCAGGGGACCTACGCCTACGTGTTACGCGAAGGGGAGACGGAGCCGCCGGCGGAAATCAGGAAGCTCTGGGCGACCTACAAGCAGATCGACGGGATCCTGGCGGAAAGCGTCAAGACCGGGCTCACCGCTCGCCAGATAGTGAGCAACTACAAGCCAAAATTCGAAAAGGCGGGGATCATTGTCCGGCGGGAGGAACTGCACCTGTTTCAACAGATGAACGATTTTCCTTCCTATACCGTAGGTTACGATCCGGGTAAAACGCACGTCGCGATCGATCTCCACGCGATGGCGAAAGGGGCGCGCAAAAACAAGTACCAGAATCTCTTCGGGCCCAGGATTGGCTCCTACGGTTCGGAGTGGATGTGGGATATCCCGCTTCCCGCCAACCACTTCTTCGTCCTGGAGTATTTCGTGTACATGCCCGCGCCTGTTGAAGGGGCAGAGGACCGGTATCTGTTCTGGTGGGATCACGAGCAGGTGCTTGCCACCGAAAACGGCGTCGAGTACCTGTCGCCGCCCCAGAAGGACCTTTACCTCATCAAATAGGATTTGGTTGCGGTGGCGCAACACAAGGCGGTCGGAACAAGGGCGCCGGGTCGGACGGTCGGTTGCCGATTCCGGTGCGGACAGGGTTGCAGCCATCGCAACAAAGTCTCGCATGAAGCGTTTCAGAGGGCGTGCTAACGTCGATGTAGCGACCCGTAACGGTGCGGCGTTCGCGCAACAACCAGGGTGGGTGGAGGTCCCAGATGACAACAATCGAGAATCCGCGGCGGAAGAGTTCGGGCAGGGCAAGGCTGACGCTCGGCAGTGAAATGGGAGGAGTCGTGGCTTCCGGCTGTCTGGGACTTGCCGCCATGCTGTTGGCCGGTGGCGAGGCGGGCGCCCAGCAATCCGGCGATACCCCTCGTGCCGAGGCACAGATCGAACAGATCGTCGTGACCGCGCGTCGCCGTGAAGAGTCCCTGCAGGACGTTCCAATCAGTATTTCGGCGTTCTCATCCGACTCGATTGAAAGCAACATGATCGGCGGTGTGGATGAGTACCTGTCACGCGCCCCGAACGTGAGCTTCACCTCGTCGGGAGCTCGCGATCGCAAGGAGTTCAGCATGCGCGGCGTGACCTCGCAAGAGGGAGGCGGCGCGTTTGGAATGTACATCGACGGGTTCAACGTGGTCGAAGGCACCCGCAACCCTGCTGTTATGGACCTGCAGCGGATCGAGGTCCTGCGAGGCCCGCAGGGCACCTACTTCGGACGCAACGCCGTAGGCGGGGCGATCAACATCACGACGATGAAGCCCCAACAGGACTGGTTCGCGGAGTTTGGCCTGAAACTCGGGCGCTACTCGACCTATGAGTTGGATGGCGTGCTCAATGCGCCGCTCATCGACGACACGCTTGCCGTCCGTGCGGCCGTGAAGTATCACGAAAGTGACGGTTACATCGAGAACATCAACCCGACGGGTGGGGGCAACGACTCCGAGTACAAGTACGGCAGGCTGAGCCTGCGCTATACGCCCGTCGACAACCTGACGGTCGACCTGATCGGCGCCTGGTCACATGAGTCTGTCGGCATGCGCGAAGGCGTTCCCACGGGTGTCATGTCGCGTTTCGCTGCCAGCCTGTTCGGACCCGTCGCCGACCCTGACGGCGTCGGATTCTTCCCGCAGAACACCAACAGGGTGAATTTCGACCGGCCACAAGAAGTAGGTACCGAGTACTACTACGTGATGGCGAATGTCAACTATGACTTCGATGCTTTTACCCTGACGAGCATTACGGGTTACCTGAGCTCGGACCAGTTCCTGCTGGGCGATATCGACGGCAGCAGCTGGGATTATTTCTACGAGACGGTGCCGGTCTGGAACAATTCGACGAGCCAGGAGTTCCGTTTACAGTCCACCGGTACGAACACCGTTGACTGGACGGTGGGTGCCATCCTCAGCCGCGACCGGGACGGAGTAGACCAGTACACCTGGGTGGGCGATGCCGAGATTTTCGGGCTGCCCTCCGGCTTCCAGATTTCCGCAAGCCTGGGGAACAACGAGACGATCAGCAAGGCGGTGTTCGGCGAGGTCGTGTGGCACGTGAATGACCGCCTGGACCTGCTGCTGGGTATGCGGTACACGGACGAAGACCTGGACGTTTCGGAAACGAAGCTTGCCGCCGGCGGCGCCCTCGACTACGCGGTGACCGATTCGACGACGTTCGATGACTTCTCACCGAAGGTTTCGGTCAGCTACGACGTTACGGCGGATATGAGCGTCTACGGTTCTATCGCCAAGGGATTCAAGGCCGGCGGCGTGCAGATCGGCAGTGGTTTTGAAGACACTTCCTATGCACCGGAGACCCTCTGGAGCTACGAAGTCGGCTTCAAATCCGAGTTGTTCGACAATCGTGCGCAGCTGAACGCCGCGCTATTCTACGCCGACTGGACGGACATGCAGGTTCCGTTTGCCGTCGCCGATGTCGATTCCGAAGGCAATATCATCTTCAACGTCGGCATTCAAAACGCCGCAGAAGCCCGCAACTACGGCCTGGAGGCGGAGTTCAGGGCGCTGCTTACCGACAGTCTGACGGTTGGTTTGGGCGTCGGTTATCTCGATGCGCAGTTCGAAAAGTTCGAAAGCGCCTTCATTGACGGCGAGAACGTGGACCTCAGCGGCCAGGTTACACCCAATTCACCGAAATGGACCTTGAACGGCGATGCACAGTACGACTTCCCGGTGGGTAGTTATGACGGCTTCACCCGGCTCGAGTGGTACTACCGTGACGACACGTTGCCGAACCTGACGGCGCTGGTGCGCCAGGAGGAGGGCTTCCCCTTCGTGGTGCCGAGCTACCATCACGTCAACCTCAGGGCGGGCGTCAAGAACGAACGCTATAGCCTGGTGGCGTACGTCGAGAACCTCTTCGATGAAGTGTATTTCACGAATGCCTACCAGAAGGCGTTCGTCAGCGGGCTCAACGTGGTGCCGTCCTACCAGACCTGGGGCATCAAGTTCACGATGAGAACCAATTGATGATGGCATCTCGCCGTTCGCTTCGGGTATCGACATTCCTGGTCTTGATCGGCGTAACGTTTGGAACAGGCTCCGTTTTGGGACAGGACTCGTCGACCTATTACACGGTCATGCATCCGGAGAAGTTCGAGATCGACTGGGCGGCGTTCTACCAGCAGGCAGAACGCCGCACAGCGGCGATCCGTGAGCGGCTGCCGCACCACCTGGACCAGGCTTACGGCGAGCACCCGAAGCAGCGTCTCGACCTTTACCTGCCCGAAGGAGAGCCTGGCAACGCTCCCGTGTTCCTGTTCCTGCACGGCGGCGGCTTCTCCGAGGGCGACCGTGCGCAGTATGGCTATATAGCCGAGCCGTTCGCCGCGAACGGCATCATCACGGCGGTTGCAAGCTATCGGCTGACAGGAGAAGGCTATAGTTATCCTGACCAGCCGGAAGACGTGAAGGCGGCGATAGAATGGCTGTACCGGAACGTTTCACGGTTTGGCGGTGATCGACAGGCGCTGTACGTCGGTGGACATTCGGCAGGAGCGATACTCGCGGCGGACGTGGGCGTCGATCGTGCCTGGATGGAAGAACGAGGCATTCCCGCGAGCGCTCTCAAGGGCATCGCTCCGATCAGCGGACCCTACGATCTGAGGGGAGGGGCCTGGAAATATACGACCACGCCCGAGACGGAAGTGCGGGCAAGCCCGGCTTTGCACATCGCTGACCCGGCACCCGCTGCTGTCGTAGTCGTCGGATCCGTCGAGCAGCCGTTCCTGGATTCATCGGAGCAGTTCGTCGAACTGCTCCAGCAGGCCGGCGTTCCAGCCGCGCTGCTCGTGGCAGAGGAGAAGGATCACAAAGACACGGCCACGTTGCTCGGCGACGAGAACAGCGACATCTTCAGGGTTGTTCTCAACATGATCCGGGAAGGGAACTGAGCCGACGGGGTCGGCGGCTGATGCGCCTACAGTGTTGCAGCTGGAGTTGACGCTTTGATGACTACGTTCGTGAGATTTGCTGCCATATTGCTCCTGACCGTCTCGATGCAGGGGGTGAGTGCTGCGTCGGCGGCCGAATCGGGCGGCAACGTGCTCGTGGACATGTTCACCTGGTGGAACCAGGCAATCCAGACGGAAGGCGCCTTCACCGAAGAAGCGTTCGGCCGCTACTTCACGGAAGATGCGCAAATCGTCGTGAACGGCAAAGCGAACGTGCGTGGCTTGCAGTCAATGGTGGAGCAGTTCCGACGCATACAACAGCGAACCGAGTACGTGGAGATTGTCCTTCCTTTTGAGGAGGGCTTTCGCGACGGTAACAAAATTTTCACCTATCACCTGATCCGCGCTCGCGAAAACGGTGTCGACAGTCTCACGCACGTGATGGGCTATGCACTAGTGGAAGATGGCAAGCTCGCCCTCGTGAACCTGCTGCACTATCCGGAACCGGCCGGCAAACGAGCGCAGTAAAAAAGCCGCGCAGGCAATCTCCGCACCGGCGGCTGGTCAGTCCGTCGCCTTTCCCCTGATCCGTTTCTCGCGATAGCTGCTGGGGGACTCGCCGGTCCAGGCCCGGAACGCGCGCGAGAAGCTGCTGATCTCCGAGAATCCGAGCAGGAAGGCGACCTCGCTGATCGAGTGGAGGTTCTGGTTCATGTACTGCTCGGCCAGCTCGCGCCGCGTCTGGCTCAAAAGCTCACTGTAGGTGGTACCGCGGGCGAGCAAGCGATTTTGCAGGGTGCGCTCGCTTACGTTGAGCTCCTTCGCGACGTTCTGCTTACTGCAGTCTCCGGACGGCAGCAGGGCAATGAATGACGCACGGACCTGCGCGATGATGTCGTTGCGGTCGATCCGCTTCAGCAGCGCCAGCACCACCTGGTCATTCTGCCGGGCCAGCTCGGCGTTTGCCGCCGGCAGGCGCACGGTCATGTCGCTTGCTTTGAAAACGAGGGTGTTCTTGTCGCTGCCGAATTCTACCGGCGCGCGGAACCAGTCGGTGAACCGAGCGACGTTGATCTCCGGGCGGGGCCGCCGGAGGTTGACGCGCAGCGGATCGAAATTCGGTCGGTAGATGAAGCGGCTGAAGCGCAGCAAGGTCGCCAGCCATGCGTCCTGGGGCGCGTACGCGCCCTTGCCGGTCGCCGGTAACATCGACAGGTGGAACGCGTCCGGCGTTTGCTCGATCTCCGTAACGGCATTGGTCGAAACGAGTCCGAAGTATCGAACGATGCGGCGGCAGAACGATTCGAGGTCGTTGCTGGCGAAGAGCGAATAGCCGAGCGCGTGCAGCGAGGTCGGGTGCACGTTCTCCGCGATGGAAAGGCCGAAGGCGGGGTCCTGGGTGGCCTTCTCGGCCAGCTCGTACACGAGGGTCATCTGGTCGGCGGAATACCGCGTTGCCGGATCCCGCGCCGTGGCAATGTCGATGCCCGCGGTGGCGAAGATGGCGTGGCTGTCGATGCCACGTTCCTCGAGCGCCTGCGCCACGGCGACGGCCCAGCTTGCGATGACGTGCCGCTCCCTGTGTTCGTTCGATTTCTTCTGGGTCATTGCCGCCGGTTGGCTGCTCCTTCCGTGTTCCCGTTACGCAACCGCTCGATGAAGTGAAGTACCGCGCGTGCGAGCGTAGCGCGCACACGCGGCGTTTGCATCACGGTGTCGGCGATCTCCACCGCGATGCCGCCAGCCCTGACCTTGCCTGCCAGGGATTCATCGGCACCATCCACGATCATTCCGTCGATCAGCCCCCGATAGTGCTCTGCTACGGCGGCCGGAGAGACCTCATGGCCGAACTCGCGCATCATCTTCGCCGTCGGGCCTTTTATAGCATCACCGCCGACGATCGGCGTTACCGCTACGATCGGTACGCTCGCGGTGCGCAACGCCTCCGTAACGCCCGGGACGGCAAGGATGGGATCGATGCTGAGGTACGGATTGGACGGGCAGATGACGATGCCGTCCAGGGATCCCTGTCGCAGCAGGCGTAAAAGTGCCTCCGGCGGCCGCGCGCCCGCGGCGCCTTCGAAACGGATCGCGCTGGCTACCGGCTCGCAGCGCCGGCGTACGAAGTAGTCCTGGAACGCGAGCTCTCCGCCGTCCGTCACCACCATCGTCCTCACCGGGTCGTCGCTCATGGGGATCACCTCGGCAGGAATTTTGAATCGTCGCGCCAGGTCCGCCGTCACTGCCGACAGGGACCGGCCCTCTCGAAGCCCGCGCGTACGCCAGACGTGCACGGCAAGGTCACGGTCGCCGATCCGGAACCACGTCTCCATGCCCAGCCGCTCGAGCTCGGCCAGGAAGGACCAGGTTTCGCCGTCGCGGCCCCAGCCGGTGTCCGGGTTGTTCAGTCCCGAGATCGTGTAGAGGAGGGTGTCGATGTCGGGTGAGACGTGCAGGCCGAGGTGCTCGAAGTCATCGCCGGTGTTCGCAAGAACCGATAGTTGCCCCTCCGGCAGCACGCCGGCCAGTCCGGCCGCGAGCCTGGCACCCCCCACGCCGCCGGACAGCGCGAGGATGCGTCCCGCAGCGCTCATCGAAAGAGGTCTCGTTCGCGGCTTCGCAACAATGCGCGGGCGCTGCCGGCGTCGCGCGGGATCGCGCAGCCGCGTACCAGCACGACCGGCCGGCCTTCAGCGGCCTGGCCCATCAGCAGCGAAGCGGCGGCGGCAAGCTCGTCGGCGACGGCCGTTTCGGTGACCTCGAGTTTGCGGCCGTAGAGGTCGGGCGCGCCCCGGAGATCGAGCACCGGCAACAGCCCCGCCACGCCGATGGCGTGCCCGACGATACCGTTGCGCCAGGCTCGCCCGATGCTGTCCGCAACAATGACGCCGACGCTGGCGCCGCACCGGTCTGCGAGCAGCTCGCGCACCTGCCGGGCGGAGGCATCCGGGTCCACCGGCAGCAGCAGCGCATGGCCCTCCTCGACGTTCGACTGGTCGATTCCGGCGTTGGCCATCACGATGCCGAGGCGATTCTCCGTAATGAGGAGCTTTTCCGACTGGCGCACCACCTCGCTGGATTCCTGCAGTATCAGCTCGACGAGCCGCGGGTCCTTGCCGGTCGAGCGCGCGTATTCCTGCGCGCCCGTCGACGGCACGACGTCGGCGAGCGCGACGAGCCGCCCCTCGGCTTTGGAGACGACCTTCTGGGCGATGACCAAAACGTCGTCATCGCGGAACTCGATGCCCTGCTCCGTGGCCGAGCCGAGGATGATCTCCGGCAGCCGGTCGCCGGGCCGGATCGATGGGAAGCGCTGCAGTGCGATGAGCTCCAGCCGCTCGGGAGCATAACCTCGGGTCATCGCGGATCCAGGCTATCCTGGCGGCGGGCAGTCACGGGGTTTTCCTGTGCGCGGCGGCGATGCACGAGGCCTGGTCGTACATGCCGGCCATGAGGTTCAGGACCCGCGACACGTCGTCCAGGGAATTGTTGGTCGAAATCGACCTCGTCAGCCCAATGAGCAGCTCGCGGCGGAACAGGGCGAACCGGTCGGTGATCTCCTGGCCTGCCCGCGTGACGACATAGGTGACCCCTTTTTTGCTGTCGCCGTTATTGGCCTTCTCGATCACACCGGCCTTGGCCAGCTTGCGGACACCGTACTGCAGGTTCGACTGGTCGTCGCGGTTCAGGAGCCGCCCGATGTCGGAGATGCTCTTGGGCCGGTTGTGCATGCGAATCACGTGCAGGACCGCGACGTCGGCACCGGAGAAGCCAAGCTCCGAGCAGCAGCCCATGCAATCCGAGCGCCAGCGCTCGAACGCCGCCGCGACCCGGAGAATAGAGAACTCGAGCTCGGTCAGGGCCACTTCGTATTCGTCGTCGGCGAGATGCCAGTGTTTGTCCAAAGCGGGGTTCATTGGATGCCGCAGCTCATATGACCTTGTCTCCTCCTGTTCCCATCGCGGGAATCCGGCTTGCAGCCGCGGGCCGGCCGGCTGCGGTGAGCGGATTGACTATATCATGCAGTGTGGCATGCTCTGAAAAACAACCGTTAAAATTAGGCTTAAATAGCAAAAGTAGGGGGGTCACATGCAATCCAGCGAGCTAAACCGAAAAATCGAGGACCATGCCCTGGAGCCGGTTCCCGAGTCGGAACGCCAGAACTGGCTCAAGCTGTCGTGGAACACGGCCGGCATCTGCACCACGCTCATCCAGCTCTTCCTCGGCGCGCTGGTCGCATTCGTGGCCGGCATAAAGCTCGCGATCCTTGCCGGTGTGTTCGTCGTCATGTTCGGCGCGCTGATGGGATGGGGTGTGGGCCATATCAGTTTCCGCACCGGTTTCTCCAGCACCCTGATCTCCCGCACCTACGGGCTCGGCACTCGCGGTTCGGTGCTGGCCTCGGCCATTTTCGGCTTCATGATCATCGGCTTTCTCGCGATCGAGAACGCCTTGCTCTACAAGGGGTTTTTGTTCTTCTTCGGTATCGAGGACACGCTACTCAGCAAGATCTCCATCTACGGCATCATGACGGTTGCCTGGGTAATGCTGACGGCCTTCGGCTTCCAGCTCGTCGCCAGGGTCTCGTCCGTCACGCTGATCGCCTTTTTGCTGGTATTGCTGTGGATGATGATCGACATCGTCATGCAATCCGGGCAGTCGTTCATGCAGGCGCTGACCTTCGGCACGCAGCTTCCGGCGGAGGCGATCGCCTCGATGGGTATCGACAGCAACGCCGACAAGTTCATATTCGCCGTTAACGTGCTGATCGGATCCGCGGGCGCCCTGGCCCTCGTGGACGGCGATTTCGGCCGTTACGCGAAGACCTCGAAGGACATCGGCATCGCGGCGCTGATCGGTAACTCGGCGATGTCGATCGGCATGCTGACGATCGGCGGTGTCGTGATGTACGCCGGTATGGCCTCCATCGTGGACTACTTCGTGACGGTCCGCGGGATGGACACGGCGGCGGCACACCAGCTCGCGCTCCAGAGCCCGGACAGCATCGCCTCGGCCTTCATCATCTTCGGCGGAGTGCTAGGCGCGATCCTGATGGTGCTCGCGCAGGGCAAGGCGCAGGTCCTCAACACGTACAGCGGCTCGCTGGCGCTAACCAACCTGTTCGACGTGGCGTTCAACTGGCGGCCGGGCCGCATCGTTTTCGTCGTGCTCGCGAACATCATCGGCCTCGTCATGCTCTACGGCAAGATTCTCGCGCTGGTCAACGCCTGGATCACGATTCTCGGCGTGATGACGACCGCGCTCGCCATGCTGATGATTTGTGACTACTTCATTGTGCGGCGGCGACTCGGGCAGACCGACATCGCGAGCCACCAGGAAGATAACGTCAACTGGGCGGGCGTCGTATCCGTGGTCGCCGCTACCGTGCTGGCCCACTATGTGCTCGCACCGTGGCAGCCGGTGCAGTTCTTCACGTCGGCCCTTACCGTGCTGATCCTTTATCCGACGTTGAGGCTGCTCACGGCGCCGAAGACCGCGGTTGCTACGCCGGACGAAGTTCCCGAAGGCTGATTGCACGGTGTGTCCGGGGCGGGATCCTGGAATCCCGCTCCGGCAACACGGCCGTCGAGCTTCGGGTGGCGACGATCGAGGCAGGTCATGAGCCGCACCGCTGGTAAACGAATGCACAGAAAGCAATATCCGTTTCGGCTTTTTTCGATCGTACTTCTGGCCGCGCTGGGTTCCGCTGCCAGTGTTGCCGCCGATTATGATCGACCGCCCGAATTTGCAAGCCCCGATCACATTACCATTATCCACGCCGGCACTTTACTTGCGGTCCCTGGTGAAGCGCCGCTGAAGAACCGTTCCATAGTCATAGAGAACGGCAGTATTAGCGAGATCAGAAGCGGGTTTATTGATGCTACTGAGGTTGACGCGGAGGGGGACGTCAAAGTCGTAGACCTGTCGCAGCAATTCGTGATGCCGGGCTTTATCGATCTGCACGTGCACCTGACCGGGCAGGCTGGCAGCGGTGGGAAGCTTGATGCGGTCACCAACACCGATGCAGATACGGCATTTACCGCGCAGATGTACGCCAAGCGCACGCTGATGGGAGGCTTCACCACGGTGCGGGATCTCGGGTCTGCTGGCAACTCGATTTTTGCGCTCCGCGATGCCATCGCCGAAGGCAAGGTAGCCGGCCCCAAGATTCTTGCTGCGGGCGAGTCCATTACTCCGACAGGGGGGCACGCAGATGTCCACGGCTTCCGGCCCGAAGTCCTTCGAGCGATTCCTTCCAGTGGGGTCTGCGACGGTGCGGACGACTGCCGGGCCGCTGTCCGACGGCAGGTAAAGCGGGGCGCGGACGTCATCAAGGTGACCGCGACCGGCGGCGTGATGAGCGAAACGGCAACCGGTACCGGGCAGCAGTTCACGGACGAAGAGCTGAAGGCGATAGCTGAAACCGCGCATTCACTCGGGCGCAAGGTGACGGCACACGCGCATGCCAGGGAAGGTATCGAGGCGGCGTTGCGTGCCGGATTCGATTCGATTGAGCACGCAATGTGGGCCGATAAGGAAACAATGGAACTGTTCAAGAGCACCGGCGCATGGCTGGTTCCGACTGTTTATCCGATAACTGCGGTCGGGGACACCCCGGAGAAGATGCGCCAAGGTCCATTCAAGGACATGCCTCCTCCGGTAATGGAGAAGCTGCTGCAGCTCGGACGGCAACCCAAGGTCATGACCCGGTTGGCGCATGACATGGGCGTCAAGATCGCCCTCGGCACCGACTCCGGGGTCTCACCCCACGGGGAGAACGCCAATGAGTTCGTCGAGTACGTCAATGCGGGAATGAACGAGATGGAGGCCCTGATGGCGGGTACCGTTCATGCTGCCGAGGCTGCTGGCGTCTCAGATAAGGTAGGAACGATCGAGCCTGGAAAAGCGGCGGATATTGTGGCGATGGACGTAAATCCACTGGACGACATCAACGCAGTCCTCGACCTACGGTTCATCATGCGTGACGGGGTAATCTTCAAGGAGAGGTGAACGTTACGCGGGTGCAGTAACGGCCAGGCAGCACAAAATACATTAACCGGCGGCACAGCCGCTTCCATTCCTGCCGTGTTCATGGGCTGCTGGATTAACGGTGGTGAGTCGCTTATCCTACCTCCAGTCGGAAGAACGCGTGGGTCCGACCTTCTCCCCACTACCACAGTTTAACAACCCTGGAATCCTCTCCTTTCTCCTTTAACTGCCCCGCTGACTTCACCCTCCCCGGCGCTTTATGCATCCACCCGTGACGGTGCCGGAATGAGGCGATCGCCGGCGGCCGTGTTGCCCGGCCTCCTGTGCTGTACTGCAATTGCCCTGGTGGCTGCGATCATTGCCGGCGCCCTGGGTGGTTCTGCGCTCCTGTATGCGCTGCTCATTGGAATGCTGCTGCACCGTTTCGCCGCGCACACGCGGCTCGTGCCGGGTACCAGGTTTTCGGCGCGAACCGTGCTTCAGGTCGGCGTCGCGCTGCTCGGCCTGCGCATATCCGTAAACGAGGTTGTCGCCCTGGGTATGACGCCTGTCGCGATCGCGCTCGTCTCGATACCCGCTACCATCCTGTTCGGAGTGCTGTTCGCCCGCGTCCTTGGGCTGACGAAATCCGCGGGCGTGTTGAGCGGCGGCGCGGTCGCGATCTGCGGGCCATCCGCGGCGATGTCCATAGCCGCCGTACTGCCTGAACAGGAGGACCTGGAGCAACAACTGATCTACACCATCGTCGGCGTGACCGCGCTCAGCACGTTGGCCATGCTGCTGTATCCGCTGCTGGTTACACTGCTTCAGATGCCAGGCGTCGAGGCGGGGTTCTTCCTCGGCGGGACGATTCACAATATTCCACAGGTGGTCGGCGCGGGCTTTATGATTTCCGAAGTGGCGGGTGATACCGCTACTTTCACCAAGCTGCTGCGCGTCGCCATGCTTGCGCCAGCGGTACTACTTGTTTCCATCGCCGTTGCGCGCGGCGGCCAGGCCTCCAGCGGCGGTGCGGGAATCCCTGCATTCCTGCTCGCGTTCGTGGCGCTGGTAATCCTGAACAGCCTTGGCTGGGTGCCGGATCGAATCGGTGCGCCGCTCGAATTGGTGTCGCGCGCCTGCCTGGTGGTGGCAATCGCGGCGATCGGCCTGCAAGCATCATTCAGAGGCTTGATGGCTTCCGGCTGGCGGCCGATGCTGCTGCTGGTCTTCGAAACCCTGTTCCTCGCCGGCCTGGTGCTGGCAATCCTCTACCTCCTGAACTGAGGAGGATTCGCCAACCCCTCGCGCATGCGTCTGCCATGCGCTTCGGTGTGTCGTCAAGTGTGCGAGTTCCGGTGTGCAGATTCCTACCTTGCTTCTTCTGTCGGTCTTCTTGCCTGAAAAGACACCCTCCTGTTGGAAAGCAAATGTAGTTTCCGACATCGGGGCCAGGTGCCAGGAGCTGTTTAACAGCAATTCAAAGGGAAGTAGTCTATGAACAGATCGTTGCCGACAGTTGCCTGTGTGGGCCTGCTCGCGTTTTTTTGCTCGACAGCGCAAGGCGCAATCCAGGCGGGCGTATCCGGTTCAGGTCCGGCGCTGGAAGAGATCATCGTGACGGCAACGAAGCGGGAGGTCAGCGTCCATGATGTGCCCGTTTCCATGTCAGTCACCTCCGGCGAAGAACTCAATAACCTGAGTATCAACAACCTGGAGGAGCTTTCCGGTTATCTGCCGAACCTGACGATCGCGGATACCGCGGTTACGACGAACATCTATATGCGAGGTATCGGCTCGGGGCTGGACCGCGGCTTCGAGCAGTCCGTGGGCCTGTTTGTAGACGGCGTATACATGGGGAGAAGCAAGCAGTATCGCGCGCCGATGTTCGATGTCGACAGGATCGAAGTACTGCGCGGCCCGCAACCGGTCCTGTTCGGCAAGAACACCACTGCTGGTGCGATAAAGGTGGAAACGCGCAAACCTCGTCCTGGGCAGGACTGGGAAGCGGAGGTTTCGGCTGAGCACGAGTTCGAATATTCCGGAAATCACTATACTGGTGCGATTGCCGGTTCGCCCACCGAAACCCTGGGGCTGCGGTTTGCGGCGACATACGAGGAAAGCGACGGTTACCTGCGCAATACCCTGTTGGACCGGGACGAACCATCGACCGAGCAATGGCTGGCGCGGGTGACGGGGGTATGGGAACCCGTCGACGGAGCGAGTGTGACGCTCAAGTACGAACATGCCGACTTCCGGCTCGATGGTGCGCTTGGCGAAGCGTCGAAGATCGGCCAACTCGAAGTAAGCAATGCGCTCACCGACGAGATGTCGTACCGGCTCCTGTTCGGTCCGAACGGCGTCTACGCTCTCGACCCGCAGGTTGATGACAGGCTCGACTTTCGCCGCTCTTCGGACGACGTGATGGGACCGCAGGGGGGGAAGCAGAAGGTTGACAATGTTGCGTTGACCCTGGAGAAGGATCTGGAAAATCACGTCCTTACGGCGGTCCTGGGTTATTCCGCCTACGACTATGCGCTCGGCAACGACATCGACTTTCTGCCGGTCCCGATGACCTACCAGTACATCGAGGAAGATTTCAGCCAAACGAGTGCGGAGATTCGCCTGGCCTCGGACACCGACGGCCGGATCGATTACATGATAGGCCTGTACTGGCAGGACAATAGCCTCGATATGCGGCCGGTGACGAAAAACAACTTCGCATACGTCGGGCCGATATTTCCACCGCCTTCCGGAACGACGGTAATCAGCTCCATCGACTACAGGGTAGGGTACTACCTCGATACCCGCTCGACTTCCGGATTCGCACAGGTAAGCTGGGAGATCGCAGAGGACGTGTCGCTTACGCTGGGTGGTCGTTACGGCAAGGAGTCGAAGGACGTTATCCGAACGTCGGAATGTTTGCGGTTGGACGGCTCGCCGTTTGACGTCGTCGACAATCCATCCGACAACCTGGTAGTGAATGTTCTTCGCCAGTGCCCGGATATTGTTTCCTATTCGAATGACCGGGATGAGTCCCACTTCATGCCGTCGGCTCAGCTGCAGTGGAACGCTACCGACGATGTCATGATGTATGCGAAATGGGACCGGAGCTACAAGTCGGGAGGCTTCAACGCGGGAACGAGAGCCACCCTGGCCGATATCGAGTACGACGAGGAACGTGCGACCGGGTACGAGGTCGGTATCAAGACGCGCTTTGCGGACAACGCCGCTACGATAAATGTGGCGGCGTTCGATACGAAGTTCGACGATATGCAGGTGACTACGATTGTCGGCGCTGGCCAAACGGTATTGTCGAATGCCGGAGCAGCCACGACCCGAGGTGTTGAATTCGACGGTGCGTGGGCCGTTACGGACTGGATGACGGTCGGCGGATCCGGCGCCTACCTCGACGCTGCCTACGACGAGTATAGCAGCGGACCCTGTACGGCCGATCAACGCGCTCTCGCCGGATTGGCGGGCGTTCCGTGCTTCCAGGACCTCACCGGAAAGACCACGGCTTACGCGCCGGAGTGGACGGCGAATCTCTTCACGGACATGAGTTTCGACGTTTCGTCCAGCTTTATTTTGCGGCTGCGCCTGGATGCCGGCTTCACGGACGAGTACTTCTACGATGCGGACCTCGATCCCAATACCCGTCAATCGAGCTTCTGGCGCTATGGCGCACGTGTGTCGCTTGCGGACGCCGGGGACAGGTGGGAGCTGTCGCTGCTGGGCAAGAACCTGAGCAACGAAAAAATTGCCGTATGGGGTACCGACGTTGGGATGGTTCCCGGGTCGTACTTTGCCTTTACTGAAATGCCGAGGACCGTTGCGTTGCAGGCCCGGTATCGTTTTGGAATGAACTGAGCTGATCGAAATTCAGCAATTGGCAGTGCGCGCGACGTTCTCGATGCAGTGCCGGGCGATAGCCGTTGCGTGGGCGCTCGTCGTCCTGGCGGTGCCTCGCCTGGCAGCTGCCGAGGTAATCGTCGTGCATGCCGGGACGTTGCTGGCCGTTCCCGGAGAGGAGCCGGCTACCCGAATGTCCGTTGTTATCGTGGATGACAGGATCGAGGAGGTAATCGAAGGGTTTATCGAGCGGCCGGACGCAACAATCGTTGACCTTAGCCACGCCTTTGTCATGCCGGGCATGATCGAGATGCATGCGCACCTGCAGGTGGGGGTGAACTCCAACTACAAGATGGAAGTCGTGACCCTGGAAGACGCCTTCCTTGCAGTACGCGCGTATGCGTCCGCCAGGAAGACGCTGGAGGCCGGGTTCACGACCATGCGTGACATGGGTAGCGCGCCCACGGTCGTCGCTGGAGTGCGCGACGCGATCGACCGGGGAATTGTCATCGGACCCAGCATCATTTCAGCGGGGCCTCAGCTTGTCGCCAAGGGGAGCGGGACCGTGCAAGGCTACCGTTCGGAGCTCATGAAGCTGGATAGCGCCACGATGCGCAATCGAACGCGACCGTGCAGCGGCGCGGACGACTGTCGGCGCGCGGTGCGGGAGATCGTTCAGCAGGGGGCCGACGTGGTGAAGATTGTTGCCACCGGTGCGCTGTTCTCCGAGTCCGGGACGGGACTTGGCATGCAGATGACGGATGAAGAGCTAAAGGCCGCCGTCGACGCTGCCCATGCGTTGGGTCGACGAGTCGGCGTGCATGCCCACGGCCGCGACGGTGTCAACGCTGCCCTCCGGGCGGGTGCGGATACGATCGAGCACGGGACGTTTGGCGACGAGTCGTCGATGAAGCTCTATC
>CAYRKH010000003.1:0-3560 GCA_964424805.1 uncultured Woeseiaceae bacterium
TACGGGGGGGGCTATGGCTACTACGGCTACGAATGACCACGCCGGCGCCGACATCGCGCCCGATTCGATCCACCCTGTAGGAGCGCGCACTGCGCGCGATGCCACCGTGCTTAAAACTACCCGCCGTGCCAATTTCAATCTCCGTGGCATCGCGCGCAGTGCGCGCTCCTACAGTGGGGTTTTCCTGTTGCTGGCGGCGTCCGTGGCGCAGGCGCAGTTCTCCTCCGAGATCACGGCCGGCATCACGCATACCGACAACGTGGCGCTCGAAACGGAGAACGAGGACAGCGAACTCATCTACAGCCTCGAGCCTTCATTCCAGTTCCTGAAGGAGTCCGGCCGCCTTACGGCGGACGTCAACTATCGCCTGCAGGCGCTGCGCTACCGCGACCTCGGCGAGACGGACATCTATCACCAGTACGACGCGAACCTCCGCGCGGCGCTGGTTCCGGAGAGTTTTTTCTTCGACCTCGGCGCCAGCCGCAGCCAGTCCATCGTCGACCCCGACCAGACCATTCCGATCAGCAACCTGCCGATCAGCAGCAACCGCCAGGATCGCGACGAATACTACGCGGGGCCGTCGTTCCAGTACGCGTTGGGCAGCAGCATCGCCGCACGCGGCTCGTACCGGCACACCTGGCAGGAATACAGCGAGCTCGAGGCGCGCGGCAACCAGCAGGGCGAGGCCGCCTTCTCGCTGGACAACTACCGCAACCAGCAGGGGCTTGCGTGGGCGCTGCGCTACGACTGGCAGCGCACCGAGTGGGACTTGGGGATCCCCTGGGAATACCAGCAGGCGGCCGCCGAGCTCGGCTTCTGGGTCGGCGCCAATACGCGCCTGTTCGGCTCCGGCGGCATGGAGAGCGCCTGGGACCAGCCGTTCGACCCGAGCATGGAGGACAGTTTCTGGGAGGCGGGGTTCTTCCACCAGGTCGGCGAGCGGCTGAGCGCGGAATTTGCAGTCGGCGAACGCACCTTCGGCTCGTCCTGGCGGGGCGACCTAAATTTGCAGTTCAGGCGCGGCAGCACGTCGTTCTCCTACTCCGAGACGCCGACGACCCAGGGGCGAGAGGGCATCGGGCGCGGCGCGTTCGACTCACCGCTCCTTCCGGACGACTTCCTGAGCCGGCCCGGCAGCACCGAACGCTTCATCCTGAAGCGCCTGGAGTGGGCGCTGAACCTCGAATTCCGGCGCAGCGGCCTGTCGCTGTACCTGTATGACTCCGACCGGACCGACCGTACCGAGGCCGACGGCACCCCGCTCGCCGACGAAAGGCAGCGCGGCGCAAGCCTGGAACTCCAGTACCGGCTGGGGCCGCGAACGGACCTGAGGATGGGCGGATCCTGGCTGGAGCGCGACCGTGACGAGAGCGGTACCAGCGAGCTGAGGCGCGCTTCCCTCGCCGCGGATTACCGCCTCGGCCAGCGGACGACCCTGACGTTCACCTATGCCTACACCGAAGAAGACGGCGACGCCCTGTTCACCCTGCGGGACTACGTGGCAAACACCGTCTCGCTGTTTGTCACGCGCGCGCTCTGAGCGCCGTGACGGTTCCGCCCACACGTGAGCACGCAACGCTTTAGCCCGACGGTACCCGGTGGAATGGCCGCCGAGGCGGCAGAGCGCGAGGAGTTCCTGGCGGTCGAGCGGCCCTGGACGCCGCCGGCCGGGAAGCCGCTCAACGCGCTGACCTGCGACGTCGAGGACTGGTTCCAGGTCTCCGCGTTCGAGCACCTCGTCTCGAAGGAAAGCTGGCGCGAGCGCGAGTGCCGCATCCCGCGCAACATGGACCGCGTGCTCCAGCTCTATGACGACGCGAACGTGCGGGGCACGTTTTTCACCCTGGGCTGGGTGGCGGAGCAGTACCCGGAGGTGGTGCGCCGGATAGCGGACGCCGGCCACGAGGTGGCGAGCCACGGCATGCAGCACCGGCGCGTGTGGGACCAGACGGCGGAAGAATTCCGCGCGGACATCACCCGCGCCAAGGCGTTGCTGGAGGACGCCGGCGGACAGCAGGTGCGCGGCTATCGCGCCGCGAGCTGGTCGCTCGACCCGCGCACGCCCTGGGCGCACCGCATCCTCGCCGAAGCCGGCTACGAGTACAGCTCGAGCGTCTACCCGATCGCGCACGACCACTACGGGCTACCCGACGCGCCGACGACGCCGTTCTACGTGAAGCCGGCGGGGATCCTCGAGATTCCGGCGAGCACGTCGCCGCTATTCGGGCGCAACATGCCGGCCTCCGGCGGCGGCTATTTCCGCCTGCTGCCGTACGCGATCTCGCGCTGGCTGATGCGGCGAATCGCAGCTACCGACGCGCCGGCCGTGTTCTATTTCCACCCATGGGAGCTGGACGCCGAGCAGCCTCGGATGCGGGGTATCCCGTTCAAGACCCGCTTCCGGCACTACCTGAATTTACGACGCTTCGAGCCGCGGCTCACGCGCCTGCTGCGCGATCTCGACTGGGGCAGGATGGATGCAATCTATCTCGGCACTACGGACTGAGCGCGCGACCACCGTCAGCGAGTTCGCAGGCCGCGGGTTCGAGGCCTGGGACGGGTACGTGCGCGCGCACGAGGGGGCATCGGTCTACCACCTGGCCGGCTGGCGCGACGTCATTGAATCCGTGTTCGGCCGCGACACGCATTACCTGGCCGCGGAGCGGGGCGGGGAACTCTGCGGCGTGCTGCCCATGGTGCGCTTGAAGAGCCTCGCTTTCGGCGATTTCCTGGTCTCCATGCCCTACGTGAACTACGGCGGCGTGCTGGCGGACGACGCGATCGCCTGCGCAGAGCTGATCGAGGCGGCGACGTCGCTTGCCTGCGAGCTCGGGGTCGGCCACCTGGAGCTGCGGCACCTCGCGGACGTCGCCGCGCTGCCGAAACGCGAGGACAAGGTGTCGATGCACCTGGAGCTCGGGGGCGATTCGGGGGCGCTCTGGAAGGCGCTGGGCTCGAAACGGCGGGCGCAGGTCAAACGCTCGCAAAAGGAAGGCGCCGCGTGCGAGATCGGCGGAGCGGAACTGCTGGAGGCCTTCTACGCCGTTTTCTCCGTCAAGTACCGGGATCTCGGCACGCCCGTGTACCCGCGCGCCTGGTTCCGGGCGCTGCTGCAAAAGTTCGCGGACCTCACGCGGGTGTTCGTCGTGCGGGTGCAGGGAAAGCCCGTGGCGGCCAGTATCGTGATCGGCTTCAACGGCGTCCTGGAAGTGCCCTGGGCCGCGACGCTTCGCGAGGCGGACCGCTACGCGGTCAACATGTACCTCTACTGGAGCATGCTGGAGTTCGCCGAAGACCAGGGCTACCGTATCTTCGACTTCGGGCGCAGCACCGAGGGCAGCGGCACGTACCGGTTCAAGAAGCAGTGGGGCGCGGAGCCCGTGCAGCACTACTGGCACTACTGGCTGCGCGATGCCGGCGAGATCCCCCACATCAACCCCGGCAACCCGAAGGCGCAGGCGGCCGTGGCGCTCTGGCAACGCCTCCCGGTCTGGCTGGCCAACCGCATCGGCCCCCACATCGTGAAGAACCTCCCATGACCCCCGCCGCGTCCACCGCCA
>CAYRKH010000003.1:3660-60815 GCA_964424805.1 uncultured Woeseiaceae bacterium
CGGTGATGGGTATCGCGCGCGATGCGCGCTCCTACAGCGTGATGCCACGGGCCTCCGTGATGGGTATCGCGCGCGATGCGCGCTCCAACAATGTGCGGCATAGTCGGCATCGCCTCAAACCGCTCGCTCGGCGACGCCGAGCGCGCCGCCGTCCGCCGCATGGCCGACGCCATCGTCCACCGCGGCCCCGACGACGACGGCTTCCATGACGGCGACAACGTCGTGCTCGGGATGCGGCGGCTCTCCATCATCGACGTCGCCGGCGGCCGGCAGCCGTTTTCGAACGAGGACGGCACCGTCCACGCCGTCTGTAACGGCGAGATCTACAACTTCCGCGAGCTGCGCCGCGAGCTGGAGCAGCGCGGCCACCGTTTCCGTACCGGCAGCGATGCCGAAGTCACGGTGCACCTCTACGAAGAGCACGGCGACGCGTTCGTCGACCACCTCGCCGGCATGTTCGCCATCGCGCTGTGGGACAGCCGCCGCGAGAAGCTGCTCGTCGTTCGCGATCGCCTCGGCATCAAGCCCGTCTACTACTGCGAGCGGGACGGCCGGCTCGCGTACGCCTCGGAGGTCAAGGCGCTGCTGCAGGCTCCCGGCGTGCACGCGGAGCTCGACCCGGCCGGCCTGCGCGATCACCTGGCGGTCGGCTACGCCGTCGCACCGCGAACCATTTTCAAGGGCATCTACAAGCTGCCGCCGGCCACGATGCTGACCTGGGAGGCCGGCACCCTGCGCAGCGTCCGCTACTGGGACATCCCGCAGACGACGCGCACGGACCTCGGCGAAGACGACTGGGCGGCGCTGGTCCGCGAGGAGTTCGGCAAGGCGGTCAGCTCGCACATGGTGAGCGACGTGCCGATCGGTGCTTTCCTCTCGGGCGGCATCGACTCCAGCGCCGTAGTCGCCTGCATGGCGGCGGAGAGCGGCGACCCCGTCAACACCTATTCGATCGGCTACGGCGGCAGCGGCGCGGAGCGCTATTACAACGAGCTGCCGTATGCGCACCAGGTTGCCCGCCAGTTCGGCACGCGGCACCACGAGATCGAGGTGCAGCCCACGGTCAGCACGCTGTTGCCGAAGCTCGTGTGGCACCTGGAGGAGCCGATCTCCGACAGCGCCATCGCGACGACCTACCTGGTATCCCAGCTCGCGGCGCAAAGCGTGAAGGTGATCCTGTCGGGTGTCGGCGGCGACGAGCTGTTCGCGGGTTACAACCGCTACCTCGGCGATCACTACGGCGCGCTCTACGGCAAAGTCCCGGGCTGGCTGCGCTCGCGCGTGGTGGAGCCGCTTTCTTCTCGCCTGCCGAGCGGCCGCCAGAACCGGTGGATGGACCTCTCGCGGTATACGCGGAAACTGGTGCAGGCGTCGGCGCTGCCCTGGCATGAGCAGTACAAGCTGTTCATCGCCCTGGAAGAGCAGGCGACGCTAAGGGCGCTACTGGGCGATTCGTCGCTCCAGGAGCCGGACGGCTTCGATCGGGTGCTCGCCGGGGAACGCGCGGAAGACCCCCTGCAGCGGTTGTTGCGCGTCGATTGGCAGACGCAGCTCTCCGAAGACCTCCTGCTGCTCACCGACAAGATGACCATGGCCGAGTCCATCGAATGCCGGGTTCCCTTCCTGGATCACAGGCTCGTGGAGCTGGCGGCCAGTATTCCGGCGTCGATCAAACGGCCACAGGGACGCCTGAAGCACCTCTTGAAGAAGGCGCTGGAAAACGACCTGCCCAAGGACATCCTCTACCGCCAGAAGCGCGGCTTCGGTGCGCCGGTGGGCGCCTGGTTCAAGGGCGAGCTGCAGCCGCTGCGGGCATCGCTCCTCAGTCCCGCCGCCGTGTCCCGCCGCGGCTGGCTGGCTCCGGAAGCCGTTGCCGCCGTCTGCCGCGAGCACGACCGGAATCGCCACGACTACACCGACCTGCTGCTCGTGCTCATGAACCTCGAGATCTGGTCCCGCCTGTTCCTCGACAAGCGCTCGGCTGAGGACGTCGGCGAGGAGCTGAGCGAGTCGGTCATGCGCTCGGCGGCTACGGCATGAGCGCGCGCGCGGACACGGTGCGCCTGGACGTTGCGGGCCTGCTGCGCGGGCATCCGCTGCTGCTGGTCGCCGGCCTGGCCATGCTGCTGGTCGTGGCCGTGTACTGGCCCACCTATTCGCGCCTGGCGGGAATGTGGATGCTCAGCGACTACCAGTACGCCTGGCTGGTGTACCCGATCGCGCTGTACGTCCTCTGGCGCAAGCGGCATGCGCTCGCGAGTGTCGCCGCTCGGCCGAGCTGGCTGGGCGTGGCCGCGACCGCCGCCCTGGTATTCACCCTGGTGCTCGCGCGCACGGTCAGCGTGCAGGTCGTCGAGTTTGCCAGCGTGAGTCTTATGAGTCTCGCCGTGTTCTGGGCCCTTGCCGGCAGCGCCGCCCTCCGGGTCGCGATGTTCCCTCTGGCGCTGCTGCTCGCGGCCGTGCCGACCGGCGAGTTCCTGGTCTACTACCTCCAGGAGGTCACGACGGCGATTGCCAGCTCCTTGCTCGGCCTGGCCGGCATTCCCGCGTTTCGTGAAGGCATGTTCCTGACCCTGCCGGGAGGCAGCTTCGAGGTGGCGGAGGCCTGCGGGGGGCTGCGCTACCTCCTGGCGGCGTCGATGGCCGCGCTCGCGTATGCCTATCTTTCCTATTCCGGGTTCTGGAAGCGGGCCCTGTTCGTCGCCGTAGCCGCCGCCTTGATGGTCATGACCAACGGCATCCGCGCCTTCATCGTCATGGTCGTGGCGTCGGCGACGGAGATGCGGGTTTTCGCGGGCAAGGACCACGTCTACTTCGGCATGGTGTTGTTTGCGCTCGTCTTCGCCGCCCTGGTCTGGTTCGCCCACCGCTACGCGGATCACGTCACCGATGCCGGGCATCGTCCGGCTGCCGCGTCGCGTGCCGTGCGCGGCAGCGTGCTGCCGGTGACGAGTGCCGTACTGCTGTTGCTCGCCGCCGGACCGGGCTTGCTGTACGTGCAGGCGCAGCAGCCGCTGCCGGCGCCGATGACGGCCGGGCTCCCGGCGCTGGCCGGCTGCCAGGGACCGGTGGCGTGGAGTCAAAACTGGTCACCGGAATTCCAGGGCGCCGACCACGTGGGACGGGCGTCCTACGCTTGCGGCAGCTACGACGCCGGCGCCTACGTCGCGAGCTACGCCAGCCAGGAGCAGGGCAAGGAGCTCATCACTTCCGTCAACCGCGTCTGGCCGCACGAGTGGCGGCGCTACGTGACGGAGTCGGCGGTCACCGCGGAACTTGATACGGGCTCCCGGCAGGTGCACCAGGTGCATCTCCACGCGCCGGACCGGTCGATGCTGATCTGGTACTGGTACCAGGTGGGCGATGACGTGCTGACCAACGCCGTCGCCGTCAAGCTCGCAGCCGCTGTGCACACGCTCGGCTTGCAGGCGGTCGAGGCATCCGTGGTCGCGGTCATGGTCGAGGATGAAGGTGAAACGGCCGTGGAGGTGCTGCGCGACAGGCTCGAGCCAAAGGCGGCGTCGCTGGCGGCCTGGTACCGTGCCGGAACGGAAGCAGCGCGATGACAGCGGATTCACGGCCCCTCATCGCGCACATCGTGTTCCGCTTCGATTATGGGGGGCTCGAGAACGGTGTAGTCAACCTGATCAACCGCATGCCCGCCGAGACATTCAGGCATTGCGTGATCGCGCTGACCGAGTCGACGTCGTTCCGGGAACGGATCGCCAAAGCCGACGTCGCGGTGCACAGCATCGGCAAGCTCCCCGGCAAGGACCCGAAAGCCTACCTGCGGCTGTACCGGCTGCTGCGGAAGCTGAAGCCCACGATCGTGCATACCCGCAATCTAGGCACCCTCGAGTGCCTGGTAGTCGCGTGGCTCGCAGGAACCCCGGTGCGTATCCACGGCGAGCACGGCTGGGACATCTACGATCCGCACGGCACGAGCCGGAAGTACCGCTTCCTGCGCCGCTTCGTCGACCGCTTCGTCCATCGGTTCGTCACAGTCTCCGAGGAGCTGGCCGAATGGCTCATCGAAATCGGCATTGCGAGGGGGAAGATCACCCGCATTTGCAACGGTGTCGATACCGAGAGGTTCCACCCGCGGGAACAGGCGGCATTCCGGCACCTGCCCGCGGAAAAGTTCGGGCCGGATTCTGTCGTCGTCGGCAGCGTCACGCGCTTCTCGCCCATCAAGGATCCGCTCAACGTCGTCAAGGCTTTCGTCGAGCTGCAAAACGGGCCGGGCGGCGACGCGCAGGACGCACGCCTGCTCATGATCGGGGATGGGGAGCTGCGCCAACAGGCGGAAGCGCTCATTCGCGAAGCGGCCATCGAGGACAAAGCCTGGCTGGCCGGGAGCAGCGACGACGTGCCGGCCATGCTCCGGACGATGGACGTCTTCGTGCTCGGTTCGCTGCGGGAGGGTATCTCGAACACGATCCTCGAGGCCATGGCCTCAGGCCTCCCGGTCATCGCCACGGCGACGGGCGGAAACGGCGAGCTCGTCGAGGAGGGTGTGACCGGGAAGCTGGTATCGCCAGGAGACCCGCGAGCCCTGGCCCGAGCCATCGGCGGCTACGTCGCGGATGCGGCGCAACGCGAGCAGCACGGGCGGAACGCCCGGGAGCACGCCGAGTCCCGGTTTTCCCTTTCAGGCATGGTTGAGAATTATCGCCGCCTCTACGGCGAAGCCTTGCAACGGGCGGGAGCCTGACCATGTGCGGCATCTCGGGAATCGTGGATCTTCGGGAGCGGCGTCCGGTAAACCGGGCCTTGCTGAAGACGATGAACGACAGCCTCACCCATCGGGGTCCCGACGGTGAAGGGTTCCATTTCGAACCCGGAGTCGGTTTGGGCCATCGCCGGCTGTCCATCATCGACCTCGAAGGCGGCAAGCAGCCACTCTACAACGAGGACGAAACGGTCGTCGTGACCTATAACGGCGAGATCTACAACTTTCACGAGATCGCCGAAGAGCTGGTCGCCAAAGGCCACGTGTTTCGCACCCGCTGCGATACGGAGGTCATCGTGCATGCCTGGGAGGAGTGGGGCGAGCGCTGCCTGGACCGCTTCAACGGCATGTTTGCCTTCGCGCTGTGGGACCGGAACCGCGAGACACTTTTTCTCGCGCGCGACCGCCTCGGCGTCAAGCCGCTCTATTACGCCGAGCTCCCGGACCGCGAGCTGGTCTTCGGATCCGAGCTGAAGGCGCTCTTGCTGCATCCGAAGCTCGCGCGCGACATCGACCCTACCGCGGTCGAAGACTACTTCTGTTTCGGCTACGTCCCCGATCCAAAGACGATCTACAAGAGCGTTGCCAAGCTCCCGCCCGCGCATTACCTGTTGGCGAGGCGAGGGCAGGCACCGGCAGCGCCGGTGCGGTATTGGGACGTTCCGCTGGATCGTGATGCGCGTTCGCCGGCAGCAAGCGGTGACAACGAGGAGAGGCTCCGCCACGAGCTGATGCAATCCGTGCGGCTGCGCCTGGTCTCCGACGTGCCGCTCGGTGCCTTCCTCTCCGGCGGCATCGACTCGAGCGCCGTCGTTGCGATGATGCGCGAAATCGGCACGGAGGACCTGCTGACCTGCTCCATCGGCTTCAAGGAGCCGCAGTACGACGAATCCGACTGGGCGGCTATCGTCGCGAAGGCAAAGGGGACGAACCACCAGGCCGAGATTGTCGAAGCCGCCGATTACAGCCTGCTGGACCGGCTGGTCGGCCTCTATGACGAGCCGTTCTCCGACAGTTCGGCTATCCCGACGTACAGGGTATGCGAACTCGCCCGTAAGCACGTCACAGTGGCGCTGTCCGGCGATGGCGGCGACGAGGATTTCATCGGCTACCGCCGCTACAGCCTGTTTGCGATGGAGCAGAAGCTACGCAACCTGTTCCCTGATTGGTTCAGGACTCCCGTGTTCGGGGCGCTCGGCCGTTACTACCCGAAGCTGGACTGGGCGCCGCGGGTCTTCCGCGGCAAGACGACCTTCGAAGCGCTGGCAAGGTCCCCGGCCGAGGCTTACCTGCACGGCGTCTCCATATTCCCGGACACCGGCCGGCAGCAGCTCTTCTCGGCCGACCTGAAGCGCGAGCTTGCCGGCTACGAGGCAGCGGAGGTGTTCCGCCGTCACTTGGGCGGCAAGTCGTTCCCCGACCCGCTCAGCATGATCCAGTACCTGGACTACCAGACCTACCTGCCGGGCGATATCCTCACGAAGGTCGACCGCGCCAGCATGGCGCACAGCCTCGAAGTCCGCGTGCCGTTCCTCGACTACCGCTTCGTCGAATGGGCCGCGCACCTGCCCTCTGGCCTGAAGCTGGCAGGAGGCGAGGGCAAGGCGATCCTGAAACGCGCGCTCGAGCCGCTGCTGCCGAGGGAGATTCTCTACCGCCGCAAAATGGGTTTTGCCGTGCCGCTGGACGTCTGGTTCCGCGGATCGCTGGAGGAGCGGATGACGGCGTCGCTGGAAGGTGACACGCTGGTGAACTGCGGCCTGTTCGAGCCGGCGTTCCTGCGATCGATCGCGCGGGATCACCGCACCGGGCGCCGCAACTACAGCGCCGTGCTGTGGGCGCTGCTGATGTTCGAGGGTTTTTTGAACAACGGAGGCGCGGGCATTTCATCCGGGCCGGCGTTTGCTGCCGATCGCGCCGCGATCAGTGCCTGACATGCGGCTCGTCACCTTCACGAACCTGTATCCCAGCCGGGACATGCCGCGGCACGGCATCTTCATCGAGGAGCGGCTGCGCCACCTGCTTGCGGTTGCCGACGTCCAGGCGCAGGTGATTGCGCTCCGGCCGGCACTGCCGCGGCTGCACCTCAACGGCGCGGCGGTCGAGGAGCGGATCGGCATCAAGGTGGAGTACCGGCCGGTGCCGAAGGTTCGCGGCCTGACAAACTGGGTGGATCCGTGGACCTGGGCCGCCGCCGCCGAGCCCGCCTTGCGGCAAGCCGTGGAGAACTCCGGCGAAAAGGTAATCCTGGACGCGCATTTTCTTTACCCGGACGGCGCGGCCGCCGTGCTGCTGGGAAAGCGTCTCGGCCTGCCGGTGGTGATCAGTGCGCGCGGCAGCGACGTAAACGTCAAGGGCGAGAACCCGGTCATGCGCCGCTGGATGCGCTGGGCCGCGGCACACAGCTCGGCGATCATTACGGTCTCCGAAGCGCTGGCGAGGCGCCTGGCGGAGCTGCGGATCAAGCCGCCGATCCTGCAGGTGATCCCGAACGGGGTGGACCTCGAGAAGTTTCGCCCGCAGGACCGGCAGGCAAGCCGCCAACGCTTCGGCGTCGAGGGCAAGGTCATTGCGTCCGTCGGGCACCTCGTCGATGAAAAGGGCCACCATTTCGCCGTCGAGGCGCTGGCAAAGCTTACCGACACCAACCTGCTGATCGTTGGCGAAGGTCCACGGAAATCGCAGCTTCAGGAGCTAGCCGCGTCGCTAGGCGTTGCTGACCGCGTGCACTTTACCGGGCTACTACCGCACGGCGACATGCCGGAGCTGTACTCGGCCGCGGACGTGCTCGTGCTGCCGTCGGCGAGGGAGGGGATGCCGAACGTAATCCTTGAGAGCCTTGCCTGCGGAACCCGCGTGGTCGCGACGGCCGTGGGTGGGATCGGCGAAGTCGTGCGATCCGGTCAGGCCGGTGTATTGATGGGGGATCGATCGACGGCAGGGCTGATCGACGCGCTTGCCGAGCTCGAGTCGATTCCCGGAAGTATCCAGGAAACCCGCGAATACGCGGCGCAGTTCGGGTGGCATGACGTTGTCGGAAAGCAGGTAGCGCTTTACCGCGACGTGCTTTCCGGTTTCGTCCACTGATTGCATGCATCATGCACAAGCGACACACAACATCGAATAGCGGCGCAACCCGGATCCTGCACGTGCTGGATCATTCGTTACCCGAGCAAAGCGGTTACGCCTCCAGGAGCCACGCGATCCTCACGTCCCTCGCCGCGCTGGGGCTGCCGGTAGAAGCGATCACGAGCCCGAAGCACGGCCCGTCTGCAACCGGCGAGGACACGATCGATGCCGTTCGGTACCTGCGCACGCCGGCAGCAGGGCGAACGGACGGCGTGAGCGGCCAGGTGGCTACCGTTCGCTGGACGAGGCGGCGCATCCGCCAGCACATTCGGCATCAGAACGTCTCATTGATCCACGCCCATTCCCCCTGCCTCAACGGCCTGGCCAGCATCGGGCTCGGGCGGCCGCTGGTTTACGAGATGCGTTCCTCCTGGGAAGACGCGGCGGTCTCGTCCGGAACGACGGAGGAAGGCTCGGTTCGTTACCGGCTGTCCCGCTTGCTGGAGACGGCTGCTGTTCGTCAAGCACACGCCGTCACCGTCATCTGCGAGGGCTTGAAACGGGAACTGATCGGGCGCGGCATCGCCGAACACAAGATCACCGTCGTGCCGAATGCGTTGCCGCCCGCCATGTTCGAGCCGTCCGACCCTGAACGATCGGATGCGCTACGCCGGCGTTTCGGCCTGCAGGACAAGCGCGTCATCGGTTTTTTCGGCAGCTTTTTCGAATGGGAAGGAGTGGACAAGCTGGTCCGGGCTATGCCCGATGTCGTCGCGGCCTTGCCCGATGCGCGGCTGTTGCTCGCCGGCGGCGGGCGGCAGGAAGCGGATCTCCTCCGCCTGGCCGGTTCGCTGGGCTTGAGCAATGCCGTGATCTTCGCTGGTCGGGTCGGTGCGTCGGTCATGCGTGACTTCTATGGTGCGGCGGATCTCATGGTCTACCCCAGGATTTCACATCGTTTGACCGAGATGGTTACCCCGTTGAAGCCGCTGGAAGCCATGGCGCAGGGGAGGCCAGTCGTTGCCTCCGACGTCGGCGGGCATCGAGAGCTGATCGAAAACGGGCGCACCGGGTTTCTGTATCCGGTGAGCGATCCGGACGCATTGGCGGCGAGAATCATCGAGGTGCTCAACTCCGGTTCCCGGATCGAAGAGGTAACAAGGGCAGCAAGGTTGTTCGTGGAGCAGGAGCGGCGCTGGTCGGTCGTGTGTGAAAAGTACCTGCACGTGTACGAGCAGTTGCTGGCCGGTGCGCCGGAAGCGGCCGGGACGTAAGCATGCTGGTCCTATTTTTGTCTTGGATTTCAATAATATGAGCGCGTCATTAACGCGTGCCATGGGAGCCCTGCTGTCACCTTCGAGGGGGCGAGGCAGGCTTGCGGTTTTTTGTTATCACCAGGTTCTCTCAGAGAAGGACCCGTTAAGGCCAAGCGAGCCGGATCGTGCCGAGTTTCAAAGCGATCTCGAGTTGATCAGCCGCGTGTTCAACGTACTGCCATTGCCGGAAGCCGTTGCAAAGCTCGCGTCCGGTGCGCTGCCGGCGAGGGCAGCGTGCATTACCTTCGATGACGGGTATGCGAACAATCATGAAATAGCCGCTCCCCTGCTGGAACGGATGGGACTGCCGGCGACCTTCTACATTGCGGGCGGAGCAGTCGACACCGGAATCATGTTTAACGACCTGGTTATTGAAGGCGTTCGCTCGAGAAGTTCCAACTGGATTCTTGACGATCTACCGGATTCTGGCAATGGCATCGCGCGGCATGGTGATCCCGGAACACTCGTTACTCAGATACTTGGTGGCCTCAAGTATCGGCCGAGGGAAGAGCGCTGGAAGGCTGCTGATGCTTTCTTCCGTCACAATGTTGGAAAAGAGCCGCCGCGCCTGATGATGGAGCGCTCTGCGGTCGCCGATCTGGCGCAACGAGGGTTCGATATCGGTGGCCATACACTGCGGCATCCCATACTCAAGGAACTGTCCCTGGACGAAGCGAGATCGGAAATCGCGGGTAGCCATGACTGGGTAAAGGAGGTCACCGGCCAATCACCGTCTTCGTTCGCGTATCCCAATGGAATCCCGGGCCGGGATTTTGGACCGGAGCACGCCGATATGGCCAGGGAAACCGGTTTTACCTCCGCGGTAAGCACCTGCTGGGGCGTGGCAGCGCCTCGTTGCGATGCCTACAGCATTCCACGGATAGGGCCCTGGTGGCGCCTTGGCGGTGCCCTTACAAGCGGCTTTCTCCGCGCCTACGCCAAAACCTGGCTCTAAGGCCTGCCTCGCTGATCCCGCCATGTAGGAGCGCGCACAGCGCGCGATGCCCCTGCCGCACCGAATATCGTCTACCCTACCCGAATGCCGTACCGTCTTTCCTGCGACTCCAGCCACTGCTGCAACATCAGCACATCCCAGATGGCATAGCCGTAGTACCCGGGATGCCCCTGCTTGTGCTCATTCGCCACCTTATTCAGAAATGCGGGGAGAAAGATCCCGCGCTTCTCCATGGAATCGAGACTGCCGTAAGCGAGGTCCTGCAATCCTTTATGAGTTTTCAACCAGTGTCCGAATGGCAGGCCAAAGCCGTGCTTTTGTTTCTTGATGATCTCGATTGGAAGGAAATCACGAGTGGCCTGCTTGTAGAACGAACGTAATTCCTTGCCCTGGATCTTGGCATCGGAAGGAACCTGCAGCGACAACTCGACAACTGCTTCATCAAGCATTGGAAAAGAAACCTTCATCCCCCGTAGCTCACACATCTGCTTCACCTTGCGCAGATCGTTATCGGCAAGGATGAACTTCCAGTCATACCAGTGCATGTGATCGAGCAGATCGCCGGACGGGCAGGAACTCCAGATCTCGTGCATGCGCCTGGTCGGTGACTTTGGATCAATATGATTGAGGAAATCCGGAGCAAAGATCCTCTCAGCACCTTCGCGGTAGACGAGATTCCAGCTTTCGTAACGCTCGGGCAGCGGGATATTCGCCTGCTGTACGTAGCTTGCGAATTTACGCAGCGGCAATACCGAATCTTCGGGATGGAACAAACCTGCGAGCGGGTCCAGCACGCCTCGCCTCAGAGGAGCTGGAATTCGCGTATACAGCTCAAAAACCCGCTGGCTCACGTACCGCTCATTACCGCCAAACAATTCATCTCCGCCGTCACCAGCGAGCACATGGGTCATCCCGTGACGTTGTGCCAGCTCGACGGCCGCCAGCGTCGGAACGGACGACGAGTTGCCAAAGGGTTCGTCGCAGGCAGCCGCAATCTCCGGAATGATCCGTACTACGTCATCGGGAGTAACTTCGTATTGGTGATGCCGGCAGCCGAAGCGTTTGGCGGCGATTCGTGCGAAGGACAGCTCGTCGAATTCCGGCACTCCGAAACCGACGGAAAACGCGTCGGAATCGCTGGAGCGGAGATCTGAGAGGAGACCGGTGACGGTCGAGCTGTCCAGCCCACCGCTCAGGAATGAACCGGTATAATTGTCAGGGCTTTGCGCCTTGACAGCGTCTCGCAGCGTCGGCAGCAGCGCGTCGCGCAAGTCTGTCACCGAGGCGCCTCTGTTAGCGCGGAATTCCGGGTCCCAGTAGCGGAACTGTCGCGCCGTTCCTCCATCGACCTCCACGGCGGTCGCAGGGAGAAGCTTTTGGATTCCGGCGAAGGCGGTTTCCGGAGCGGGCACCATGTGGCAAAGCATGAAGTCGAAAAGGGCCTGGGGATTCAGCTCCGGCGTGTCTGTCAGCAGCTTCGCGACGTCCGCTGCCGAGGTGCCGAACGCCAGCGTCTGCCCGGAAAGCCCCCAGGTCAGCCGCTCAATGCCCATTCGGTCAATGGCAAGCAGGACGCGTCGCCGTTCAAGGTCCGCAATCGCCAATGCGAACGGCCCACGCAGCCCGGCGAGCATAGCGGAACCCTCGTCACGGTAGGCAGTGAGAAGCCGTTCCGGAAGGGAGCCGCGATTGTCGGCACTGCTGGCAAATCCAGGAGTCCCCTTGATGGCGACAAACCCCGTTTCCAGGCGTTCCACGACGGGTCCCCGGACGAGAAACGCTTTGTCAACGGTTCCCTGTCCGAACAGAGAGCGAGCGCGATCGGTTAAGGGAACTCCATCGAGCGCAACCTGGCCGAGAATTGGGGTCATTTACGGTCCCTGAGCAAAAAGCACAATGCTAAGAGGAATAGATCGTAAAAACCATGAACGCGGTCGCGCACCGGACCGGAATTGTGGCGTATTATTCCGCGTCTAGGATCGATTGCGCACCTACTTGCGCTTCTTAGAACGACAAAACAGCGATTCGGGTTTGCCAGTGGTGGTCTTGCTGAAAGCGGTATTCTGGAGCTCCCTTGCCGTGGTGGCCTACGTTTACGTCGGCTACCCGCTTTTGTTGGCGGCGCTTGGCCGATTGCGGCAAACGAGGGTTGCCCAGCGGGATGGATTCCCGTCCGTCACCCTGATCATCTCCGTATACAACGAAGAGCGCTGCATTGCAGCCAAGTTGGATAACACACTCAGCTTGAAATATCCGCGGGAGCTCCTCGAGGTGATCGTCGTTTCGGACGCCTCGACGGACCAGACGGATGCCATCGTTGCTGACTATGGCGAGCAAGGAATCCGGTCGCTGCGCATGGACCAGCGTGGCGGAAAGACACTGGGCCTGAACGCTGCCGTGGAACACGCAAGCGGGGAGATCGTGGTGTTTTCGGACGCAAACGCCATGTACCGAGCAAACGCTATCCAGGCGCTTGTTTCACCATTCGCCGATCCCGGTGTGGGAGCGGTGGTCGGCGAATCCGGCTACACCGAGCCCGATTCCGACGCCGGGCGTTCCGAATCGCTGTACTGGCGCTATGAGACGGCAATCAAGGTGCTCGAAAGCCGGAGCGGTTCAGTCGTCGGGGGCGACGGCGCGATCTATGCGGTCCGCCGCTCTTTATACCGTCCGATGAACGCAGACGCCCTGTCTGATTTCGTGAACCCGCTGCAGGTGGTGCGTGAAGGTTACCGCTGCGTCTATGAACCCCTCGCGGTCTCCTGGGAGGAAACCGCCGGTGGCTTCGACAAGGAGTTTCGCCGCAAAGTACGTATTGTCAATCGGGCGTGGCGGGCGCTGATGTCCATGAAGGAGTTGCTGAACCCGCTGCGTTACGGCCGATTCACATGGCAGCTCGTCTCGCATAAGCTGTTGCGCTGGCTGGTTCCCTTATTCCTGCTAACGGCGTTCGCTACAAACGCATCGCTTCTAGGCGAGCATGTCCTCTACCAGGGAATATTTGCAGCGCAGGTTTTGTTCTATGGGCTCGCGGCCTCCGGCGCGCTCCTGCGCGGCCGGAAGAGCCTCGCGATACCGGTGTATATTCCTTACTATTTCTGCCTGGTCAACCTGGCCAGTGCGCGCGGAATCCTGGAAGCATACCGCGGGAAGACGTACACGACGTGGTCGACGGCACGCGCGGACGGCTGACAATCAACTAAACAATTACATCAAGGCACAAGATGGTCGACGATATCAGGAAAATTTTGCGAGATACGTTGCAGCTGGGGGCGCGAGCTGACCAGCTCACGGAGAGCTCACCGCTGCTGGGTGCGATTCCGGAGTTCGACTCCATGGCAGTCGTGACAGTGCTCACCATGGTTGAAGAGGAGTTCGGAATCAGCGTGGATGATGACGAGATATCTGCCGAAACCTTCGAAACCGTAGGGACGTTGGCGGCCTTCGTCGATCGGAAGGTGAACGCTTGAGTTCAAGCCGTCTCGAGCCGTTATTCTTCGAGACATCCGCGGGACCTATCTTTCTCGTTTTACGGGCTGCACCGACCGCGGAGCAATGCGTCCTGTTCGTGCCACCGTTCGGCGAGGAGATGAACAAGTGCCGGCGGCAGGTGACCGAGACCGCCGAGCTTTTGGTGGTGGCTGGCTATGCGGTCCTGGTTCCCGACCTTTTCGGAACCGGCGACAGCGCGGGCGAGTTCAGGGCTGCAACGTGGACAACATGGCGAGACAACGTCGTGTCCGCCATCTCCTGGAGTATGGAGCAAGGGTTGCCGGTGACAGGCATCGTGGCGATCCGTCTTGGATGCATCCTGGCAGCAGAAGCACTTGAGCATGCATCGTATACGGTACGTCGCACAGTTTTCTGGCAGCCAGTCGAAAGCGGACGCCAGTTCATGACACAGTTTCTTCGCTTGCGCGTTGCAGCATCGATGATGCAAAGCGATCGCAAGGAAACGGTCGACGATTTAAAACGCCGCCTCGAGCGAGGAGATGCCGTTGACGTCGCCGGCTATTGCCTGAGTAGCGAGCTCTGGCAGGCGGTCGAGGAACGCCAACTCTCGCCCTTACTCAGTAGCCGACTCGGCCAGCTCTCTGTCTTCGATATCGGGCGCGAGCCAGGAGAAGTGTCGATAGCCACTAAACGGCTTCTGGAGAAGGCGATAGCCCGGGAGGTGAATGCATCTGCCGACCGAATTGAGGGGGAGCCGTTCTGGAGTGCAACCGAGATCGTCACAAATCGGGAGCTCACCCGCCGAACCGTGGATGATCTCGCGGCTGTCGTTCGTTGATGAGCATCGAGCGTCCCGTCGTCTTCGACTGCGAGGGTGACCGGCTCGTCGGCGTGCTGCACGAGGGAAGGGGCGGGGCGTCGACCGGTATCGTAATCGTGGTCGGTGGGCCGCAGTACCGGGTCGGCAGTCACCGCCAGTTCGTTGTGATGGCCAGGCGCTTCGCCAGTGCAGGCGTGCCAGTCTTGAGATTCGATGTCCAGGGTATGGGCGACTCGGAGGGCACGTTCCGATCCTTTGAGTCGCTCGACCCTGACATTAACGCTGCGATCGATGCATTTTGCGAACACAGCACGGGCGTCTCGAATGTTGTACTCCTCGGTTTGTGCGATGGCGCGTCCGCGAGCCTGATCTATGCTTCTTCGGACCCACGCGTTTGCGGGCTCGTTCTGATGAACCCGTGGGTGCGTACTACGCAAGGCGAAGCCAAGGCTTATCTTCGGCACTACTACCTGCAAAGGCTTCTGCAGAAGTCATTCTGGCGCAAAGTGATGTCTGGTGAATTCGCGCCGGTACGTTCTGTGACGGATTTCATCAAATCGCTAAGGACGGCGCGCGCGCCCACTTCCAACACGACGGAGCACTTCCTGGAAAGGATGTTTTCTGGCTGGAAGAGCTTTCGCCTCCCGGTTTTGCTGGGGATAAGCGGCCGTGATCTTACTGCCCAGGAATTTGTCGGCCTGTGCAGCACCGATCATCGATGGCGATCCCTGATGGAGGATGACTTGTGCCTTCGGGTTGATTGTCCCGACTCGGATCACACGATGTCGGACGAGAGGAGTCTCCTGGCATTTTGCGATCAGTGCATCCAATGGCTAGGCACGATTCCGTGAGACGTCGCGTTAGTTATGTTCATTGCGAGTAGGGAGTCGTCATAAGTTGCGTTGGTGAAAGAAGCTAAAATGTCGCCTGCGGGAGACAGTTGCAGTGATCGTCGTCACTACTTATTCTGTGACCGCCATCTCATAACAAATACGAAGCGGCGACTAGGATGACGAGATCACGACTCCTCCTGTCCTGCCGTGCCGAAACGCTGGCGGCCATGTCGCCATCTGGATGGAAGAAGGAAGAACAATGAAACGCAGAGATTTCATCACTCACTCCATGGGCATGGCTTGCGCAATATTGCCAGGTCTTGCGGCAGCCGCGAGGCCATGTGCGCCACAGTTGCTGGACCAGGACGGCAAGCCAATTGGGGGGGCAGAATGTGGATCCGTAGACCCAGAATCGGACTGGCAAGCCCGCATTCGCGGACCCGGGGTCGTGTGGTATCACGATTTTCGTACGGATGCGGAAGTTGATAACTTTCGATGGGTGGGGGGGCGAGGTAACGATCCCGACGATGTTATCAGGCCGGGGCTGTGCATACGGAACACCAGCGACGGGATAACGGGGGGAGGCTGCCTCGAGCTCATCTACCCCGTTGGTAGCTCAGCCGCGCCTGGTTGGTGGCGTCCCTTTGCGCCATTTAGCGGCAGCTCAAATGGCAAGGGTACCGACGACCCCGCGGCAAACGGCACACTGGATCTTCCGCCGTGGGACCCAACCGACCGTGGTGTAAATGAAGGCTTCCGCCGAGCGTACTATGCGAATCCGGCGTATATCGGCGCTTCCGGCTTTTCGCGGGATCGGTTCAACGGTTCGGAGTTCTGGCTGCAGTTCCGGATCAAGGTGGATCCAAATCGATTTCTGGCGGGCACACCGTCAATGGGGAAGCTGTCTTTCCTTGCTACCACCCAGCAGACGCTCAACCAAGAAATCGTTCAGCAAAATCAAAGAGACCGTAGGGCCCTCTGGTATACGAATTTCGGCTCCTCGCCTGATACCGGCGGTTCCATGGGTACAAGTGGTGGCGCTACGCAGCCTGGGGGAGTTTACCAAGACTGCGGAACGCTAGGTGGCACAAGCGGCTGTTGGCTTTTCAACGGCGGTCAATGGACGACATTTTTGTATCACCTGGTACCCGGAACGGATGGCAATAAGGACACCCTGTTCGAAGTGTTTGTCGCTAGAGAAGGACAAACGACGTACGAGACGCTGTTCACTCAACTGAACACGATAAACTTTAGTGAGACGAATCTCGGCCACCCGAAAGGCTACAATTCCTTCCAGCCGTCCAACTATATGAACAATCAGAGCACAAGTGTGGAGTGGTATCAGCGGTACGACCAGATCATCTTTTCGCACGAGTTCATACCGTGCCCGAAAGCGTGATTATCCGGTGCGGCTGACTAAAAGAACAATGCACGACTGGAGGTTTTGGTGAAGCGCAGAGATTTTATACTGACCGCGAGCGGCATTCTGGGATCTACAATGATCCCGGAACTTTCGTCTGCACAGGCACGCCCTTGCCCGCCGGTTCTGTTCGGAACCGCATCAGATTGCGGCTCGGTTCCAGAATGGTTCAGCAGGTTGTCTCATCTGGAGTGGACCACTCCGGTGAAGAATTGGCTTGGCGCTGAAGGAGTGAAGGATCCTTTGGCTGATACCACTAACAGGCTTGGTGGCCACCAAGGTATCATCAATGCGTGGACCGGAATGCTCGCGGACGATCACAGGCGCAGCATCGCGATGTTGGCGAACGGCGGCCACAACGACTATGCCGGGAACGAAGTATATTCCTGTGATTTGGGGACCGAGGAACCTTTGTGGGTTCGCCGCCGGGATGCAACATCCTCGGAAGGAAGCGGGGGCAGCTGGTATCAGTGGTCGGACGGGACGCCTGGCCCAACGCACACGAACAACGCCCAAATTGCTGCAAACGGCCGCTGGTTTTTGCTTGGAATGACAGCTAGTTGTTATCAGGGGTTTAGTGACGAGCGTTGGTGCTGGGAGTATGATCCTGAGAGAAATGTCTGGATCAAGCTAGGCTCATCCATCGGTCCGAACAGTACTTCGTTTGGCACCTGTGCGATGTACTATCCGAACGGCCCGGATGGGGGGCTCCTGATCCGCGCGTCACATGACTACACTGCTTATCAGTCTCTGAGTTCTCCGGGAGAAATCTACGAGCTTGGAGGCGGAACGCCAGGCAACGGCGATGCGCTGATGGGTTGTGTGGATACGACGCATCACGTCATGCTTACATGGCAAAGAGGCGGCGGCAACAACTACCGGTGGAGGAGCCTCGCTACGTCGGGCAGCAGGACTGGGAGTAGCCATGTGCTCACTGCGACTGGAACGCCGCCCAGTTTCGGTACTGCGCAAATTCACTGGCACGAGCCTTCGGGAGCCTTTCTGACCTGGGCCGGCTCGGGGAGCCAGAATCTCAAAAAGCTGACGCCTACGGTCGATGGCAACGGCAATTACGTTGCTCTCCATTGGTCAGACGTGGCTGGCTTCGGAGCAGTCACGCCCAGCTGGTCTACAAACAATCTGATGTATAACAAAATCAATATCATCAAGGACATGGGGAACGGTGATGCGGCGTTTGTCGTGGTTCCGTGCTATGGGAACCCAGATACTTACGTTATGCGGATCGCCGGCCCCGTCTAGCGTGCGGGCGGCTGCGCCCTTCGGCGAGTTAGCTGTCATGGGGCGCTTTCAGACGATACAGAGGCCGGCTTTTCTCGGACCATGAGATGTGAAAGTGCGGGGACACACTGGACCACGATACCTGTAGCCGTCCAAGTATTATGAAATTTGCGTAAGCGATCGAGATCGCTCCCAAGCGTGCATGCGATCGCACGGACGGTTCATTAACAGCGTTGATCCGGCTGAAGCTGTACTTGCATCCGTTCGATTGCATGGAATTCATGGCCGCAGACCAGAGCGTAATGAACGTTCGACCCATGCGGTATCGCGGATCGATCTCCACACCAAAATCCCAAGCAGCACGTTCCGCGGGCAGTGGCAAGTACATCGCCCGGACCTCATCCTCAATATAGGAGCCGATCGTGTACCAGAGCGTACCTATGAGGCGTTCATCGAGAAACGCGGCGATAACCTTGGCATTCTGGCGCCGACGATTCTCCACCACCTGGGGGCTGCCTGGGAGCAGATCGAAATCGCTTGCTGCCACCTCGCGGCAAATCAGATTCTTTCCCAGGAGACGCTTATCCGAGATTGGCTTGATGGGCTGGCAAACGAACAGGTAGCAATGCGCACGCCCTGCACGCAAGGTTCTCAGCGTCTTGTCGGCTGCATAGACCAGTGTTGCGGTGGCGCCAACGCTCTTCCAGGTACTAAGGAAGGTATTGACTTTTCTGGATAACCAGCGAACGGGATTCACGCAATCTGGACCTCTAAATTGCTCCGCCGCCCAATAGGTTGGCTGTCGCCTCTATGTAGCTCTGAAGACCGGATGCCCGCTACCGCCGAGATCCACGGTTCTATCCTAAAGCGGACCGAGGCCGAAAACCATGAACAGCGTCGCGGGCCGGTCCGTCATTTTGTCATATCATTGTCCGCCGTCGCCGTTCCGTCAACGAATAAGATGGTGATCCACCAATCAGCGAGACTGGTCAGACTGGAACCTGCCCATCTTCGTGTTTGCGGGCCGTGTGGGCAGTTCGCTTTACGGCCGCCAAAGGACAGGCGCCGGACGTGTACTGATAACCATTGCACGGTCTTCCGTGGCGCGGACGTAGAAATCGTTTCGGAATCGGGCTGCTGGGTCGGGTGGCTGCCGAGTAGCTTTGCCGCGGGCTGCGGATCGGACAAAGGCAAGGCCGGACAGAGCCCGGGTGCAGCAATGCATTCTGCGAGGCGAGGTGTTTAAGACCGATGGATCTCCAGGCCGTGATACTCGACCGGTTAGATCCGCTTCCCGGGGCGGTTAAGAGGCTATGGTCCCAGCAATGTGGATTACCGTTCGACCAAACGCCCGAGTGGTTTGGTTTACTTTATCGCTACGTTTTGAAAGATGACTTCGAGGCAAAGACAATCGTTGTGTCGACCTCCACCGGAGTGCCGCTAAGTGTAGCTCCACTTGCTGTGTCGAAGACGCCTCGCCTTCCATTCGGAATTCGAAAGTTGCGCTCGATGTCAAACTACTACACGTCAGCATTCGACCTTATTCCGCTACAGCAAGAAGTCGCACCGGGAGCCGTACAGGAGTTGGTTTCGTGCCTCGCGCGTATGGGCAGTGATACGGATTACATAGAGCTAGAGCCCGTTGTGCGCGATGATACGTTGTTTGGCCGAGCCTGCGCTGCATTCGGTCAGCAAGGGTATTTTTCGGTTCCATATCGACGGTTCGCGAACTGGTTCCACAACGTTGAGGATCAGACATTTGACGAGTATCTGCAATCGCGGGAAAGTTCGCTCCGGAATACGTATCTCAGGAAGGAGAAACGTCTCCAGAAGCGGGGCTATGAGCTGAGAATAGCGAGTCGACCGTCTGAGGTCGAGGCCGCAATTGCCGAGTACAATGAGGTTTACTCAAGAAGCTGGAAGATTGCGGAATCTCATCCGAGATTCATCAAAGAGGTGTGTCGGCTATTCGCCGAGCGCGGGTGGCTGCGACTCGGGGTGCTCAGGGTTGACGGGGCGCCGGTTGCAGCGCAAATTTGGTTCGTGAAGGATGGTATTGCCTCGATTTTTAAGCTTTCGTACAAAGAGCAGTTCAAGGCATTATCGGCGGGGACAATTCTTAGCATGGCTTTGTTACGGCACGTTATCGATATCGATAAAGTCGTAAAAATTGACTATCTGACCGGCGACGATGCGTACAAGAGCCAGTACATGAGTCAAAGTCGGGAGATATGGGGCCTGAGGGCCTACAGGAAAAGTTCATTGGCGGGACTTTTCGGCGCCTGGGAAATCTCCAAGTCGGCGCTGGGGCACAGGCTCCGTTCCTTCAAGTAGAACGAATGAGGTAGGGGAAGATGAGCAATAGATTTCTCGCTTCGTCAACTCAGATATTGGGGTTCAGACCTCTGCCGGTGTACATTCTCGTGCTGCTGTTTGGCTATGAGAGCGTGCTGGCTGCGCCGTCGCGACCTTCACCGGTGTTCGAGCTAGAGTGCGGCAGATTGGAGAATGCATATGGTCCGTATGATTACACGAACCCAGCGGACGTAAGGGAGCGCCTGCCGATAGTCGAGCGATTTCACTTCAACCAAGAAGTGGAGTCTCTTGTTTCGGGGCAAACGGGCCAACTGCCCGGCGGGGATCTTGCCTACACACTTAGAGCATTCCCCAATCACCATCGTGCACTTTATGCAATGGTGAAGTACATACTAAAGAATGAGCATCAAAGGATCCCTCCTGGCGCAGACTATCCAGGAGAGTGCTACCTGATGCGTGCAGTAAGGTTCAACCCAAAAGATGTGAACGTACGCATAATTTATGGGATCTATCTTTCCAGTATCGGGCGAGAGAATGATGCACTGGTTCAATACGAGGAAGCGGAAGAGTTAGCGCCCAATAATGCGGAAGTTCATTACAACTTAGGCCTGCTGTACCGCAAATTGCATCGACTCGATGCTGCCGTGGAGCATGCGAGAATTGCCTACAGGCTTGGATATCCTCTGCAAGGGCTAAAGAACCAACTCAAAGAAGACGGCGTGTGGACACCTGATACTCAAGAGGAGGTAGCGTATCCCTCGAAGACTCCCGGTGTTGAATGAAGCGAGCCCTACTTATAGCCTTCCATTTCCCCCCCGCCGCAGGTAGCAGCGGTGTGCACCGGAGCGATAATCTTGCGCGATACTTGCGGGACTTCGGCTGGGACCCGCTTGTTGTTACGGCGAACGAAAGAGCGCACCCGGTTGTCTCTGAGGGCAAAACGGACAGCATCGCCGATGATGTATGCGTCCTGAGAACTGCAGCGTGGGATGCAGCCCGCCACTTCTCTATAGCTGGTTATTATCCTGACTTTTTTGCTTGGCCTGATCGGTGGGTGTCATGGTTTCCATCGGCGGTGTTCCGGGCAGTGCAAATTGCCCGACGTCACCAACCGGATGTTATTTGGTCAACCTATCCAATTGTTACAAGTCACCTGATAGCGCGTGCAACCTCAAAAATTACTGGTCTTCCGTGGATCGCCGACTTTCGCGATTCCATGACCGATTCGGATTACCCGCCGCCAGGCATGAGGAGGAAACTGATAGAGCGGATCGAATCCAAAGTGGTCCACTCAGCTAATCGTGTTGTATTCACGGCTCCGGGAACTCGGAGCATGTATGCGTCGCGCTACCCGACAGTTCCAGCTGAACGCTGGCGGATCATTCTGAATGGCTACGATCAGGAAAAGTTTTCTCTCGCAGAGCACTTGCCAGTCAAGCAACGTTCCGCTCGTTTAGTACTGCTACATTCCGGTTGTATTTACCCGCAAGAAAGAGACCCGACAGCCCTGTTCGAAGCTATAGGTCAGTTGCATGATGCGGGTCAGATTTCTCCTGAGCAGGTTGAAATCAGGCTGCGCGCATCGGCTCATGATGATGTTTTTAGACCCAAGATTAAGAAGTTGGGGATTGAAGGTCTGGTCACTCTTGCACCGCCAATAGGTTATGTTGATGCATTGGCGGAGATGTTGCAGGTTGATGGGCTGCTGTTGCTGCAGGCTGCGTCCTGCAATCACCAGATTCCGGCGAAAGCGTTTGAATACATACGTGCGGGGAAGCCAATTCTGGCCCTAACCGATGGGAAAGGTGACACTGCCCAGTTGTTGAGCAGTTTCGATGCGCACGTCGCGCCTCTCGACTCTGTTGGTGACATTGCGCGGGCACTATTATCTTTTTTTCAGCGGCTTCGAAGGGGATCAGGTACCTCGAGCACGGAAGATATCGCCAAGTACTCCAGGAAGGCGCAGGTCGAGCGCACGGCTTTACTATTTGACGAGGTGGTCCGTGAGATCGACTGCAGGCCAAACGGCTGAGCACGTAAGTGGCATTCCTACATGCGTAGAGAGAATGTGGGTGGGGGTAGCGACGCAGGTTGCGAGCGCTAAGTATCGGTAGAGAATTGTAAAATGCCACTAACCGCGCTCGCATTCCTTCTATTTTTTTGTGTCGGATTGATGGCGGCGCTTGCTGTCCGGCCGGTGTATGGCCTGTACACCTATGTGGCCGTTTTCTACTTGCATCCACCTTCTCGCTGGTGGGGAGGGGCTATACCCGACCTCCGTTGGTCTCTTTCTGCTGCAGCAGTCACTTTTATTGCTCTTTATTTACATCGGCAAAAGCTCCAGCCGGAGCGGAATTTTCACCAATCGACAGTGATCCGGCTGTTTCTGCTTTACGTTGTTTGGATGTGGCTGCAATGGCCTTGGGTAGCGTCACCAACCCATGGGGACGGCGTTGTCCTCTTTACCAAGTACGCCATATTGATGTACCTCATCTACAAGCTAATAGATAATGAGCGGGACTTTTATGGTTTTTGTTTGGTGCACGTCTTAGGTTGCGCGTATTTCGGATGGCTGGTCTACATAGCACCGCCCGGTGGGCGGCTGGAAGGCGTGGGCGGGCCGGGGGTGGATGATGCGAATTCTCTTGCCATGCACCTCTCAACCGGGCTTATGTTCGCATCATTTATGATGCTGGCATCGAAAGGCTGGATTCGTTGGGTGATCCTGGGAGCCATACCCTTTATTCTGAATGGAATTATTCAAACGCAAACCCGGGGCGCCATAGTGGGTCTGTTCCTGGGGGCGCTCGTTACGGTTTATCTGAAACCCCGAAAGTACGCCCGCACCTATTATGCTTTGGCAGGGTTAGGCGTCCTGGCTTTTCTGTTTGCTGCCAACGAAGTTTTCCTGGATCGGATGCAGACGTTGACGGCTGCTACGACTGACGAGGTTGAATGGGACAACAGCGCAGCCAGTCGGGTAGCGATTGTCAAGGCGCAGCTCCGAATGTTCGCTGATAATCCTATGGGGGTTGGTCATCAAGGAACGGCGTTCCTCAGTCGTCAATACCTTGATGAGCGTTGGCTTGCATATGACTCTGGTGATCGTGCCTCGCACAATACGATTATGTCTGTACTGGTAGACCAAGGGATTCCGGGAATCCTGCTTATTTCCATTCTCATCATCACAGCATGGAAAATGCTTGTTCGAATGAAGCGCATGGACGTTTTGGGCCTCCCTGATCAACTGGGCTTGTACAGAACAATGATTGGAGGTTCGTTAGTCACGATCCTCGGCGCCGGGATGTTCGCACAGAATCTGAAAGCTGAGGTATGGATCTGGAATCTGGTTCTTCTCGTCGTTCTCTACGAGATTTCAAGGGCTTCGGCCGCCGACCCGATCCATTCAGAAGCTCATGATCGAGAGCAGGCGGTTAGTGAGAAGCTACGCCGTTCCAGTCGAATCGTGAGATAACGGGCGAGCCTGGTTCTACACGGAAGTACGCACTTCCAAAGCAGTGCGTTGCCCAAGCGCTAAGAATACTGGTCGATGATACTGGCAATCTCTTTTGCCTTGGCAGCCCAAGAGTGGCTTTCTGCCCGTTCTCTCAAGGCAACAGGATTTTCGCCGTTACAGGCGTTGAGCTGCTCTTCGATGGCCGCGTCCCATTCATCGATTGCGGTCGGCACTTCCAGCGCCCCCGGTATTCTTTGCAGCGTTGGTAATGCCGAGGAAACCACAGGAACACCCATCGCCCAGTACTGGTACAGTTTGAGAGGGGATTCGATGAACTTCGCCCATCCGGACAGGCAATATGGAATGATCCCCACATCGAAGCCCGAGATCATTGATGCTGCGTTATTGATCGGTACGCCGCCCAGGAAATGGACGTTTTTCAAGGTTCTGATCGTTTTATACCCAGTCGTTTCTTTCCAGTTCCCCGACCCTTCGAAACCGACAAAAACAAGCTGCCACTCCGGTCGTTTCGTGAATAGTGAGAGAAGCAGGTCGAAGTCTATTTTGTCGTTGATTACCCCCAAGTTGCCGATTATTGGCCGCTTGATCTCCGTGATCGTAGCCGCCGCCTTAATGGTGCTCCGATCGGGAAACGCCGGGAGGAACACTCCATTGCTGACTACGTGAGAATTTGGGTGTGCGAGTGCCTGGGCAATTTCATTGTGCGGCGTGATAACCACGTCTGCGATTCGACAAAGCTCTTTTTCTTCCTGGACTATCTGGTGGGTTTGGTTGAAGAAATGCCTGAACATGTCATAGGGATGATAGACAAGGACATCATAAGATAGTCGTTTTACGACCTGAACGAACTCGGGATGCCATGCGTAGACGATACGTCGTTCCGCGGTGTCCAACTGCCGCTGCAGTCGCCGAATATATGCGTTCGAAAACTCCCGATCGAGTGCCGAGTAGCGGTACGTTCGCGGCCATACCGGGTTCAGTATCCTTAGTTCTGATGGTGCGGGAAACGGTGCCGCAGCCCTTTTCCTGAAAAACTCCCTGATGTTCAGAACAGAGCGAAGATCATCTCGCTCGATCGCATAGACCACCTTGATAAGACTGGCAAGTTCGTACATCAGGAACTGGCGGCTGGTCCAGTATGGCCAGTTCCATGCTGAAGTACTTAGTGAAAGGATTACGGAATCAGTCATCTCGTACCTGGGCAGACAGCATGGAGCGAAGAACTGTCAGGACGAAGCGGGTCTTGTTCTTCCTTGGTCATTTTACTTTGTACTACAAAGCAGACGGGTGAGATTGTTGTCGACCGCTGCGCATCTTTGCAATAGCGAACATCAGCAGCCTGTACTCGGCGCTCGTGGGACGGCCGCTGATTACCCAAAGGCCGAATAGCGAAAACAGGTAGAGGATTGCGCCTAGCGGAACCAGGATGGCGAGCTGTGCCCAGGGTCCAAAGGACCCCTCGAATCCTGGAATTGCCGCAATTGCACTAATTGAGGCGTACATGAGCACGCTGCATGACACCGGGCGCCAAATTACCCCCATTAGCTGCCGGTAGCGCAGCTGAACCTCGCGGCACACGTAGAAATATACTAGCGGCGTGATCAGGATAGTTGTGCCCAGGTACGCAGCCGCAACGCCGGTGGGCCCGTGAAGTAGCGCAAGAGCAATTGCGGAAGTTATCAACACGAGAATATTGACAACGCCGATCCAGGTGATCAGGTGTGGCTTGCCGATCGCATTGAATACAGATGCCGTGTTCGAATGGATGGCGTTGATACCACCGTACACTGCAAGAATCCCGACAATCGGTCCTGCCGCCACCCATTTGCTGCCCAGGAAAAAGTCGACCAGGGGGGTTGAGATCGCGGCAATTCCAAACCCGGCAGGCAAAGCGACAATCGCGATAACAGACAACACATCCAGGTAGCTTTGGCGCAAGTCCGCGATGTTGCTCGAGAGCTTGGAATAACCTGGGAATACAACACGGTTTATGGGTGCCACAAGCTCCGTCGTCGGTAATGTTGATATCTCGTAGGCGACGGTGAAAATACCAAGTGACGATGTGCCCGATATCCTGCCGATAATAAAGTCGGGTGAGCGCTGGCGGAGAAAGTTGACGACGTTGTTCAGCATCAGCCACTTAGAAAACGAGAATAGTTCCGGGACGGCGGCGACCGAAAATCTTGGCCGGAACGGGTGCAGCACATAGCTCAGGATCACGCCCAGGAAGTTACCGAGCACCATGCCGGCAATCAGCGCCCAGTAACTGCGCAGCAGGAATGCAAGCGGTATTGTGACGAGGAACCCGGCGACTTTCTGGGAGAGCATGAGGATGAAATCCTGGCGAAAGTCAAGCTCCTTGCGAAAGTAGACGATGCCGATGTTCTCGAAGCCCTGGATCAGGAATCCGGCGGCGAGAACATAGATAACGGCCTCCAGCCGCGGCTCCCGATAGAAGGTCGCAGCAGGCGCTGCCAGAAGCATCAATACGACGGTCAGCAGAACATAGAACATTACGTTCAATGTCCAGGCGGAATCGAAGTAACTGCGGTCGGCATCCTGCTTCTGGATGAGGGGGATGTCGAAACTGAAGGCAGTTGCGAGCTGCAGGAACGCGATTATGGAAGTCGCCATCGCGATCAGTCCAAAATCCGCCGGCACCAGCAGCCGCGCAAGGATCACGGTACTGATCAGCCCGATCCCACGAACCAGGATTCGCAGGAGGCCCATCCACAGGGCCCCCCGAGCCATTTGGCGATTGAGCTTATTCAAGAGTCAGGTCCATTCCCATGACGGCTGGTGCATCCCGCACCAGGGGGCGCATGATGCCACTTCCGAGGCTTCGAACCGAGGATTACCGTCCGCTTTCCGCCAGGTGCCGCTGCGAGCCGGTCACGGGGGCTTCTGTGAGTAATTTCGCAGACCACGTGCCAAAACACCTTTATACTTCGCAAGTTGCATCTAGTGAACGGCGCCGAGACGCCGACTGGACCCTGAACTATGTGCGGTATCGCCGGTATATGGCATCGGAATATGCGTCCGGCGGACGCCGCCGCTGTGCAAAGGATGACGGCTGCCCTGACGCACCGCGGTCCCGATGAGGAGGGTTACCACCTGGAGCCCGGCATCGGGCTAGGGCACCGTCGCCTGTCGATCATCGATCTTTCCACGGGGCAGCAGCCGCTGTCCAACGAGGACGGCACCGTCTGGGTGGCTTTCAACGGCGAGATTTTCAACTATCTCGAGCTGCGCGCGGACCTCGAGAAGCGGGGACACACCTTCAGGACGACCAGCGATACGGAAACCCTCGTCCACCTGTACGAGGAAAAGGGCCTGGACTTCGTGGAGTACCTGAATGGGCAGTTTGCAATTGCCCTTTGGGATCGGATGCGCCGCCGGCTAGTGTTGGTCCGCGACCGGGTAGGAATCCGGCCGCTGTTTCATGCCACCCTTACCGACGGGACGGTCCTGTTCGGCTCCGAGATGAAGGCGCTGTTTGCACACGGAGAGCTGGACGCCGAAATCGACCTGGTTGCGCTGGGGCAGATTTCGACGTTTTGGGTGACCATACCGCCGCGCACTCCGTTCCGCGGGGTCGAGGAACTGGCGCCCGGCACAATGATGGTACTGGAAGAGAGTCGTCGCAGCGAGCGCCGCTATTGGCGCTACGACTTCCCCCCGGAACACGAGTATGAGGACCGTCCGTTCAGCGATTGGAGCGATCAGGTCCGGGCATTGCTCCACGATGCTGTTCGCCTGCAGTTGCGCTCCGATGTGTCGGTCGCGGCTTACCTGAGCGGAGGGCTGGATTCCTCCATCCTCACGTCGTTGGTCAAGCGCTTTCACAACAACGACTTGACGACATTCTCCGTTGCATTCAGTGACGCACGTTTCGACGAGCGCGAGTTTCAGCGCGAGATGGTCGCCCATCTAGGGACCGATCACCGAGAGATCGAGGTGAGCGGGGCAGAAATCGGAGAGGCCTTCGCCGACGTAATCTGGTTCGCCGAGCGGCCAATGATGCGTACCGCCCCTGCACCGCTGCTGGCGTTGTCCGGACTGGTGCGCAACAGTGGAACGAAGGTCGTGCTCACGGGGGAAGGTGCGGACGAAGTGTTCGCCGGCTACAACGTGTTTCGTGAGGATAAGGCAAGGCGCTTCTGGGCGCGAAACCCCGATTCAGCATGGCGGCCGATGCTGTTGTCCAGTCTTTATGCCTACGTCGAACGGGACGCCCGCGCGGAAGCCTTCTGGCGCCTGTTCTTCCGGAAGGGGCTGGAGAATACGTCAGACGCGTATTATTCGCACCGGATACGCTGGCAGAATACAGCGCATACTAAAGCACTGTTCGCGCCGTCTGTTCGCGAAGCGATGCAAAGCGATGACGACATGATATCAGAGCTCGAGGGATACCTGGATCCGGGGCGTGCGCACTGGCATCCGCTATGCCGGGCACAGTACCTCGAGATGTCGCTGTTTCTGCCGAATTATCTTCTGAATTCACAGGGCGATCGTATGATGATGGCCAACTCAGTAGAGGGGCGCGTGCCTTTCCTGGATCACCGGGTCATAGAGCTGGCGGCGCGTATTCCACCGAAATTCAAGCTGCGGGGTATGAACGAGAAGTACATCCTGAAAAGGGCATTCGCCGATCTGCTGCCACCGGCAATCGGCCAGCGGCCCAAGCAGCCCTACCGGGCGCCGATCGCTACCTGCCTTGCAGGTAAAGCAAGCCTTGTTGGCAAGTTGCTGCAGGAGGACGAACTCGAAAGGACAGGCCTGGTATCGGTACCTGCTGCCCGACGGCTGATGCAGAAGGCAGACAGCGGGGCGATGAGTGAACGTGACGAGATGGGGCTGGCGACCGTCGCTTCACTCCAGTTGCTGCACCATCACTTTATAGCGAAGTCTGGCCGGCCTGGCCTGAGGGCCACGGCATGAGCGAAGTTCCAAAATGGAAGCGGACTTATTGGAAGTACCATTGGAAAATGAGAGTACTGGCGTACTGGATTTCAGCCGGCATCCCGGGGAAGCTCGGAATACGCCTGCGCCCGCTCGTATTCCGCCATGTGCTGAAGAGCATGGGAACCAACGTCGTTTTCCAGCGGAACATGCGCTTGATCATGCCGGACAATATCTCGATCGGTTCCCACTGCAACTTCGCGCAGGATGTCTTCATCACCGGTGGGGGTGGGGTCACGATCGGGGACTGGGTTGGATTCGGGCCGGGCACCAAGATCTGGTCGATCAACCATCGTTTCGATGACCCGGACCGCCCGTGGTTGCTGCAGGGACATGAGCTCAAGCCGGTAGTGATTGAAGATGATGTCTGGCTGGGTGCCAATGTATTCGTGGCCCCAGGGGTCACGATAGGGCGAGGTGCCATCGTTTCCGCAGGTACGGTGGTGAACAAGAACATTCCCCCATTCGCCCTGGTCAGTGGGAACCCGGGACGCGTAATCGGGTGGCGCAAGAAAACTGAACCGGAGGGCGCTTCGGGAACGCGGGAAGCTGCTGCTGTACCGAGGTAGCATTGTTGCCTACACGAAGGTTGAAGAAGAAGAAGACCACGAAGCAGCCACGGCGGGATGTGGGAAGGTTTTGTTAGCCCGCATACGGCCAGTGAGCTACGTGAGCGAGGCGGAGTAGAAGGTGGATATAAAATCGGTCGCAGAGGATCTGCGCATCGTGTCGAAAGCGCGCATTCTGTTCGGCCACCAGTCGGTGGGTCGCAACATCCTCGCGGGCCTCGCAAGCCTGTCAGAGGAAGCCGGCGTGCCGCTGCGCATCATCGAGGTCACCGGAGCTTCCCCGGATATAACGCCGGGTGTCTTTCACTCGAACGTAGGTACGAACGGAGACCCTGATTCCAAATGTGAGATGTTTGGGCAACTCCTGATGGCTCTCGGCGAGCCGCAGTACGATGTTGCCATGATGAAGTTTTGCTACGTCGACCTCGGGCGGGACACGCCGCTTGAAGTAGCGGCGATGATCGATCGGTACGTTCGCCTGATCGACACCATTCAGGCGAAACGCTCGGATGTGCAACTCGTCCATGTCACGATGCCGCTGCGAGCAGACCCACCGGGCCGGAGAACCATGGTGAAAAGGTTCATCGGCATGTCGTTGCCCGGTGATGCCGACAACGTGCTGCGCAACGCCTTCAATGACGCCCTGCGGGCGCGATACGCAGGCGAACCGCTATTCGACTTGGCGGCAGTGGAGTCCACCCTCCCTGACGGTAGCCGTGCTTCTTTCAAGCACGGAGGGGAGAAAATCTATACGCTTGCCGACCGGTATACGTACGATGGCGGCCATCTCAATGAGCAGGCGCAGCGATTATCCGCGATTGCGTTCATTCGCACACTAGCAGATACGCTGGGGTCCAGGAGTGCGCGCCAGCAACTAGCGGAGTGGTAAGACGCCCCGTTGGCGGCGTCAGACCTCCAGTTCCGAAACCTGCTCCACCAGCACCGGCCGCAAGTGCATATAGCGCGTGCCGCGGCGCTTCGACTCGATGTCCCGGTAGACGTTGGCCGCCTGCTCTTCGCTGACGCCGAGTGCTGCAGCGAGCTCGGCAGCCTCCCGCCCATGGTTGTAGGCCCATAGCGCCAGGTCCATCTGCTGGTAGGGCAGGGCAAAGTAGAACTCGTCCTGCCCCTGGGCCAGGCTGTAGGTATCTGTCGTCGGTACGGCGTTGGCGATCTCTTCGGGCAGGCCCATGTGGCGGGCCAACGCGTACACCTGGCTCTTGTAGAGGTGCGCGATCGGTTTGATGTCGGCGCTGCCGTCGCCGTTCTTGACGAAAAACCCCTGGTCGTACTCGAGCCGGTTCGGCGTGCCGACAACCGCGTAGTTCAGGCGATCGGCATGAAAGTATTCCACGGTCTTGCGGATGCGCTGCTTGTAGTTGGTGGCTGCGACGATCTGCAGGTAATCCTGCAGGCTCAGGCGTTCCTCTTTGATCGCGCCATCGGGGTTTTGCACTACGAGGAAAAAGTGGTTCATCCGGCCCTCTAGGCCGCCGCGGATCACGATCTTGTTCTTCCAACCCTCTCCGTAGTCGGGGAACACCCGGCGAATCGCTTCATCGCGCCACCGATAGCAGCCGATTGCCTCCAGCGTCGCGGCAATGTCGTGGACTTCGTGCGCGATTCCGAGGTGGTCGACGAGCTGTCGACCCCGCTCCGTGCTGAAACCCGACGAATCCCTTTCGGGCAGGAGGAGTCCGAATACGCGCTTTGCTCCGACAGACCTTACCGCCAGCGCTGCACAAACCGAGCTGTCGATCCCGCCGGAGATGGCGACGACGAGTCCGCGCCGCGACAGGTCGCCCGACAGGATCTCGCGCATACGGCGCGCAATGCTGTCAACCGCTTGTTCCTTGTCGAATTCCAGGACCCTGCTGTCGAGGGTTGGCGTTGCGTTATCCATGGTGCACCTTTCTAACCAATTCGAGCCGCTGTACCTTGCCGGAGGCCGTTCGCGGAAACTCGGTAACGAACTCCACCAGCTTCGGTACTTTGTAGGCCGCGAGACGCTGGTGGCAATGCGCCTTTATCGCGCGGGTGTCTAGGCCGCTTCCGGGCTCCGCTATCACCGCGGCCATGATCGCCTGTCCCAGCATCTCATCCGGCACGCCCGCGACGGCAACTTCCTGCACACCTTCAAGGCCGGAAATCGTTTCCTCGACTTCCTGTGGACTGACCCGAAAGGCCCCGGTTTTGATCATCTCCACTGCGCGGCCGTCGATGTAGAAATAGCCCTCGCCGTCGCGATGCCCGAGATCGCCCGTTCGCAGCCAGCCGTCGCGCAGGACCGTGTCGGTAGCTTCCTGATCCTGCCAATAGCCCAGCATGACGTTCGGACCGCGCGCGCAAATCTCCCCAATCGTTCCAGGTGGAACGGACCGGCCCCGCTCGTCGCAAACGTCGAGCTCGACGCCCTCGATGGGCAGCCCCACGGAGCCAAGCTTGTCATCCAGCTTCCCGGGCGGCAGGTAGGTCAACCGTGCGGTCGCCTCCGTCTGCCCGTACATGATAAATATTTCGATACCCGGAGTGGCGGCGCGCAGCCGCTCGATTGTGGCTCGCGGCATTGCTCCGCCGGCCTGGGTGATATAGCGCAGGCTCCGCAGGTCATAGTCTTCGAGGCGGCATCGACCCAGCAGCAGCGCAAACGTGGACGGGACGCCTGCAAATCCCGTAACTGCATCATTCTGGATGCGCTCAAGCGTGACATGCGGGAACGCCAGGTTGTCTTCGAGCAGCAGCGTAGCGCCGCAAAGCAGGTGACTGTTCAGCACGGAATTGCCATAGGAGAAATGGAACGGCAGCACGCAGAGCCCTCGTTCCGAGGCGGTCAGCCCGAGATACGCGATGATGGCCTGTGCATTGGACAGGAGGTTTCCGTGACTGAGCATGACGCCCTTGGGCCGTCCGGTCGTGCCCGAGGTGTAGAGAATAACGGCGAGCTGTTCGCGGGTTGGTTCAGTACGGCCGTGAATGCCTTGGGTTCGCTCGGGTTGGGCGCTCCTGCATTGTTTGAGCAGGTGTTTGGCCGAGTTTTGGGAGGAATCCGGGGTGATCGCGATAGTCTCCACGCCGGGCGAAACCGCCGAGCAGAGCGGCGTCCATTCCTTCAGCGTCGCATCGCCGGCGAGGACTTTGGCGCCACTGTGTTCGACCTGCCGGGCGAGCACGCCTGCACGTTCCTGTGCATTGAGCGGCACGGCGACGCAACCTGCCGCGAGCGTGCCGTAGTACAGCGCGACGTACTCCGGCGAGTTCCTGAGGAGAATTGCTACGCGCGAACCCGGATCGAGGCGCGCCAGGCGATCGCTAACGGCACTGATACCGTCGAGCAGTTCGGAATACGTCCAGGCGCTTTGCCGCCAGGCCAGCGCCATCGCGCCCGGGTTGCGACGGCCGACGGTTCTCAGGGCCTCGACAATCGACGAACCGTCTTCCGTCAGGCCGCCTGCCGCTTGCATTCGACGAATCGGGCTATGTTATTCACGGAGTCCAGGTTCTCCGGGATCATCTCTTCGTCGGCGACCTTCACCCCCAGCTCGTCCTCGATGAACATGATGATCTCCAGCATGCCCGTGGAATCGACAACACCGCGATCGAGCAGCGAATCGTCCGGTGCGACCGCCGAGGTGTCGGTAGTGAACAGGAAGTTGTCCAGGATAAAGTCCCGAATCCTTTCGCGCAGCGCGTCGGCCATGCTGTTGTGCCCCAATCCCGCGTTCTTAGAGCGTCGCCGGACCTGCTCCGGCAACGAAGGGCGGATTGTCGCCCGGCCGTTCCGGCGGCGTCCATACCTGTGTCACAAATTCCGGCCGGATCCCGGCCGCGGCACGGCAAAGGCATTATCCCTGCCTCGCAGATTTGTAATAATACCGTCGCCGTCCGAGATGCTGGTAACAGTATTCACAGGTCCGCCGGGGCATCATGGAGGCCGGATGAATTATAAGAAACAAGCACATCAGGGTCCGGCTGCTGCTGTCCGGGAGCCGGTCACAGTCGGGGTATTCGGCTTCTACGGGAACGAAAATCTCGGCGACGAAGCCATCATCGAGGCGACCATCGCGGAAATGAAGGAACAGCTCGGTGATGTGCAGGCGGTGTGTTTTTCCGTGAACCCGTCAGATTCCGCCTCGCGTTACCGCGTCGCCGCGTTTCCGATCGTTCGCGGCAGTAGGGGCTCGTTGAGTCAGCGGCGCAGAATGGAGCTCGAAGACGCTGGCCAGTTGTCGGCTCTAGCGGATCAGGATACAGGGCGCGACAACAATGGCGGCATCAAGCAATTCCTCAAGCGCAGCCGACTTGCCGTACGCCTCGTCACGGCTTTCCGGTCTATTCGGAGCGGGTTGCTGTCCGGGGTGGAAGAGTTCCGCTTCATTCGCGAATGCAGAGGGTACCTCCGGGGTGTCGACCTGCTCATTGTGGCCGGGTCAAACCAGTTCCTGGACAACTTCGGGGGGCCATGGCGATTCCCGTATACCCTGTACCGATGGACCTGGCTCGCAAAACGGGAGCGGATACCGGTGATCATGCTGAGCGTGGGTGCAGGCCCTGTCTTCTCTCGATTAAGCCGCTGGTTGATCCGGCAGGCGATCAGCCGCGCCCGCTACGTGTCGTTCCGCGATCAGGGTTCCGCCAAGCTGCTCGGCTATGACCAACACGACGTTAGGGTCTATCCCGACTTGGCATTCGCCCTTCACGGCCCCACGGACAAAGACGACCCGGTGGTGAAGGAAACAAACCAGCTCGTTATTGCGATCAACCCGATGGCCGTGCACGCGAAAGGCTATTGGTACAAAGAAGATGCAGATAAATATGCCGCATACGTCAACAAGCTTGGTGCCTATGTGCGGGGACTCGCGGCATCGGGGCAGCCGTTCATCCTGATTGCCAACCAGCCGCGCGATGAACGCGTCATCCGGGATGTCATCGCCGCAGCGGCAGGTCTCGGCACGCCATCAGACCTTCTGGAGCAAAGTTTCCGCCAGAGCCATACCGTCGCCGACTACATGCGCATCCTGGGTGAGGCCGACCTCGTGGTCGCGACCCGTTTCCACGCGACGGTGCTGGCCCTGCGTGTCGGCAAGCCGGTAATCGGACTGTGCTACTACCGGAAAGCGGCAGAGCTGCTGCTTGAATTCGGCCAGGACGATTACGTCCTGGATATCGACAGTTTCACGACCGCTGAGCTGGAAGCAAAAACACGGCTGCTCAGGAACCGCTGCGCTGAAGAGGCGCGGAAGATCAACAGGCAGGTGAAGACATACCGGACGAGCCTGGCGGAGCAGATGGAATCGGCCCTTGAAATCGCTGGCGTTGGCGCCGCCGGCACTCCTGATACCTGCATCGGCGACGGAGCATCCAGCCATGCCTGAGTTGACGATCGGGTTGCCGGTATACAACAGTGAGCGTTATATCGGCGAGGTGCTCGAATGCCTCCTTGCGCAGAGTTACGGTTCATTCCGCGTCCTCATTTCCGATAACGCATCGACGGACGCAACCCCCAGCCTCTGCCAGGAGTTTGCCCGGCGCGACAAGCGAATCTCATATGTGCGGCATCCGCAGAACCTTGGAGCTACCGTCAACTATAACTACGTCGCTCTTCACGCGGATACCACCTATTTCAAATGGCATTCGTCGAACGACCTGCTTTCGTCCAACGCCCTGCAGAGCTGTATCGACATGTTGGATGGCCGGCCCGATATAGCGCTGGCATTTCCCCACACAAGGTTATTTCAACACTCCACCGAAACCAGCACTCCATATGACGCCGATCCGATCGCAGACCAGGAGGATCCGATTGAGCGTTTTCTGTACGTTATCGACAACATGGCCCTGAATAACATGATGAACGGCGTATTGAGGCTGGATTACCTCCGCCGGACCGCCATGCTGCGCACCTTCTACAGCGCGGACAGGGGAATGATGGCGGAACTGGCACTTCAGGGGAAATTGCTGCGAGACGAGGGGAGCACGTTTTTTCGTCGCATGGATGAACACTCGGCTACGCAGAAAAAGTCGGCCAAAGAAGTGCTCAGGCATTTCGATCCCAGGTGGAAACGACCGTTGTCCTTCATGACCTGGCGGACCTTTGGTGCGTACCTGGTGGGCCTTAGCAGGGCTGGAATCGGCCCAGTAGTAGCATTTCGCGGGTATGCCAAGGTGTTGCGACGGGCATGGTGGGGGCGCAACCAACTGGCCGAAGATGTTGCGGACTATCTTGTATATCTCGGCCGTGATCTGCGAAGAATCGTTCCAAATAACTCAAAGTAAATAGCGGGCGCTGGACGTCAAAATCATGGATAACACTGATCACGCACAAGCAAGCACCAAGAGTGCTTGCCGGCTCTGTGGAAGCGAGCTCAATCACCTCATCCTCGACCTGGGCATGTCGCCGCTCTGCCAGAACCGGATCTACCCACATCAGCTGAACGAGATGGAGCCTTTTTATCCGCTGCGGGTGTTTTTCTGCGAGGAATGCTTGCTGGTGCAGCTCGAAGAGTTCGTGGCGCCGCAGGACATCTTTTCAGACTACGCCTATTTCTCATCGTATTCCGAAAGCTGGGTACGCCATGCCGGGAAATACGTGGAGATGATCACGAGTAGACTCAGCCTGGACGAGAAGAGCAGGGTGGTCGAGCTCGCCAGTAACGACGGGTATCTCTTGCAGCATTTCGTGAAACTCGGCATTCCTTGCCTGGGTATCGAGCCTGCGGAGAACGTCGCGGCAGCGGCGGTGGAAAAGGGCATCCCAACCGTAAGCCGTTTCTTCGGTGCAAAAGCCGCGGGGGAGATAAGGGCCGAGTTCGGGGCGGCCGACCTGATCGTGGGTAACAACGTGCTCGCGCACGTGCCTGATCTCAACGATTTCGTCGCCGGCATCAAGGTGCTCCTTGCGCCGACCGGAGTAGTGACGATGGAGTTCCCCCATCTCAAGCAGCTGATGGAGAACAATCAGTTCGATACGATCTACCACGAACATTTTTCCTATTTCTCCTTCCTCACCGCAAAAGACGTGTTTTCGCGCCACGGCATGACTGTTTTTGACGTGGAGGAACTGCGGAGCCACGGCGGATCGTTGCGGGTCTTCGTGAAGCATGACACGGACGATGCAAAAGCCGTGCAGGCAAGTGTCGGTGATCTTTTGCAACGAGAAATCGATGGCGGCTATGACCGGAAGCGGGTCTATGATGCGTTCTCCGGGAAGGTTCGTGCGACCAAGCGCGATATCTTGCACTTCCTTGTGAAACAAAAGAATGCGGGCAAGTCCATCGTCGGGTACGGTGCGCCAGGCAAAGGCAATACGCTTCTGAACTACTGCGGCATACGCGAAGATTTCCTGGATTACCTCGTCGACATCAGCCCGCACAAGCAGGGCACTTTCACGCCCGGTACCCACATCCCGATTCATCATCCCCACCGCATACGGGAGACCCGCCCGGACTATCTTTTTATCCTGCCCTGGAACCTCACAGAGGAAATAGTCGAGCAGGCGGCCTGGATACGCGACTGGGGCGGGAAGTTCATTGTGCCCATTCCTGAAGTAAGGGTTCTCGACTGATACGATTTCAGGAGCAACTGCAAGGCAGAGGCAGATGAAGAAGATCGGAATAGTGTTGACGTCGATTCTGCTGGTTGCCGGCTGTCACGGCTCCAGGAGTCCCGACGATGGCAGTTCTCTTTGGGAACGAAAAGTCGTCCACGAGCCTGACGATGGGGCTGCGCCATGGGCCAAATTCGCAGGTGACCTGGACGCCGACGGCTTGCCGGAGATACTCGTCGGCCTTCACGGCAGCAGCCAACTGCTGAGCATCCCGGCAGCGCGTGGCGTACGGGTAGTGGTCGACGAGTACGCCGTGATGACGGATGGCGAAGTCGTCGATGTTGATGGCGACGGCATAAACGACATTGTTCTGCCCACCGAACAAGGATTACTGCTTCTACGTGGTCCCGGCTGGCAGGCGGAGGTGGTTTCCGAAAGGAGACTGCACGACGTCGAGTCGGCCGACATGGACATGGATGGCCGGCCGGAAATCGTCGTCAGGAACCAGACGGCCTTTGGCAGCGGGCAGGGCGATATCATCATCCTGTCGCGAGACGGGGAGGACAAAGGCTGGAGCGAGCGCGCCTTGCCGCTGGCGGAAGGAGAAGGCTTTGCCGTGGCGGACCTCGACGCGGACGGCGATCCGGACATTGTTGCCGGTGCCGTATGGTTCGAGAACCGGCCGGGTGGGGACTGGACCAAGCATCGGTACAGCGATACCTGGGTGTGGCCTCACGTAAAAGTCGTTGTGGCCGATATCAACGGGGACGGGCGGGTGGATATCGCACTTGCCCCCTCCGAACTCGAGGGCCAGCGCTACCGGGTTTCCTGGTTCAGCGCTCCCGAGGATCGCTACGCCACCTGGCCAGAGCAGGTACTCGTCGAAGACATCGAGGCGGTCGTGCACTCGTTGCGGGCGGGAGACGTCGACCTCGACGGCGACGTCGACCTGCTCTATGCCGAAATGCACCAGGGCGAGGATCCGGATGAAGTAGTGCTGCTAGAGAACAGCCGCAACGGGGCAAGTTTCCGGAAGACGGTTATAGACAGCGGCGGCTCGCATAACCTGCAGCTTGTAGATCTCGATCTCGACGGTGACCTGGACATGTTCGGCGCCAACTGGAGCGGCCCGGACCAGGACGTGGTGCTTTGGACCAATACGGTCTGTACCCAGCCTTGGAGCCGTTGGGACAGACACGTGGTTGACGACGACCGGCCCGGCAGGGCGGTGTTCATTTTCGCTAGCGACCTGAATGGTGACCGATACCCTGACCTGGCCGCAGGGGCTTACGTTTACCTGAATCCCGGTGCCAGCGGGACTGCATGGCGCCGGGTCCCGCTAGAGGCAGGCGCCCGCGACGTGATCTTCGCGTCCGACGTCGACCGGGACGGCGATACCGACCTCCTGGCCACGTTCTACGCGGCCGATGAGCGGTCTTTTGCGCTTTACCGCAACGACGGCACCGGTATGTTTCGGGTAGAGCACAGTAACGTGCCGATGACCGGTGATTTTCTCCAGGGCACTGCCCTGGACGCGTTCTCGGGAAGCACCCTGTCGCTCGCGCTGTCCTGGCATGGTGCCGGCTCCGGGATCGAGCTGCTCAGCCTTCCGAGGAGTGACACCGGTAACTGGTTGCTTAACGGCATCTCCGAATTTTCGCAGGACGAGGCATTGAGCGCGGGAGACATCGACGGCGACGGCTTGTCCGACCTGTTTCTCGGGACATCCTGGCTCCGCAATGGGGGGAGCTCTTGGTCGCGACACGTCGTGGACGACACAGAAGCTCCGCCGGACCGGAATCGGCTCGCCGACTTGGATCTGGATGGCGACCTGGATGCCGTGGTCGGTTTCCAGGCGATCAGCACTACCGGGGACCTGGTCTGGTACGAGGCGCCTGGCGACCCGAGGCAGAAGTGGCTTCGGCACCCGATCGGGAGAATAGTCGGGCCGATGAGCCTCGACCTGGCCGATATGGATGCGGACGGCGACCTGGACGTCGTTGCGGGCGAGCACAATCTCGAGGATCCGTCCAGCGCCGCGCTGTGGATCTTCGAAAACATCGACGGCCTGGCAGGAGCCTGGGAACCCCATCGCATACACGTCGGTGACGAGCATCACGACGGCGCCCGGACGGTGGATGTAGACTTGGATGGGGACCAGGACGTTGTGTCGATCGGCTGGGGCCACAACGAGGTCATCTGGTACGAGAACCGGATGCCGACGTGCCCGGCTGCCCCGGTGTCGAGCCTGGAGAAGGCAGGAGTTGGGTAGTGAAAGTATTTCTGACCGGCGTGGACGGTTACATCGGCTGCATTCTGGCTCCCATGCTGCTGGACTCAGGATTCGAAGTGGTTGCGCTGGATACCGGCTTCTACCGCGATGGCTGGCTGTACAGCGACCCCGACCGATTGGGAAAGCTGCCGCTGACCCTCTTCAAGGACCTGCGGCGCCTCGATGCCGGTGACCTGGAAGGATGCCAGGCCGTTATTCATCTGGCTGAGCTATCCAACGATCCACTCGGGGAGAACGACCCGGCCATCACGCGGGAGATCAATCATAAAGGCTCGCTCAGGCTGGCCGAGGTGGCCAGGGCGGCGGGTGTCCAGCGGTTCGTCTACACCTCCTCCTGCAGCGTCTACGGCCTGGGCTCGGGTGAATTCCTGGACGAGACCTCGCCGGTCAATCCGCAAACGGCCTATGCGGAATGCAAGGTGATGGTCGAGCGGGACCTGTCGAGCATGGCCAGCGACAGCTTTTCACCTGTTTTCTTGAGGAATGCGACGGCATACGGAGCATCGCCACGTATGCGCTTCGACATCGTGCTGAACAACCTTGCAGGCTTCGCGTGGACGACCGGGAAGATCGTGATGACGAGTGACGGCACCCCCTGGAGGCCAATCGTCCACGTGGAGGATATTTGCCGCGCCATAATCGCTGCCCTGCAGGCACCGCAGGATCGTGTGCACAATGAGATCTTCAACGTCGGCAGCACCGACGCCAACTTCAGGATACGGGAGATCGCGGAGGTAGTAGCCGGGGTATTCGCCGGCTGTGAGCTGGAGGTCGGTTCGTCGGGAGGCGACAACAGAAGCTATCGGGTGAACTGTGACAAGATCCATCGGCAACTGCCGGGCTTTGAATGCAGATGGACACCGATGGCCGGCGCGAAACAGTTGCTGGCCGTGTTCGAACGCATCGGTATGTCCAGGGAGACGTTCGAGTTTCGCGCGTACACACGTTTGAAGCAGCTCAAGTACCTGCAGCAAACACGCCAGGTCGATTCCTCCTTGTATTGGAGTAATGGTGTCGGAAATTCTTGAGCTGATCCGATCACTGGAGACGAATCCTCCGCAGGAAATCCGCGGGCATGAACATCGGACGGATCGTGCCTCGATTGGAAGGGAGATCTACTCCCTGGTCGAAGAGCTTTACCCCATCTGCCGGAGCATCACGGGTGAAGGATTGCGGCAAACGCTTTCCATCCTGCAGCGCCACATACCGCTAACGATCCACGAGGTGCCGACCGGCACCCGCGTATTCGACTGGGAAATCCCCAGGGAATGGCACATAGACGATGCTTACTTGCTGAACGAGCAAGGGATCAGGGTCATAGACTTCCAGAAGTCCAACCTGCACGTCGTGAACTACAGTGCGCCGGTGCAGGCCACGCTGACCCTGGCGGAGTTGCGGCCACACTTGCATAGCCTGCCCGACAAGCCCGACTGGATACCGTACCGCACGAGCTATTACAACGAGGACTGGGGATTTTGCCTGACGCAGCGCAAGCTTGACTCGCTTGCGGAAGGAACCTACACGGCGGTTATTGACTCGCGATTTTTTGACGGCTCGTTGAGCTATGGCGAATACTGCCTGCCGGGAGAGTCGAGCGAGGAGATACTGTTTTTCGCCCATTGCTGCCACCCGTCATTGTGCAATGACAATCTCTCCGGGCTCTGCATGCTTACGATCCTGGCAAGATGCCTGGCCCGAGTGCGCCTCAGGTACTCCGTGCGATTCGTATTCGCTCCGGCAACGATCGGCTCCATCGCATGGCTGGCACGCAACGAGTCGACGCTGGGGAACATCAAAGCAGGGCTCGTGGCGTCCGTGCTGGGCGACGACGGACATTTCCGGTACAAGCTGTCCCGCGGCGGTGACGCCCCGATCGACAGGGCTTGCACTCACGTGCTTGCCAGGAGCGGTTCCCGCTTCGAAATCCTGCCATTCAGCCCGTGGGGTTACGACGAACGTCAGTTCTGCTCGCCCGGGCTCGACCTGCCGATTGGCAGGCTGACCCGCACGCCGAACGGGGCGTACCCTGAATACCACACGTCAGCCGATGATCTCGCGCTTGTCCGCCCCGATCACCTGGCCGGGTCGCTGTTGCTTTACCTGGAGGTTCTCGGCGCTATCGAGTGTGACCGCACCTTTGTCAATACCAGTCCCAAGGGCGAGCCGCAGCTCGGTCGCAGGGGCCTGTATAGCAAGCTGGGAGGCTTCCAGGACATCGAGGATATCCGGCTCGCGATGCTGTGGATGTTGAATCAGAGCGACGGCAGCAAGTCGCTGCTCGATATTGCTGAACGGTCCGAAATGCCATATCGCGTGCTGCACGAAGCGGCGATGCTGCTCGAGGAGCACGGGCTGCTGAAACCGCTTCCGGGGGGAACGCTACAATGAAAAGAGAGCGAAGACAGTGAAGGTCGTACTATTCTGCGGAGGATACGGAACCCGGCTTCGGGAGTTCTCCGAGACCATTCCAAAACCTTTGGTGGAGATCGGCTACCGCCCGATCATCTGGCACCTGATGAAGTACTACGCCCATTACGGGCACAAGGAGTTCATCCTGGCCCTGGGCTACCGGGGTGATCTCATCAAGGACTATTTCCTTCGTTACAACGAATGCATGTCGAATGACTTTGTGTTGTCCGATGGCGGGAAACACGTCGAGCTGCTGAATTCGGATATCGACGACTGGCAGATTACATTTTGCGATACCGGCTTGAACTCGAACATTGGCCAGAGGCTGCTGAGAGTCAGGCATCTGCTGGGCGATGATGAGGCATTCCTCGCGAACTACAGCGACGGCCTTTCGGATCTTCCCCTGGACAAGCAACTGCAGGATATGCAGCGAAATGGGGCCATAGTGAGCTTTGCCTGTGTACGCCCGTCCTACAGCCTGTCCGCCGTGGAGACGGACGAATCGGGTACCGTGACGGCGATACGCTATATGTCCGATAGCGAAGTACGCATCAATGGAGGCTTCCTGGTCCTCCGCTCGGAAATTTTCGATTACATCCGGGATGGCGAAGAACTCGTGGAAGAGCCGTTTAACCGGCTGATCGAGGAGCGAAAACTCTGCGGCTATCGCTACGACGGCTTCTGGGCAGCGATGGACACCTTCAAGGACAAGAAGCAGTTCGACGAGATGGTGCAGTCGGGAAACATGCCGTGGCGTGTCTGGGAAAGCGAGAAGCCGCGGCCGGCGCGGAGGCGGAACTGACCATGTTGCAGCTTCTGCCGTCCGGCGAGGGGCCGCTGCAGATCCTCTGCCTGGGAGCCCACTGCGATGATATCGAGATTGGGTGCGGCGCCACCGTACGGCAGCTCGTGGCAGGTAATCGGGAAGTCACGGTTCGCTGGGTGGTTCTCAGCTCGAATGCCATACGCGAGCAAGAGGCCAGGGAATCGGCGGCGAGGTTTCTGGATGGAGTCGACGATACCGAGATATTGGTACAGCAGTTTCGAAACGGCTATTTCCCTTACGTCGGTGCGGAGCTGAAGGATTACTTCGAAGTGCTCAAGAGCCTCACGAATCCTGATATTGTTTTCACACACTACCGCCACGACCGGCATCAGGATCATCGGACGGTGAGTGATTTGACCTGGAATACCTTCCGTAACCACTGGATTCTGGAATACGAGATACCGAAGTATGACGGGGATCTCGGCCAGCCAAATGTGTTTTCGCCGGTGAGCAAGGAGGCGGCAAGGTTCAAGGTAAGCACCATCCTTGATTGCTTCCGTTCGCAAACGGAAAAAGGATGGTTTGAGCCCTCCACGTTCGACGGTTTGATGCGGTTGCGGGGTGTTGAATGCAACTCTTCATCAGGTTTCGCCGAAGCGTTCTACGTCCGCAAAACCATCCTCGGTGCTCCCATGTAGGAGCGCGCGCAGCGCGCACTCCCTTAACCGCGGATCCGGTTCCCCGCGAGTTCCATGAGTTGCCGCTCCGGTCCTGCGGGTTTACCGACTATGAGCCACATTACCGCAACCGTGGCGGTGTAAACCACCGCGCCGAGCAGGACTGCTGCGCCCAGCAATAGAAGCTGGTTCATGTCCGCAAATCGGGCGAGAAACGCCTGAAGCACCAGGTACATTACCGTCGCACCGGATAGCGGACGTGCAAAGATCCGGGCAATGTCCGCCGACCTCACTCCGAGCACGCGGGAAGCGGCGCCGTAGGTGAACGGCAGGAACAGTAGCGTTGTGGCGAGCAGGGCCTTGGCCATGCCCTCAGGTCCTTCGATGCCAGTGAAGTAGATCGCGGCAGGCAGCATGAAAAGGATGATGCCCGTCGACAAGGCGGCCATTAAGGCGGGACGTCCTGCCGCGAGCAGCGCCGTACCCACGGGTGACTGTACCGCGCTCACGGCACCGAACAGTGCAAGAATCTCGATGAGGGGGATCGCGGATCCCCATTGCTCGCCGAGCACTAGGGGCACGAAAAGCTCCGCCGTTGCCGCAATACCGACGCCGGCAGGTATGGAGAGCAGCGCGAGCGTTGCGGCTGCGCTTACGAGACTGCGGCCCATCCTGTCACGATCCAATGCCATCGTCGCAAAGCCGGGTAGCAGTGCACGGTTGATTGGCGCAATCAGTTCGGTTGTAGGGAGGTTGGAAATTTCGTACGCGATGGAGAACACTCCCAGTCCCGCTGCTCCGGACATCTTGCCGAGGATGAGGTCCGGCGATCGTGAACGGATAAAGTAGGTAACGTTATTGACGAACAGCCACTTGGAAAAATGGATGATGGAATGTACCCCTTTCAAGGATAGCCGCGGCCTGAACGGATGTATGGCATAGCTGAGCACGAGCGCAGCCAGTTTGCTTGTCACGATTCCAGCGATCAGTGCCCAGTAGCTGCGATAAACAACGGCGAGGAATATGGTGACGACAAAGGCGGCGACCTTCACCGCAAACTGGAAGATGAACTCCTTGTGGAATTGCAGGTACTTCCGAAAATCGACGAGGCCGATATTAGCGAGGCCTTGCAGAAATGCGGAAAGCGCAAGAACCATGATCACCGGCGCGAGCTGGGGTTGCTCGTAAAAGGCGGCAGCCGGATAGGCGACTAGCACCAAGACGACGGCGGCGGCAACGCCGAGCAATACGTTCAGCGTCCAGGCAGCATTGTATTCGTCCTGCCCGGCATCCTGTCTTTGGATCAGCACGACGTCGAAGCTGAAAGCTGTCAGCAGCTCGATAATTGCGAATATGGATGTTGCCATCGCAACGATGCCGAAATCGGCAGGGGCAAGCAGTCGAACGAGGATTAGCGTGCTGACGAGACCAATCATGCGCACGCTAAAACGGAGGAATACCATCCACGCTGCGCCGAAGGCGACCCTGGAGGCGAGCGTCATGGCAGTCTTTCCCGGATCAGTCCCCAATCTCCGCGCAGGATAGCAAAACGGGGAAGCACATACGTGATGGGGCGCGCATTAATGGTGTATCCGCTCGCAGCTTGGGGGTAGAGTAGATTACGCCAAGGCCGTTCGCTGCGTTATGTCGCGGCCAACAACAGGAACGTCGCGATGCAATTAGACAGCCGTCTCGGTTCTGTAGCGATCCTCCTGGCGCTCGTCATGGCCGCTGCCTGCGGCGGCGGTAGTGGCGGCGGCGACGATCCGGCACCGGCCCCGCCTCCCGCTTCGCCGCCGGTCGAGGATGACGACGACCCCGCGGCCAGCGGTCTCGACGCACGCCCGTCCAACACGACCTGCCTTGCGGGCGCGGCCCCGGCGCTCGTCACCGGCATCGGCACCGAACCCGCATTCCCGGACCTGCCGACCCTGGCCGATCCCGTGGCGCTGACCCAGGCGCCGGGCGACGCGACCCACTGGTACGTGGTAGAGAAGGTCGGCCGCGTCCGGCGCTTCGCCAACTCGCCGGGCGTCGACAGCTTTACCACCGTCATCGACATCAGTGCCCGCGTGGATGCCGGCCCGAACGAAGCCGGGTTGCTCGGCATCGCCTTTCACCCGCAGTTTGCGACCAACGGCGAGGTCTACCTGTCCTACACCAGCGGCGGTCCGCTGACGTCGCGCATCTCGCGTTTTACCAGCTCCGACGGGGGGCAGACTTTCGATCCCGGGAGTGAGGAGATCCTGCTCACGCTCGGCCAGCCGTTCGGCAACCACAACGGCGGCAACGTCCTGTTCGGCCCCGACAGCTACCTCTACATCGGTTTCGGCGACGGCGGCAGCGCCGGCGATCCCGGAGACCGGGCGCAGAACACCCGCAATCTCTTCGGCGCGATCCTGCGCATCGACGTGGATGACGGCGCCCCCTATGGCGTGCCTGCGGATAATCCCTTCGGCATGAACGCCCTGTGCAGCGCGGGCGAGGGCGCCGAGCCGTGCCCCGAAATCTACGCCTGGGGTTTTCGCAACCCGTGGCGCTGGAGCTTCGACTCGGCGACGGGCGAGCTGTGGGTCGGCGACGTGGGCCAGGGGGAGTGGGAGGAAGTCGATAAGGTCACGCTGAACGGCAACTACGGCTGGCGCTGCCGCGAAGGGGCACACGATTTCAACACCTCCGGCGTCTGCCCGGCGGGGCTGATCGACCCGGTCATCGAGTACAGCCATAGCGTCGGCTTCTCGATTACCGGCGGCTACGTTTACCGCGGCAGCGCGATCCCGGAGCTCGCCGGCCGCTACGTCTTCGCCGACCTGAACGGCAAGATCGTTGCGGATACGCTGGCCGGCGGCGGTATGGAAACCTTCGAGGTGCTCGTCGATACCGGCAGCCCGATCGTCTCCTTTGCCGAGGACGAGAACGGCGAGCTGCTGTATCTCGATTACGGCAGCGACAGTATTCGCCGCATCGTGGCGTCGGGCGGCTCGTCCGGCGGTTCCATTCCCGATCTCCTCTCCGACACCGGCTGCGTCGACCCGGCGGACCCGACCAGGCCCGCCGCGGGGCTCATCCCGTATGAGCCCATCGTCGGCTTCTGGTCTGACGGCGCGGACAAAGCGCGCTGGTATGCGCTCCCGGACGGCGCGACCGTAGACGTGGCGGCCGACGGCGACTGGCTGTTCCCCGCAGGCTCCGTGCTCGTCAAGAACTTCAGCCTCGGCGGCGAGTTGGTCGAGACGCGCCTCTTCATGCACCACACGGACGGAAGCTGGGCCGGCTACACCTACGAGTGGAACGCGGCGGGCACGGATGCCGAGCGGGTGATCGGCGGCAAGCGCAAGGATGTCGGCGGGCAGACGTGGATTTATCCGAGCGGTGCCGATTGCGGCACCTGCCATACGCCGGCGGCGGGGCACTCGCTCGGCCTCGAGTATGCGCAGCTCAACGGCGACCTCACCTATGCGGAAACCGGCCGCACCGCGAACCAGTTGACGACGGCCGAAGCGATAGGCGTGCTGAGCGCGCCGCTGCCGGATACGCCGGATAACCTTCCCCGGGTCCTGGATACGGGCGCGTCCACGGGCGAGCGCGCGCGGGCGTACCTGCACGCCAACTGCGCCAACTGCCACAGGCCCGGCGGGCCGGCACCGTCCGACATGGACCTGCGCTACGACACCGCTTTCGCCGACACGCGCACCTGCGGCGTCGAGCCGGGTGAGGGTGACCTCGGCATTCCCGATGCGCGCATCATCGCGCCCGGCGATGCCAGCCGCTCACTGCTCGTGGTGCGGGCCAACCGCCGCGATGCGCACGGCATGCCGCCGCTGGCGAGCGAGATAGTGGACGCCGACGGCGTAGCCTTGCTCACCGACTGGATCGAGACGCTGGAAGCTTGCCCGTAGGAGCGCGCATTGCGCGCGATGCCACGGCGGTAGGAACACACCCGCCGGTGGCGAATTCCACACAACGTGGTATCGCGCGCGGTGCGCGCTCCTACAGGAGGATTTCTCGGCAGGGGGGGTGGGAGAGGAAGGCTTCGGGGCTCGACGACTTGCCGTAGGCGCCGGATTGCAGCACCGCCACCAGGGAGCCTGCCTCCAGCTCGCTTAGCGTCACCCGGTCGCCGAGCAGGTCCAGGGGCGTGCACAGCGGCCCCACCACCGAAACCTGCTGCCGCTCGTCCGTGAGTCGCACGGCGGCTACGGGATAGTTCTTGCGCAGCACCTGCCCGAAATTCCCGGAGGCGGCCAGGTGATGGTGCAGCCCCCCGTCGCAGACGGCGAACCGGTGCCCGCGCGATTCCTTCACGTCGATCACGCGCGTGACGTAGATGCCCGCTTCGCCGACCAGGTAGCGGCCGAGCTCCATGATCACCTCCACCTCGCCAAGCGCCGTTTGCAGGTTCTGCACGGCCGCGTGCGCCGCCTCGCCGACGGCGCCGAGGTCGACCGGCTGCTCCTTCGGGAAGTAGGGTATCCCGAGACCGCCGCCCAGGTTGACGAACGACACGTCGAGGTCGAGGCGCGCCGCCAGCTCGATCACCAGCCCCACCGTCTTGCCCATGGACTCCACGATCGTTTCCGCGCGCAGGTTCTGCGCCCCGGAGAACACGTGGAAGCCGCGGAAATCCAGGCCGAGGTTCGCGAGCTCCTCCAGCATCGCCGGCACGCGCTCCGCGTCGACGCCGAACGGCGACGGGCGGCCGCCCATCTTCATGCCGGACGTCTTGAGCTCGAACGGCGGGTTGACGCGGATCGCCACCGAAGGGCACTTCCCGATGCTCTCGCCGATGCGCGCGAGCCGCCGCATCTCGGATTCCGATTCCAGGTTGATCGTGATGCCGGCTTCCGCGGCCTCCAGGAGCTCCTCGTCCCGCTTGCCGGGTCCCGCGAAACTCACGTCATCCGGGTTGACGCCCGTCGCGAGCGCCACGCGCAGCTCGCCGGCCGAGGCCACGTCCAGGCCGTCGACCAGCCCCGTCATGAATTCGACCACGGCCGGCATCGGGTTCGCTTTCATCGCGTAATGCAGGCTCAGGCCCTCGGGCATTGCCCGGCGCAGCTCGGCCACCCGGTCGGCCATGCGGGCGCGATCGTAGGCATAGAACGGTGTGCTGCCGAGTTCCCGGGCGATCTCCGTCACCTTGCGGCCGCCCCAGAGCAGCACGTTGTCCCGGTAGTCCAGGCCTGCCAGCGCCGCGTGTGTTTCGGTTTCGACGTTCATCTATTGTTCTGATCCGGTTGGGGACGGAAAAGGTCATCGAGCTCGGCCGAAAGGCTCTTGCGGTCGATCTTGCCGTTCGGGTTTCGCGGCAGCGGGTCCCGGAACACGATCTCGGCCGGGACCATGTAGTTCGGCAGCGCCTGCCGGCAGGCATTGAGCAGGGCTTCGCGCGTTGCGTCACCGGCGTTCTCCGCGTAGCAGGCGATGACCACCGCCTGGCCGAGGTCGAAATGCGGGATGCCGAGCGCGGCGCATTCGTTCACGAGGCCGGTACCGTAGATCACTTCCTCGACCTCCGTCGGGCTGATGCGGTAGCCGGAGGATTTGATCATGTCATCCTTGCGGCCGACGAAGTAGAGGAAACCGTCCTCGTCCTTCACCACCGTGTCGCCCGACCACACGGCGATCTCCGGGAAGGGCAGGCCGGCGGGCTGGTTCGGCGCCGGGCGAAAGCGCAGCGCCGTGCGCTCCGGGTCGTTCCAGTAGCCGAGGGATACCAGCGCGCCGCGATGCACGAGCTCGCCGGGCTCGCCCGGATCGCAGGGGGTGCCGTCCTCGCGCACGACCAGGATCTCCGCGTTCGGAATGGCCTTGCCCATCGAGGTCGGGCGCCGGTCGAGCTCTTCGGGCGGCAGGTAGGTCGAGCGGAAGGCCTCGGTCAGGCCGTACATCAGGAACACTTCCGTATTCGGCAGGCGCTCGCGCAGCGCCGCCAGCGTCGCGGTGGGCATTGCGCCGCCGGTGTTGGTGATGTAGCGCAGGCTCCCGACCGCCTCGGCGGGCCAGTCGAGCCGCGCGAGCTGGGTCCAGAGGGGCGGCACGCCGGCGAGCCCGGTGGCCCGGTAGCGGGCGGCGGCGCGCACCACGTCGCGCGGCACCAGGTAATCCATCAGCACGACCGAGGCGCCGACCGAGAATGCCGTGGTCATCTGGCTGAAGCCGGCGTCGAAGGAGAAGGGGAGGACGGCGAGGATGACGTCGTCCGGGCGGTTACCGAGGTAGGCGGCCACGCTCAGCGCGCCCGCCACCATGTTGCGGTGCGAGAGGACGACGCCCTTCGGTTTGCCGGTGCTGCCGGAGGTGTAAAGGATGGCGGCGATGTCGGTGTCGATGCGCGGCGCCGGGGCGGCCGGGGCCGAGCCAACCAGGGTCTCCCAGCCCAGGGCGCGTACGTGGCCCGGGAGCGATGGGGCCGGCTCCGATTCATCGAGCAGCACGACGTGCCTGAGCTCGCGGCATTCGGCCAGCGCCTCGCTCAAACCCGCCGCCTGGGCGCCCGTAGTGACGAGGGCGACGACATCGCAGTCCCGGAGTATATGGGCTACCTGGGCGGGCTTCAGCGAAGGATTGACCGGTACGAAGACGGCGCCGGCGTACGTGGTGCCGAAGTAGGAGAGCACGGCCTCCAGGCGCTTGTTGAGGTAGACGGCCACGCGCTCGCCGGGGCGGACGTCGATCTGCCATAGCCCGGCTGCCACGCGGCGGATGCCGTCGCAGGTTTCGGCGTAGCTGAGCGAGGCTTCCCCCCGCCGGAGGGCGGGTCGGGCAGCGTCCGTGGCGGCGCGCGCGAGGATCAGGTCGTGCAGGAGCATTCGGGTGTCTTGGACCGGTTGGACTAGCCAGCGGCGCAGCGTAGCAAACCGCCGGGAGGATGTGCGTGACCCGCTGCGCATTGCGAAGCGGTACAGCGTCCTTGATCGAGCCGACCAGAGGATCGAGACTCCACTCCTGGCAGCGCCACCCCCGTGACGCTGTGGGAGCGCGCATTGCGCGCGATGCTACGGCTGTAGGAGCGCGCATCGCGCGCGATGCTACGTGGGTTGGCCAGTGCGGCCGTTCCGGTGAGCTTGCGCGCCGTGGCATCGCGCGCTGTGCGCGCTCCTACACGGGATGGCGCTGGGGCGCGATGCTACGTGGGTTGGCCAGTACGGCCGTTCCGGTGAGCGTGCGCGCCGTGGCATCGCGCGCTGTGCGCGCTCCTACACGGCATGGCGCTGTAGGAGCGCGCATCGCGCGCGATGCTACGGTGGTTGGCCAGTAGGGCCGCTCCGGTGAGCGTGCGCGCCGTGGCATCGCGCGCTGTGCGCGCTCCCACACCACATGGCGCTGTAGGAGCGCGCATCGCGCGCGATGCCGTGGCGTCATCGCCATGCCGCCGGGGTTTTGGGGATTTGTCCGTTGGGGGATGCTTGGATCGGCTCGATTGCGTGGTGATCGGTGGCGGCGTTGTTGGCCTCGCGGCGGCACGGCGGCTGGCGCTTGCCGGGCGCGAGGTCGTCGTGCTGGAGGCGGAGGACGCCGTGGGCACCCACACCAGCAGCCGCAACTCCGAGGTGATCCACGCCGGGATCTATTACCCGCAAGGCTCGCTGAAGGCACGGCTGTGCGTCGAAGGCCGCCGCCAGCTCTATGCCTATTGCGCCGAGCGCGGCATTGCCCACCGACGGCTGGGGAAGTTGATCGTCGCCTGTTCCGAGGCGGAGCTTGCCGCGCTGCGGCAGCTCGGTGAGCGGGCGCGGGCCAACGGTGTCACCGACCTCGAACCGTTGACGGCGGCACAAGTCGCCGCGCTCGAGCCCGCGGTGTGCGGCGTCGGCGGGATGCTCTCGCCTTCGAGCGGCATCGTCGATTCGCACGGCTTCGTATCGGCGCTGCAGGCCGACCTGGAAGCGGCCGGCGGGGTGGTGGTCTGCCGTAGCCGGGTAACCGGCATCGAGCCGGGCAGTGACGGTTTTGCCTTGCGGCTCGAGGACAGCGACGGTCTCACCGCGGCCTGCCGCACGCTAGTGAATGCGGCAGGACTGTGGGCGGCCGACGTGGCCGGCAGCATTCGCGGCTTTCCGCGCCGGCTCGTCCCGCGCCTGCACTTCGCCAAGGGCCACTACTTCACCCTGCAGGGCCGGTCGCCGTTTTCGCGCCTCGTCTACCCCCTGCCCGTCGACGGCGGGCTGGGCGTCCACGTGACGCTCGATATCCTGGGCACCGCGCGCTTCGGGCCGGACGTGGCCTGGGTCGAGGCGATCGACTACCGCTTCGACGACGGCCGCCAGGCAGCCTTCGTCGAGGCAATCCGGCGCTACTGGCCTGAGCTCGATGCCGGGAAACTGTCGGCCGGCTATACAGGTATCCGGCCGAAGCTCAGCGGCCCGGGCGCGGCGGCGGCGGATTTCCTGGTGCAGGGGCCGGTTGTGCACGGAATAGCGGGGCTGGTCAACCTGTTTGGCATCGAATCGCCGGGCCTGACGTCGGCCTTACCGTTGGGAGAGGCGGTTTACACCGCCCTGTGCACAGCGTGACCCACCCGGATGTCGGCAGCCTTTACAGCAGCTGTCACCAACTGGGTCAGCAGGCTTAAAGTCTGTTTAAAAATCAGGCTGTTAAAATAATGGCACGGAAGTTGCTCCCTGTGCTGCGAAAGGCAAGGGAACCGGGCGACACGCGCACCGGAACGCCAGAACCATAAGAGGCTCACCTGACGTGAAACGGAACATCAAACATCTTCTCGCACTGACGGCGCTGTTTTTCGGCAGCTCGGCCATGGCGGCGGTCATCTCGCCGACGCAGAATGGCGCGAGCGCCTGCAGCTACGGGGGTGCGAATCCCACCTGCTGGGTGAACTCGGACTTCCCGCCGGACCAGCCGAGCCTCGAGGAACTCGCGAACCTCGTGGGTATCGATCCGGCTACGGTGGAGCTCTACTACAAGGACGAGACCAACGGCAGTGAAAGCGGCCCCGCCATGCACTGGTACAACACGACGTACCTGTTCGACGCCGGTGAAGGTGAAGGCGAGTCCTACGGCGCAAACATTCGCTGGGATTTCGAGATGTCGATCTCCTGCCCCTCCTGCTACCTGTGGGTGAAGGACGGCAACGGACGCGATTATTACGGCAACCCGGCGATGTATTACGTGTTCGACATCAGCTGGTGGGACGGCCAGGAAATCCTGGAGCTGAGGGATTTCTGGTACGGCGGAAAAAGCCGCGGCGCGATCTCCAATATCGGCATCTTCGGCGGTCCGGGGAGCACTGTGGAAGTGCCGGCACCGGGCACCCTCGGGCTTCTCGGTGTCGCGGCGCTGGGGCTTGGCCTTATGAGGCGCCGGAAGGCCTGAACCGAATAACGACCATTCCAACGGCAAGCAGAGAGGCCCGGTTCGTCCGGGCCTTTTTGCGTTCCGCGCGCCGTGCCACGCGCGCTCCCACACAGGCGAGCGTCGCAATGCCGATGCGCCGTTTCGGTCAGTTGATGGTTTGGCTGGCTTCGCCGGAGAAGTTGCTTTCGATGTTGGCTTCGTTGAAGGCCGTGGCGGCGAAATACCAGGTGTTGGGCGAGAGGTTGTCCACCACGTAGGTGGTGATGCCGGGATTCTCGATCGTGATCTGTTCCGTGTAGTTTCCCTGCGTCGTGCCGTAATAGATCCTGTATCCCGCGAGATCGGTCAGGGCACTGCCGTCCGTGTTCAGGCTCGGCGCCTGCCAGGATAACGCTACCGATCCTTCGCCCAACTGGGTTACGTTGATCGAAAACCCGAGTTCGGCGCTGGCGCTGCCGTCGCTCGCCGAGATGGAAATGTTTTCGTAGGGCCCGATGTCGCCGTCCTGCGGCGTGCCGGTCAGGGCGCCGGTGTCAGTGGCGAAGCTCGCCCAGCCGGGTTTTCCCAGGATGCTGAAGGTGAGCGGATCGCCGTCGGGGTCCCTGACGGTGGGCGTGAACGAGTAGCTCTGGCCGACGCTGACCGATGCCGGCGGGGTGCCGGAGATAACGGGCGGGCTGTTGCCGGTACCGTCGGACGAGCCGCCGCCGCCACCACAGCCGGCCGCCGCCAGCGCGACGGCCGTGACCAGCGCAGCGGGGACAGGACTAACGATTTGCCGTCGATGTGCGGTCATCCTCAATCTCCTCTCTTTGGTCATCCGCGGATCGCTCCGGGTCGCGCTGACGCCGTCCCGGAATGTAACCGGCGACGCCCGGAGGGGCAAGGAGATTCGGCAAGGAAATCAGGTGCTTGTGTCGCCGGCGGGCGACAGGCATCTGATAAAGCGGTTGAGGAAGGCGGTGTAGAAGGCTGCAGCGCCGGGGTTTTCCCCGGCGCGCGCAAGTGGAGGGGGCTTTCGGTCAGGTGGCCGGGTCCACGGTCAGCTCGGCGGTATAGCGGCTTTCCATGGACTGGCTGTTGATGGCCGTCATCACGAGGTAGTACCGGCCCGGCGCCAGCGCGTCCAGCACGTAGCTCGTGAGTCCTGCCTGGTTCAGCTCCAGTGTCTCCGTGTAGTCGCCCGACACCATCCCGTAATAGATGCGGTAGCCGGCCAGGTCGTTCAGCGGCGTACCGTCCTCGTTCTGCGTCGGTGCCAGCCAGGAGAGCGTGTAGGACTCCGATCCGGTGTCCTGCACCGTGATCGTGAACGCAGGGAATGCCACGATGTTCGAACCGTCCGTCACCGACAGCTCGATCGGCGCACCCACTCCCAGGTTCGCCGCGGTCGGCTTGCCTTCCAGGCGGCCGGTAGCGGTGTCGAAGCTCGCCCAGGACGGCTTGTTGACGATCGACCAGCTCAGCGCGTCCCCTTCGGGGTCGCTCGCGGCGGGCTGGAAGGCGTATGTCGTGCCGGCGACCACGTACTGGTTCGGCTTGCCGGTGAGCGTGGGTGCCGCCGAGCCGCCGCCGTCGCCACCGCCGCCGCTGCCGCCGCCGTCGCCGCCGCCACCACCACCGCCGTCGTCGCCGCCACCGCCGCCGCCGCCGCTCTGCGCGTTGACGGTGATCGCGAAGGGTGCGAGCGAGACGACGCTGTTGTCGTCCGTGACGGAGATGACGATGTCCGGGTACTCGCCGGCATCGCCGGTCTGCGGTACGCCCTGCAGTTGGCCGGTGGTCGTCTCGAAGTCCGCCCACGACGGCTTGTTCTCGATGCTGAAGGACAGGATGTCGCCGTCCTCGTCCGTCGCTTCCGGCAGGAACAGGTACTGGGCGCCGACCAAAACGCTGGTGTCGGGATCGCCGAAGATGACGGGCGCCGTGCCCGTGACCTGGCCGACCGGCGGCGCTTCGCTCTCATCGCCGCCACCGGATTTGCAGCTCGCCAGCAGCGTGCAGGAAAGCGCGAGTACTGCGTAGTTGAGGAACGCTCTTTTGTTTTTCATGTCGTCACGACCGCCTTTATAGTTATGGCCATCGGTCGTGACAGTGGGACGCCAGGGAGCCGCAACGGGAATACCATGCGTCTCCGCCTCGCTTGCGCGAGCGTTTCGATTGGCGGCCCCGCTATCGTGGGTTTGAACGCTTTCGCGTTCGCCCCGTTAGACCGGTGGCTTTGCGTCTCCGCCTTTCGGCGGGTTTGCCTTTTTCAATCCCGGGGAACGCCACAGGAGCGTTGCCCGGCCAGTGGGCGAAAGCGTCAATGCAACTGCTTCCGCCTGTGGATAATGGTCGGGTTAAATGGCGCGGGATTCAAACTGTTTCTCACAAAAGAGTGTGACGGAGGTCACAATTCACGCCGTTCGATGTATATTATGTGAAAAGAACAGCGTCGCATCGAGGCTGAAGCAGAATGAAGCGGGTGCGCGTCGGTATTCTGCTGGACCGTTACCGTGTGCCCGCGTGGGCGCACCTGATGCTCGCGCGCATCGTGCAAAGCCAGCACACCGAGATCGTGCTCGTCGTCCTGAACGAGACACCACGCACCCGGCCTTCGTTCGCGCACCGGCTCCGGACGCGATGGAAGCAGATACCGTCCAGGCTCGTTGGTCGTGTCCTGAAAGCCGCCGAGTTGCGTTTAATGGAGCGCGTGCATTGTGAGCACGACGCCTTCGCTCCCACGGACCTGGAGCCGTTGTTGCAGGACGTTCCGGTCGTGCGCGTGCGCCCGATCCAGAAGCGATACTCGGATTACCTGGACGATGCCGATATCGCCACGATCGCGGGTTACAAGCTCGACGTGCTGGTGCGCCTGGGGTTCAGGGTGTTGCGAGGCGCCATTCTCACGGTCGCGCGTCACGGCGTCTGGTCGTATCACCATGGCGATTACCGCGTGAATCGAGGCGGCCCGGCGGGCTTCTGGGAGGCCATGGAGTCATGGCCGGAGACGGGAACGGTGCTGCAGAGGCTGACCGAGGACCTCGATGGCGGGGTGATCCTCTACCAGTCCTGGTCGCTGACCAGCGATCGCTCCATTACGCTCAACAACAATGCACGTTACTGGACCTCCGCTTCATTCCTGCCGCGCGTGCTGGACCGGCTCGCGACGGTGGGGGACGAGCGGTTCCTGGAGGACGTCGAGCGCAGGAACGTGGCGCCGGTTTTCTATTCCCGCAGGCTCTACACCAGGCCCGGCAACGCGAAGCTGGCCAGCCTGCTGGCTCGCAAGCTCGCGGAGAAGCTGGCGCGCCGCCTGTCGCGGAAGCTCTATTTCGAGCAGTGGTGCCTGCTCTACGCCATGCACGAGGACATTGCGACGTCGCTCCGGCGTTTCAGGAGGATCGTGCCCGCGAAAGATCGCTTCTGGGCAGACCCGAACGTGACCTGGGAAGACGGCACCTGGTACATCTTTATCGAAGAGTTTCCGTACGCCTCGAGGAAAGGCCACATCTCGCTTTTGACCATGGATCGTGACGGCCGGTACAGCGGGCCGGTGACCGTGATCGAGGAGCGTCATCACCTGTCCTATCCGTTCGTGTTCACGCACGGGGGCGCGATGTACATGCTTGCCGAAGCCGGCGAGGCTCGCGCGGTGCCGCTCTACAGGTGTGTCGACTTTCCGTTGAAATGGGAGTTCGAGAAGAACCTGCTCGAGGGCATCTACGCCGTCGACCCGACCCTGCTTTACCACGGCGGCCGGTGGTACCTGTTCCTCGGGGTTGCGGAGAACCCGGGCGCGTCGCCTTCGCAGGAGTTGTTCCTGTACTCCGCCGACGACCCGGTCTCCGGGACGTGGGTCCCGCATCCGTTGAACCCGGTGGTCTCCGACGTGCGTTCGGCGCGGCCGGCTGGTCGTATCCTCGAGCGGAAGGGAGAGCTGTTCCGTCCGAGCCAGGATTGCAGCCAACGCTACGGGCGCGGCGTGGCGCTCAACCGGATCGTCGCCATCAGCGACACGGACTATCGTGAAGAAAGGGTCGGCTCGATCGAACCGAGCTGGAGCGACGACGTGCGCGGCGTGCATACGCTTTCGCATGCGCACCAGCTGACGGTGATGGACGCGAACCTGCGGAGAAGCAGGTTCCGGTGACGGCTCAGGGATTGCGGCCCGTGGCGGCAATCTTCTTGGTCAGCACCTTGACGTCCTTGGCGTACAGTTTGAACAGGATCTTCACCACGAGGTCGATCGCGCCCGTGACGGCGAGCCCGATGTAGTTCATCGGGTTCTTCCAAAAGACGTAGAGCTTCAGCGGGTGGATCTTCACGTCCTCGAAGCCGCCGAGTGACATGATCTGCGCGAGGCTGAACTCCGTCACCGTGTAGAAGTGGTCGATGTTGTGCGCGAGGTTCTCCGAGCCGTAGACCGGATGGGCGCCGTTCATCGCGTAGACCACGAGCAGGCCGCCCTTGCGCAGGGACTGGCGGCACAGCTTCAGGAAGGCGATCGATTCGTCCAGCGTCAGGTGGTTGAGCTCCTGTTCCGCGACGATGACGTCGTAGGCGTCCGGGTGCCTTGCCACGTGCTCGAAGCCGCGCTCGACGCGGCACCTCAGGTGCCGCTTCTCCGCGTAGGCGATCTTGTCCGGGAAGGAGTCGATGCCGAGGACGTTCTTGTAGCCTGCTTCCGACAGCGTTTTGACGAGGTAGCCGGGACCGCAGCTCACGACGAGGATGTCGGCGTTCTTGTCCTCCGGCATCAGGGGGAGGAAGTTGGCCTTGTAATAGGCGTCGAACTTCGCGTAGCCGCTCTCGATGTCGTCCGGCGCCTGCCAGAAGGAGTCGAAGGGCTCGAGCTTGGCCGCGAGCGCTTCCGAGGAGAGGGCGGCGGTTTGGGGGGCGGTTCTTCTCGTAGTGTCGGCGGTTACGACCATTTCTCGTTCTCCGTTTTCATGCGTAGGAGCGCGCACCGCGCGCGATGCCACGGCCGCGGGCATCAGCATCGCGCGCA
>CAYRKH010000003.1:60915-78402 GCA_964424805.1 uncultured Woeseiaceae bacterium
GTAGGAGCGCGCACCGCGCGCGATGCCACGGCCGCGGGCATCAGCATCGCGCGCAATGCGCGCTCCTACAGGTTTCGGCACATAGCCATCGGTGCTCGCCGTGTAGGAGCGCGCACCGCGCGCGATGCCACGGCGGCGGGCATTAGCATCGCGCGCAATGCGCGCTCCAACAGTTTCAGACGGCGCAGGTTTCACAGCCATCGGTGCTCCCGATACCAATCCGCGGTCTGGCGGGCGCCGTCGGTGAACGTGCGTTGCGGCGGCAGGTCGAGCAGCGCATCGCGCCGTTCCGTCGAGAACCCCAGGCTCTTGCGGAAGAAGTCGAGGCGGCGGCGGTGCAGGGGCGGCTGGATGCCGGCGCGGCCCATCGTCGACTCCATGGCGCCGGCGGCGAGCATCAGCGGCGTCATGGGCACGTTCCAGCGGCTCAGGCGTGTGCCTACCGCCGCGGCGATGCTCTCGCACATTTCCTTGGTCGAGATGGCGTCGTCGCCGCCCAGGATCACCGGTTCGCCTGCAGCGTCGGGGGTATCGAGCAGCCGCTCGATCGCGAGCGCGAGGTCGTCCACGTGCACCGGCTGGTGCAGGTTCGCACCGTTGCCCACCAGCCAGAAGCGCCCCTTGCCTATCCCGGAGTACAGCTTCAGCAGGCGCCGGTCCCACGGACCGTAGGTTTCGCCGATGCGGCCGATGAACACCGCCATCCGCCGGGTTTCCTGCTCCTGCTCCTCCCCGAGCATCGTCTCCGCGGCTGCTTTCGAGCGCCCGTAGGCGTTGTCGGGCGCGAGCGGGGTGCGCTCGTCGATCCTCGCGCCGTTGGCCACGCCGTAGACGCCGATCGAGCTCGCGTAGAAGAAGCGGCGGACCCCCTGCGCGGCGGCTTGCCGTACGAGCTCGCGGGTGGCGTTGACGTTCACGCGCGTGAAGTAGTCGTCGCTCACGTTTGCCTCGTGCTGCGCGGCGGCCAGGTGGATGACCGTGTCGGCATCGCGGCAGGCCTCTTCCATCTTCTCCGGGGACGAAAGGTCCGCCAGGAGCAGCGGCACGCCGGCGCTTTGCAGCGCCGCCGCACGCTCTTCCTCCACCTCGCTCCGTACCATGCCGGTGGCGGTGACCTCGTGCCCCTTGCCGTGCCACAGCTCCGCCAGCCGGCAGCCGATGAAGCCCGTGGCACCTGTGATCAGCGTCCGCGGCATGCGAGGTCCAGTTCATCCGCGTCCGGCAGGGTAAGGGCAGCGGCGCAGGGCTCGGAGATCCGGCCGGCATGCGAGGCCGTCGGGAAACGGCTGATGACGGCCTCCAGTTCCTGCTGCCGGCGCTGGCAGGACCAGCCGAGCCGCTCCCCCATGAAGTCCGCGCAGGCCTGCAGCACGTCCTTGCCGGGATTGCCCGCGGCGCCGAGGGGAGTACGGCGGAATACCACGTCCGCGAGCGTCTGCGCCATCTCGTTCTCGATCGCCTCCTCGATCTGCACGCCGAGGATCTCGCCGCCGTGGATCCGCGCCAGCGTCCCGTCGGCATGGCCGCGCTCGGCCACCCGCAGCGCCTCGCTGCCGTAGAGGGACGCCAGCTCGTGCGCGAGGCACTCGCCGTCCTCGCGCGTCAGGCGGTCGCGCAGGTCGCCTTCCAGCGTGGCGAAGTCGTCGAGGTTGCCGCCGACGAGCGGCACGGTCGCCGAATCCGGTACCGCACCGCTGCGCCTGAGCTTGCGGTCGACGATGTCGATCGCTTTCGATGCATCGCCGCGCGCCATCGTGTGGCGCACGCCGATCAGCGTGACCAGGCCGTCCAGGCCGTGCACCGCGGCGCTGTCGACCAGGTGCGAGCGCTTGCCGAACTCCAGCGCTTCACCCGTCTCGTCGCTGTCACCGAACGGTACCAGGCCGGCGTTCACCAGGCGGACGTCTTCACGGCGGATCGCCATGGAGGCGAGGGACGAGTTGAACTCCCCGAGAAGCCGTTCCATCTCCGGCTCCGACACCTCGATGGCATCCGGTCCCTTGCGGTACACGATGTGCCAGACGCCGATCAGCCGCCGGCCCCGCCACGGCACCACGAACAGGTGGCGCGCGCCGCGCCCGATCTTCTGGCCGCGGTCCACGGAGCGGCCCTGCACGGCGAGCGCGTATTCCGGCTCCGGTGCGCCGTCGATCACCAAGGCGGTGTCGCGCGAATACACGCCCGCTTTCGGGATGGTGAGCGCCGGCCCGCCCTGCAGCAGCCGCTCGGCCCAAGGCCCGGCGGCGTTGATCACGACCCGGCTGCCGATCTCGAATTCCTCGCCGGTCAGGCGATCGCAGGCGACGACGCCGTTGATGCTGTCGCCACCGCGGATGAGCGACTGCGCTTCGACGTAGTTGAGCGCGACCGCGCCGCGCGCGACGGCCGACATCACGAACGCGAGCACCAGGCGTGGCGGGTGGTACATCTGCGCATCGCTGAAGACCGCGGCGCCGGTAAGGCCTTCGCGGTCGAGGCCGTCGAAGCGGCGCAGCACTTCGCTCCGGCTCATGAAGCTCGCCCGCGGTATGCGCCGGCTCGCGTCGCGGATGCCGCGGTTGCGGCCGAGGGTCAACGCGTCGTAGGCGAGGAAACCGGCGCCCAGGAGCTCCTTGCCCCGGCGGCCGTGATCGTAGGTGGGCATCGCCACCGGTCGGGGTCGCACCAGGTGCGGTGCGATGCGGAGCAGGGCGCTGCGCTCGGCGCAGGAAGCGCGCAGGCGCGGGAGATCGAGATGCTGCAGGTAGCGGATGCCGCCGTGTACGAACTTGAACGAGTTCGCCGAGGTGCCGGAGGCGAAATCGTGTGCCTCGAGCAGCACCACCGAATAGCCGCGCAGCGCCGCCTCCCACGCCGCGCAGGCGCCGAACGCGCCGCCGCCGATGACGGCGACGTCGAATTGCTGTCCGCGGATTGCGTCTGGGTCTCTGAGCAAAGGAGTGTCCGTGTAGGGGCCCGTGCCACGGGCAAACACACTGCCGGCGCCGCAGCGGCGTCGACGTGAAGAATTCAGGGGAGTTCTTGCTTGTAGAGGGCGCCGGAAGAGTTCCCGGGACCGGTGCCGGGCATTGTAGCGGAATTCCGCCCGCCGTTGGAGCCCACCCGTAGGAGCGCGCATCGCGCGCGACGCCACGGGTCTCCAATAAAGGCGTCGCGCACAATCCGCGCTCCCAAGGGTGAACGTCCGACGCTACGGAATACTCGTCTTCGGGGCGGCATTTCGGTACATTGATTTACAAAATCCAACGGGGAAGAGGCCTTAAGCCGAGTCGCAGACGAAGTCGTGCGTATCCTTTTCGTCAACTACGAATACCCTCCGCTGGGCGGCGGCGGCGGCGTGGTGAACGCCTGGCTCGCAGAGGAGCTGGCGAAGCGGCACGAGGTCACCGTGCTCACCTCTGGTGCCTTCGATCTCCGCGAGCACGAGACCGCGCGCGGCGTCGAGGTCATCCGCTGCCGGACGTGGTTCCGGCGCGAAATGGCGGTGGCGAACATGCCGTCCATGGCGACCTTCATCCTCGGCGGCACCCGTGCCGGGCGCAAGCTGGTCCTCGAGCGCGAGTTCGACGTGATCAACACGCACTTTGCGCTGCCGACCGGGCCCGTGGGCGACGCGCTGGCGCGCCAGCGGCGCGTGCCGAACGTCCTCTCCGTGCACGGCGGCGATCTCTACGACCCGAGCAAGTGGATGTCGCCGCACCGGCACGCCTCGCTGCGGATGCTGGTCCGGCGCATCGTGCGCGCCGCCGATGCCGTCGTCGGGCAGTCGCAGAACACGAATACGAACCTCCAGCGCTACTACGATCCCGTTTCGGAACCGAAGCTCATTCCGCTCGGTATGCCGAGGCCGGTGGCCCCCGCGGCCGGCCGCGCGGAGCTGGGGCTGTCGCCCGACGAGTTCGTGATGATCACCATCGGGCGGCTGGTCCCCCGCAAAGGCATCGACCAGCTCGTGCGCATGTTGGGGAGGCTCGATCATCCGCAGGCCCGGCTGGTGGTCATCGGCGACGGCCCGCAGCTCGGCGAGCTGCAGGGACTGGCGCGCGACCTGCGGGTTTCGAGCCAGCTCACGTTTACCGGCTTCGTTCCCGACCAGCGCAAGGTCGACTGGCTGGCGGCGTCCGACCTGTACGTGTCGACCAGCCAGCACGAGGGATTCGGGCTGGTGTTTCTCGAGGCCATGGCGCAGGGCTTGCCGATCGCCTGCTACGATCACGGGGGACAGACGGATTTCCTGGCCAGCGGCGTGAACGGGATCGTGGTGCGGCTGAATGACCTGGAAGGGTTTACAGCGGCGGTGCGAGAGCTGGCCGCCGACGAGAAGAAGCGACACGCCATCTCCGAACGAAACCGGCACGACGTCGAGCAATACTTCATCGAAACCTGCGCCGCAAACTACGAAGCACTGTTCGAACAACTCCGCACCCCCACCCGGTAGGAGCGCGCATCGCGCGCGATGCTACGGCGGTAGGGTTTGAGCGGCGTGCGTTCATGAACCGGTGGTGGCATCGCGCGCAGTGCGCGCTCCTACAGGGCGCGTGACCGGCGGCCCGCGCATCGCGCGCGATGCTACGGCGGCATGGTTTGAGCGCCGTGCGTTCATGTACCGGCGGTGGCATCGCGCGCAGTGCGCGCTCCTACAGGCCCGCGCGCGTAGGAGCGCGCATCGCGCGCGATGCTACGGCGGTAGGGTTTTGAGCGGCGTGCGTTCATGAACCGGTGGTGGCATCGCGCGCAGTGCGCGCTCCTACAGGGCGCGGCCCGCGATCGCGCGCGATGCTACGGCGGTAGGGTTTAGCGGCGTGCGGTCGTGAGTCGGGCGCCGTGGCATCGCGCGCAGTGCGCGCTCCCACAGTGCGCGCTCCCACAGTGTGTGTTCCCACCGGTCAGTGGCGGAAGTCGGGCTGGGGGCGGCGGGTGGGTGACCGGCCGCCGGCGGCGAGGACGGAGCGGTAGACGTCCACGTAGCGGGCGGCGATCTGGTCCCAGGTGTAGTTTTCGAGGATGCGTTCCCGCTGCGAGTAGCTGATCTCCTCGCGCGCGTCGACGTTGGAGATGAGCCGCAGGATGTTCTCGCGCAGCGCCAGCGGCTCCCCCGGCGGGCAGAGCAGGCCGTCGACGCCGTCCCGCACCGTTTCCGGTATGCCGCCGACGTTCGACGCGGCGATCGGCAGGCCGCAGGACATTGCCTCGGCGAACACCAGCCCGAACGATTCCGTTTCCGACGGCAGCACGAAGATGTCGGACTCGCGGTAGAGGTGCGGTAGGTCCTCGTTCGGCACGAAACCCAGGAAGCGGACGCGATCCTCGAGCCCCATCCCGGCGATCATCTGTCGAAGCTCGGGCTCATACGGCCCCGTGCCGACGATCGTAAGCTCCACCGGCAGGACCGTCGGCCTTGCGCAGGCCTCGAGTATGGTCTGGATGCCCTTGCGCTCGAGCAGCCGTGCGACGGTGATCAGCCGCACGCGCTTTTCCTGCGGACGCTCGTCGGGCGGTGAGAAGCGGCGCGTGTCGATGCCGTTCGGGATTACGTCGATGTCCAGCTCGGGCAGGGTTTCTCTCGCCGTCTCCGCCAGCGCTTCGCTCAGCGCCACGACCCTGCCGGCGCGCCGCCAGATCCGCCGGTTGAGCGGCTTCATCAGCTTGTGCAGCCGCTCGACCTTGGCATTGTACGGGTCGTACCCCGGCACGTCGGAGCCGCGCAGCGATACGATGTACGGCGTCGGCGCCGTACGGCGCGGCACCAGCGTGAGCAGGCCCGTGGGGAGTGAAAAAAAGTAGTGCTCGATGTCGTAAGGACGGCGCGCCTGGAGTTGTCTCAGCTTTAGCGCCGCGCCGACGAGATAGGTGTACGCGCCGCGCAGGCCGCAGTCGTGCACCCCGACGCGCCAGGAATTCACCCGGTGCACCGGCACGCCTGCCGTGACATCCCCGTCCTTCTCGTCGTCGATCCTCGACGTGAGCACTTCGGCCTCGACGCCGAGGCGGACGAGACCCGAGGCAATGTTGGCGGTGGCGTGACCCGCCCCTCCCCCGACGGGCGGAAATTCGTAGTTCAGCAGCAGTACTCGCATAGTGGGCACGGACGGTCCCAAGCAGCCGGTTGCCGCATCGATGCCGGACTCGGCGCGCCGCCGGCGTCCGGCGGCGGCCCCGGTGCGCCCCCGCGCGCCGGGTCGTGTGAATTCAGCATCTTGTGCATGCATCGCGTGCGTCCCTGTACGCCATCGGCTTCCATCCGCTAACCGAGCGGCAGCGCGGTTCCCTTTGCCTTCCGCCGCTCGTCCCCGAAAGGTGCAAGAACCCTGCCAGAGGTCCGCCACACTGTCCCCAACCGGTCGCCCGGCGCGGGCGCGACAGAACGGGAGCATGGCGCGCGTCGCCGGGCAACGACAGGCTCCCCGGGCTTTTACGTTTTTTACACGCCCGATTGAAATTTGTACCAACCGCTCTTCGCCATAGGGGCTGCCGGGGAGCAAAGGGGGGTGTAGCGGCCGCGCCGACAGTGAAAAGTTTTCCGCAGCGGCAGCGCCTTTTACCGACCGCCCGTACGTCAGCTTGGGAAAGCTGAAAAAACCTCCACAAAACCAATTGTTTAAAGGCGCTTTGTTCCGTCCGTTCGCGCGCCTGCTGCCAAGGGCTTGTCATCGAAAGCCATGGGCCCGGCCGGCCGCTACCGCGCACCGCCTGCAAACCGGTGGCCCGTGAATTGCATATTCAGTTCCGCTGATCGTCGACGTCCGATCGCGGTAGCCGTCGTGCCAAACGTACTACTAGAACCAAATAACTATGCTGAACGTTGGATACTTCAGGCAGGGATTTGCCATAGGCGTGACCATGTTCGTCCGCCGATTGCTGCCCGCTGCAATCGCGATGCTGATGCTTCGCGTGTGCATGATCGCGTACGGCGTGGAGATGACCGAGGCATACGTTGCGCTCCTGATCATCACGGGATTGCTGGCGGTCATCCTGTTCCCGCCGCTCAACGGCGACGAGTTCCATGTCGCGGAATCCGGCTGGAGCAAGGCGCTCTCGACGGTCCTGTCGTGGGTGAGCCTGTTCGCGACGTTGCTGTTCCTCGCCTACGTCACCAAGACCTCGGAGACCTACTCGCGCGTGGTCCTGATTTCCTGGTTCGTGTTCACCCCGTTCATGATACTGGCCGGGCGCATGCTGCTTTCGGCGCTCATGGCGCAGCTGCTCGTGTCCTCGCGGAGCAAGCGCCACGCCATCATTGCCGGTGTAAATCCCATCGCGCTGTCGCTTGCGCACCAGATCGTCGACAGGCCCGATTTCGGGCTGGTCGTTGACGGCTTCTTCGAGGACCGGAGCCGGGAGCGGCTGGGCGTCGACCGGAACACGAGCATCCGCGGACCGCTGTCGAGCCTGCCCGACTACGTCAGGAACAACAGGACGGACATCATCTTTATCGCGATGCCGATCAAGAACGTCCAGCGGGTGACCGAGCTGCTCGACGACCTCCACGACACGACGGCGTCGATCTACTTCGTGCCGGACGTGCACGTGTTCGACCTGATCCAGTGCCGAACGGTGAACATCAACGGCATACCGGCGGTAGCGCTTTGCGAGACCCCGTTCTATGGGCTGCGTGGCGTCACGAAGCGGGCCTTCGACATCGCGATTTCGCTGTTTGCGCTGGTCGTGCTGAGCCCGATTATTCTCGCCACCGCGATCGCCATCAAGCTGACCTCGGAGGGAAGCGTTTTCTTCAAGCAGCGCCGGTACGGCCTCGACGGGCGCGAGATCGTGGTCTACAAGTTCCGCACGATGACGGTATCGGAGGACGCGGGGGAGGTCCGCCAGGCGACGCGGAACGACGCACGCCTGACGCGGATCGGCGGCTTCCTTCGCCGGCACTCCATTGACGAGCTGCCGCAGTTCATCAACGTGCTGCAGGGAAGAATGAGCATCGTCGGCCCGAGGCCGCACGCCGTGACCCATAACGAAGAGTACCGGAAGATCATCAAGGGCTACATGGTCCGCCACAAGGTCGCGCCGGGAATCACCGGGCTCGCGCAGGTCAGCGGTTACCGCGGCGGAACGGAAACCGTGGAAATGATGCAGCAGCGGGTTGAGCTGGACCTCGAATACCTGCGGCGTTGGTCTCTCGGTCTCGACATGAGAATCATATTCAAAACAGCAAAGACCGTTTTCTCGGACAGGACGGCTTATTAATAGTGACGACAGCGACCGCCCGCGAACGCCGGGAGGCGTCGTGGGCGGGTCAACTGCAGGCGGACGGTGGACCCTGGTCGAAGAATGCCGCGTCCAGCTCCGCGAGGGTGGAGCGGCAGAGCTCCAGCGCGCGGGTGTCCATGTCCGGCGCGGCATGACGGCCGATCGAGCGTGTCGAGATCCGGCGTTCCACGCGCTCGCAGTAGGGTATGTCGAGCCGCTGGAAAAGCCAGCGCAGCACGGCAGAGGGTTCGGAAACGAGGGTTTCGTACTTGAGGAGCGTAAGGGCTGGCAGCCCGATGAGGCCGCTCTCGATCACCGGCCGGTTGCGCGCCCACCAGGCGAGGCAGGCAAGGTCGAAATCGGTCAGATGCGGGTGCCATGCATCCCGCAGGATATTTTCAACAGGCGGCGATATCCCTTCCCGGAACCAGCCACCGCCGGGGCGGCCGGTGCAGACCAGGCGAACGGCACGCGTCGCACCGTCGAATTTCCTGAGAGAGGAGTTTGCAACATCCCTGAAATCACGATAAAGCCAGATGAGATGCCCGTCGGGAAAGTCGCGGCGCAGGTCCCGGATCCTGTGACTGTCGCAAATGGGTTTGAGGGCCACCGCCGGGAAGTGTGCTTCCGCCAGGAGCGCCCGGACCGTGTCGGCACTGCGAATGCGATAGTCGCGAAAAACAGGGCTGTCGTGATGCTCGTCGACCACGAGCATATCGGGGTGGCGGTGGAATGCGCGCATCAGCATCGTGGTGCCGGATCGTTGCCTGCCGAGCACGAAGACCGCCCTGGCCTCGCAGGCGGGACGGAATTTGCGTTGCACCTGCTTTTGCAATATCAGCAGGCGCCGTTCCCAGCGTTCGGGATCTTTCAGTGCGTACAGTTTCATGGGAATCCAGGGAATGAAGGGCGGGGTGCCTGCCGTTCGATCGCCGGCACCGTAGCTATACTTTGCACGCTTACCGGTCGGAGTGCTATATGCTGATGACACTGATGGAGCGATGGTTCGGCCAGGGAACCACGCCCCAGGACTACCGGACGGCAGACTACTGGCTGCTCTTCCTGGTGCTCGCAGCGGGTGTGGTCCTGCGGTTCTGGGGCCTCGGCAACGTCGGGTTGCACGGCGACGAGGAAACGATGGCCATGCCGGCGATGGCCATCCTGGAAACCGGCGACCCGTACCTGCCGAGCGGTATGTACTACGCCCGGGCGCTTTTGAATATCTACCTCATGTCGGCTTCGGCGTTCCTGTTCGGCGAATCGGAGTGGGCCTTTCGCCTCCCGTCGGCCATCGTGGGCTCGCTGACCGGGGTCGCCGCCTTCTTCATGGGACGCCGGTTCCTCTCGCCGCCGTTTAATGTCGCCTTCGTCGCGACCGTCACGCTGCTGCCGAGCCTGATCGTGGTCTCGCAGACGGCGCGGATGTACGTCTTCTTCGTCACCTGCCTCATCTGGTTTGCGGCCTGCGTGTTCCGGTGGGAACGCGACCGGCGCACGGTGTCCCTCCTGCTGGCGCTCCTCGTCTGGTGCCTCGCGCTGCACTTCCACACCCTGTCGGTGTTCGCCGCGCCCCTGTTCCTGTTTCCGGGCCTGACCCGGCGATCGTGGCCGATGCTCGGCCAGGGGGCGGCGGCGGCGGTGCTGGGAGGGCTGCTGTACTTCTGGTACTCCGGCTGGATCTCGAGCAAGTACCCGGAAGCATCGGAGCGTCCCGCGCCGGTGGAGACCGCGAGCGAGGCGACGCCGGTGGAGGCGCTGCTCTCGGTGCCGGGCGGCGCGTGGGTCATGATCCTGGGCGGACTGATGATCCTGGTGCTCGCCATCCTCCTGTTCAGGATGGCCGTGAAGGGAGGCGGGGAGAAGCTGGTGCCGCCCGCCCTCGTCATCGCCGGGCTGCTGGCGATGGCGGCGCTCCAGTACCACGCCGGCGGGCTCCTGCTGCTGTTCGGCGCCATCTTCTGGTTGCGCAGCAGCGCCTTGCCGGCCCGGTGGCTGGTGCCGCCCGTCCTCCTGGCCGTGGCGATGGCCGCTGTGCAACTCTGGGCGCTCCACGGCACCGGCCTTTACCCCGGGCGTCAACTGGTCGGCGCACTGCTCGGCTGGCCGAGCGTATGGCCGATCCTGCGATTCCTGAGCTACAGCCCCGCGGCGGGCGCGCTGTACGTCGCCGTGCTCGGCGTCGCATTCTGGCACTTCAGCAAGGGGCAAGCCTTGCGGAAGCACTTCCTGTTTTTCGTCATGGCGGTGTGGGTGCCGCTGCTGGTCATGGGCCTGTTCCGCTGGGACATTGCCCCCCGGTATGCGCAGGGGCAGATCGGGTATTTCCTGCTCTGCGCCTTCGCGGGGCTTGCGTTCCTGGCGCGCCAGCTCGGATGGTGGTCCCCCGGTACACGGCCGCCGGTCGGGGTGTCGATAGCGCTGGTGATTGCGTCGGCGGCAATGATCAACCCGGTGGTGCTGGCACGGGTAGTGAATCCCGGTTACGACCTGTACCCGGACCACCAGGGCGCCGCCCGGTACATCCAGAGCCTGGAGCTCGGCCCGGAGGCCGTCCTGATTGCCGAGGACATCCTGCAGCAGACCTACTATCTCGGCGACGTCGACTACTTTCTGCGCGAGTACGACAAGGCGAGGAAATACGCGGTCGTCGAGGAGGGCAGGGCGGTCGACCAGTACACCGGTGCAACGGTCATCGGCAGCGGCGACGCGCTTCGCGAGGTGCTGGAGGCGAACCGCGGAAAGCCCGTGTACATCATCGGAAGCGCGGAGAACTTCGAGGACGGGCGGTGGGTACGCCGGGGGTGGGGCATCGGCGAGGTCCTGCAGTCCGAGCTTCTCGAAGTCGTCTACACGGGCAGGGACGGCAAGACCGAGGTCTGGCGCCTCGTCGCAGGGCCGGGCGGCTGACGCAGGCTGGTACGGCCGGCATGCACGTCCTGCTCTTCCTCCTCTTCTTCGTCCTGTTCACGGCGACGACGCTGAACTTCGATCTCAGCCTGGCGCCGGGCTTGAGCGTCAAGAATGCCTTCCTGTACCTGATCTTTGCGGCACTTGCGCTAGACGCTGCACTGACCCGGCGTCACAAGCTCGAGATCATGCCGGTCCTGGCGCCGTTCGCGCTGTACGCCTATTACGCCATTGCTTCGTGGGTGGTCGTGCTGCTGTTGCTGGACTATCAAAGCTACAGCGCGCGGACTTCAGCGATCGCCCTCAAATCGCAGGTCGTGGATCATTTCATGGTCCTGCTCATCTTCTTCTACGCAACCCGGAGCACCTCGCAGGGGATCTGGGTGATCCGCAACATGCTGTGGCTGATCATGCTGGCCAACGTCGTTACCGTGGTGGACGCGCTGAACATCCCGGACCTCGGCCTGATCGAGCAGCGCACGGACGGGCGTGTGGGCGGGCCGACGGGCTCCTCCAACGAGTACGCCGCGTTCCTCGCGGCGTTCCTGCCGGCGATCGTTGCACTCGTCTGGTCGGAGAAAGGTATCCGGAAAACCGTCGCCGGTGCGGGCGCCATCCTGTCCTTTCTTGCCTTTTTCATGGCGGTGTCCCGAGGCGCAATGGTCGGGCTGCTGGCGGGAAGCGTGGTCGGCGCCTTCTACATGCGCGAGTTCATACCGGGCGTGGTGATGATCCGGACGGGCGTGGCCGCCGTGGCTTGCGTGACCTTGGCCGTCCTCGGCATGTTTCTTACCGGCTACGGAGACCTGCTGCTCACGCGCTTCGCACAGTTCGATGCCGGCACCATCAACACCGTGAGCTCGGGGCGCACCATGATCTGGCTCAGGGCACTGGAAAGCATGACCGAGAACCCGGTTACGTTCATCACGGGCTACGGCTGGGATGCCTACAATGCCTTCTACTTTCGTTTCTCGACTCACAACAGCTACCTCGGCATCCTGTACGACCTGGGGCTCATCGGTCTCGTCCTCATGCTGTTGGTCTATGTCAACATCCTCCGGACGGTACGTTCCGCGCTGCGATACGCCGATCCGGATACCCGGCGGCTGCTGATGGCTTTCATTTTCGGCTTCCTGTCGCTGCTGGCCGCCCTTTCTTTCGGTACGCTGCAGTCCACCTGGCTATACGTCTGGGCGTTCGTCGGCATGTCACTCCGGATCGCGGTCACGGAAAAGGAGGCGGCAGCGGTAGAAGAAGTGCCCGTTTCCGGCGTTCTCCGGGCGCGGCGCGCCGCCGGGGCGAGTAGCACGCACCCATGAAGGGGCTGCTGAGCCTGCTGTCGATCAACATCAGCGGGAAAGCCGTCAGCATGGTCGTGTTCGCGTTTCTGGCGCGAACGCTGGAGATGCAGCACCTCGCCTACATCGGCCTCATCCCCCCGCTCGCTGCCGTGCTCTTCATCAGCATGAGCTTCGGCGTCACCACGACGCTCCAGCGCGACTTTCCGCGCATGCGCGTCAAGGAACCCGGGCGTGCGAACGCCATGATGCGCGCGGCCTACATCATCGGCTGCTTCTCGGTCGTGCTCATGTTCGCGCTGCTGTTTCCGCTCACCGGCACCTGGACGCCGCTCGTGCTCGGCGGCTATGACTTCGATCCGGAGACGATACGCTGGATTACGCTGCCGCTTGCCGGTTACATGTTCATGGAATTGAACGGATCCATGCTCATCACGCGCAACGAGGCAACGGCCTACGGCGTGATCCGCGTCTATGGCGATATCGCTGCGAAAACGAGCGCCCTGTTCTTCTATCTCTGGCGGCCGTCCGAGCTTTCGCTGTTCCTGGGGCTGGCAGCGGGGCAGTTGCCGTTCTGCCTCGCGCTGCTCTGGACCACCCGGCGCTGGCTGTTCCGGCGGGAGATCGCGTCGCCGTTCGCATTGATCGCGGACTCCGGCGTGTTCTACGCGGAGGCGGTGTTCCAGATGCTCCGCAGTCGCGGCGATGCGCTGCTGGTATCGTCGATCCTCGGTCCGGTGGCGATGGCGGGCTATTACGTTGCAAAGACCGTAGCCATGCAGCTCCAGGTGCTGTTCCGGCCGGTGACCTCCATCATCATACCGGTCTTCTCGGCCCGGTTCGGCGAGGGGCCGGGGGCGCTGTCGGCAATGTTCCGGAGAGTCTGGTCCGTCGCGCCGCCGGTGTTTGTCTGGCTGGCTTCCATACTGGCGGCGATGGCGCCGTTCTTGATCGCGGTGATCGCCGGCCCGGCCTACGCCGGCACCTGGGAAACCGCGCTGTTCCTCTGTTACGGGTCGGCTGCCATGAGCATCTACGCGATCGCGGCGCAGGTCCTCCTGGTGATGGGCACGAGGGTGGAGCGTTTTCGCGTGGTGCTGATGCACGCGGCGCTGCTGGCCGTGCTCATGCTCGTCGTGCGCGACCGCTTCGGCCCGGAGGGTATTGCAGCGGCCTGGCTGGTCGCTGCCGTCGTGACCATCTTCGTGATCCGGGTGCGGGCGCGTTACATCGGCTTCGATTGGCCGGGCTCGGGTGCGCTGTGGCGCGCGATACTGATTTCCGTGCCGGTGCCGCTGGTGAGCCTGTACGTCATCGGCTACGGCAGCCACCCCGACTGGATCTACGTCCTGCAGACAGCCGTGCTGGGAGCGCTGAGCCTGGTCGCGGTGATCCGGCTACAGGGCCCGTTCGAGGAGAAGCAGATGATCGCCGCTATTCCGGGACCGATCGTGCCGGCTTACCGGCTCATTCGCCGGTCTGCGACGCATGAATGAGTCACCGGGGACTCAGTTCCAGCGTTCTCTCCACATCTCGAACGTGAGGAGGAACCACAGCGGGTCCGCGAGGGACGTTTTGCCGGCATGGAAATCCTTGACGATGCGGTTGACCTGGCGCCAGTCCATTATTCCGGCGTTTCGTATGCGGCCCGGCGCCAGGAAATCGTCGACGAGCTCCCGGAGGTCTCCCCTGAGCCAAAGGGCTTTGGGTATGGCGAATCCTTTCTTCGGCCGATCGACCAGCTCTCTCGGAACGTGCCGATAAAGGATCTTCCTGAGTATGTGCTTGGGGCCCAGTGCTCCGCGCCGCAAATGGGGTGGAAGGCGAAATGCGAGCTCCGCCAACCGGTGATCCAGCAGCGGGTCACGGCCTTCGATGCCGACCGCCATGGTAGTCCGGTCCACCTTGGTCAGGATGTCCCCGGGGAGGTAATGGTGGAAGTCGCGGAGGCTGATCTGCGTCGCGGCATCTCCCGGGTAGGAATTCATCTCACCCGGACCCTCGTAGTGGCCCAGGAGACTGCGGATCTGGCCGGGATACCAGGTAGACATCGCCAGGTTGATCAGTCCGCGCGGCGTCGGGTCACCGAACATCTCGTTCCAGTAGTGGAGCTTTCGAATCGGTGTCCACAGCGCTGCCGGGGGCAGCCGCGCGGAACCCGCGCGCACGGCGTCCGGCATCCATCCCGGCACCTTCGCCAGCCGATCCAGCCGGCGAAGTACTCCGGTATAGGCGTTGTAGCCGCTGAACAATTCATCGCCGCCGTCGGCGGACAGTACGACCTTGACCTCCCGGCTGGCCAGCCGGGAAACGAGCAGCGTCGGAATGCTGGATGAATCGGCGAAGGGCTCGTCGAACAGGCCGCCCCAGTCCTTTGCAATGTCCAGCGCTTCGCGCGGCTCGAGAATGTATTCGGCGTGTGTCGTGCCGCAATGCTCCGCCACGCGTCGCGCCCATCGGGACTCGTCGTGACTCTTCTCGGCGAAGCCGATGGTAAACGTGCGGATCGGCTGGTCGTAGTGCCGGGCCAGCAGGGCCGTAACCAACGAGGAATCCACGCCTCCCGACAGGTAAACGCCGACGGGGACGTCCGACACCATCCGATGCCTGAAGGCGTCGACCAGCAAGGCTTCGAGCTCGGCTTCAATGTCTTCGTCGCTGCCTTCCAGGGGCACATCCAGGGCGTCGAGCACGGACCAGTAAGGCTCGACGACCGGTTGCCGCCCCTTTTTGATCTTCAGCCGGTGTCCGGGTCGTAACTTGCGGACGCCCTGGTAGATGCTGCGATCGTCCGGCACATAGCCGTACTGCAGGAATTCACCGAGTGCCTGCCGGTCGATCTCGGGCGACCAGTGGCGAAACGCCCGCAGCGCCTTCAGCTCCGAGCCGAAGCACAAAGAGCTGCCGTCCCAGCCGAAGTACAGTGGCTTCACGCCGACCCGGTCGCGGATGAGCTCGAGGACCTGTTCCCGTTCATCCCATAGCGCAATGGCAAAGATGCCGATGAATTGTTCGACGGCGGCCGATCCCCATTCCCTGAAGGCGTGGAGGATGACTTCGGTATCGCCGCTACCCGTGAAGGAATGCCCGAGGGATTCCAGCCGGGCGCGAATATCCGCGAAGTTGTAAATTTCACCGTTGAAAACGATGACGTGGCGTCCGTCAGCCGACACCATCGGCTGGTGCCCGTGCGCGGAGAGATCGAGGATGGACAGCCGCGTGTGGCCGAATGCCACGCCGGAGCCATTCAGCCAGGTACCGCGATCGTCCGGTCCCCGGTGCTCCAGCAGGCCGACGGCTTTCTCGAGATCATCCCGCAGGTGATCGCCGCCGGAGTTCCCGGCCAGGATGCCGACGATTCCACACATGTCAAAAGTTACCGGGAAACAACGGAGTTAAAATGCAGGGTCATGACTGACAGTCAAATCATACACGAGACGATGGCCGGTAAAACGCCGGACCATTCCACGACGTCGGGCAATCGTCTGCATTGAGCGACGGCCGCCGAATCGGTTGTTGACACATTATGTCCAGCGATGCGATGCTCCGCTCCGCAAAAGGCGAACTTGTTGAAAGGCAAGGGCGCAAAGCTACCGGTCTAAGGGACTCGCGAGAGCCTATGACAGCGGGGTTGCCAAATGGGGTCATCGGTGCGGTGCAATCGCGTCCGCACGTCCCGGTTTTCCTGCACCTCCCTTGCCCGGTAGCGTGCGCGGCGATACCGCCGTACATGTCGATAAATATAGAACCGGCAGGGGAATCAAGGTTCATGAAGCAACAAGCAATTCGCAGGATAAGCTTTCGCAGGATCGCTGCCGTCCAGGCAGCAGCAATATTAATCGCGGCGCCCGCCATCGGTGCCGGCGAGATCGTATGGTCCGGCAACTACGAGAACGGAAACTTCAGGCAGTGGAACAAGTGGGACGATCCGGACGTTGTGTCGTTCTCGCAGGTTCCCGAGTACGGTCGTCCTATCCAGTACGGCGGCCAGCCATCAAAGCATGTCGGCAATGGAGACCTGCTGTCACTGGTAGCGGCAACGGAGCGCACCATCAACGGCATCTACTACCCCAAAGGGCCGACCCGCGGCAGTAGCGAGTACGCCGCCAAGTTTACGGTGAAGAACTCGGCGAACGGCAGCAAGCCGCGGGACTGCGATGGCAGCGACTGCGGCCGCCGGCGGACCGAGCTGACGGTCCAGGCCACGCTGCCGGAACTTTATAACGCCCTGGGTTACAGGAGCGAACGTTGGATGTCGATCAGCCACTTCCTGCCGGCGGACTGGGATGACGCCGGCAGCAGTTGGGGCGTGCTGGTGTTCCAGGTGAAGCCGCGAAAGGACGGCGGTGGTGTCGGCCCCTGTATCGACATCGAGGTCCACCGCGGGCACTGGCAAGTGAGGCACGCGTGGACCGACATCAAGGACTTCCGTAGCCAGATTCCCTACCGACAGTCGGTGCGGTATTCGCCGAGTTATCCCGCTTCCGGTAAGGAGAGCGGAGACCTGCTGTCCGATTTTCCGGATGTAAGCGAATCGCGCGCGGCTCTCGCGGACTTGAATAAAGGCGGTTGGACGGATTGGGTCTTCCACGTCGTTTTCGACGCACGGGGCGCCGGCGATGGCGGCAAGGGCCTGCTGGAGCTATGGAAGCGTGCAGGGGACGGCCCGTGGGTAAAGGTTCTGGACATAAAGCCCGGCAAGGTTACCGTGGACGGCCAGACGTACGATCGCGGGATCTGCTACAACTCGCCTGACGGGTTCGGTATCAAAGCCGGCATGTACATGGACGAGCGCCAGGTATGGAATCTCAACGACAATCGCGTTCTCTACAACGCGAACATCAAGGTGGGGAGCGCGTCGACTCCCTTCTCGGAAATGTCACCGGACGGATCGGCACCCGGCCAATCGGGAGCAGAGGAGCCGCCGCCGGATTACGTCGTCTCTCCGCCCCGGCCACCGACGATTGTCCAATAGGTTGGCGCTGAGTGGCGGGGGTTGGGCGGTTAAAAGCCCCCATGGCCCCGCCGGTGGGTCGCCCCGTTTTGTAGCGGTTTGGGGTTGGAAGTACGAACCCGCGCA
>CAYRKH010000003.1:78412-118186 GCA_964424805.1 uncultured Woeseiaceae bacterium
ACGTCGTCTCCCCGCCCCGCCCACCGACGTTTGTCAAATCGGTTGGCGCTGTGGGGCGGCATGGCGGCAGTAAAACGCCGCAATGCCGCCGCAGGAGTGACGCCAATTTGAGACGCTTTTGCGTGTTGACAGTCCTACCCGGCGATGCGATTCTCCCGCCCCTTTACATAATACGACTCACTTAGGGCAAGGCCGCGCGAGCGGCCGAAAGTGGTTCGACCTACAGTAGGGCGGGACGCCGTTGAACGCGCCTTCCCGCCGCTTGTCAGATTTATCGCTTGATCCGGTGCCGGCAGCGGCATCGGAAAGACCGTATGGGGAAAGCGCACATGGGGCTACAGTCACTTCTCAGCACGTACCGTCGCAAAACGGCGACAGCACTGATGGCCGGGACCCTGGTCGTCGCACCGGGGATCGGGACAGCGGAGACGATCTGGTCCGGCGACTATAGCACGGGGGACTTTACGCAGTGGCACCGCCACGACGACAGGAACGCCGTTTCGTTCAACCAGGTGCCGGAGTATGGCCGTCCTGTCCAGTACGGCAAACAGGTTTCCAACCACATCGGCAATGGAGAACTGCTGTCGCTGGTGGCGGCAACGGAGCGCACGGTCAACGGCATCCATTACCCCAAGGGGCCGACGCGCGGCAGCAGCGAGTACGCCGCGAAGTTCACGGTGAAGAACTCGGCGAACGGCAGCAAGCCGCGAGACTGCGACGGGGGCGAATGCAGGCGCCGGCGGAGCGAGCTCACGGTCCAGTCCACGCTGCCTGAAGTCTATGACGCCCTCAGCTACGGGTCCGAGCGCTGGATTTCCGTCAGCCACTTCCTGCCGTCCGATTGGGATGATTCCGGCGACGGTTGGGGCGTGCTGGTGTTCCAGGTGAAGCCGAGAAGCGATGGGGGTGGAGTCGGCCCGTGTATCGACATCGAAGTAACGAACGGACACTGGCAGGTGAGGCACGCGTGGACCGATAAAAAGGACTTCCGCAGCCAGATCCCCTGGCGACAGTCGATCCGGTATTCGCCGACGTATCCCGAATCCGGTAGTGAGACCGGAGACCTGCTGGCCGATTTTCCGGACGTAAGCGAATCACGCGCGGCTCTCGCGGACCTGAACAAGGGCGGCTGGACGGACTGGGTCTTCCACGTCGTGTTCGATGCGCGGGGCTCGAAGGAAGGAGGAGAGGGCCTGCTCGAGGTATGGAAGCGCGCGGGGGAAGGCCCGTGGGTGAAGGTCTTGCACATAGAGCCCAAGGAAGTCACGGTAGGCAACAAGACTCTCGATCGCGGGATCTGCTACAACTCGCCTGCAGGTTTCGGTATCAAGGCAGGTATGTACATGGATGAGGCCCAGGTATGGGACCTCGACGACGATCGCGTTCTTTACAACGCGAACATCAAGGTGGCGCGTGCGTCGGCGTCGTTCGCCGCGATGTCACCCGACGGATCGTCGCCCACCGGCGAAGTACGCGTGGCCGAGAAAGAAGCAGCTCCGCTGCCGCCGGTTGTCCTGGAGTAATTCAGGGGGAATCGAGCAGCCGGCGATACAGTGAGCCGAAGTCGCGCGCGAGGCGATCACCCGTAAATCGTTCGCGAGCCGTTTGCCTGCAGTTCGCGGACATTTCCCGCAGCAGGTCGGGTTCGGACAGGAGCTTCACGAGGGCTTCGGCCACGGCGGCCGGACGCTTCGTTTCCACCATCAGGCCCTCGGACCCGTGTCGTATCGCATCCGGGATGTTGCCGGTCCGGCTCGTGATCATGGGTGTGCCGGACGCAAGGCTTTCCAGGATGCTATACGGCAGTCCCTCCTGGTGGTAGGTGGGGAACACGAAGATGTCGGCGCTTTGCCAAAGGTCTAGCTTCCGGTCACCAAAGACGGGGCCGACGAACGTCACGACGTCCGACAGCGACGCCGACTCGACGTGGCGTCGCAGTTTCTCCTCGGCCGGGCCGGAGCCCGCGATCACAAACTTCAGCGCCGGCAACGCGTCGGCATCGCGCAGCAGGATGTCCAGGGCGTCGAGCGTCTCGGCAATACCCTTGGTTTCGATCAGCCTGCCTATGTAGAACAGTTGCGCCCTGCCAGGCGTCCGGCTCTTGGACCTGGCCTCGTAGGGTGCAATATCGATCGCGTTGGGTATCACGGCAAAGGATTTATAGCGGCTGAACTTCTCATACGCCTCTTTCTCGACGTTCCCGAGGACCACGATCGCGTCGGGGAGCCGGAGGACCCACTTCAGGAACCGCTTCATCGGCGGTGAGCGGAAGAACCGTTGGGGAGTCGGGCCGCCGTGGACCTGGTAGGCGACCTTCCGGCGGAACAGCTTCGCGATGAGCAGGAAAACCAGGTCGCGCCAGAACGCCTTTTTGTTCAGTGAGGGATTCAGGTGCACCACGTGCGGCTTGTAGCGGACCAGCGTCGACACGAACCTGCCGTAATCCCGTAGCACGCGCAAAAGCCTGCCCGACCGGCTCTCGTTACGGCCCTCCCGGCCGACCTGGAACTGCAGCAACTCGTACTCGGCAGCCAGCCGGGAATCGAGTAGCTGGCGGATGTGTGTGGATACCCCGCTGACGGCGTCCAGCGACGGGCCCGTAATCAATACTCGGAGTTGCTCACTCTTGTCCAGGAGATGATCCTTCATGGAAACAGCGCCGCGGACTCGCAGCGAAGCAGGAACGGCTACAATAAGAAGCGTGGCGCTCGGAAGGCCATTCGACAATAGCATGGAGCAACGAGAGCGGGAATAACGATGTCACTATGTAAGTGCCGGCCTTACCCGGTCCGGGGGAGCAAGCGGATTTGCAGCCCCTGATTTGGTACGCGAGGCGCCTGTCCCGCATGTCCCTTCCGGAAATCGGCCATCGGGTCGGGAGAACGGCCCGCGTCTGCCTTGAACGCCGCGGCCTGCTCTCCGCATTCCAGCCGCCGACGCCCGCCATTCCACCCGAGCGCCCCCCGCCGGCGTTCATTCACCCGGGGAACGTCGACAGCCTTCCTTACGAACGTGCGGCACAGCGGCTGATGGCCGGCCAGGCATCCGTCTTTGCCAAAACACTCGACTACCCGGGAAAAACGCCTGACTGGAATCGTGATCCGCTTACCGGTATTGCAGCGCCGCTCACTTTCGGCAAGGCAATCGATTACCGTGATGAACGTTTGGTAGGCAATATAAAGTACCTCTGGGAACCCAATCGCCACCTCGAGCTGGTTACGCTCGCCCAGGCTTATTCCCTGACGGGCGAGGAGCGTTACCGCGAGGCGGTTGGCCGCTGGGTGGAGTCATGGTTGACACAGTGCCCGTATCCTATGGGTGCGAACTGGGCAAGTTCCCTCGAAGTGGGTATCCGCCTGATCAACTGGAGCCTTGCGTGGCAGTTGATCGGCGGGCGCGGCAGCAAGCTCTTCGCCGGCGAGCAGGGCGCGGAATTGCTCGATCGCTGGCTTCGGAGCGTGTATCAACATGCGCATTTCATCCGTCATTATCACTCTTTGCATTCCTCCGCCAACAATCACCTGGTGGGTGAGGCGGCAGGCTTGTTTGTCGCTGCTTGTACCTGGCCGTACTGGGACGATTTTGAAAAGTGGGGACGAGAAGCGAAGCTGCTGCTGGTTGAAACGGCGCGCACGCAGAATCATCCGGACGGTGTCAACCGTGAGCAAGCCGTCGCCTACCAGCAGTTCGTCCTGGATTTCCTGATACTTTCGGCCCTCGCGGGCCGCAGCCGCGGCGCTGCCTTCCCGGACGACTACTGGCAAACCATCGAGCGCATGATCGAATACCTGCACGCGATCATGGACGTAGCCGGCAATGTCCCGATGATCGGCGATGCGGATGACGGGTTCGTGGTGCGATTGTCGCAGGAACCGGGATTCTGCCCGTATCGCTCGTTGCTGGCGACCGGCGCCGTCCTGTTCGATCGGCCGGATTTCGCCGCCAGGAGCGGCGGCCTGGACGACAAGACCCGTTTCCTGCTCGGGAATGATGCACAGAGCCACCTGGCGTCGGGCACTACTGCTGATGGATGCCGGCGTGAGTTCCCGAGCGGCGGCTATTACATCCTCGGCCGGGACCTGGGGCGCGACGAGGAGATTCGCTTGATCGTGGATTCGGGGCCGCTCGGCTACCTGAGTCTCGCTGCCCATGGGCACGCGGACGCCCTGTCCTTCGTCCTCTCGGTAGCCGGGCGGGAGATACTCGTGGATCCGGGCACCTATTCTTACCATACGGAACCGAAGTGGCGTCAGTACTTCCGCGGGACGAGCGCGCACAACACGGTGCGGGTGGACGGCTGCGACCAATCGGTCCAGGGCGGCAATTTCATGTGGCTGCATCATGCAAAGGCCCGCTGCCTTGCATTCAGTTTCGACAATGCAAGCAGTCGTTTCTCGGGCGAGCACGACGGGTACACCCGGCTGGAAGATCCGGTCGTACACCGCCGGGACATCATGCACCGGGGGAACACGATCGAGGTCACAGACCGGCTGTCCTGCAACGGTCCTCACGTCGTAGAGCGGGCCTGGCATTTCTCGGAAGAGTGCCGCGTCTCGCTCGAGGGTACGACCGTGGTGGCCGAGCATGGGCCCGTTCGCGTGACTTTGCGCCCGCTGGAACCGGTCGGCGAGACGAGAAGACTCCGGGGTTCCGATAAGCCACCCGGCGGCTGGGTCTCACGGCGATTCGACGACAAGGTGGCGGCGGACACCGTCTGGTTCGTCAACGAGATTCACGGGCCGAGTGAGCTCGGCACGAGGATCGAATGCGAGGTGCGTCGTTCCCCGGGCTGACGCGCGCCGGTGCGGGAAATTCGCCTCATCGTCTGGTACAATGGGGCCGACCAATCAATCAAGGCTCCAGCGTCGTGCACCTGCAGGACGCCCTGCCAGCAGAGCCTCTAAAACTCCAGTCAACGAAAATAAACACCGAAAGGTGGGATATGGCTATTCGCGAGTCGATCCCGAGCAGGATCGGAAAATCAATGCTCGTCCGGCAGGGCGTCCTCATAACCGTGCCGCGCTGGGAAATGTCGGGCGGCGTAACGAACTATTGCCGGCTGCTCCACAAGCACTGGCGATCGAACGGCATCCTGGCGAAGGAGTTTTTCGAGATCGGCTGCAACCCGGAGCAGAACCTGCTCAAACGGTTGTTACGGGACTACTGGCATTTTCATCGGCGGTTGTCGAAAGGCGATATAGGACTCGTCCACCTGAACCCGTCGATGAACAGCAAAGCGGTTGCCAGGGACTGGGTGTTCCTGCTGATTGCTCGCTTCCACTCGGTTCGGGCGATGGTGCTGGTGCACGGCTGGCAAAACGAGTTTCGCGAACGTGTGCAGCGATGGCGCGTCGCCTGGCTTTTCTCCTGGATACTGAATGGCGCCGAGGAGATCATCGTGCTTGCGGCCGACTTTCGACGGCAGCTTCGTGCCATGGGCGTTACCGTCCCGATCAGCCTCGGCACGACCTGCGTTGACGATAGCGTTTTCCGGCACCGCGCCGACCCCTCGGATGACAGGCTGAATATCCTCTACCTGAGCCGCCTTGTGCCGGGAAAGGGACTGGAGCTTGCAATAGAGACTTTCCGGCTGCTGGACAATGCAACGTTGACGATTGCCGGCGACGGGCCTTGCCGCGCGGCACAGGAAAAGCGGGTTGCCGATCTCGGTCTCGATAACGTCAGGTTCATCGGGCACGTCGAGGACAACGAGAAGAGGAAAGCCTATACGCAAGCGAATGTCTTCTTTTTCCCGACATTGCTTGACGAGGGTATGCCGACGACGGTGCTCGAAGCCATGGCTTACGGATTGCCTGTGGTGACGCGCTCAGTGGGCGGGCTGAGGGATTTCTTCAACGAGCGGATGGGCTTTGCCAGCGACAGCCGAAGCGATCGCGTGTTCGCCGATATCCTGAGGGGCCTGACGCCGGAAGTACGGAGAAAGATGGGCGATTACAATCACCGGTATGCCAGGGAGCATTTCTCGGCATCGAAGGTCGCGCAGAGGCTCGAGGCCAGGTATGAGGACCTGAGCGGGCCTGCCTTTGCGGCGTTGTCTCGCCGGCACATGGTCGAATAGGCCGGGAGATCGCATGCTGTTTGTCCTGAACAGCCTCGGCATCGGCGGATCCGAAGTAAAGATCATCCGGATCGCCAACTCGATGGTTCATGCAGGTATTCCGGTCACGCTGGCTTACCTGGACGACCGGCTTTCCGCGGCCGGCAAGATCGACCCCGAGGTGCCGACCGTCCATCTCGGCAGGCGTGGAAAGTATTCGATTGAGGCCTTGCAGGTGCTGCGTGGTCTCATCGGCGATGACACGAGGGCAGTCGTGGCCGTCAACCACTACCCGCTGCTGTACGTTGTTCCCGCCGTGAAACTGGCCAGGGCGCAAGGCATCAAAGCGATAGGTCTCGTCAACGCCCCTGAACCAACGGGTACCGACATGCTGATCCGCGGCGTATACGCCCCGCTATTGCGCCAGTGCGATGAGGTCGTGTTCGGCTGCATCGTGCAACAGGCGTTATGGGCGGCAAGGTACCGGGTTCCACCCGAGCGTGCACGGGTCATTTACAACGGGGTGGATCATGTCTTTTACTCTCCCGGCAACGGTACGGAAGAAGGTGAGGCACTGCGGAGCAGGTTGCGCATTCCGGACACGGCTTTCGTCATTGGAAGCATCGGCCGGCTTGCCCCTGAGAAGAGCTTCAACCTGCTGATCAGGGCTTTCGCGCGTTTGCACGAAGCCGGGCGAGATGCTTATGTCATCATCGCAGGGACGGGCGCCCAGAAGCGGAGCCTGGAGCAGCTCGCGGCGGAGGAGGGCGTTGCGACAAGGTCCTGTTTCTGGGCGCCATGGCGGACGTCAGGCCGGCGATAGCCATGATGGACGTCTTCATCCTTCCTTCCAGTGCAGAGATTTTCTCGAATGCGGCACTGGAGGCCATGGCGATGGCCCGCGCGGTCGTCCTGAGCGATATCGGCGGTGCCGCCGAGATGGTGCAACACGGCAAGAGCGGGATGCTGTTCCCGACCGGCGACATCGATACCCTGGCATCGATCCTCGCAGACCTCCATGCCTCGCCGGAAATGCGACGATCACTGGGGATAGCGGCCCGGAGACGCGTCCTCGAATTATTCAGGTTTGCGGATATGGTAAGCCGTTACGCGACACTGCAGTCCCATCGAGCGCCAGGCGCTACGTTTCGATGACCGGTTACGAGTCCGAAACGATACCTGGCGCGGCGCCGCCCGTGTTCATCGTAGGCATGCCCCGTTCCGGGACCAAGCTCCTGCGGGGCATGCTGACTCAGCATCCGCAGATTCGCTTCGCCCAAATCGAAACGGAGTTCTTTCCTTTCTGGGCCAGGCACTGGCAGCGATTCGGTGCCATTGACGACCGGGAGGCGTTCGAGCGCTTTTACCGGAGCTGCCGAAAGCTGCCGTTTTTCATCCAATGCTCGGAAAAGGGTATCCCTATCGAGTGCGACGAGTGGTTTGCCCGGTGCGCGGCGTTTACGCCGGCGGGCGTGTTCTCCGCGTTGATGCGGACCGCCGTGTCCATACCGGCGAACGATGATTCGATTGCCTGGGGCGACAAGTCACCGTCGTACATCACGCACGTGCCGCTTTTGAGAAGGCACTTCCCCGATGCCCGAATCCTGCACATCGTGCGCGACGCCCGCGACTACAGCCTGTCGGTGAACAAGGCCTGGGGCAAGAGCATGCTCCGTGCCGCCCAGCGATGGCAATCGGACGTTTCGAAGTGCCTGGAGGACGGTCGCCGCCTTCCCGACGGCTACATGGAGATACGCTACGAAGATCTTCTCGCGGACCCCGTCGCGATCCTGTCGCGTACCTGCCGTTTTCTCGGCGTAGGTTTCACGGAGGACCTGCTCGAGCTCGACCCCCGGACGGAGAACAAGGGCGACGCGCAGGGAATGGCTTCGGTCATGACGAGCAACGTCCGGAAATACGAGGCCCGGATGTCTCCCCGGATGGTAGCGAAGATCGAGCGCATTGCCTGCACGACGCTCCGGCTCCTGGATTATCCGTGCGGGTACGAGGGGCCGCCGGTGCCGCTGCCTGCCTGGAAGCAGCGCTTCCTGCAGCTCAAGGACGGTGTGTCGCTCGTCAGGTCGACGGCGTCGAAGCGCGGATGGGTGGGGGCACTTCGCTACCGCCTCCGCTATTACAAGGTATCGGGAAACCGGGTACGTTGACCCGAAATCGTAGATACGCTGCGCGGCAATGGCTATCATAGCGTCGAGCGCTGTTGGCACTTCCCGAAAAGAATGCCGCGTTTCCCGCGAGGGCACCAATGCCGCGGCCGAAATCGGCCCGGTTCGGGTCACGCTGCGGCTGCTGGAACCGTGGGTAAGAAGGCTGCGGGGCTCCAAGACCACAATCGAATGTGCAATCAACCGGTCCTCCGATGCCGGTAAGCCTGGAACCATGGAATGAAAATCAGCGTATTTGGACTGGGGTACGTCGGCGTCGTCTCGGCGGCCTGCCTCGCGCGCGACGGCCATACCGTGATCGGTGTGGACCCGAACACCACCAAGGTCGACCTGATCAACTCGGGGCGCACGCCGGTCATCGAAAAAGAGGTGGAAGAGCTGATTCGTGAAGCCGTGGAGGCCGGCAGCCTCCGCGCCGGCACGGACTCCGGGTCGGCCGTGCTGCAGTCGGAGGTCTCGCTCGTCTGCGTCGGCACACCGAGCCAGGCGAACGGCAGTCTCGAGCTACGGTACGTCGAAACGGTGTGCCGGGAGATCGGCCAGGCGCTTCGCGACCGGGATGATTACCACGTCGTCGTCATGCGCAGCACCATGCTGCCCGGGACCATGCTGGAGGTTGTGGTGCCCACGCTCGAAGAAGCTTCCGGCAAAAAAGCCGGCAAGGATTTCGGCGTTGCCATCAACCCGGAATTCCTTCGCGAGGGTAGCGCGGTTTACGACTACCGCAACCCGCCGAAGACCGTCATCGGCTGCTCCGACGAGCGGAGCGGGGAGATCGTTGCGGATCTGTACCGGCACCTGCCGTGCCCGCTGGTCACCACCGACCTGAAAACGGCCGAGATGGTCAAGTACGTCGACAACGTGTGGCATGCACTGAAGGTCGGCTTCGCGAACGAGGTCGGCAACGTGGCCAAGGCGCTGGGGGTCGACGGTCACCGCGTCATGGACATCTTCTGCATGGACGACAAGCTGAACCTGTCGCCCTACTACCTGAAGCCGGGATTCGCCTTCGGCGGCTCCTGCCTGCCGAAAGACCTGCGCGCGTTCACGTACAAGGCGCGAACGATGGACGTCAACCTGCCGATCCTCGAGGCCATCCTGCCGAGCAACGAGCTGCAGGTGCGCCGGGGCTTCGACATGGTGGCCGCCAACGGCGGCCGCAAGGTCGGCGTGCTGGGCTTCAGCTTCAAGGCCGGCACCGACGACCTGCGCGAAAGCCCGATGGTGGAGCTGATCGAGCGGCTGATCGGCAAAGGTTACGAGCTGCGCGTATACGACCGCAACGTCAACCTCGCGCGGCTGGTCGGCGCCAACCGCGAGTTCATCATGAACCGCATCCCGCACATCGCCGCGCTCATGGTGGACGATATCGGGGCGGCCATCGAAGGCGCGGACGTCATCGTCATCGGCAACGGCGACCCGGAATTCGGCAAGATCGCCGGGCGGCTCTCAGCCGGCCAGCACGTGGTGGATCTCGTCCGGACCGGTCTTGCGGACAACCCAGACGGCTCCTATGACGGCATCTGCTGGTAAGCCGCGCAAGGTCCTCATCATCGTCGAAAACCTGCCGGTCCCCTTCGATCGGCGCGTGTGGCAGGAAGCCACCACGTTGCAGCAGGCGGGTTATGGCGTCTCGGTCATCTGCCCGACCGGCAAAGGTCACGAGGCGCGGCGCGAGACCCTCGCCGGCGTGCACGTCTACCGCTATCGCCTGCCGCTGGAGGCGCGCGGGTTCCTGGGCTACGTCGTCGAGTACGGCTGGGCGCTCGCCGCCCAGTTCTGGCTCGCCCTGCGGGCGCTGCGCGAGCGCGGCTTCGATGCGATCCACGCCTGCAACCCGCCGGACAACATCTTCATCATCGGGGCGGTTTTCAAACTTTTCGGCAAGCGTTTCCTGTTCGACCACCATGACATCAATCCCGAGCTCTTCGAAGCGAAGTTCGGCAAACGCGGTTTGCTGCATCGCAGCCTGCTGCTGGCAGAGCGGCTGACGTTCCGTACCGCCGACGTCAGCATCGCGACCAACGAGTCTTACCGGGAAATCGCCGTCGAGCGCGGCGGCATGGACCCGGACCGCGTCTTCGTCGTGCGCAGCGGCCCGGACCTCGATCGCGTGCGGCCGATGCCGCCCGACCCTTCGTTGAAGAAGGGCCGCCGTTATCTCGTAGGCTACGTCGGCGTGATGGGGACCCAGGAGGGTATCGACTACCTGCTGCGCGCCGCGCGCCTCATCGTGCACGAGAAGGGACGATCCGACGTGCACTTCGGCCTCGTCGGCGGCGGCACGGAACTCGAAGCCATGAAGCGCTACGCCGAAGAGCTCGGGATCGGGGATTTCGTCACCTTCACCGGCCGGGTGCCCGATGAGCCGATGCTCACGATGCTGAGCACGGCCGACCTCTGCGTCAACCCGGACGTCGCCAACGTCATGAACGACAAGTCCACCATGAACAAGATCATGGAGTACATGGCGCTCGGCAAGCCCGTGGTGCAGTTCGATCTCACCGAAGGCCGCCGGTCCGCGCTGGAAGCATCCGTGTACGCGAAGCGCAACGACGAGCAGGATCTCGCCGACCGGATTCTCGAGCTGCTGGATGACGAGGAGCGGAGGCGGCGCATGGGTGAATACGGCCGCCGCCGCGTCGAGAACGACCTGCAGTGGGATCATGAGGCCCCGAAGCTTCTCGCGGCTTACGAGGCCCTGTTCTCCCTGGCGTAGCCCTCCACACCCGCACCGACGCCGTTTCCCCTGGCGTAGTCTTCCCGGTCCGCCGGCGCAGCGGCGACACCTTGCACCGGCTGTGCGGCCGACTGTCGAAAGTCCGTGATCGAGCGTATCGCGTATTCCTTGGTTTCACGGGCATGCGAGAAAATGACGAGCTCGCCCAGCAGGCCGAGCCCGAACAACTGCACGCCCAGCACGAGCAGGAGCGAGGCGAGGAGGAGGGCCGGCCGGTCGCCGAGCGCGATGTCGAAAAACAGGCGCTGCACGACCAGCACCAGCACTACCGCCGCGCCGATGCCGGCGGCCATGAAGCCGATGGAGCCGAAGAACCTCAGCGGCTTTTTCGTGAAGCGCACGAGGAAGAATACGGTCAGGACGTTGAGCACCCCGTGCACGTATTCCCGCAGCCGGTAGCGGCCGCGGAAGCGGTCCCGGGGCGATTGTGCCAACTCGATCTCCCGCACCATGAAGCCGCGGCGCGCGGCAAGCACCGGAAGGAACCGGTACTGGTCGCCGTAGAGCGGAATCTCCTCGGCCACCTGGCGCCGGAAGAGGCGGACCCCGCAACCGAGATCCCGGTACGCATGCCCCGTGATCCACTCGAGCAGCCCGTGGAAGGCGCCCCGCCGCAGCCGTTCGAACCTGCCGCCGGCCCGGGGCCAGCGCACGGCGATCGCCATGTCGGTGTCGCCGTCGAGCGCGGCCAGCAGCTTCGGGAGCTCCGAGGCCGCTACCTGCCAGTAAGCGGGCAGCGTCACGACCCGGTCGCCGCGCGATTCGCTGAAACCGGCCATGAGGGCCGCCGATTCGCCGAAGCCGCGGGAGAACTGCAGCACGCGCAGCCACTCCCGCGACCGGCCGTACTCCCGCAGGTCCTCGATCAGCGGCTCTTTCCATCCGTCCAGCACGACGATCATTTCGAAGTCGGCGCCGCTGTCCCGCAACGCGGCTTCGTATTCGGCAAGCAGCACCACCAGGTCGTCCACCCGGTTGCCGACCGGGACGATGACGCTGTACGCAGGCTTGTTGTTGGACATATTACCTTCGCCTCTTCTCAGTTCGGACCCGGTAGTCCGGCATCCCGCAGGTCCACAACCGTGTGCGCGACCATCGCCCGCCGCTTGTCCGCATCGACCTTGCGCGTCGAGAACACGAGCTCGCCGACGGCCCCGCCCAGTACCAGGAAAATGCCGAGCGCCGCGAGCAGGACACCGGTGCCGGCAAGGGAGACGCTGAACGTCCCGTCCGCACGGAGCAAAGGCACCATGGCCGCGACCATCGCGATCAGCGCAAGTACGAACAGCGGGAACGACAACAGGCCGAACCACATCAACGGCCGTTGCGCGAACCCGGTGATCGTCTTGACGGACAGCAAGTCCAGGAGGACCTTCCAGGTCCGTGACAGGCCGTACTTGGATTCCCCGAAGCGGCGCGCGTGATGCCTCACCTTGATTTCGGCGATCCGGGCGCCGGTGATCGCCGACATGGCCGGTATGAAGCGGTGCATTTCATTGTACAGCGGCACCCGCTTGATCACGCCGGCGCGGTAAGCCTTGAGCGAACAGCCGTTGTCCCTGATAGGCACGCCGGTAACCTTGCCGATGAGCCAGTTCGCAATTTTCGACGGGATCTTGCGGGTGAGCATCTTGTCCTGCCGATTGAAGCGCCAGCCGACCACGATGTCGTAACCTTCCGCCATCTTCTCGACGAACCGGGGAATGTCCCGCGGATCGTTCTGCAGGTCGCCGTCCATCGTCACGATGATGTCGCCGTCGGCGAGATCGATGCCGGCCGCCATGGCGGGGGTCTGTCCGTAGTTCCTCCTGAACTCGACCACCCTGAGCCGCGGATCGGCGGCGGCAAGCGCGGCCGCCCGCTCGTGCGTCGCGTCCCGGCTGCCGTCGTCGACGAAAATCATCTCGAAATCGCAGCCCTGTGCCTCCAGGGCGTCCACGATCGATCGATGCAGGCGCTCGACGCTGGCTTCCTCGTTATACAGCGGTACGACGACGGACAGGCTCATGATTCATCTTCAGCGTGAAGGCCGGGCAGCGACTCTCGCGCGGCATCAGTAGTAGTAGCTCGATACCGACTCCTGCTCGCGCGACTGGTTCAGGACGACGCCGAGCAGGTTACGGTCGCCGATCATCTCCATGCACCGGCTGAGCGACGTGCGTTCCGTCTTCCCCTCTGCGACCACCATCAGGATGGCGTCCGCGTACGGGGAAAAGGCAAGCACGTCGTCGCAGGCGAGGATCGGCGGCATGTCGTACAGGGTGATGGTCTCCGACCCCTGATCGCGCAGCCAGCTGAGCAGCGTGCGCATACGCGGCGATGCGAGCAGCTCGGACGAATTGGGGACGGGGTCGCGATTGGGGATGATGGCCAGCCGCTCCATGCCGGCAGGCGCGTACACGATCTCTTCCAGCTCCGCGTTACCGAGCAGGTAATCGCCGATACTGGCCCTGACGTCGAGGCCGAAGTAGGACGCGAGCGACGGCCGCTGCAGGTCGAGATCCACCAGCGCCACCGCCTGGTTGACGTCGCCCGCGACGCTGACGGCGAGATTGCAGGCCGTGAGGGTCTTGCCTTCGCCCGGTCCCGCGCCGGTGACGATCAGCGACTGCCAGCCGTTGCTGCGCAAGCGCTGCAGGACCCGCGTGCGCAGCATCTTGTAGGCGGTCACGGCGCCACGATCGTCGATAGCGGGGAGGATCTTGTTCCTTTCCATTGCTTTGGACTCGACCGGCGAGGCGGACAGCGCCTTGAAGAGGGCCGAGGAGGTGACCAGGTCGCGGGTAGCCTCACCGAGCGAGCGCGACTCTTGCCGGTGCCCGGTGGCGGCGCTCCGCTTCTTTTCCGCTTCGAGCACTTTCTGGATGATTGACGTCATGGCTGCGTGACCTCGTTCGGTGAGTTCAGGTGGTCATCCGGTGAGGGCACCGATGATCAGGAAGATGATCGCCCCGAGCATCAGGGCGCTGACGGAAACCACCAGCAGGTGGCGGCGGCGGTCGGACCGGTAGACCGAGTTCTGCACGATCGGCACGGCCGCGATGGCGTGAGTGTGCATGACGCTCAGCACGTCCTTCCGGCCGCGGATCGTGTTGTCGGACATCTCGGCAAAAAGGGCGGCGCCGCCCGCAAAAGTCGTGGCGACGAACAGGCCCAGGATGGAGATGGCCAGCCGCGGAGGGCCGGTCGGCTCGTCGGGAGCCCGGGCCTCGCGGATCTGCTGCAGGCGGGCCCCGCGCTCGCCGGACTCGAACGACTCGATCTGCTGCGCCTGCATGGATCGCTGGCGCAGGTTGTCGAAGGCGATGGTGGCGGTCTGCAGCTCGCGTTGCAGCACCTGGAATTCGCGCTCGACCTGCGGCATCCGGGCGATGCGGTCCTGCAGGTCGGCGCGGCTTTGGCGGAGTTCTTCCGCCCGCGCCTTCAGGCTGCTGATGTTGCTGTCGATCGCGTTGACCTGCGCGCGGAGCTGCAGGTACAGCGGATCGCCCAGGCTCGAGCCGGTGAGGCCCGCTGCGCGTGCCGCCTCCAGCTCACGCTGCTTGGCAATCACGTCCGGATGCTGGTCGGAGTAGCGTTCCCGCAGCCCGGCGAGCTGGGTTTCGAGCTGCTCCACGGTCGACACGCCGCCGGCTCCTTCTCCCGTGAGGGCCGCGATCTGCCGCTTGGAGCGTATGACGTCGGGGTGATCGGGGCCGTAAAGCGCAACGGCGCGCAGGTACTCCGCTTCCAGTGCCGCGAGCTGGGTGGCCGAGCCGCCGGCGGTTGCCTGTATTTCCTGCAGCTGCGCCTCGCGGAAGAAGCGGTCCTGCTCCAGCGTGCGGATTTCCCGGTCGACCTGCTCGAGCTCCTGCGTGGTGCGATCCAGCGCGGTCATGTTGAGCACGAGGAGGTCGGGCATGGCGCCGGCATGCGCTTCCTTGAACTCGGCGATCCTCGCTTCGATGTCGGCAATCTCGTCGCGCTGGGTGGCGATCTGCTCCTGCAGGAAGCTCGACGCGGCCATCGCCTGGTCGACGCGGGTCGCCCGGTCTTCCGCCAGGAACGCGGCCGCTGCCTTGTCGGCCACGATGCGCGCGGCTTCCGGATCGCGCGCGGTGAAGGAGGTCGTAAAGCCGGTGATCAGGTCGACTTCCTCGCCCGACTGCTCCTCGATGACCGATGTGAATACCATGCGCACCTCGATGTCCTCTCGCATCCGCGCGATCTTCTCGCTCATGCTGACGCCGCCCAGGTGGCGGTAGGCATTCGATGCTTCGATCCAGGCTTGCAGGTTTTCGCCGGACATCACTTTTTGTTCCAGCGATTTGATGTACTGGTCGGCGTAGTTGGTGAGCTCTATCGGCCTCAGCAGCTCGACGTTCGGGCCCTGCATGTCGATGCGCATTTCCGCGGTGGAGCGGTAGGTATCGGGAGGCAGTATCGCGAAGGCGATGGCGACTCCAAGCACGAACGCGAGGACGCCGGCAAAAAGACCCATGCGCCGGCGCAGCGCATTCACGTAATCCTTCATCGTGTAGTCTTCGGTGGTCGTTGCCATGTGCTCTCCAGCCTGGATCAGGCGTCCTTACTGCGTTGGTAGCGGCGGGCTGTAAATGAACGAGAGGCGAAACTCGTGCTCCTGCGCATCGCCGGGAATGTCTTCGAAGTCCTGGTGCGTCAGGTTGTAGCGGCCTTCGATGGTCCAGTTTCGCGTCCACTGCCAGGCGAGCGTCGCACGGCCCTGCAGGTAGTCGCGGGCGTCGCGGGAGGAACCCTCGGCGACGGAGTCCGTTTGCATGCCGACAACGCCCAGCCGCAGGAACCAGCGCGGCTGGAACTGGTGGTCCATCGTAATGCGAACCATGTCGCGCTCGACCAGCGACCCGGACCCGCTCGGCGTTACGCGCCGGCCGACTTCGAAACGCCAGCGCGTGACCTCGAGCTGGCGGTCGAGTCCCAGGTTCCAGAGGAAAGAGGTTTTCGAGATGTCGGAAGCCGGGTTGGACGGCGATTCTCGCTCCGATTCCTGCGCGCCGACGTCGACGTAGAACCTCGAGATATCGGAGACGCTCTGCTCGTAGCGTATGCGCGCCCCCAAGCTGTCCGTCTCGCGATCGGAAAAGCCCGGGTCGTAGCGTTCCGCATAAACGGCGGCCGAGATTTCGCCGTTCTGCGACAGCGCGTGACCGAGTGCAACCTCGACCCGGCTGTTGTCGTAATCGGTGGCCTCACCCGGCTCCTCCACGTCGTACTGCACGTCGAGGTAGCTCAGGCCGACGCTCAGCGAGGTAAGCTGCGTGAGCTCCAGCATGACGCCGGGACTCACGCGCCAGAGGTCGCGCTGTCGCCGGGTGAACGTCCGGCCGGTGCCGGTCTGCACCTCGTCGTCGATGCCGACGTCGTCGAACTCTACCGACGTGGTCTCGCCCCGGAATACCTGCTGCTGCCGGTAGTTGGCCTGGAGGCTCCAGGTGCTGCGCTGGGTTTCGGTATCGCCGGTGAAATCGAGGAAGTAGGACTCGGAGTCTTCTTCCGGCGCGTCGGAGTAACGATAGACCGCCGCCCGCGGCCGCAGCAGTATTGACGAGGTCTGGGTGTTGCGCCGCATGGCGAGCCCGGCGTCGACGAGCCCGCCGGTTATGGTGTCGGTTTCGGCCTGTTCGGCGAGACGGGGGTTGTCGACGTGATGCGCGCCGAGCTCGATCTCGGGCGTGAACAGCCACTGCTGGGCCGCTGCCGGTCCCGGCAACAGCACGACGAGGACGGCCATCGCCAGCGCGCCGGCGATCGTCGCGGCCCGCGTGTGCGAATGTTTCGGTCTTCGCCTGGCAGGGCGATGCACTACGTTCATGATTCACTCCGATCCCGGTTGCGGGCCGTAACGCGCTGCCGCGGCAATCGCGTCGTCCACCCCCGGGGTCCTGTAGAAAAAATGTAGATTCGATGCGTGCGCCGCCGCTGCTGCTGCTGCTGCTGCTGTGGGAGCGCGCATTGCGCGCGATGCCACGGGCAGCAAACGTGGCATCGCGCGCACTGCGCGCTCCTACAGCAGTGGCGGTCCCATGGCCCGGCCGGTCAGGGCACTACCACCACGTCGCCGCTCTGGAGCTGCACGTTTTGTTCCAGCGACTGGCCGTCGGCCACGTCCGTGTAATTGAATCCGTAGGCTCTCTGCACGCCGTCGGCATCGCGGCGCAGGATGCGAATATTCTTCAGCGACGCGAACGGCGTGGTACCGCCCGCCATGGCGAGTGCCTGCATTACGTCGAGGACCGGGTTCATCACGTAGGATCCCGGCGCGTTGACCTGGCCCAGCACGTAAATCCGGTTCCCGTTCACGTCGACCACGGTGACGGTGGAGACGAGGTCCGGAATGAAACGTGACAGCCGAGACTCCAGTTCCTCCTGGATGGCGGCGACCGTGCGGCCCTCCGCCATGATCTGTCCGGCGAGCGGGAAGGAGAACCGGCCGTCGGGGCGCACCAGTACCTGGCGCTGCAGGTCCGCCTCCTTCCAGACCGAGATGTCCAGCCGGTCGCCCGCGTTCACGAGATAACCGGCCTCGTTCGGCCCCTGTCGACTTTCCTCCTGCGCGTGTGCCGTGGCGGCAAGCACGCAGAAGGCAAGCAAAACTGATTTGACAATAATCGATCGCATGGGCAATCCACTTGTTTCTTGAAAGTATTCGTATGGCTGGAGCCGGTCCCGCGAGGAATGCGCCTTACCCGGGGGCCCGTCGTGCGGGCGATCCGCCTGTGCGGCAGCCCGTCTCTACGGACGACGCAGACCGTCGTATCAACTTTAGCGGGGGGAAGGCTCGATGCCGATGTAGAGTGCTGCGCTGTCGGCGAATCGCGACGGGACTCACCGGACAGGGGGCCGGTCATCGACCGACTTTTCAGCAGTTTATGCGCAGCGACGCGGCGAATCAACAGCGGCCCCCGGTAGGAGCGCGCATCGCGCGCGATGCCACGGCGGCGTCCGGAGGCATCGCGCGCAATGCGCGCTCCCACAGCAGCCGTTCGATGGCGGTGGTCAGGGGATTGGTTTGATGGCGGTGGCGAACGTGGCATCGCGCGCGATGCGCGCTCCCACAGCAGCCGTTCGATGGTGGTGGTCAGCGGTTGTTTGATGGTGGTGGTCAGCGGTTGGTTCGATGGCGGTGGTCAGGGGTTTTGTTTCGATGGCGGTGGTGAACGTGGCATCGCGCGCGATGCGCGCTCCTACGGCAGGCGGAGGCGGCGCCAGAGGAGGCGCCAGCGGTATTGCAGGTCCTGGCGGAACACGCGCGGGTGGTGCAGCTTGCGGTACCAGCGCACCAAGCGGTCGGCAAACAGCGCGTACGTTTTTTCGGCAAGCGTCGGCGCGCGGGGTGCGCGACAGGACGTCGGGTAACCGTAGGCCCTCAAGGTCTCGCCCTGGATGTACTCGAGCACTTCGATCTCGCGCGGCGTGAACGCGCGGCGGTAGGCGCCGATCTTGCTCGCGCTGATGCCCTGGCGCAGGGACGAATGCCAGGGGCCCTGGGCGTCCAGCTCCCGGCTCAGCGACGACCGCGAGTAAGTGGCCACCGTGTCGATTTTGGGCTCCCCCAGGAAACGAAAGATTGCGGATACGGTCGCCCGAGGGTCGGTTACGAGATCCTCGTAGCGCACGACCAGCGTGCCCGCAGCGCCCTCGTCGGCGCAGTAAGCGTCCCAGTGCCGAACCTCGTCGCGCCACACCCGGCCGACGCCGCAGGCCGTCACCGGGTAGAAGATCATGCGCCGCATCGCTTCCGCCACGTCGCGCCCGTCGCGTACCAGGTGAATCAGCTTTGCGTCGGGAAAGTCGCGCCGGATCGCGCGCAGATGGCGGATATGGCCCGGCGTCTTGTCACCCCAGCGCCCGGCGCCGTGCCGCTCGGCGTAGAGGGAGAACAGCGCCTCGACGACGCCGGCGAACGAGGGCTGCGGCAGCCGCGCTTCAACGTCGTCCACGGAGACGTCCAGCCGCCACTCGCGGATGAACGCGTCGCGCAGCAGCGCGCCGATCAGCCGCCGCCGGTTCTGCGGCTGTGCGAGGTCCCGCCAGGTATGGGCGATACAGCCGAAGCGGGCATAGACGTGGCTTTCCGGCGGCACGGCGATGTTCGGGTGGTTATCGACCAGGGTCTGCAGCAGGGTCGTCCCCGAACGGCCGCAGCCGACGATGAAGAAGGGCGCCGGCCGGGGATCGCCGCACGCCGTCACGTCGACCCTGTCGGCAGGAGCGAGCGGAGGACGAAACGGATCTCGTCGCCGCGTACGAAGCCGGTTGCCAGCAGGCAGGCCAGGAACACGGAAAGCGACAGGATGGCGGCCACGAAGGCATTGATGTCGGCGGCAAGCGCGGCGATGGCGATCACGGTGCCGATGACCGTCGGCATCAGCAGCCACTGCCCGAAACGGAAATCCCGTCGGCCGGCGCACGAGAGCGCATACAGCACGATCAGGAGGGCGCCGCTGAATACGCCCGCCCAGGCCGCGCCCTCGGCTCCCATCAGGGGGATCAGTATCGCGTTCGCGCCGATGTGGGCGGCCACGGCCACGGCGAGGCAGGCCACCCGCCGGAAATGCAGGTCGACGCTCGACAGCAGGAGTTGCAGCGCCACCATCATGCCGCGGGTCGCCATGACGCCGCCGAGGATGCGCAGGACGGGAACGCTGGCGGTGAACTCTTCGCCGAACAGGAACAGGATCAGCTCGTCCGCCAGGATGAAGGTGACCACGCCCGCCGCCATGCCGGCGACCGAGAGGAAGCGTGTCATCATGCTGGAGAAGACGATGTAGGCTTTGCCGGGTTCGTGGCTTGCCTTGAAGATCGCGGGTGCGAACACGCGCCCGGCCACCACCGCGAACTTGAGGACCAGCTCGACCAGCTTGAAGGCCGCCGCGTAGATTCCCGCTTCCCGGACGCCGGCCAGGGCCGACAGCAGCACGACGTCCGCCCGGTAGTAGATATTCCCGAGGATGTTGCTCAGCGCGTACTGGGTGCTGGACCGGGCGGTGTCGACGATGTGCCGGGCGTTCCAGGTCGGGCGAACCCGGCGGAACGACAGGATCAGCCAGACGCCGGTGACGAGGCCGCCGCCGATGACGTAGGCCCAGCCGACGTCCTCCAGGGCAAGCTCGTCCGCCGCATAGATGAAATAAACCGCGAGGATGGCGAGCGGTGCCAGCCCCTGGAAGATCGCGTTGATCTGCATCGTCTGGTAGCAGGAGTACACCGCACCGACGTTCGTCTGCACGTTGAGTATGAAACCGTACGGCAGCAGGATCAGCAGGAAAGCGAGCACCGGGTTCGGAGCCAGCAGCCAGGCAGCGGCGGCCAGCAGCAGGTACAGGGCGATGAAGATGACGCCGCTGGCGGCGAGGCTCGAACCGAGGAGAGCGGGGAGGTGGTCGTGGTTGCGCGAGCCTTCCTGCACCATCCACAGCGCCATGCCGTGTCCCATGATCGTCGAGGCGAGCACGGTCCAGGCGTAGGCCGTGACGAAAATGCCGTAGGCGTCGGCGCCGAGCTTGCGGGCGATCAGCACCTCGACCAGCGTAAAGACGAGTTGTGCTACGATCCCTCCGGTAACGAGCGCGATCGCGTTGTACGCCAGGCGCTGTACCTGCGATCCCATCTTTCCGTCGTTACCCGCCATCTGCCCTTGAACTACACTCGTGGTAAAGGGAGTCTAAATCATACGAAGAAGGAGCCAGGGACTTTTGCGGAGTTCAATCCCACGATGAGCGCCGTGCCGGAGACGGATTCGGCCGCGGATCTTGCCGCATTGCGTGACGAGCTGGCCGGCAGCACCCTGGGCACGGCCAGCGTCGAACGCATCTACCGCCGCGTCGCCGGCTGCCCCGAGCTCGCCGACCTGAAGGTCGCCTGGCTCGGCAATCACACGCTCGAACCGGTGCTTCGGCACGCCACCGCGGTTGCCTTCACCCGCGGCCTGACGCTCGCGAGCCACGTAGGGGCATTCGACCAGCACTTCCAGGAGATCGTCGATCCGGCATCCGCGCTGCACGCCTTTGCGCCGGGTGCGATCGTGCTGTCCCTGTCGCTCCGCGGGTTGGCCCCCGCGCTCGTAACCGGCGGCGCCTCCCTGACCGCACGGGAGCGGCACGCCGAGGCGGAGCGGGTTCTCGAGCACGTCCGCCAGTGGGTGAGCGCCGCCGCCGAACGCACGGCAGCGAGCCTCGTGATCTGCAACTTCCCGCGTACGCCGCGCCCCGCCCTCGGGCTCGCGGACCCCGGCAGCGCCGCGGGCGAGGCGGCCGTCACCGCCCGGCTGAACGAAAGGCTGGCAAGCGCCTACCGCAACGATCCCCGGGTACACGTGCTGGACGTCGACCTCGCGATCGGGAACGCCGGCCGCATGGCGTCGTGGAACCCGCCGATGTACCACCTCGCGCGTATCGAATGGAGCGGCCCGGGGTTGGCCGCCGCCGCCGAACTTCTTGCGCGGGCTTTGCGTGCGCTGGTGCGGCCCGCGAAGAAATGCCTGCTCCTGGATCTCGACGATACGCTCTGGGGCGGCATCGTCGGCGAAGACGGCGTCGAAGGCCTGCGCATCGAAGCCGGCGATGCGAAGGGCGATGCGTTCCTCGCGTTCCAGCGAGTGATCCTGGATCTCAAAGCGCGCGGCATCCTGCTGGGCCTGGTCAGCAAGAACAACCGGGCCGACGTGGAGGAAGCCTTCCGAAGCCTCGACATGCCGCTGCGGCTCGAGCACTTCGCCGCCACCCGCATCGACTGGCAGCCCAAGCACAGCAACATCGAGAGCATCGTTGCGGAGCTCGGCATCGGGTACGACAGCGTGGTATTCGTGGACGACAATCCGGTGGAATGCGAGCTGGTCCGCCAGGCGCTGCCCGAGGTCGAGGTGATCCGGCTTCCCGGCGACCCGGCGGCCTATGCCGACCTCCTTGCGGACTGCTGGCACTTCGACAAGCTCGCGCTGACCGAGGAGGATGCCCGCAAGACGGAGCAGTATCGCGACAACGCGGCGCGCGTGGAGAGCCGGCGCACCGCCGTAGACCTCTCGGCGTACCTGGAGAGCCTCGGTACCCGCGTGGAGATCGGCGCCGCGACGGAAGCGCGGCTGGCCCGGCTGCACCAGCTCTTCGGGAAGACCAACCAGTTCAACGCCACGACCCGGCGTTACACGCTGGCGGAGTTGCAGCAGTTCGCCGAATCGGAAGACTGGCTGCTGGAATGGATCAGGGTCCGGGACAACTTCGGGGACCTCGGCGTGGTCGGCGCCTACCTCGTCCGGCTGGATATGCCCGAGCCGGAGATCGACAGCTTCATCCTGAGCTGCCGAGCCCTCGGCCGCGAGATCGAGACGGCCGCCTGCAACCGTATCAGGGAGCGCGTGTTCGGCGCCGGCGCGAGTGCGCTGCGCGCGCGCTTCATACCGACGCGCAAGAACCGGCCGGCGGCGGACTTCTACGAGGCACAGGGCTTTACCCTGGTCGGCACGGCGGCCGACGGGACCAGGAGCTACCGGCTTGCCGCCGACGACGGTGCCCCGCGTCCCTGCGCCGTGCACGACATCGCGATCATCGAGGGGTGCGCATGAACGAGAAGCTGCAAAGCATCGTGGCGGAAACGCTGGGCCTGCCTGCGGGTGCCGTAACGCCGGACCTGCAGCGCGAGGCGGAAGCGGCATGGGATTCCCTGAACCACCTGCGGCTGATCACCGCCGTCGAGGAGGCCTTCGGCGTCAGGTTCACCATGGCGGAGATCCAGGCCATCACCACCGCCGGCGAGCTGGAGCGGACCCTGGCCGCGCATGAAGCAAGCTGATGGAAGCCCGGAAAGTCGTACAGCGCTTCCTGGTGCCGGCTTTCGTGGTGACCGTCTATTACCTGCTGCGCTACCGCTGCAAGATCAGTCCGCGGGCGGAGGTGGAGCTCAGCCCGAGGCTGCGTATCGGCGCGGGCAGCCAGATCAGCTCGTTCACCAAGCTCAAGGCGACGGACGGGGACGTCACCATCGGCCGCAACGTGCACGTCGGCACCGGCTGCTTCATCTCGGCCGATGCCGGGGGTGTCCGCATCGGCGACTATTGCCTGATCAGCCCGAACGTGTGCATCGTCGGCAACGACTACCGCTACGACCGGCTGGACGTGCCGATCGCGCTCCAGGACAAGACTTCGAAAGGCATCACCATCGGCCGCGACGTGTGGATCGGGGCGGGATGCATCGTCATGGACGGGGCCCACATTGCCGATCACTGCATCGTGACGCCGAACTCGGTCGTGACCGGCCGGCTGGAAGCCGGCACCGTTTCGCAGGGCCAGCCCGCGCGCCCCCTGTTCGTGCGGAGGCAATGAGCATGGCACGGCTCAGGGTCCTGCACGTCATGGACAAGCTGAGCGTCGACGGTTCGCAGATTGCGGGTCCTGCGCGCCAGCTCGCCTACCGGCTGCCGGCCTATCCGCCGGATCGCTGCGAGGCGCTCGTCTGCGGCCTGCGCGAAGACGAAAGCGCGCGCGAGTTCATGATGCAGTGCGGCGTCGAGGTCGTTTGCCTCGGTCGAAGCAAGTTCGACCCGCGCGTGCTCAAGGATCTAAAGCGGCTTGCGGACCGCTGGCACCCGACGCTGCTGCACCTGCACGGCTACGCCTCCTGGACCTTCGGCCGGATCCTCGGGCGGCAGGCGGGCCTGCCCGTGGTGATCCAGGAGCATTTCATCGACCCGCGCATGCCGGCCGTCCAGCGCCTGGCCGACCGGGCGCTGAAACGCCGGCAGCAGTGCGCCATCGCGGTGTCCGAAGCCGTGAAGCGCTTCATGGTCGAGCAGCGCTGTATCCGGGAGACGCCTGTCGAGGTGATCTGGAACGCGGTGCCGGTGGCCGCGATCCGCGCCGAGGCCAGGGCGGCGGACAGCGGCGCGCTACGCGCGGCGCTGGATATCCCGCGGGAGGCGCCGGTCGTCGGCATCGTCGGGCGCCTTGCCCGGGAGAAAGGCCACGACTGTTTTCTCGAAGCGGCGGCGAGGATCCGGCGGCAGCGGCCCGATACGTATTTCGTGATTGTCGGGGCCGGGCCCTTGCAGGGCGCACTGCAGCGCCTGGCGACGAGCCTCGATCTCGACGACCGTGTCCGCTTTGCGGGCCACCAGTCGAACGTCGTGCCTTACCTCTCGATGTTCAGCATCAGCGTGCTGCCTTCGTTGAGCGAGGGCTTTCCGCTGGCGGCGCTGGAGACGCTCGCGGCCGGGACCGCGGCCGTCCTGACCGACCTTGACGGGTACCGCGGCGTCTACGCCGACGAAAGAGACGCGCTGATCGTGCCGGTGGGCAACCCGGACGCCACGGCGGCCGCGGCGCTGCGCCTCCTGGACGATCCGGCGCTGGCCGAACGCCTGGTCGGCAATGCAAGGCGGGTGCTGTCCAACTGCACCCTGGAGGTGGTGACCTCGCGGTACCTGGATCTTTACGAACGGGTGCTTTGCGAGGACGCCGGACCGGGTCTTCGGCGAGTCGTCCACTGAAGCGACACGCGAGGTTGCCATGGTTGCCATCAACGTCATGCTGCCCGCCAACGGCGCACGCCGCTGGCATCGTATTACGGTCGACAGGCTCTCGGCGGCGGGACACGACGTCAGCGTCTCCACCTCGCCCGCTGCCGGTTTCCGCAACCGCCTGCTGGAGGCCCTGCTTGCCGCCGAGCGCCGGGTTCGCCACACGACGGACACCAGCCTGACGGCGCCCGTCGCGGCTTTCGACAGCGGGACGGCAACCCGGCCGTTCCAGCTCCTGGTCGACCTTTCGGAAGGCGGGCCGCCGGAACCGGCTCCCGGCGAGGCGAGGGTACTGTCGGTGCTGTTCCAGGGACGGCCGGACCTGTCGGCGGCGGCGGAGGTCCTGTGCCGGGGCGAGGTGCCCGTCGTCGACCTGTGCCTCGACGGCAGGCCCTGCGCGCACGCGGCCCCGATGTCCTTTGGCCGCTCGTTCATCAGCCGCGGGCTGGACGACGTCGTTGCGCGGGCGGTCACGCTGCTCGTCGATTTCGCCGCCCGGTACGAATCCGCGGGCGGCGCACGTCCGCGATGGGCGGGAGCGACCGGTGCCCGGCCCAACCCGACCCCCGCATCGGCCCTGGCCGGCGCCTGGGTATCGTCGGCGCTGCCGCGCCTTGTCCGGAAGGCCGTCCGGAGCCTGAAGTACCGCGGCGCGCACTGGCGGGTCGGCTACCGCATCATCGACGGGCCGGGAGTCGCCGACACGCTGTCGCTGGCGGGGCCCGCCTGGACGGTGCTGCCGGACAACGGCGACCGCTTCTACGCGGATCCGTTCGCGGTCGAGTGGCGCGGCCGGCAGTTCATCTTCGTGGAGGAGTTCGTCCATGCCCGCGGCAAGGGCATCCTCAGCGTCGCGGAGCGAGATCCGGAGGGCCGCTTCGGCACGCCGCGGGGCGTCCTGGAGGAACCCTGGCATCTCTCGTACCCGCAGGTGTTCGCCCACGACGGCGAGATGTGGATGATTCCCGAGAGCGGCGCCGGCAGCAAGCTCGTCCTGTACCGCGCCCGCGACTTTCCCGGGGATTGGGTAGAGCACCGGGTGCTGCTCGCCGATCGCGAAGTGTTCGATGCGACGCTGCTCCGGCACGAGGGCTACTTCTGGCTGCTCGGCACCGAGCGGGACGGCGCCGGCAACTCGTCGGACACGATGGTCGTGTTCCTTGCCGAACGGCTGGAGGGCCCATGGCGGCCGCACGGCATGAACCCGATCCTCATCGACAAAGCCGCCGCGCGGCCGGGGGGCGGCTTTGCGAGGCGCGGTGACCGCATCGTGCTGCCCCTCCAGGACGGTACGGCCGGCTACGGCGGCGGCCTCGGGATTGCGGAGCTGATCCGTCTCGACCCCGATCGAGTCGAGCTGTCGAGGCCGGTTGCCATCGACGGCACGGGCGGCTGGCCCTATCCTCTCATCCACACGCTGAACCGGCAGGGCAGGCTGGAATGCATCGACGGGCTGGCGCAGGTGGCGAAGCACGGTGCGCCGTCGTGAGCAGCCCCATCGCCAGGCTGGCGAAGCTGCACGAGCGCAAGACGACGCTGCTGCTCGTCCTGCTCCTCGGGGCCGATCTCGTCTTCGTCGCGCTGCACGTGACCTATTACCTGACGCCGCTGCTGAATACGCGCTTCGACCTGGGCCAGGACGGCGGCTACCCGGAGATCTACGGGTATCTCAAGTACCTGCTCGTCGCCGTCCTGTTCGAAGCGATCCGCCGGGATACGCAGCACAACAGCTGGTTTGCCTGGACACTGGTGTTCCTCGTGTTTCTCCTCGACGATGCCCTGCAGGTGCACGAAACGCTCGGCGGCCTGGTCGCCGCCGAGCTCCATTTCAGTCCGCCCTTCAATTTGCGGCTGCAGGATTTCGGCGAGCTGGCAGCGGCGGCGGCGCAGGGTTTCGTGCTGCTGGCGGTAGTGTCCTGGGCGTACTGGCGCGGCTCCCGAACCTTCAGGAAGGTGACGCACGACATGCTGCTGCTGGTGGCGCTCCTCGTGTTCTGCGGGGTGTTCGCCGATACCGCGCACATGGCTTTCGAAGACAGGAGCCTCGTCTCCGGTGCGGTGGGAATCGTGGAGGACGGTGGGGAAATGATCGCCGCGAGCCTGATGCTCTGGTATGCCTCCCTGCTTACGGTACGCGGAGGCGATCCCGGCTTCTTCCTGCTCGATCTCCCGCCGGTGCGCAAGCGGAAGCAACGCCGACAGGCCTTCGAGTAAACCGCCCGCTCGTGCAGCGCTAGATCAGGCCGACCGCCTCGTAGCTCCTGGCGGTGGCGCCGATGCCCCGGTGCAGGTCGAACTGCGGTTCGTAGCCCAGGAGACGGCGGGCCTTGTCGATGTTGAACGAGCGGTTCATCTGGAAGAATTCCACGCGGCGCCGGTACAGCGGCGGCGACGACAGCCCGAGCGTCCGGTAAACATCCTCGCACACCGCCGCGGCGAGGTAGACGGGCCGGAGCGGCACGCGCAGCTTCGGCCGCCGCACGTGCAACGCACTCGCCACCTCCGTGACGATCTCGTTGATCGTGCAGTGCTGGGCACCGCCGATGATGAACACCTCGTTCAAAGCCTCCTCGCGCTCGCTGGCGAGGAGGAAGCCCTGCACGAGATCGTCGATGTAAACCATGTGGAACAGCGTCTCGCCGCTGCCGATCATGACGAAAACGCCCTTCTTTATCGCTTTGAAAAGCTTGACGAAACGTCGATCGCCCGGCCCGTAGATGCCGGCCGGCCTGATGACGGTGCCGGGGAGGCCCCGGGCAAAGAACTCGTGCGCGACCTGTTCGCCATCGAGCTTGCTGCGCTGGTAGTGATCGTTCGGCTTGAAGCGGCAGGACTCGGTCGCGCCGGGACGGTCGACGCCGCCGTGCACCCCTATCGTCGAGCAGTGAATGAAGCGGCCCACGCCCTGGTCGAGCGCGGACTTCAGCAGGTGACGGGTGGCATGAACGTTCACCCTGGAGAACTCCTCCAGGTCCGCATGTTCCCGCCGGAAGCTTGCCGCAATGTGAAAAACCCGGTCGAACGGGCGCATGTGCCGCGCCACCTGCTCGTAGTCGGTGATGTCCAGCGCGACGATTTCTACCCCGAGGTTACGCAGCTCGCGGACATCGGAGCTCTCACGGACGAAGGCCGTGACCCGGTGACCGTCCTGTACCAGTCGGCGCGCCAGGGATCCGCCGGTGAATCCGGTCGCGCCGGTGACCAGGACTGAGCTCATGCGGGTCATGATATCCTCGGGGACCTGCGCTGGCCAGACCGCGGCATCGGTCGAATCGTGGCGCCGCATCTACTAAATCCCTTGAGAGAATTTCTGCGAGCCGGCACGGCCGGACGGACTGCTGTATGAGCGTGCAGGTGAGATGAGCGTTGGAGTAGTGAATGGCGAAGCGGCCAGCTTCTTCGTGGACGCCCACGTGCACCTCTACCCGTTCATGTCGGTCCGGCGGGTTCTCGATGCTGCCGAAAGGAACCTGCTCGACGGCAGGAGCCGGTCCGGGCACTCCTGTGGCCTCCTCGTGATTGCCGATCCGGAGGGAGTGGAAGGCTATGCGCGCCTGCTGTCGGGCAGCGGCGTGCTGCGGGATCGCGACGGGTCGGACCGCTGGCGGCGTGTGGCAGCGGACGGTCGTTCCGTGACCTTCCGGCGGCCCTCCGGCACGGCTATCATCGCCGTGAAAGGGCAGCAGCTGATCACCCGCGAAGGGCTGGAAGTGCTGGGTGCGGGCTACGCCGGAAGCCTGCCTTCCGGGCTCCCGCTGGCAAAGCTGGTCGACAGGATTCGCGCGGCAGGCGGATCGTCCATCGTCGCCTGGGGCGCCGGGAAGTGGCTGGGCCGGCGCGGTCGCGTCGTGGCCGAGATGATAATCGCCGAAGGCGGCCGCCCCGACGTCATGCTGGCGGACAACGGCGGGCGGCCGTGGTGCTGGTTCCGCGTGCCCCAGTTCGAGCTGGCGGCCGCCCGCGACATGCGAGTCGTCGCCGGATCCGATCCTTTGCCCTTGACGGGAGAAGAAAACCGCGTGGGCAGCTATGGCTTCCGGGTGGGAGTGCACCGCACGGAAGACCGTCCGATGGCCGATGCGTTCTGGAGAGCACTGGAGCGTGCTGAAACACCGACGGAAATAGTCGGGGCACCGATGGCTATGAGCCGCTTCGCCGCCAACCAGCTTCGACTTCGCTTGCGGAACAGGCGCGAGCAGCGATGAGAATCCTGTTCCTTGCACCGCATCCGTTCTTCCAGGAGCGAGGAACACCGATCGCGGTACACATGATGCTCAAGGCATTGTCCGAGCGCGGCGACGAGATCGACGTCCTCACGTTTCATCTCGGCGAGAATCGCAGCTATCCCAAGGTGAGGCTGTCCCGAACCCGGCCGCCGTTCCCTCCGTCCTCGATAGCGCCGGGATTCTCGTGGAAGAAGGTGTACTGCGACCTGTTTCTCCTGCGCGATGCCGTGAAGATGGTGCGCGCGCGCCGCTACGACCTGGTCCACGCGGTCGAGGAAGCAAGCTTCATCGCCATGGCGCTGTGCAGGATGTACCGCATCCCCTACGTCATCGACATGGACTCGTCGATGTCCTTGCAGATAGTGGAGCGGTTCCGTTGGCTGCATCCCCTGAGCTGGCTGCTGCGCCGGCTGGAGGAGATGCCCCTGGCGCGTGCGATTGCCGTCGTGCCGATGTGCGAGGATCTCGCGGTGCAGGCTCGCCGTGCGTCCCGCGGCATCGTGCACGTGCTGAAGGACGTCAGCCTGATCGCCGAAAACCCGAAGGCTACCTCCGAGGACCTGCGCGAGCTGCTCGGCATCGAAGGCCCCATCCTCATGTACGTCGGCAACCTGGAGCGCTACCAGGGCATCGGCCTGCTGCTGGAAGGCTTCGCGAGGGTGCTCGAGTCGCACCCGCACACGGCACTGGTCATCATCGGCGGAAGCGAACGGCACATCGCCAGGTACAGCAACAAGGCGCGTGCCCTGGCCCTGGGCGACAACGTTCATTTCCTCGGGCCACGGCCGGTGTCGGCGCTCGGCGGCTACCTGGCACAGGCCGACCTGCTGGTGTCGCCGCGTATCCACGGCAATAACACGCCGATGAAGATATACAGCTACCTCGATTCCGGAGTGGCGGTCGTCGCGACCGCGCTGCCGACCCACACCCAGGTAATGACCGAGGACGAGGCGGCGCTGGCGCCGCCGGAGCCCGCCGCCCTGGCGGCAACGATCAACCGTCTGCTGGACGACGCCCGGGAACGCGAGCGGCTCGCCTCCAACGCCAAGAGCCTCGTTCGCCGTGAGCACAGCTGGCCGTCCTTTCGCAGGCGGGTCGAGGTATTGTTCGGTGAGCTGGAGGGCCGCCTTGCGCAGAACAGCTGAAATACCGCCCGCCGGCCGTGATCGTTCGGGCCCGCCGCCGGCCCCGCAGGAACCTGTCCGTTGAGCCGTTCGGGGAACAGGAGAACCCGGCAGGTACTGCAGGTCCTGTGCAGCGTCGGCCTGCTGGCCGTGCTGCTCTGGCTCGTGAACCCGGGCCAGGTCGCGGAGAGCATCTCCGGCGCGGATTCCGTGCTGCTGGCCGGCGCCCTGGTACTGGCGTTCGCCAACCGGGTGCTGATGGCCGTCAAGTGGAACGTCCTCGCCCGTTCGGCCGGCGTGAAGGTGCCGTGGCTCACGGCTGTCAACGTTTACTTTACCGCGACCTTCGCCGGGATTTTCCTTCCGCCGACCATCGGGGGCGACGCCGTCAGGACACTGATCCTGTCACGCCGGTATTCGCGCACGGCAGAGATAATTTCATCCATCATCGTCGAGCGGGTGCTTGGCCTGCTCGTGCTTGCCCTGTTCGGGATGCTGGCCGTTGCCATACTGGCCCTGCTGTTTGCGGACCGCGTTCCGGCAGCGCGTTCCATCGCCATAGTCATGGCGCTATCGACGATCGTTCTTTTCCTCGCGGTGACGCTGCTCACCCGGCCGGCTTTCTACGCCTGGGTAAGCCGCGGGATCGAGAAGCTGCGGCAGAGGGGCGGATTCTGGTCACGGCACGCAGACCTGATCGACAACGTCCGGCTATCGTGCGCGAGCTTCAACGAGCGGCCGTCCGCGGCGGTGACGTTCAGTCTCCTGACAGTCCTCGAAAAGGTGCTGGCCATCTTCAGGGCCTGGGTGGTGGCGGTCGCTTTCGGGGTAACCGTCGACCCGCTGCTCTTCTTCGTGGTGATACCGGTCGAGAACTTCGTGTCGCGGCTGCCGGTATCCTTCGACGGGTTCGGCCTGCGGGAAGGTGTGTTTCTCTCGGCGCTTTCCCTGTTCGGCGTGCCGCCCGCCACGTCACTCGCCGTCGGCCTCGTCTACCACGTCCTGTTCATCGTTGCGGTGCTGCCGGGTGCATGGTTCCTGGCGACACAGTGGCAATCGGTAATTTCTACAAAGACGGATTCGGCCGAACGGCCGGTGAACCCGGTGGCTCCCCGATGAACGCCCGCGGCGAACCCGGTACACTCGACATGCATTCGCAGGTACAGGGCGCCGGGGACCGCGGCCGAACCCTGGCCGCAACTGGATTACGATGAACCGATATGGCGCGGCGCTCTTTTCGACCGGCCGCCGGATCTCGTCCGGCGACCGACCGGCGAGTGCGCCTTTCGACCGCTTGCTGACGGGCGCGGTGCTGGCGGTGCTGCTGGTCACGGCGGCTTCCTTTCTTGCGCGTGCCTCCTGGCTGCTCGAGCTGCTGACGCACTTCCGGTTCCAGATGGTGCTGGCGTCGGCGGTGCTGCTCCTTTGCGCACTGCTGCGGCGCCGGCTGGTCGTCGCCGCGCTCGGCGCCCTGGCGACGGCGGCGAATGCGGCGCCGCTGGTGCCGTTCCTGATGCCCGTGCCGGCGAATGCCGAAGCGGCCGGGCATACGCTACGTCTCATGGCAGCCAACGTGCACTACCGGAATTTCGACTATGCGGCGCTGCTCGAAGAGGTTCGCCGGCAGGATCCGGACATCCTCGGGCTGCTGGAAGTCGACCAGGCCTGGGTCGACGGGGTGTCGGCCCTCGAATCGGAATTTCGCTGGAGCGTCCTGCGGCCCCTGGAGGGAGCGTACGGACTCGCGCTCTACAGCAAGGTGCCGCTGCGCCGGCTGCCGGAGAGCCCGTATATCCAGGACGGCTTCCAGACGGCGGTCACGGTCGAGCTCACGATCGATGCCGTGCCGGTTACGCTGGTACTGGCACACGTGCGTGCACCGATGGGCCCCGCCAAGGCGAAGCTGCGAAACACGCAGTTCTCCCGCCTCGCCGCCATGCTGACGGCCGACGAGAATAGTGCGAAGATCCTGCTCGGCGACCTGAACACGACACCGTGGTCGCCGTATTACCAGGAGCTCGCGTCCACGACCGGGATGCGCAGCGCGGCACTCGGGCGCGGTTACCTGCCCACGTGGCCTGCGGGTTTCAGCCTGCTGAAAATCCCCATCGATCACTGCCTCGTCTCGGACGCGCTGCGCGTCAGCAACTTCCGCACGGGTGCGAATTTCGGCTCCGACCACCTGCCCGTCGTCATCGACGTGGCGACCGCCGGCAGCGAACCCCTGGCAACGGCGGCGCCACGGGCGCACGCGCTGCGAGACAAGGAATGGCACCACCGATGATCCGGCCCATCATACTCGTTGGCATGAACCGCTCGGGAACCAAGTGGCTCTCGAACACCATAAGCCGCCACCCGGACGTGATCGCCGTGCAAAGCAAGAGAACCAACGGCATCGTGGAAACGAACATGTTCGGGGCGCTGCCGGAAAAGTTCGACCTGTCGGTTCCCGACGAGTACATCGGTTTGGTCGAGCTGTGGGCAGCGACGCATTTCTTCAGGATTACCGGGGTCGACAAGGAACTGTTCTATCGACTTTCCCCGAGGCCAGCGAACGGACTGCAGCTGTTCGAGGTCCTGATGAATGAGTACGCGCGCCGCAACGACAAGAAGTACTGGTTGCAGAAGACGACGCCGCTGAGGGCGCAGGAAGTGCTCGAGCACTTCGCGCAAGCGCGCGCCGTGGTGATTCGGCGGGACTTGATGGATACGGTGCGCTCGACCGTCGCAATGCAGGGCTGGCGCGGCAAGCGCAACCTCTTCAGGGCTACCTGGTATGGCGTCTACCAGCGAAAGCTGCTGAACCGGCTGTGCCGGCGTTATCCGGTCGTCGAGATGGATTTCGACAGGCTTCGCGCCGATCCCGATCGCGAAGAAGCGCGGCTGTTCACCGAGCTCGGATTGTCCGGCGGCAACCTTGCCGAAGACAAATCCTTCCCCCCCAATTCAACTTTCGGCAGCCGCCAGCAGCGGCAGGACGTCCTGTCGCGCCGCGCCTGGCTGGTTGCCAGGAGCCTGGCATGGATGGTCTGGCTCATACCGTTGCCGGTCCTGTCGGCGGCGATCGCCGTCCGGCGCCTGTTTCGCCGCCGGCGGATCACGCCGCTGGTTTCCGACACCTTCGGCGACGTCGGCGACGCGCTGGTCGATCGCTCCGGCGGAGCGGTCAGGCCTGTTCACAACCGTGAGGACGCGGCTTCATCCCGCCGGATCACCCGCCGCCGCGATTCGCTTTCCTAGCGCGACCCGCAGGTCTACAGGGCAACCGAGCGGTTGGTGTCGCCGGTGCTGCACTCGGCGAGCTCCTGCCGGAAATCGGCAAGGGACTGGCCTTCGATGTGGATCCGGTACCAGGCTTCCAGGCTGGCCAGGAGCCACAGGCGATTGCCGTGATCGCGGGCATGGTGCAGGTGCGCGGCAAGCAGCGCCTCGATCGGTTTCGACGCGAGCCAGGCTTCTGAAACCAGCCGCGACTGCGGCAGCATCGTTCGGAACACCTTCTCGTACTCGTGCCGCAGCAAGTACGGCAGGGCCGAGGAGAATCCCTGCTTCGGCTTTTCCATGTTCTCGCGCGGCAGGTAGCGCGCCGCGAGCTTGCGCTGCAGGTAACGCAATGACAGGCCGCGCACCTTGTAGCGTGCGGGCAGCCGGGCGCAGAACTCCGCCAGGCGGTAATCCATGAACGGGCTGCGGACTTCGAGCCCGAACGCCATGCTCATCCGGTCGGAGATCATGACGGGGTGGTCCGGCAGCCGCGACTGCGTGTCGGTGTACAGCATGCGGTCTAGCGGTGAACCGGCAGGCGCCGCCTCGTAGTACCCGACCATGTCCGCCTCGCCATCCGCTCCGCGCAACAGGTCGAACATGCGGACGGTGTAGAGCTCGCGCCGCAGTTCCGGGGTGAAATAAAAGTAGCTCAGGGAACGCGCATAGCGTCGGCCGCCTTCGAGAAACGCGAGCTCCTGCAGCCATTTCAACTGGTGGCTCTTCGCCTTGTACCAACCGCCGTCCGGGAGGGCCGACAGCAGTGGACCGGCCACGTTTCGCCGCAGGAACGCCGGCACCCGCGCGTACCAGTCGGCGTACAGGTTCCCGTAATAGCGGTCGTAACCGCCGAACAGCTCGTCGCCGCCGTCACCGCCGAGCACCACCTTGACGGATTCGCGCGCCAGCCTGGATACGGTCCAGCTGCAGACGGACAGCGGGTCGGACGGCTCGTCGAGGTGGTAGACGACTTCCGCCAGGTTGTCGATGACGGACGGCAGGGTAGTGAATTCGTGGTGGTCGGTGCCGTAGTAGGCGGCGACGCGTCTCGCATCCGCGGCTTCATTGAACCGCGGATGCGGGATGCCGACGGTGAAGGTCGGCAGGTCGCGGACACCGAGATCGCGGCAAAGCATGGCCACGATCATCGACGAGTCGAGCCCGCCGCTCAGCAGCGCGCCGACGGGGACGTCGCTTACCATGTGATGACGCAGGGTGTCGACGAGAATGGAGTGGAGTTCCTCGAGCAGCTCAGGTTCCCGCCCCCGGTTCTTGTCGCGGAAGTCGAGGTCCCAGTAGCGGTGGATCTCCGGCTCTGACCCGGGCCGGTACAGCAGGTAATGCGCCGGCGGCAACTTCAGCACGTCCTGGAACATGGTTTTCGGCGGGCAGATGAGGCGCAGGGTGAGGTACTGGTCGAGTGCCTGGGGAGAGAGCTTTCGCAGGGCGCCGTCGACGGCGGTCAGCGCCTTGATCTCCGAGGCGAACAGGAGACGATCGCCGCGCCGCGACCAGAAGAACGGTTTCTGGCCGAGATGATCGCGCGCCGCGAACAGGCAGTTCTCGCGGCGGTCCCAGATCGCGAATGCGAACATGCCCCTCAGGTGCTGCAGGCAATCGGTGCCATACTCCTCGTACAGGTGCAGGATGACCTCGGTATCGCTTGCCGTTTTGAAGCGGTAGCCGCGGCCTTCGAGCGTCGCGCGCAGCTCGCGCCAGTTGTAGATCTCGCCGTTGCAGACCACGTGCCGGTCGCCGCGCGCGTTCGAGATCGGCTGGCGGCCGCCGGTGAGGTCGATGATCGAAAGGCGCCGGTGCCCGAGCGTGCCGGCCCCGTCCCGGACGGTATCGACATCATCGGGGCCGCGATGGGCGAGCGCGGCCAGCATGCGGTCTATCGTCCGGCCGGCGGGGTTCCCCGCTGCCGTGCGTTCGACGATGCCTGCAATACCGCACATACTCTCTTCCTTTTCACCCGGGCGATCGCCGCCCCGAACTCTCGATGGCTCGCTGTTCTATAATCGGCGTCCGCCAGGCCACCGAGGCGTCACTTGCATCATGCTGAAAACCCGCTTTGCTCCGAGTCCGACCGGCGTGCTTCACATCGGAAGTGTGCGTACCGCACTGTTCTGCTGGCTGTACGCGCGCCGCCATGGCGGCACGTTCGTGCTGCGCATCGAAGATACGGATCGGGAACGCAGTAGCAGGGAAAATGTAGAGGCGATTCTCGACGGCTTGCGCTGGCTGCGACTGGAAGCCGACGAAGGTCCATTCTACCAGACGGAGCGCTTCCCGCGTTATGCAGAAGTGATTGACCAGTGGCTCGCGTCCGGCAAGGCCTATCGCTGCTACTGCACGAAAGAGGAGCTGGAGGCGCTGCGCGCGCGCCAGATGGCGGCCGGCGAGAAGGCGCGCTACGACGGCCGCTGCCGCGACCGGGCCGAGCCGCGGGCGGGAGTGGACCCGGTCGTGCGCTTCCGCAATCCGCTCGACGGCGAGGTCGTCGTCGAGGACCTGGTGCGCGGACGCGTCGTGTTCCAAAACGCCGAGCTCGACGATCTCGTGATCGCGCGCGCCGACGGTACGCCGACCTATAACTTCACGGTCATCGTGGACGATGCCGACATGGGGATCACGCACGTGATCCGCGGCGACGATCACCTGAACAACACGCCGCGGCAGATGAACATGCTGGCCGCGCTGGGCGTCGAGCCGCCGGCCTACGCGCACCTGCCGATGATCCACGGCCCCGACGGCGGCAAGCTTTCCAAGCGGCACGGGGCCGTCGACGTGCGCGAGTACCGCGAGCAAGGCTACCTGCCCGAGGCGCTGCTCAACTACCTGGTGCGGCTCGGCTGGTCGCACGGCGACCAGGAAATCTTTTCCATCGAGGAGATGATCCGGCTGTTCGACATCGCGGACGTCAACGCGTCGGCGGCGGCCTTCAGCCCGGACAAGCTCAAGTGGGTCAACCAGCAGCACATCATCGCGATGCCGGCGAACGAGCTGGGTGAACGCCTCCTGCCGTTCCTCGAGCGCGCGGGCCTCGACCCGGCGAACGGACCGGACCCGGCGCGCGTCGCCGAGGGCTTCCGCGAGCGCGCAGAGACGCTGGTGGAGATGGCGGAAAGCTGCCGCTACTGCTACGAGGACTTCGACGAGATCGATGCCGCCGCCGCCAGGAAGCACCTGCGTCCCGCCGTGCTCGAGCCGCTCCAGCATCTCCTGGAGCGCCTGCGCGAGCTGGAGTCCTGGACCGAAGACGCGATCGTGCAGGCGATCGAGGCCGCCGCCGCCGCCTTCGACCTCAAGCTCGGCAAGATCGGCCAGCCGCTGCGCGTCGCCGTTACCGGGGGCCCCGTCTCGCCCCCCCTGGACGTCACCCTGTCCCTGGTCGGCCGCGACCGCACCCTGGCCCGCCTGCAGCACGCCCTCGACTTCATCCGGGGTCGGGCCAACCCAAATAGCTGATCCGGCAGGGTAAATTTTCGAAGATCAGCCGCTGGGCGCCCTTGATCGCGCCGTTCCGGCGCCAAAAACCGCGTTCAACGCCAATTGCCGTCGGAGGGCGCAAGGCGATGTTTCGCCGCGAAAACCCGCGGAGGCGGCTGCTTGACAGGGTAGGGCTGGCTACGTAAAGTCCCCGCCTCCACGGGGCTATAGCTCAGCTGGGAGAGCGCTTGCATGGCATGCAAGAGGTCGGCGGTTCGATCCCGCCTAGCTCCACCACCGTCCCGTCACGGCCGGCCGGACTTCCGTACGACAGGAACCGCGTCCCCATCGTCTAGAGGCCTAGGACACCGCCCTTTCACGGCGGCAACCGGGGTTCGAATCCCCGTGGGGACGCCATTTCGCGCGGTCGTACCGGCAAGCCCGGGCGACTCGTCGCTGCCACACGAAGCAGCGTCCGCTACGACTCCCTGACCCCTTTCTCGATCAGCGCCTCGAAGCGCTCGGCCGTCCCGCCGGCTGCGATGTAGCGACTCGCCAACTCCTCCCATTGGCCGACCGTCAGGTCGGCATCGCGCGCCGGGAAGTTGATCTCTATCCACCAGCGGCGCAGCGCCGGAAATCGCAGCTTGCCGATTGCCCCCGTTGCGGGTATCTCTTTCGCCTGTACGTTCATTCTTGTTCGCCCCTTCTTTCGTCGTGTCGGTTCGTTTCGACCGTTGTACGTTAGAAAGCGGTTTTGCACCGCAGCCTCGTTCCGGGAGCGCGTCCCGGATCCCCTCCTGTCTTCTCGACGATCCCGCGGGAGGCGATGCGAAGCCTGCACGCGGAGATCCGGGTTTGCGCCGCTCCTAATGCGCCAGGTGGTGCAGCCTCGTCACGCGGCGCAGCCGGCCGGTCAGCACCGGCAGCGCATGCCTTCGTCCCTTACCCGGCAAGCACCGTAGCCAGTCGGCTTTGAACCGACCGAAGACCGGCAGCGGCAAGCCGCCGCGGCGTGCCGTGCGAAAGTCGAGGCCGACGCCGAACGCAGCGGCGATGCCTGCGCGTTTCGCAAGCTGGAGCGAGGGTTCGTCGCCGAGCATCCAGGGATAGGCGAAGTACCGCGGGGTGTAGCCGAGTTCCTGGCGGAACAGCTCGCGGCTGCGATCGAATTCCGTCATCCGCTCCCGATGCAGTTCCCCTTCGCTCGACCAGCGGCCCGGTCTGTGTTGCGACACCTGCGCGTAATAGTCCCTCAGTCGCGTGCCGGCATCCGCGCCTGCGAAGAACGCCTCGCCCTGTGCGGCAACGAACTCGCGGCAGCGCAGGTTCACTTCCGGATTCTCGATGTAGCGGCGCTTGGCCGAGAGCAGCGGTGCGGCACGGTAGAATGGCGTTCCCGGCGCCGGGGGCCCGAGTTCGCATGCGCCTCCGTTATCGCGCATCGGCCAGTCGAAAAACTGGTAGCGTTCGAGTGTCTTCGGCGTCGCGAAATCGGCAAGCTGCGCTCCCGTGTACACGAGCGCGTGACGGTGCGCGTGCGACTGTACGTCGACCAGTCCCGACGCCACGCAGTCGCGCAGCTGGTCCCAGTTCATGAAAGGACCGGCGTCCGCACCGGTCTTGTCCATCCAGTACGTGGGCGCGAACAGGACCGCCCGCACCTGGTAACGCCGCAGCAAGGGCAGGGCGACGGTCCAGAAGTTCGACCAGGCGTCATCGAAAGTGAGCATCACGCAGCGGCGCGGGCGCTTTTTCTCGAAGGTCGCCTGCAGGTATTCATCGATGCCCAGGGTGACGTAAGCGTTGTTGTGCAGGTACTCGAGATCTTGCTCCAGCTCCTGCGGCGTGACCTCGTGGTAATTGAAAATCGGTACTTCGTCCCGGGGCAGCGGCAGCCCGAACAGGAATCCGGGATAGCGCGTGGTCATGGGGCCGGCCAGGGTGCGGCGGGCGCGTTCTCCCGCGAGCCGCCAACGGGCAACGAAGTGCCTCAGGTCGTTCATCTTTGGGCTATCCCCGGCTGTTGCTCTGCCCGGTAAGAATGCAAATTCGATGCCGTAACTCCGAAGCGGCCTTTTTGCGCGGCGGGCCGGATATTGCTGTAATCTTTACACTGCCTGCCCGCAATTTTACGCCCGCGGGACGCGGGTCCCTGCAGTCGGGCAGTTCAGGCGGTAATTCTTACAAGGGTGTAATCGCATCTTATGCCCGGTGTCCGTCCGGGGTCGCGGCGGCGCTCGTGTATCATCCCGGGAGATCACTGAAGGCGAGGGGAGCCAAATGAAAGACCTCTTCGACCTGCAAGGTCGGGTGGCCCTCGTGACCGGCGGCTCGCGGGGCATCGGCGAGATGATCGCCGCCGGCTACGTCGCCAACGGCGTGCGGACCTACATCTCCTCGCGTAAGGCAGATGCCTGCGGTGCGACCGCTAAACGGCTGTCCGGCACCGGACCCGGCGAATGCATTTCCATTCCCGCCGATCTCTCATCGATGGAGGGCATCGAGCAGTTGGCCGGCGAACTCGCCGGCCGGGAAGCGCGGCTCGATATCCTCGTCAACAACGCCGGTGCGGTCTGGGGCGAGTCGATAGACGAATTCCCGGAGGGCGGCTGGGATAAAGTGCTGGCCATCAACCTCAAGTCGCCGTTCTTTCTCACGCGTCGGCTCCTGCCGCTGCTCGAGCAGGCCGGCACGCACGAAAGCCCGGCGCGCGTGATCAATATCGGCTCCGTCGACGGCCTGCACGTCACGTCGCTGCCGACCTTTTCCTACGGTGCGAGCAAAGCCGGGCTGCACCACCTGACCCGCATCCTCGCCGCGCACCTCGCCCCGCGGCACATCAACGTCAACGCGATCGCGCCCGGCCCGTTCCAGAGCAAGATGATGGCGCACACGCTGAAGACGGCCGGCGACCGTATCGTGCAGCAGATTCCCCGCCGGCGGATCGGTGAGCCGGCGGACATGGCGGGAGCGGCGATCTTCCTGGCGTCGAAAGCGGCCAGCTACGTGACGGGAGTGGTCCTGCCGGTCGACGGCGGCTTGACCGGGTCCCTGTAGGAGCGCGCATCGCGCGCGATGCCACGGCGCGCAACCGGTGGCATCGCGCGCAATGCGCGCTCCCACGCCAGGCGGAGCGAGCCCGCCGCCGGCGATGGCGCCGACGACGTAGAACGGCTCCTTGCGCATGCCACGGCTCGCAACCGGGTAGGAGCG
>CAYRKH010000004.1:0-83579 GCA_964424805.1 uncultured Woeseiaceae bacterium
CGCATACAAAAGTCCCGCCGCCCGGACCGGTGGGAGCGCGCATTGCGCGCGATGCCAAGGCGACCATACGGGGCATCGCGCGCGATGCGCGCTCCTACAGAAGCGCGGCGCTGCACCGCACCCGCATACACAAGTCCCGCCGCCCGGACCCGTAGGAGCGCGCAGTGCGCGCGATGCTAAAGCGACCATACGGGGCATCGCGCGCGATGCGCGCTCCTACAGAAAAAGCCGGTACCAATGAGCATGTGTCCGCCGGTACCGAAGAAAGGGTCAGTCCGCCCCCGGCTCCGCCAGGTGCGTATCCAAAAACCTGACGTACGCCTCCGAGGCGGCGATGCGGTTTTCGCGCTTGGTGAAGCCGTGGCCCTCGTCGTCGAACAGCACGTAGTCCACCGGTACGCCGTTCTCGCGGACCGCCGCGACGATCTCGTCGCTTTCCACCTGCAGCACCCGCGGGTCGTTCGCGCCCTGCACGACCAGCAGCGGCGCCGTGATGTTCCGCGCGTGGAACAGCGGCGAGATGCGCCGGTGGCGCTCGGCGTCCGTCGCGGGATCGCCCATCTCGTCGTACAGGGCCTCCTTGAACGACTCCCACCACGGCGGAATGCTTTCGAGGGTTCGTACCCAGTTCATCACGCCGAAAATGTTGATGCCGACGTCGAATACCTCGGGCTCGAACGCCAGCGCGGCACCCACCATGTAGCCGCCGTAGGAGCCACCGATAATGCCGATGCGGCCGGCGTCCACCCAGTCGAGCGAGGCGAGGTAGCGCTTCGCGTGGACGATGTCCTTGAGGTCCACCTCGCCGTGCTTCCGGTCGTCCATGTGGAAGAACGTCTTGCCGTAGCCGGACGAGCCGCGGTTGTTGGCCGCGAGCACGGCGTAGCCGTGGTTGACCAGGTGCTGGATGGTGGCGGAGTAGCCGGTGCGGCTCTGGCCGCCGGGGCCGCCGTGCACCCAGACGAGCGCGGGTACCGGGTTGCTCGCGGACGCGGCCTTGGGCCGGTACTGTACCGCCGGGATTTCGAGGCCATCGAAGCTCCGGTAGCGGACGATCTCGGACGCGACGAGATCGGCCTCGTCGATCGCGGGGTTCAGTGCCGTGGTCAGGCGCCGGCCGTCGCTCGAGGCGAGGCCGACCGTGTAGACGTCGGGCGGCGACGTGTCGGAGCTCACCATCAGTGCGAGCCGGCTTTCGTCGCGCGAGAAGCGGACCTGGGACAGGTCGCCGGGCGGCAGGCCGGCGAGCTCTACCGTCTCGCCCGTCTGCGTGTCGAGGATCGTGACGGCCGTGCGCGCGTCGGCGTTCGTGCCCGACACGCGGTAGCGCCCCGAGTCCGAATAGGTCACGAACACCACGTCCCAGTCCGCTGACACGAGCGGCTCTGTTTCGCCCGTGCCGAGGTCGTAGGTCCATGCCTGCTGGAACTCGCCGTGCTCGTCGGTCGAATACACGAGCTTCCCGCTGTCGGGCGTGAACTCGTGAACGCCGTACGAGATGTTGCCGTCGTGTGCCGTGATGAGCTCGGGCTCGGCGTGGGCAACCCGGGTGTCGAGGAGATAGAGGTCGGAATCAGCGCTGGTGCGCGGCCTGACCAGCGCCACCGTGCTGCCGTCGCGCGAGACGGCGGCGATCGCGAGCGCGTCGTCGTTCCGGAACACGAGGACCCGTTCGTAGCCGTCGGTCGCATAACGGTAAAGGTCGAAGGCCGCCGGGTCCCGCTCGTTGGTTTCAACGTAGAAGTATTCGCCGTCGGCCGACCAGCCGACGAAGCTCGCCTTGACGTTGTCGCCCGGCGTCAGGTCACGCGCCTGGCCGTCGACCTCACGCACGTACACGTGATCGAGCTCGTTCCCGCCCTGGTCCGCGGTAAACAGCACGCGGTCGTCGGCCGGGAACCACGAGACGGCGAAGGTCGAGTCGGTGGTCGAGGTCGTGAGCGGCTCCACCGCGCCGTCGCCGGCCGCGAGCGCGTAGGCGTTGAAGATGCCGGTCTCGTCCGAGCTGACGAGCAGCGCGCTGTCGTCGGGTGACCAGGCGTAGCCGCCGGCAAGGAAGTACGACGTCGTCGCGAAAAACGCCTCGGCGTCGTAGCGGGACGGCGGCTCGACCGGCGTGCCGGCGGCAGCCGGCGGGCTGCTGTCGCCGCCGTTGCCGGCCGGATTGCAGGCGGCAAGACAGGCGGCGGCGCCGAGACCGGCGAGCGTGGTGAGGTGCAGGCGTATCCCGGACATCGGCAGGTCTCCCCCTGGCGGTTGTCCTGCCATGATAACCGGAAACCCGCGCGCCCTTACAGGCGACCGGCTCAGTGCGCGGCGGCGCTTTCCCGGGCGTCCTTGCCCTCGCCCTTCGCGATCACCTGCTCCACGGAGGCGGTGGTGATCGGGTGATAGCCCGGACGGGCCTCGGCAAACACCTGCTTCGCCAGCGCCAATCCTTCCGGCGTCTGCGCCAACGCCTCGTAGATCGGCATGATCAGCTTGCGCCGGCCGATCTTTTCCAGGAACGCGGCCATCGCTTCGGTCGAAGGCGAATAGCCGCTCCGCACGGTGAGCGGGTACCAGCGCATCGCGATCTCCCCGTTCGCGGTGCCGGTGAATCCGTAAGCCTCGTCCAGCGCGGCCAACTGGCCCGGGCTCAGCGTCCCCGGCAGGCCGTCGAGGAAGTGCAGCCACTCCTGCGTGCTCCAGGCCCCGGTGATACCGCTGTCCGGCAGGGCGCCGCCGGCGAGCCACGCGTCGCGCAGAGCGTCGACGGCCTGCAGCGGTTCGGACACGATCCGCGGCGCCGATTCCGGGATGGTCGTGCCGTAGATCCACTCCTCGAGCTCCTCGCGCGTCACCCTTCCCGGGTACCTGTCGAGCAGGTGGGTTTGCGCGTACTCGATGAACCGGGTGGTCGGGATGGACTGGAAGGCGAAATGGTCGAAGTAGCCGCGCAGGAACGCGTCGAACGCCGTGCGGCCGAAGCGTTCCTCCAGGAAGTCCAGGAGCCACGCGCCTTTGTCGTAGGCGACCTCGCTCAGCGGGTCGCCGGCCGCCACCTCGACCCCCGGGCGCAACGCCAGCGCCCGTGCCGGCTCGGGCATGTCGGCGAGGTCCTCGCGCAGGGCGTTCCGGGCGATCACGAACTCCATGTCCGCCAGCTCCTTGCCGTACAGCGCCTCGACGATGCGGTTCTCCACGTAGCTGGTGACGCCCTCGTTCAGCCAGGCGTCCTTCGGCGTGGAGAAGGTCACGAGGTTGCCCGACCAGCTGTGCGCCAGCTCGTGCGCGATCAGCGACACCAGCGACTTGTCGCCGACGATTACCGTCGGGGTGATGAAGCTGAGGCGAGGGTTTTCCATGCCCCCGTACGGGAACGACGGCGGCAGCACCAGCATGTCATAGCGCCCCCAGCGGTACGGGCCGTAGAGCTCCTCGGCGATTTCGATCATCCGCTCCGTGTCGGCGAACTCCGCGGCCGCCTGCTCGACCAGCGCCGGCTCCGCCCACACGCCGCTGCGGGCGCTGAGCGGCTCGAAGACCAGGTCGCCGGCGGCGATCGCCAGCAGGTAGGACGGGATCGGCTGCGGCATCTCGAAGCGGTAGTCGCCGTCCCGCACGGCGTCGGGATCGTTGTCGGCGCTCATCAGCACCATCGCGTTCGCGGGCGAGCTGACGTGTGCGCTGTAGGTGAAGCGCACCCTCGGGGTATCCTGCAGCGGCACCCAGGAGCGCGCATGAATCTGCTGCGACTGGCTGAACATGAACGGCTGCTGCCCGCCCTGGGTCATCGCCGGCGTGAGCCACTGGAGGCCGGAGGCCCCGGGCGAGGTGCGATAGCTCACGCGAATCCGCTCCGGCTGCCCGGGCGCCAGGATGGTGAGCCTGCTGCCCAGCGGTTCCACCGGATCGGCCAGGGTGTACTCGAGCTCGCTCCAGGTGGCGCCCGGCTGCTCGGCGGCGACCTGTTCGATCGCGAGGCCCCGGGTGTCGAGCACCAGCTCGGTCGTCGCGGGGTCGCGCCAGTCGAGCCGGTAGGTGGCGCTGCCGGCGAGCTCCCGGCGTTCGAAGCTCAGCTCGAGGTCGAGCGCGATATCCTCGATCCGGACCTCGTCAGGGCGGGCATACGACAGGGAGTCGTACTCGGCGGCAGGCGGGTTGGCGGCCGCCGCGGCCTCGGGCCGGGCCGCGTCATTGCCGGCCGGTGCGCTATCGCGCGAGCAACCGGCGGCCAGCGCCGCGACGGCAAAGCAAACCAGGAGGCTGGGACGCATGGAACATTCCCCCGTAGCGAACGAACGGCCGAGTGTAACGCCGGTGGGTGAGCGCGTCAGCGTGCAGCGGGTATATCATGGGCGCGGCGCTGGTACCTGAGCCAGGGCGAACGAGAACAACAAGCCTGCAGTATGGCCAAGGGGGAGGAGTCCATGAGCCCTGACGAGTCGCGCGATCGCCAGCCGGTGCGCCCCCGGAGCGGGGGCTTGTTCGAGGGGCACTACGGGCGCTTGCTGCTGCCCGGCGTGATCCTGCAGTCCGTGCTGATCGGAGGCGGATACGCCACCGGGCGCGAGATCGTGCAGTTCGGCGCCAGGTTCGGCGCGCTCGGCTGGATCGCGGGGCTGTGGATCACGGTCGGCTTCGGCCTCATGGCGTTCCTGACCTTCGAGGTCGCCCGCCGGTTCCAGGCCTACGACTATCGCACGCTGCTCCGGCAGTTGATCGGGCCCCTGTACTGGCTGTTCGACATCGTCTACCTCCTGCTCGCGATCCTCATTATCGCCATCATGGCCGCGGCCACCGGTGAAATCCTGAGCACGACGATGGGCTTCAACTACTGGTTCGGCGTGGTCCTGATGATCGGGATCGTGGCGCTCCTGAACTTCTACGGCGAAGGACTGATCGAGCGGTTCAAGAGCCTCGGGACGCTGGCGCTCTACGTCGGCTATATCCTGTTCGCCACGCTGGTGATCTCCCGGAACTGGGACCGCATGGTCGAGAACCTGGCCAGCGGCAACCACGCGATGACGCCGGACGTGTCGCTCTGGGCGGTGGTCTGGTCCGGCATCCTGTACGTCGGCTACAACCTGGCGGTGTACCCGGCCGCGCTCTTCACCGTGCGCCGCCAGACCCGGCTGCGCCAGACCGCCGTCGCCGGCGTGGTCGCCGGCCTGCTCATGACGCTCCCCTGGTTCCTCACGTACTTCGCCCTGATGGGCTTCTACCCCGACGAGGACGTCTTCGGTGCCGCCGTGCCGTGGCTGGAGATGCTGACCGGCGAAGCGGCGTGGGTGATCGTGATCTTCGGCATCGTGGTGGGCTGGACGCTGGTCGAGACCGCGACCGGGATGATCTATGCCCTGGTGGCACGGATCGACCAGAACCTGGTCGACATCAACCGGCGCTCCATGTCCCGGCAGGGCAGCGGCGCGATTGCCGTGGTCACGCTCGTGCTGGCGCTGGTGCTCGCCCAGGTAGGCATTATCGACCTGGTGGCAAGGGGCTACACCGCCATGGGCTACGCCATGATCGCCATCTTCGCCGTCCCCCTCCTGCTCCGCGGCACCTGGCTCATCGCCACCGGGGTCGGACCAGGACAACCCGCGGAAAAAACTGGCGATTTCGCTCCAAAATCGCCCAATGCAGAGGCTTGAAGGGCCTATATTGCCGCTGGAAACGGCTTTATAGCGCGGTAGCCGGGCCCGGCAGCGGATTCGCGGCGGCCTTCCCGCAGGTGCTTGCCGGCGGGGCCGCGGCGCGCTCACACTTGGTTTGCGGCGGCCGGGCCTCATGATACCCGGTACGGTCCCGACCCCTGCCAGGATCCCTTTGCCTTGAGTGTCCAGACCAGCAACACAGCCGAGGAGCGGGCCAGCGCCAGTGATCGTCACGAGGCGGTAGCGCCCGTCGATCGCGCGGCCGGCGCCCGCGGCGACCTCAGCGTCGTCCGCGACCTGCTGCCCTATCTCCGGCCCTACATCGGGCGCATCACGCTCGCGCTGTTTCTCGTCGTGCTCGCGAAGCTCGCGAACCTGGTGGTGCCCTTCGTGCTGAAGGAGATCGTCGACCAGCTCAACGTCGAGCCCAGCCTGCTGGTGCTGCCGGTCGCCCTCCTTATCGCTTACGGCGCGTCGCGCATCAGCGTCACGCTGTTCACCGAGCTGCGGCAGGTGGTGTTCGCGCGCGTTATGGCGCGGGCCTCGCGAGAGATCACGCTGAAGGTGTTCCGGCACCTGCACGATCTCAGCCTGCGCTTCCACCTGGGCCGTCGAACCGGCGGCGTGGCCCGGGACGTGGAACGCGGCGGCACCGCCATTTCCGACCTCCTGGACTGGACGCTCTACACGATCTTCCCGACCGCCGTCGAGGTCGTGCTCGTCACGATCGTGCTGGCGTGGGCCTACGACTGGGGCTTTGCGGCGATCACCATCGGCACCCTCGTCGCCTACGCCATCTGGACCTTCACGGTGACCGAGTGGCGCACCCGGTTCTACCGCGCCGCCGTGGAGGCGGACACGCGTGCCAACGAGCGCGCGGTCGACTCGCTGCTCAACTACGAGACCGTCAAGTACTTCAACAACGAACGGCACGAAGCGCGCCGCTACGACGACAACCTGCGGCACCTGGAGAACGCGACCGTCAAGGCCCAGACCTCGCTCGCGGTGCTGAACCTCGGGCAGACCGTGTTCATCGCGCTTGGCGTCACGGCGATGATGTGGCGCGCGGCGGCCGGGGTCACGGCCGGCACGCTCACGATCGGTGACCTCGTGCTCGTCAACGCCTACCTGCTGCAGCTCTCCGCGCCGCTGTTCCTGCTCGGCATGGTGTACCGCGAAGTGAAGCAGGCGCTGACCAACATGGAACGGCTGTTCGGCCTGCTCGACGAACGCCAGGACGTGCAGGACCGCGGCGAGGCGCACGTGCTGGACGTGACGCGCCCGACGGTGCGCTTCGAGAACGTGCAGTTCGGTTACGACGAGCGGCGGCAGATCCTGCACGACGTCAGTTTCGAGATTCCCGCCGGCGGCACGGTCGCGGTGGTCGGGCACTCCGGCTCCGGCAAGTCGACGCTGACCCGATTGTTGTTCCGCTTCTACGACGTCGGCGCCGGTCGCATCACGATCGACGGCCGCGACATCCGCGACTACACCCAGTCAAGCTTGCGCAGCGCCATCGCGATCGTGCCGCAGGACACGGTGCTCTTCAACGACACGATCTTCTACAACATCCGGTACGGGCGCACCGACGCCACGCGCGACGAAGTCGAGCGCGCCGCCCGGGCCGCGCACATCCACGATTTCATCATGGCGATGCCGGACGGGTATGAAACCGAAGTCGGTGAGCGCGGGCTGAAGCTGTCCGGCGGAGAAAAGCAGCGGGTCGCCATCGCGCGCGCCCTCTTGAAGAACCCAGCCATCCTGATCTTCGACGAGGCGACCTCGGCGCTCGACTCGCAGTCGGAGAAATCCATCCAGGCGGAGCTCGACCGGATCCAGGTCGGGCGCACGACGCTCATCATCGCGCATCGGCTGTCCACGGTGATGAACGCGGACAAGATCCTCGTGATGGATGCCGGGCGAATCGTGGAGCGCGGCCGGCACCTGGAGCTGCTGGGAGCGGACGGCTATTACGCGCACATGTGGCGGCTGCAGCAGGAGCAGCGCCAGGCCGACCCGGAACCCGCCTTGCTGCTGTAGGAGCGCGCACCGCGCGCGATGCCACAGCGCGCGACCACCGCCACGCGGGGCACTCACCGCCGGTGGCATCGCGCGCGATGCGCGCTCCTACGGCGCGCTCACGTTCGCTTGCGTGCCCGGGCGGGCTATTCGGTCGATTGGCGCAGGTCCGGCTGCACCGTAAGGCCGAGCGCCTCGCCGATCCGCGCGGCGGCCACGTCCTCCGGGTGGAAGGGCAAGGCCATCCACTGCTTGTCAGCGAACATCCCGAGCTGGTCGAACGCGTACGGCGAGCCCGGCTCGGACGACTGCCCGTACACCATGATCGCTTCCGCGACCGGTCCGCGCTCATCGAAGGTGACGGCCTGGATATAGCTGCTGCCCCACTCCACGGGGTAGCCGCGATCCGTCAGGGTGTTCGTCTCCGTCTCCAGCTTGTTCAGGAGCCCCTCGAATTCGGGTCCGCCGTGCAGGCCGACCCGCCCTGCGGGCGTCTCCCGGTACTGCACCTCGCCGAGCGGTGCGTCGAGGGCGTAGCCCGACGCCCGCACGGTCGCCACGGCGCCGTCGAGCGCCTCCAGCAGGGCCGCACGCACGGCCGGATCGCCGGTATCCAGGCCCGAGGGTGTCGTGGCCGGGCGTTTTGGGTCGAACGGCACGCTCCAGACGTTGTCGATGGCGCGTGCGACGCGCCACCACTCGCGGAACAGGTGTTCGCCGCGGGAATCGATGTTGTTGCGGCGGTCCCAGCGGGCAAGGACGGCGCAGGCATCGGGATCCGCATCGCCGGCAGGGTCGGCTTCACAGGCGGCAAGCAGGTCGTCGAGGACCAGGTACGCCGCGTGGTTACGTTCGGCGAACAGCATCGCCTGCACCTCGTCCAGGCCGATCGTCCCGTGATCCGCAATGCCGTCTGCGCCGGCGAGGCGCGTGCGGATCGCGTAGAGACCCGCGCGCGTGCGCAGGGACTGCGGCTCGTCCACGCCGCCTACCAGCGGCGAGAACTCCGGCCAGTCGATATCGGGATTGCTCATCCAGAAGCTGTCGTTGCTGTTCTGCACGAAATCGTGCCGGACGATCACCGGCATGCGCTCAATCGGCGTGAGTCCCGGCACCGGCGATTCCGGGTCCTGCCGCCAGTCGCAATCGGAGCGCGAGCCGTCGAGCACCACGAGACCCGCGGCCCGGAGCAGCGCGGCGGCACGCGGCGACGGCGCGCAGCGGCGAAGCTGCTCCGCGTCGACGTCCGGCACCACGCTCACGTCGGCGTACAGCGCCTGCCCGTGCCGGTCGGCGGCAATCGTGTTCACCCACGGAATGCCGAGCTCGCCAAGCGTCGCCACCATGTCGTCGACGCTTTCCGCCCGGTTGAAACCGATCCAGATTTCCATCGCCCGCAGGTTGAGCGTGTTGGCGTCCTGCAGCGCGTAAGCCTGCGTACCGGTCCACGACAGCCCGGCATCGGGGTACTCGACCACGGGCCCGTACTGCGTATTCCAGACCGTGTGCGCCTGCTCGATGACGGTGCCGTCGCCGGTCCGCACCTCGAAGGTGATCTCTTCAGGGGTCATCGCGACGCTTTTCCCGTCGACGATATAGCGCGTGGGCTCGCCTTCCACGAGCTCGAGCTCGTGCAGGGTGAAGCGCTGGCCGGTCGAGACGGTGTGGGTCCACGCCACGTCCTTGTTGAAGCCGATCTGCACCAGCGGGCTATGGCCGATGGACGCGCCCATCACGTCGAGCCGGCCCGGGATGGTCAGGTGCATCTGCCAGAAGCGATTCACGCCGTCCCAGGGAAAATGCGGATTGCCGAGCATGACGCCGCGGCCGTTGGCGGTCACCTCGGAACCGAAAGCCCAGCCGTTCGAGCCGAGCACCGGATCGTCCAGTCGCAGGGGCGCGAGCGCCCGCGCCGCCTGCTCCGGGGTCGGCACCGGCGCGGGAACCTCGTCCGCCGCCGGCGGGCTGGCGGCCGTGATCGCGTCCGCCACCAGCGCGACGCCGAGCTGCACCATCGTCAGCTCCTGTAAACGCAGGTAGTCCGCAGCGGTCATCGGCCGAACCCAGGGCTCGCCGGCACAGGACGGCGGCAGGCTTTGCGCGTGCTCCTCGAGGTAGCGGTTGTACCCCGCGACGTAGCCGCGCGAGATGGCGCGCGCTTCCTCGCTCAGGGCGGCGTGCGCGGCCGCGAGCGCCCCGTCGTCCATGTGCGCGCGGATGAAGATGTCGGCCTGCGGGTTCGGCATTACCCTGAGGCCGAGCAGCCCGGAGCCGTCGGCGCCGAACCAGCGCGACCGCTCCCCGCGAATGGTGACGAGCTGGTTGGCCGTCTGGCACACGTTGTCCGCCGCGTGCGCCCAGGCAATGCCGTAGGCCAGGGATTCGTAGTCCGGCGCCTCGATGTGCGCGATGCCGTGCGTAGTGCGCTGGATCGTGACCTCGGGCGCCGGCTGCGTGGCGGCCCCGCAGCCGGCGAACGCTGCCGCGGCGAGCGCCGCGGCCGCGAGGGTCACACGCTTCACCGGAAGTTCCAGCCGAACTCGATACCGTAGGTGCGCGGGATGCCGGGAAGCTTCGCGACGGTGCCGAAGAAATCGCGCAGCTCGTCCTGCGGATCCGTTTCGTCGGTCAGGTTGCGTCCCCAGAGGTAGACCTCCCAGGTGTCGCTGTGCGACATGAGCCCGATGCGGGCGTTGACTTCCGTGCGCTCCGGGAGCTGGCCGTAGGGGATCATCCCCGGGAATGCGCTTTCGTACGGGATCTCGGTGTCGTTGTTCGCGCCCGAGAAGAAGTCGCTCGCGTAGTTGACGTCGGCGCGCAGCAGCAGCGTCGCGCCGAAGGACGGCAGGTCGTTGTAGAAGATGCCGCCGAGCGAGGCCGTGGTGTCCGGCGCGTTCGGGAGGTCGTTGCCTGAAGCATCGGCCCCCTCGGTGCCGCCGGCGGGGAAGCGGTCGAACTTGGCATCGAGCAGCCCGAGCGACGCGCGCAGGGTGAAGTCGTCGGTCACCGCCCAGTTCGCTTCCGCCTCCAGGCCGCTGGTTTCGACCTTCGCGGCGTTGTCGATGCGGATCGAGGTGCGGCCGCCCCCCAGGTCGACGAACTGGTTGACCTGGTAGTCGTCGTAGTTCGCGATGAACGCGGCGAGGTTCAACTGCAGCCGGCCGTCCAGGTACGTGCCCTTCAGGCCGATTTCGAAGCTGTCGACGGTCTCCTTGTCGAACTCGAGCCCCTGGTTGGCGGCGAGCTCGTCGGCGTTGATGTAATCGAGGTTGAAGCCGCCGCTCTTGTAGCCGGCCGCATAGCGCCCGTACACGTTCGTGTCGTCCGTGAGAGCGTAGGTCAGGCTGACCGCCGGCGCGAAGAAGTTGTCGGTGCGGTCGTTGATCATCGGCGACGGGTTGGCCGGATCGGCGCCGGTCGAGCCGATGAAGAAGATGCCGGACAGGCGCCCGTCCAGCAGCCAGTTGACGTCCTTGTCTTCCGACGAGTAGCGCGCGCCGAAGCCGAGCGTCAGCCGCTCGGTCAGGTCGTAGGTGCCGTTGAAGTAGGCGGCATAGCTGCGGGTCTCGACTTCGCCCCGGTTGAACACCTTGGAACCCGGGGGGCCGAAGCCGAGCAGCCCCGCGACAATCTCGTTCGGCAGCGCCGGCGGCGGCGGCAGCGGGCCGTTTGGCGGCGACACCTGTCCGGACGCGTACAGCGGGCCCACGAAGTAGTCGACGAAGTCCTGCCCCAGCACCACGTCGCGATTCGTCTTCGCGTCCTGCTGGTAGTAATAGAGCCCGGCGACGTAGCGGAACGCGCCTTCGTCCGGCGAAATGAGCTGGAACTCCTGCGACAGCACGTCGTAGTCGTCCGCGTATTCGATCGACACGATGTCGACCGGCGAGTAGTCCGTCGCGTTCGTGTACACCGCGTCGGTGGTGCGATAGCCCGTGATGCTCTTTACGACGTAGCCGCTGTCGAGATCGTAGGTGAAGTCCAGCGCCCCGCCGTAGATGTCGCGCTTGTCGGACGGGTCGAAGCTGAAGGCGACGACGCCGAATTCCGGCGCCACCTGCACGGGCTGCATGGCCAGCATGTCGGTGATCGGGTCGCCGACGAGGATCAGGCTGTCGCTGTTCAGGCCGTCGAAGGAGGCGTTGATCTCGAGCTTGTCGCTCGCCTCGATCCGCAGCTGCGCGCGGTAGGCCAGCACGTCCCGCTCCATCAGGTCGTTGCCGGTGACGATGTTCGGCACGTAGCCGTCGCGGTCGGTCTTGGAGACCGCGAACGACGCGGCGACCGTGTCGCTGAACGGCACGTTCGCGAACGCGCTCAGCTCGCGGTAGTCGAAATTCCCGATGTCGGCGCCGATGCGCGCCGAAAATTCGTCTCCCGGTTTTTGGGTGACCAGGTTGATCGCGCCCGCCACCGTGTTCTTGCCGAACAGGGTCCCCTGGGGACCGCGCAGCACCTCGACGCGCTCGAGGTTCAGGAGCTCCTGGTTGATCGCCGGCGACTGGCCGACGTAGACACCGTCGACATAGACGCCGACCCGCGAATCGAAGCCGATGTTGCGGCTTTGCGCGCCGACGCCGCGGATGGTGACGGTCGAGCGGAAGTCGTTGCCCTTGGAAATTTCGAGGTTCGGGATGTAATCCGCGATGTCTTTCAGCTCCCGCACGCCCGTCTGCTCGATGGCGCCGGCGTTGAATACGGAGATCGACACCGGCACGTCGACCAGGCGCTCGGTGCGCTTCTGCGCCGTCACCACGATCTCCTCGATGCTAGCGTCTTGTGCCGGCGCCTGCAGCGGCAGGACGAGGACCGCCGTGGCCGCGGCGGCCGCCATCGTCCGGATCGCGCGGCCCGCCCGCCCGTCACCGTCACACGTGTACGCGTATTCGTCTGTCATTGCCCCCGCTCCCAAACCATGGCTAGAATGGCAAAATGGTATGACCACTTGGGAGCGGAGTCAATCGCCCGGGCGTGCGACAGCGGCTCGATAAATGCCTGACAAGAAGCTCGATATCGAACCGATCTCGAAACGGGAAGCACTGCCGCAGCAGATCGTGCGGCAGCTCGCCGAACTGCTGCAGCGCGGCGACCTGCAGCCGGGCGACCGGCTGCCGGCGGAGCGCGCCCTCGCCGGGCAACTCGGCGTCGGCCGCCCCACCCTGCGTGAGGCGCTGCGCGCGCTGCAGCTCCTGGGGTTCCTCGATATCCGGCACGGCGGCGGCGTATTCGTCGCCGAGCTGCAGCCGGATGCGCTGCTCGGGCCGCTGCATTCATTCCCGGGTCTCGGGCAGCACGACCTCGGCACGGTGCTGGAGGCGCGCCGCATCGTCGAAGGCGCGGTGCTCGCGTTCGCCGCGACGGTGATCGATGACCGTTCGCTCGCGAAGCTCGAACGGAACCTCCAGGCGTTCGAGGCCGTGCTGGGCTCCGGCGGCGACGAGCAGGTTGCCGCTACCCGGATAAACAAGCTCGCGGAAGAGTTCCGGGCCATCGTCGAGGACGCGGTCGACAACCCGATCCTGAACCGCGCGGTGGCGAGCCTCGATATCCTGAGCACCGCCACGCGTTACCGGATGACCGAACCGGAGCTGCTGAAGCAGGTGCTGGCGAATCACCGGCGCATCGTGGCGGCGCTCGCCGCCCACGACCCGGACGCGGCGCGGCAAGCGCTCGAAGCGCACCTCGACCACCTCTGCGAGGTCAGCGGCGTGAAGCCCCGTGGCGAACGCCGCTAGGACGACCCGGCGGGCCGTGCTTGCGGGCGGTATCGCGGCCGTTGCCGCGCTCGCGTGGTCGCGCACGCGCAAACCGCCGCTCGGCATGGACATCCCCGACGCGTTTCTCGAGCGCGGCGCCGCCCTGCTGCGGGAGTTCCCCGCGGTCGACGTGCACGCGCATCCCGGCCGCTCCTTCCTCACGGGCGCGAAACCCGACAGCCTGGTCGTGCGGCTGATGCCGGACGGGTTCGAAGACAAACGGATCGCGGGCATGGCAGAGGCGCACGTCGCGGGGAGCGTGTTCTCGATCGTGGCCGACCTGCCCGTGCTCGGGCTTGCCGACGGCGGGCTGCAGGTCGTGCGCGAGTTCGAGCCGGGCGAAGCGTACGCGGATTTCCGGCGGCAGCTTGCACGCCTGGAGCAGGTCGTCTCGCGGGAACGCATTGCGCTGGCGCTCACGCCGGACGACATCCGCGCCGCGCACGCGGATAGCCGCCCAACGGCGATTTTTGCGAGCGAAGGCGCCGATTTCGCGGACGACGACGCCACGCGCATCGCCGAGGCGCACGCCGCCGGACTGCGCTCGATTACGCTCGTGCACTACAACACGAACCGCCTCGGCGACGCGCAAACGGCTCCGCCGGTGCACGGCGGTTTGACCGCTTTCGGGCAACGGGTCGTGAGGGAAATGAATCGGCTGGGGATGATCATCGACGTTGCGCATGCGAGCTTCGCGACGGCGCGCGACGCGATCGCGGAATCGCGGGCACCGGTCATGCTGTCGCATACCAATCTCGACACCTGGCGGGTGGCTTCGCCGCGTTTCGTATCGCTGGAGCATGCGCGCGCGGTGACGGAAACGGGCGGCGTGGTCGGCGCGTGGCCGGCAGGCATCGGCAGCAACTCGCTGGCCGATTTCGTGGAGCAGGTGCTCATGCTCGTGGACGCGGTCGGCGCCGAGCACGTCGCGATCGGCTCCGACCTGGACGGGAACTACAAACCGGTGCTGACGGAGTATGCGGACTTCCCGGTGCTCGCCGCGGCGCTGCTTTACCGCGGGATGAACGAGCGGGACGCGGCGCGGGTGCTCGGGATGAACTTCCTGCGGCTATTCGACGGCGTGACGAACGCCGGCCGCCCGTAGCGGTTTCGCCCGTCCGCGCTCAGGTCCGCCGCTCGCGCGTCGGCCGCCCTTCGTGCCAGCGATCCGCCGTCAGCGCTTCCAGCGCCGAGAAGTAGTCCCGGTTCGGCGCCGACGACAGGTCCTCCGGGTCGTCGATCCGCAGTATGCGCGTCGCGAGCACCGACCCTATCGCGCGCAGCGCCTCCTGCCGCCCGAGCCCGTTGTCGCGCAGGCGCACGTAGGCGGCCTTGACGGGCGGTACCCGTTCCGCGAGCTGCGTCTCGATGATCTCGTGCACTCTTGCGTGCGCCTCGAGCGAGCCGCCGTAGCCGCCCTCGCGCTCGTAATACTCCGCGATCAGGCGAGTGCGCTCCGCCTCTTCCAGCGCCAGCCATTGGCGCGGGTCGGGCGGAATGTCCGGGTCGTATTGCACTACCGCGCCCGGAACGCGAAGCGGCGGCGCGAACCCGCGCGTTTGCCGGCAGTGCAGCACACTAGCGATTCACCAGCTTGTTGAAGTTGCTGAGTTCGCCGCTCTCCGTCCGTTCCTGGTAGATGAAGTCGAGGCCGCTTTCGTCGAACTTCCTGAAGAACTCCTCCCAGGAGATGGCCTCGAGCTCGCCCTCGCCGCTGTAGTCGGGAAAATCGAGCCGCAGGATCCCGGGGTCGCCGTTGCCGCCCGTATCCTTGACGCGGCTCGGCCGCGCGTTCCGTTCCTCGGCCCACTTGCGAATGGTGTCGTGATCGTCGGTGCGCTTGGTGCTGTGTTTTGCAGCCATGGTTCCACTCCGTCAGTGTTCCCCCGGCGGGCTGCAAGTTCCGTGCCCATGGGAAGCGGTCGGCGCCGGCAGGGGATCGGGCAGCACCGGCGCTGAATCTCTTACAACCGGCGGCATAAATTGCCGCACCGGGCCTGCCCGGCACGGCGCTGTCGATTCGCGCGCCGCCCGATCGACTGACCTGCAGGAGTCCCCTGCTTCGCCGCGACGGCGGAGACATGATGCATTGCGCACGATGAGGAGCCACCATGAAATACCTCTGCCTCGCCTGGGAAGAAGAAGCGGTGCTCGACGCGCTGCCGCGGGACGAGTGGGACGTGCTGCGGCGCGAAACGCTCGACTACGTCGAGTCGCTGCGGGAAAGCGGCCACCTGCTCGCCGCAGAACCCCTGCAGAGCGCCCGTAACGGCGTCGCGCTTCGCCGCCGCGGCGGCTCGCTCTCGGTCACCGACGGCCCCTTCACCGAAACCAAGGAGCAACTCGGCGGCATCTTCCTCCTCGAGGCCGCCGACCTGAACGAGGCCATCCAGCTCGCCTCCCGCTGGCCCTCCGTCAACCTCGGCACCATCGAGGTCCGCCCCGTCGAGCGGGCCCTCCGCGAAGCCTCCCGCTACGGCGGGGTCGGACCAACGTAAGTAGCTGCCGCCGCTCGAAAACTCGCCCCGAACACCCTGCGAAGACGCTAAATCGACATTTTCCGCGCCAAAATCGAGCGCCAACGAGCGTGCTTAACGGCCGGTTTCCGGGTCTAAATCATTCGATCAGGCGCCGAACAAGGGCGCTTTGGATAAATCTTTTCCCGCCGCCGCGGCTTGTGCAGGTCCGACCCGGGCCGTGCTACTGTCGGTACGGGGAGTTACGGAGAGAACGGGTTGAGCAAGCAGGACATCATCGCGGTGGTCGGTGCCACCGGCGGGCAGGGCGGCGGGCTGGTGCGCGCCATTATTGAAGACAGCGAGAGGCGGTTCCGGGCACGCGCGCTGACGCGCGATCCCCGCAGCGACAAAGCCGGCGCCCTGCGGCGGCTCGGCGCGGAGGTGGTCGAGGCCGATCTCGACGACGGGGATTCCGTGCAGCGCGCGTTCGAGGGCGCTTACGGCGCGTACTGCGTCACCAATTTCTTTGAGCATTCCTCGCCGGGACGCGAGCTGGCGCAGGCGGCGAACATGGCCGAGGCGTCCAGGCGCGCGGGGCTCGAGCACGTCATCTGGTCCACGCTGGAGGACACCCGCGAATGGGTTCCGCTGCACGACGACCGCCTGCCTACGCTGATGGATCGTTACAAGGTGCCGCACTTCGACGCCAAGGGCGAAGCGAACAAGGCTTTTACCGCGCGGGAGGTGCCGGTGACCTTCCTGCTGACCTCGTACTACTGGGAGAACTTCATCAATCTCGGCGCCGGGCCGCAGCGGGGGGCAGACCGCAAGCTTTCTCTCGCGATGCCGCTCGGTGCCGCGAAGCTGCCGGGCATTTCCGTCGACGATATCGGCAGGTGCGCCTTCGGCATCTTCGCGGGGGGAGGTGACTACGTCGGCCGGACCGTCGGCATTGCGGGCGAGCACCTCACGGGTGCCGAGCTGGCCGCCGCGTTCAGCCGCGCGCTGGGAGAGGACGTGCGCTACGACGCCGTGCCGCCGGAAGCCTACCGCCGCCTCGGGTTCCCCGGCGCCGAAGACCTGGGCAACATGTACCAGTTCATGCACGACTTCAACGAGTACTTCTGCGGCGCGCGCGACACGGCGCTGGCGCGCCGCCTCAACCCGGCGCTGCAGGATTTCACTACCTGGCTCGCGCAAAACAAGGCCCGCATTCCCGTAACCGCACGTCCCGCATAGCCCTGCAGGGTTCCCGGTTTCCGCCGTAGCCATGCTCCGGCGGAGCGTGCCATAATCGATTCCGGGACCGCCACGAGCCTGGCTACCGCCGCGACCGCCCGGTCGCCGTCAAGGAAGCTGCCGCCCGGCACTCGTCTACATCTCGCGGTCACCCTACAACCGTCTTCGTTTTTCGCCTGGAAGGGAGATCCCATGGTATGCGAATTGCACAGATTGCACCGTTGATCGAGTCCGTGCCGCCGCGCCTTTACGGCGGCACTGAAAGGGTCGTGTCATATCTCACGGAGGAACTGGTGCGCCAGGGCAACGACGTTACATTGTTTGCTACCGGTGATTCCATCACCCAGGCCAAACTGGTGCCGTGCACGGATTCGGCACTGCGGCTCGAACCTCGCTGCGAAACACCGCTGCCGCACTACATGCGAATGTTCGAAGAGGTGCGCCGCCGACGCCGTGACTTCGACCTGGCGCACTTCCACATCGACTACCTGCACTTCCCGCTGATGCGCGAAATGAGACTGCCGCACGTCACCACGGTGCACGGCCGGCAGGACCTGTGGGATCTCAAACCGCTGTTCGCGGAGTACGACGACATGCCGCTCATCTCCATTTCCGAAAGCCAGCGCTCCCCGGTCGGGCGCGCCAACTGGGTGGGAACGGTGTATCACGGACTGCCGCGCGCCCTGCTCCCTTTCTCGCCGAAGGGTGGCGAATACCTGGCTTTCATCGGCCGCATTTCCGCCGAGAAGCGCGTCGATCGCGCGATCGAGATAGCGACGCGCGCGGGTCGCGAGCTGGTCATCGCCGCCAAGATCGACAAAGCCGACCGCGATTACTTCGAAACCGACATCAAGCCGCTGCTGAACACCCCGAACGTACGCTACATAGGCGAGGTGAACGACCGGGAAAAAGCGGAGCTGCTGGGCGGCGCGCTCGCCCTCCTGTTCCCGATCGACTGGCCGGAACCTTTCGGCCTGACGATGATCGAGGCGATGTCCTGCGGCACGCCGGTGATCGGCTGGCATTGCGGCTCGGTGCCGGAGATCATCAGCGACGGCGTGAGCGGCCGCATCGTCGAGAGCGTCTACGAGGCCGTCGCGGCCGTCGATGAGGTCAGGGCGTTCGACCGCCGACTCGTGCGGGACTGCTTCGAGCACCGCTTCAGCGTCGAGCGAATGGCCTCGGATTACACGGCAGTGTACGAAACACTCGTTGAAAGCCACATCGCATCGGTTAACACGGCCGCATGACAACCAAGGGCACTCATGCGATCGAGCGCCGCTCGGATGACGAGTCCCGGGAAGAAGACCGTAACCGGGATACGGGCACCCACTACATCCCTGCGCAGGCAGAGCCCTGGCAGTATTCGCTGAAGCAGGGCCAGAGCTTCGCGCTATTCGACGAGCACGGCGACATCACCTCCGGCCGGCGGCGCGCCGACGGGCTCTACCACCGTGACACGCGGGTGCTGTCGACGTGGCGGCTGCTGTTCAACGGTCACCAGCCGCTGTTCCTGAGCTCGGCCTTGCGCGGAGACAACGCGGCGCTGATCGTGGACCTCACCAACCCGGATATCTACGTCGGAGACCGTCTCCTGCAGCCGCGCGACACCATACACATCGTGCGCACGATCTTCCTGTGGGACGACGCCTGCAACCAGCGCGTGGCGCTCAGCAACTACGGCCAGGCGACGCAGCGCAACTCGCTGCGCCTGGAGTTCGGCGCCGACTTCATCGACCTGTTCGCCGTTCGCGGCCACCGCACCGCCGGCCGCGGTGACATCAGCGCACGCGTGGTCGGGCGCCGCAAGGTGGAATACCATTACACGGCAACCGACGGCCTGAAGCAGACGACGGTGATTGCGCTCGACCCGGTGCCGGACCGGCTCGACGAGACCGCTGCCGAATGGGACGTAGAGCTCGCGCCCGGCGACCGCCGCATGATCTTTGCACGCGTCGACCCGACCCGTAATGCCGAGTCGTCCGGACGTTCGTTCCTGGCGTCGATGCGCGTAGCGCGTACGTCGCTGTCACGGCTCTCCGGCCGCGCCACCTCGATCGAAAGCTCCAACGAGATCTTCAACGAGATCGTCAGGCGCTCGATCGCCGACCTGTACATGCTGATCACGGAAACCGAGGACGGCTCGTACCCCTTTGCGGGCGTGCCGTGGTTCAGCACGCCCTTCGGGCGTGACGGCATCATCACCGCCCTGGAAATGCTGTGGGTCGATCCGCAGGTCGCCAAGGGCGTGCTGCAGTTCCTCGCACACACGCAGGCCACGCGCGAGGACAAGCAGGCGGACGCGGAACCCGGCAAGATCCTGCACGAGATGCGTCACGGCGAGCTCGCGCGCACCGGCGAGGTGCCGTTCCTGCGCTACTACGGCACCGTCGACGCGACGCCCCTGTTCGTGCTGCTCGCCGGGCGATATTTCGAGCGCACCGGTGATGTCCAGACGTTGAAGCACATCTGGCCGAACATCGTCGCCGCGCTCCGCTGGATCGACGGGCCGGGCGACCCGGACGGCGATGGCTTCCTGGAATACCAGTCGCAGCGCGAGGACGGGCTGGTGAACCAGGGCTGGAAGGACTCCGCGGACTCGGTATTTCACGCCGACGGCCGGCTGGCCGAGGGGCCGGTCGCGCTGGTCGAGGTGCAGGCCTACGTGTACGCCGCCAAGCGCTCCATCGCGAACGTCGCACGCGCTCTCGGCATGCAGGCGGACGCCGCGCGGCTGCATGCGGAGGCGGAGTCGCTGAGAAACCGCTTCGAGTCGACGTTCTGGTCCGAAGAGCTCGGCACCTACGTGATCGCGCTGGATGGCGCGAAGGAGCCGTGTGCCATAAGGAGCTCGAACGCCGGTCACGTGCTGCTTTCAGGGATCGCCTCCGAAGACCGCGCCGCGCGGGTCACGGCAGACCTGCTGAGCCAGCGCTTCTTCTGCGGGTGGGGCGTGCGTACGATCGCCGCCGGCGAGCCGCGCTTCAACCCGATGTCGTACCACAACGGCTCCGTCTGGCCGCACGACAACGCGATGATCGCGCTCGGGATGTCCCGCTACCGGCACACGGGTTCGGTGCAGGGCATCTTCACGGGGCTGTTCCGCGCGGCCAACTACATGACCATGCGGCGGCTGCCCGAGCTCTTCTGCGGGTTCCGCCGCCGCCCCGGGCGCGGCCCCACGTTCTATCCCGTGGCCTGCTCACCGCAGGCCTGGGCCGCTGCCGCGCCGCTCGCCCTGCTGCAGGCGAGCCTCGGGCTCGACTTCGACATCCCCAACCGCGTGATCATGATGCAACACCCGCGGCTGCCGGATTTCGTCGACGAGGTCTGGCTGCGCAACCTCCGCCTGGATTCCGAAACGTCCATCGACCTCCTGCTGCGGCGCCGCGGCGACGACGTGGCCGTGAACGTGCTGCGCCGCGAAGGCAACGTGATGGTGGACATCCGGGTCTAGCCCCTTTTTGACGGCAACCGGCTGCCGCCCTATGCTGCCTTTTTCACTTCCGGCGAGAAATACCGCATGGCATGGCCGTGGCTGAGGATCGTGGCAAGGACCATCCCCTGGACGGAGCTGGCCCGGCGCGCGCCGCAGATCATTTCCGCCTCGTCCGAGCTGCTCGAGAAGCGGAGAGCTGCCGCCAACGCGGAAATGCGGATACGGCCGGACGAACCCGATGAAATCGAGCTGGAACGACGCATTCGCGGGCTCGAAGAGAGCAGCACCGAGCTTGCCCGGCACATCGAACAGCTCGCGCAGGCCAATCGCGAGCTCAACATGGCGCTGCGCGTTACGGCGGCACGCCTGCGCTTGCTCGCCTGGGTCGTCGGAGCACTGGTCCTGCTCATCATCGCGGCGCTGCTTCGCCTGTGACGCGCTACGCCCCCGCGGCAGGCTCCCGGCCCGTACCCAGGAAACTCTCGCCATGGTCCATCGGCTCCAGCGAGAAGAACTCCGCCAGCGTCTGGCCGATATCGGCGAACGTTTCACGCTCCCCCAGGGGCCCGGGCGGAAGTCCCGCACCGCGTGCAAGCACAGGGATGTGCTCGCGCGTGTGATCGGAGCCCGGCCACGACGGATCGCAGCCGTGATCGGCGCAGAGCACCAGGAGATCGTCCTCCCGTAGCCTGCCGGTCAGCTCCGGCAGCCGCCGGTCGAAGACCTCGAGCGCGTTCGCGTAGCCTTCGATATCGCGGCGATGGCCGTAGAGCATGTCGAAGTCGACGAAGTTCGTGAACACGATCGAGCGGTCCGGCGCCCCCTCCCACGCCTCGACCGTGGCGTCGAACAAGGCCATGTTGCCCGTTGCCTTCACCTTTCGGCTGATCCCCCGGTGCGCGTAGATGTCGGCGATCTTGCCGATGCCGATCACCTCGCCGCCGTCGTTGACCAGCTTGTCGAGCACCGTGTCCGCGGGCGGCGGCACGGTAAGGTCGCGGCGGTTGCCGGTACGCTTGAAGTTGCTGCGATCGGTGCCGACGAACGGGCGCGCGATCACCCTGCCGATGTTGTACTCGTCGACGAGCTCGCGCGCGATATTGCAGACGTCGTACAGGCGCTGCAGCCCGAACGTTTCCTCGTGGCACGCCACCTGGAAGACGCTGTCGGCCGAGGTGTATACGATCGGCTTTCCACTTCGCATGTGCTCCTCGCCGAGCTCGGCGATGATGGTGGTGCCGGACGCATGGCAGTTGCCGAGCACGCCGGGCAGCCCAGCCCTCTCGATGAGCGCGTGCAGCAGCTTCCCGGGGAACGTGTCGGTCTCGCCGGTAAAATAGCCCCATTCGAAGAGCACAGGCACCCCTGCCATTTCCCAGTGCCCGCTGGGCGTGTCCTTGCCGCTGGAGAGCTCGCGTGCATAGCCCCAGGCGCCGGTTACGACCTCCGGCACCTCGCAGCCGGCGGGAAACTCGCCGGCGCTGGCGTTTGCCGCGTGCAGGAGACCGAGGTTTGCAAGGTTCGGGACCTGCAGCGGCCGCCCGTCCGCGTGCCGGTGCTTCGCGATGCTGCCGAGGGTGTTCGCACCGGTGTCGCCGAAGCGTGCGGCGTCGGCGCTGGCGCCGATGCCGAAGGAGTCCAGCATCAGGATTACGGCTCGGGTCATCTGCCTCACTGCAGGGACACGAAAATCCCCGCAAGACTCGCGTTCGTCAGGTTGACCAGTGTACCCCCGATCACCGCCTTCAGGCCAAGCCTGGCGATGTCCCGGCGCCTGCCGGGCACGATGCTGCCGAGTCCCCCGAGCAGGATGGCGATGGAGGCCAGGTTGGCAAAGCCGCACAGCGCGAACGTGACGATCGCCTGCGTCCGCGGGCTCAGCGCTTCCCTGACCTCGACGAAATGGGCATACGCGTAGAACTCGTTGATCACGAACTTCTCGCCGATCAGGGTTCCCGCCTGCACGGCTTCGTCCCAGGGCACGCCGATCAGGAAGGCGATGGGCGCAAAGAGCTGGCCCAGGATGAGCTGCAGCGTCAGGTCCTCGATGCCGATCCAGCCGCCGACCCAGCCGAGCAGGCCGTTCAACAGCGCGATCATCGCCACGAAGGCGAGCAGCATGGCGCCGACGTTGAGGGCCAGCGTGAGGCCTGTCGCCGCGCCGTTGCCGATGGCTTCGAAGATATTGACGGCCCGGTCCTCCTCGCCCACGTTGTCCGCGTCGAACTGCACCTGCCGCAGGTTGCGCGTTTCCGGCACCAGGATCTTGGCCATCAGCAGCCCGCCCGGCGCCGCCATGAAGCTCGCCGCGATGAGGTACTCGAGGGCAACGCCCATCTGCGCGTACGCCGCCATCACCGTGCCGGCAATCGTCGCGCAGCCGCCCGTCATGATGGCGAAGAGCTCGGATTCGCTGGTGCGCTCGAGATAGGGCTTGACGACGAGCGGGGCCTCGGTGTGCCCGACGAAAATGTTCGAGACCGCGGACATCGACTCCGTCTGGGTGGTGCCGAGCAGCCGCCGCAGCCCGCCGCCGAGCCACGCCACGACCTTCTGCATGATGCCGAGGTAGTACAGGACCGACATCAGCGCGGAAAAGAACACGATGATCGGCAGCACCTGGAATGCGATGGTGAAACCGAGGCTTTCCGCGGTCCGGACCCCGAACACGAACTCGATGCCGGCGTTCGCGTACCCGATGACGTGTCGTACCCCGCGCACGGCCCCGTCCAGGACGTCGCGGCCCCAGGGCAGGTACATGACCAGCACGGCCACCGCCACCTGCAGTGCAAACGCCACCAGCACCGTGCGCCGGTTGATCGCCCGCCGGTCCGACGACAACAGCCATGCCAGCAGGAAGAGGACGGCGATGCCGCCGAGACTGATCAGGATTCGCATGGGTCCCCGGCATTCTGCTAGTTCGTATCGAGCCGGGCATTATTCATGAACGGCGCCAAAGCCGAAAGCACCCGGGGAAAACTCCTTCCCCGGTCGCCGCGCGGCCCGGCCACGGCCGCCGCGCAGCCGGCCGGTGAAGGCTCGGCGTGGCGGGCTCCTGCAGGTCAGCCGCCGGCGGGCTGGTGGCCCTCCGGCGGGTGCTCCGCGGCGTGGTGGGGAACGAAGTCGCTTTCCCCGAAGAACTCGATGCGGGTAAGGAAGGTGTAATCGCCCTCCAGCGACATGAGCCAGATCAGCACCATTATCGCTACCGGTGGCACCAGGATGGCGAGCTTGAGCGCGAGCCGCTCCCAGCGCATGTGCATGAAGATCGCAACGATGAAGCCCGCCTTGATGAACATGAAGATGACGATGAGCCACCAGCGCAGGTAGCCCTGGAGCTGCAGGTAATCGACCATGTAGGAGAAGAAGCTGACGACGAACAGCAGGCCCCAGACCCAGAAATAGATCCCGATCGGGTGTTGTTGTCCTTCCTGCGCCATGGTGCGGCTCCTTCGGTGCTTACCAGAGATAGAAGAAGGCGAAGATGAAAACCCACACGAGGTCGACGAAGTGCCAGTAGAGTCCCGCGATCTCGACGATCTCGTAGTTGCCGCCGCGTCTTTCATAGAAGCCGCGCTTGACGCGGAACGCCACGACGAGCAGGTAGATCACACCCGCGGACACGTGCAGCCCGTGGAAGCCCGTGATCATGAAGAACGCGGAGCCGAACTGCGCCGCGCCTTCCGGATTGCCCCAGGGCCGGATGCCTTCGTCGAGGATCAGCTTGCTCCATTCGAAAGCCTGCATGCTGACGAAGGTCGCGCCGAGCGCGGCCGTCGCCAGCATCAGCCAGAACGTCTTGTTGCGGTCCTTGCGATAGCCCATGTTGACGGCCATCGCCATCGTGCCGCTCGAAGTGATCAGGACCATGGTCATGACGGCGATCAGGAACAGCGGCACGTTGAAGCCGAAAACCTCCAGCGCGAACAGTTCGCTCGTCAACGGCCAGGGATCGGAAGTCGACATGCGCACCGTCATGTAAGAGACGAGGAAACAGCTGAAGATGAAGGTATCGCTCAGCAGGAAGATCCACATCATGGCCTTCCCCCAAGGCACGTGGAACGCCTGCCTGTCCGAAGCGAAGTCGCTGATGACGCCCCGGGTGCCTTGCGGGAGCACGTCTCCTGGTTCCGTTACGACAGCTTGCGTCATCGGTCCTACCTTGTTTTTAGCCTAGGTATACAAGAGCAGCGCGAACAGCACGATCCAGACGAGCAGCAGGTAATGCCAGTACACGGCGCAGAGCTCGACGCTGCTGCGCACCGCGTCGGCCTCCGCGCCGGTCATCGCCCGGACCACGGAGCGCGCCCATACCCACAGGCCGCCCAGCAGGTGCAGCCCGTGGACCGCCGTCAGCAGGTAGAAGAACGCGTTCGCCGGATTGCTGCCCAGGAAATAACCTGACGAGTGCAACTGCTGCCACGCCATCAGCTGTCCCGCGAGAAACATGAACGTGAGCAGGCCGGCGAAGCCCAGCCCGAGCTTCAGCCGGGTGATGTTGCCCTGGATCGCCGCCGCGCGGCTGCGGTGATAGGCAAGGCTGGCCAGCAGCAGCAGGGCGGTATTGATCCACAGGATGTCCGGCTCCGGCAGCGCACTCCAGTCGTGCATGTGCCGCCGCATGAGATAGGCGCTGATGAACAGCGCGAACAGCGACGTGACCACGGCAAGGAACGCGGCGAGCGCGAGCGTGCGCGTGCGGTTGTCGAAGGCAGTGCCGGAAGCCGCGTCGTCCGCGGCCCGCGATTCCCACGGTGCCGTGTTGAGCGTCTGGCGCAGCAGCCAGCCGATCACGGCGGCCATGATGATCGCGAGGAGAACGAGCGTAAACGTCATGAGATCGTCCTGTAGGAGCGCGCAGTGCGCGCGATGCCACGGTGCGTGGCCGTGCGCGCGGCATCTACTATTGCCACCTCCGTGGCATCGCGCGCGATGCGCGCTCCTACAGCAGCAGCGCTTGCCACCTCCGTGGCATCGCGCGCGATGCGCGCTCCTACAGCAGCGGCTATTGCCACCGGGGCAATGCGTGCTCCTGCGTCAGGCATGGTGCACACCGTGGTCGCGGCCGACCGGTGCCTTGTCGGCGGGGACGTTCTGCGGGATGAAATCCGTCGGATAGCCCGGCACGCTGTAGTCGTAGGCCCAGCGGTGCACGACCGGCAGCTCGTGGCCCCAGTTGCCGTGCTTCGGCGGGGTGTCCGGCGTCTGCCATTCGAGCGTCGTCGCGCCCCAGGGATTCGGGTCCGCTTTTCTCCCGCTCTTCAACGAGACGATCATGTTGTAGAGGAAGATGAGCTGCGTCGCCGCAACGATGATCGCCGAGATCGTGATGCTGGCGTTCAGCGCCATCGCCGACTCCGGCATGAAGTCGGTATCGCCCATGGCGAAGTAGCGGCGCGGTATCCCCAGGAACCCCAGGTAATGCATTGGCAGGTAGATCGAATACGTGCCGAGGAGCGTCAGCCAGAAATGCCAGCGGCCGAGGGTTTCGTTGTACATCTTGCCCGTGATCTTGGGGAACCAGTGGTAGATCGCGCCGAACACGACGAGGATCGGGGACACGCCCATGACCATGTGGAAGTGCGCGACGACGAAGTAGGTATCCGACAGCGGCAGGTCCACGACCACGTTGCCGAGAAAGATGCCGGTCAGGCCGCCGTGGATGAACGTGAAGATGAAGCCGATGGCGAAGAGCATCGGCACCCTGAGGTGGATGTTGCCCCGCCACAGGGTCAGCACCCAGTTGTACACCTTGAGCGCGGTCGGCACCGCGATGATGAGCGTCGTCGTGGCGAAGAAGAACCCGAAATAGGGGTTCATGCCGCTGACGTACATATGGTGCGCCCACACGATGAAGCTCAGGCCACCGATCGCGAGGATCGCCCACACCATCATTCGGTAGCCGAAGATATTCTTGCGCGCGTGGGTGGCGAGCAGGTCGGAGACTATGCCGAACGCCGGCAGCGCCACGATGTACACCTCCGGGTGCCCGAAGAACCAGAACAGGTGCTGGAACAGGATCGGGCTGCCGTTGGTGTAGGCGGCCGCCTCGCCGCTGGCGGAGATCATGTCCGGCATGAAGAAACTGGTGTGGAGCGTTTTGTCCAGCAGCAGCATGATCGCGGACACCAGCAGCGCAGGGAATGCGAGCAGCCCGAGGATGGTCGCCATGAAGATGCCCCAGACCGACAGCGGCATGCGCATCAGCGTCATGCCGCGGCAGCGCGCCTGCAGCACGGTGGTGACGTAGTTCAGGCCGCCCATCGTGAACGCAACGATGAATACGGCGAGCGATACGAGCATCAGGACGATGCCCCACTCGACGCCGGCGGTACCCGGCGCGATCGCCTGCGGCGGGTAAAGCGTCCAGCCCGCGCCGGTGGAGCCGCCCGGCACGAAGAAGCTTGCCAGCAGTATCAGCACCGACAGCAGGTAGACCCAGTAACTCAGCATGTTCATGTACGGGAACACCATGTCGCGGGATCCGCACATCAGGGGTATGAGGTAGTTACCGAAGCCGCCGAGGAACAGCGCCGTCAGCAGGTAGATCACCATGATCATGCCGTGCATGGTGATGAACTGGTAATAACTTTCCGGGGTGATGAACGAAAACTCGTTCGGGAAACCGAGCTGCAAGCGCATCATCACCGAAAGACCGAGGGCGATGAGCCCGACGAAGACGGCGGTCAGGCCGTACTGGATGGCGATGACCTTGTGATCCTGGCTCCAGATGTACCTGGTGACGAACGTCCGGGGATCGTGGTGTTCGATCTCGTGGTCACGGTCGGCGATTGCAACGTATGCCATCAGTGTCTCCCTGTCATCGCGGTGCCGGCGCCCGCCCGCGCCGCCACCGCCGTGTCATCGTTTTCCCTGCTCCTGGAGAGCGTATTGATGTAGGCGACGACGTCGCTGACCGCCTGGTCTCCTTGCAGGATGTCCGCCATGAAGCCCATCTGCTTGCCGTAATAATCCTGCGGGTGGCCGCCCCGGATTCCGTCGCGGAAATGTTCGAGCTGGCGTACGAGATACCAGTCGTCCTGGCCCGCGAGCGCCGGCGCATTCATGGCCTGGATGCCCTGGCCCTGCGCCCCGTGGCAGTAGGCGCAGACGGCAAAGGTTTTCGCGCCTGCCGCGGCGTTCCCCTGGACGGTTTGCGCGGCCGGCGTGTCCGGCAGGCTCGCGATGTAGGCGACGACGTCCCCGACCGCCTGCGGCGTGGCGAGCGTTCGCGCCATCGGCGCCATCTGCCTGCCGTAGGTATCCTCTTCATGCGCGCCGCGTACGCCGGCCTTGAAGTTGTCGAGCTGCGCTTCGATATACCAGCCGCCGAGCGAGGTGAGCTTCGGGGCGTTCATCGCCTGCAGGCCCTGGCCCTGCGGGCCGTGACACGCCGCGCAGACCGCGTACTGCGCGCCCCCGGCCGCGGCGTTCGCCTCGACGGGGGCCTGCAGCTCGGCAAAGGTCGGGTAGCTCGCCACCCAGGCCTCGAAGGCTTCCGGCTCCTCGACGACGACGGCGCCGCGCATCGCGTGGTGCGCGATGCCGCAGAGCTCTTCACACAGTACCTCGTAGCGGCCCGTGCTCGTGGGCGTGAGCCACATGTGCGTGACCATGCCGGGCACGAGGTCCATCTTCACGCGGAACTGCGCGACGGTGAAATTGTGCAGGACGTCTTTCGAGCGCAGCCAGAAGCGCACGGGCTGGTCCACCGGCAGGTGTACCTCGGCGCCCGAAACGAGCACGTCGTCCTGGCCGGACGGATCGGACGGGTCGATCCCGAACGGGTTCTCGGCCGAGACCAGCCGTGTGTGCGCGTTGCCGAACCGGCCGTCTTCACCCGGCAGTCGGTAGCTCCAGTGCCACTGCTGGCCCACCGCTTCGATCTCGAGCGCGTGCTCCGGCACGTCCACGAACTTCGCCCAAACCCAGAGGCCGGGTGCGAGCATCGCGGCAACGCCGATCGTGGTGAAGATCGTCAGCACCCACTCGAGCTTCTTGTTTTCAGGATCGTAGGCCGCCCGGCGGTCCTTGCGGTGGCGGTAGCGAATGATGGCATAGGCCATGAACAGGTTGACGGCGACGAAGACGAAGCCCGTCACCCACAACGTGATGTCGATCGTGTCGTCTATCCGGGACCAGTTGGAGGCGAGGGGCGTAAACGTCCAGGGGCTCAGGACATGAAACAAGAGCGAGCCCACGACCAACAGGATCAACACTACTGCTAGAGGCATACCTGACGCATCCTTCTAACGTGACCTTCGCGGATGATTGCGGCCAGTCAGAGTCGCATCAGCAACCGAGGTCCCCTGAACCGTCGGCGTCCGTGCTTGCTCGCGGCGTTATGCGTCCGGCCTCAAAGCCTGGACGCTCGCGCTTTTCTCCCCTGCGACGTCCTTATTCTACGGCTTCCCCTTGGTGCTGGCGGACTGGTACGACTTCGAGAATAGAGGATTCAGGCGTCGATTTCCACAAAAAAATAACCCGGCGCTGGTCAGGTTAGGTCGCGCAATTGATTGATGGACAAGGGTTAAAAGGTCATGTCTTCAGCAACGCTCCGGCGAGCCTGCTCGAGGTCGGCCCGCAGGTCCTCGAGCTCTTTCTCGAGCGGGGTCGTGAGCTCGGCCGGGTCGATGTCGAGCGGCAGCTTGCGGTCGCCGGTGGTCGTATATTCGGGCGCCGCCGGCACGTCGGCAACGGCCGGCGGCCGCGGCTCGTCGAGCAACAGTGCAAACGCGAGGACGGCAACCGCGGCGGTGGCCAGGCCGGCCGCCACCCACGACCGCCGCGGAGCTTGTTGCCTGCGCCGTTTACCCGGCGCCGCCTGTGCCTCGATCGATGCGCGGATGCGAGACTGCAGCCCGGGCGTGATCTCCGCCGGAATCCTGCCGGCGTCCTGTTTCAGTTTCCGTTCGAAGTCATCCATAAGCCTTGCTCTTCTCGTTTGTCGGTGCCGCCGCGTCCGCCATCGCGGACTGCAGTCGCCGTCGCGAGCGCATGAGGGTCACCTTCGTCCAGGGTTGCGAACGGCCGAGGGCGCGCGCGACCTCCCGGATCGAAAGGTCTTCGACGTAACGGAGCCAGAGCGCCGCGCGCGCCTCGGGCGTCAGCAGCTTTGCAGCGGCGCACCAGACGTTGTCCCGCTCGGAGCTTCGGATGCACTCTGCCAGCGGATCCGCGGAGGCGTCCGGGTAATCCTCGCAGGGCACGCCATTGCCGCCGCGCTGCCGCGCGGCAGTCCGGATCGCGATGCGGTAGAGCCACGTGCTGAAGCGCCAGCGCGGCCGGTAGCTGGCGAGATAACGGTACGCGTTCAGGAACGTATCCTGCAGGGCATCCTCGGCATCCGCGCGCGTCGCGCAGCGCGTGAGCAGGAAACGGAACAACCGCTGCTGGTAACGTTCCACCAGCTCGGTAAAGGCGGGCGCCGAACCTCCCAGCGCCGCGGCGGCCAGTTCCTCGTCCGTTTTCACTCCGTGCCGTCACTGCTCTCAGCGAGTAGGCGGTCGACGATGGCGGGATCGAATACCGTGTCGATGGTCAGCGTGTTGTCCCTGACCTCGATCGCCGTGTTCCGGATCATGGCGTGTATTTCGGGATCGAGCGTCTCGTTCAGCGCCTGCAGGCTCACCAGGCCGTTGATGATACCGCCGAGCGATTTTGCGATCTGCGGGTCGCGCGAGACGAGCTGCGCCTGGACGGCGACCAGGCCGTCCCGGTCGGATACCAGGAGCGCGGCCTTCTCCGTGTTCCGGATGATGTTGGACTTCCAGCCCTCCCCGGCATCGAGTTGCGACGTACGCGCGCCGGCCCGCATGAACTCCGTATCCGCCGTGAGCACGAAAAGCGAACCGGCGTGGCCACCGGTGCCCGGGAGCCGCCCGCCGGCATCGATCAGCGCCTCGAGCTGGTCGCGTGACGAGGCCACGATCAGCTTGTCGTCGATGTCGAACGTGACCCAGGCGGAGTCTTCGAATCCGTCGAGACCGCGCCGGTTCTTGTCGGGCTTGCCGCTGCGCTGGAGGTGGTAGTACACCTTGCCGTCGTAGGTCCGCGCCTCCAGGCTCGCCCTGACGGCCGCAAGCGCGAGCAGCTTGTCACGGGTCTGTTCGCTGATCGGCCCTTCGACCAGCAGCACCGTACCGAGCGCCGAGTCGGCAAAGGCCGTTACGGCGTCGACTTCCCGGTCGACGTCGATCCCGAGCTCCTGCTTCACATCGCTGAACGCTTCGTCGCTCAGCCACCGGTACAGCGCGCGCCCCGACGGCGCGCTCCGCATCGCCGCGAAATCCGCGTAAAGGTACCAGTCGGCGTCCCGCGGCACGCCCGCCGCCCCGACCTCCGCCAGCGCGGAGACCGGCACGACACTCACCCATAACAGCACCAGCAGGCGATACCCGGGCATGGCGACCTCTCCACAGTTGATTCACCCCTTATAGCGCCCACCGCCGCAAATCGTTACACCCGGTGGGTCGGACCTACCTAACCCTTGGACGTCGCCGGATTTTCCTTTTGGACCCGCAGCTTGGCTCGGTCCGACGCCCCGTCAGAGGCCGGAGCCGTCGGGGGAGTAGATGACCCAGATCTTGGTATAGCCGTCGGTTTGCCAAGTGCCGGTCCATTCTTTCGGGAGGGTGACGGCTTCGCCGGCGGCGATTTCGTGGACGGTGCCGTCGGCGGAGGTGAGGGTGACGCCGCCCTCGATGAAGTACATGAACTCGTCGACGCCGTAGGGCTCGTCGATCTCGAAGTGCGACGGCCCGGACCGGTACATGCCGGAGGCGAAACGCCCGTCGCTGCTCTTCAGGGTCGTCACGTCGAGCACGACGTTGTCACCGCGCTCGGTGCGCAGCGTGTCGGGCCGGTCGAAGATGGCGCCGCTCATGTCCGCCGCGCTGATCTTCGCCGGCAGGACCACGGCATCCCCCGGTCCCTTCTGTGCGCCCGCGCCAACGGCGAAACCGACGCTCAAGGCGGCCGCCAGGGACCCGCCCCACAACAGGACTCTTTTCATGTTTCCCTCCTCAGGTCGTAAAGCCGGTGAATGCGAGCACCAGGTACCCCGTAAGCGCGATCCCCGCGGCGATCATCGCATAGGGAATCTGCGTCAACGCGTGCTGCATCGGCGTGCAGCCGCTCGCCTGCGCGGAGAGCACCGTGGCGTCCGAATAGAAGCAGGCATGACTCCCGAACGTGCTCGCCGACAGGGTCGCTCCGATGACCAGCGTCATGTCGGCGCCGAGATTCGTCGCCAGCGTCGTCACGATCGGCAGGATGATGACGAAGACGCCCCAGTTGGACCCGGTGGCAAACGACACCAGCCCCATGGTAGCGAAGACGATGGCCGGCAGCAGCTCGGGCGTGAGCAAAGGCTGGATCGTGTCGACGACATAGATCGCGAGACCAAGCTCGCCGTTCACGTCGTTCAGCATGAAGGCGGCGACCAGGACGCCCAGCGGCTCTATCATGGTTTTGAAGCCGTCGATGACCGTATTGAAGGTGTCGTTCATGTCGAGTATCCGCAAGCCGAGCAGGACGACCATCGAGCCACCCAGCGTGACGTAGATACCCTTCAGGAAGTCGTTGCCGAACCAGACCGTGAAGAACACGAGCGTGATCATCGGCAGCAGGAACATGGAGACCCGCGGACGGATGCCGTCGCGCGGCATGATTGCCTGGTTCACCCTGGCAATGTGCTCGGCGCCCGGCGGTATCATCCGGCCCGTCTCCTGCGCCCGCTCCTCGGCCCGCCGCATGCCGCCGAGACCCGGCACGATGCCGGCGATCACGGCGGGCACCAGCAGCACGGCTCCCCACGCGTAGAACATGTACGGGATCGCGCTGATATAGGTCGAGAGACCCTGCCCCTCCGCGGCCAGCCCGTTCACGACCAGGAGCCCCGCGAAGAACGCGCCCCAGGTGGAATACGGCACGAGGACGCTCACCGCCGCGGCGGTCGAATCGACGATGTAGGCGAGCATCTCCCGCGAGACACGGTACTTGTCGGTGAGCTCGCGCATCGCGGAGCCGACCCCGATCGAGCTCAGGTAATCGTCGACGAACAGGCTCACGCCCAGCGCCCAGGTTGCGAACATCGCCCGCTTGCGCGTGCGCGCCCATGCAGTCAGCCGCTCCGTGAAAGCGCGCGTCGCGCCCGTGCGGACCATCAGCCCGATCAGGCTGCCCATGAAACCGCAGACGAGAATCACCCAGGCGACGTCCTGGTCGGTCAGCACGCGTATCGAGGTGTCCGCAAAGCCGGTGACGAAGCCGCTGCCGTGCAGCATCACGAGGCCCGCCAGCGCACCGGTGACCAGCGACTCGATGGGCCGCCGGGTCACCAGCGCCAGCACGAACACGATCAGGGTCGGAACGAGCGAGGCGAACCCCGGGTTGTCGCTAACCAAGGGCAACCTGCTCGGCGACGGCGCGGTCGGCGGCGTCGATCGCACCGTTGACGTAGGCGTACGCGGAGGCGTCCGAGTTCGCGATCGAGATGCGGCCGATCCGCGCCCGTCCCGCGATGTGCGGTCCGGCGTCGGGCCCCCAGCCCGGCGGATCGGAATAGTCGTTGTACTCGTAGGCGTAGCCGTGCGGCCACCGGTTCACCGTGATCGCGGCGATGTCGCGCCCGGCGTCGAAGCCGCCGCCGGAGAGCGCGCCGTCCATCTGCCGCACGATGCCGCGCTCGAACTCGTCGAAGCTCATCTCGTAAAGCCGCCGCCGGCCCTCGACGTGCTGCTCGCGGGCGGAGAGCCCGCGCCCCGGAGCCGTCGGCACGAACGTGCCGTGGATGACGGTGGGATCATCGGGTTTGCCGGTGTACGCGTAGCCCCCCATGCTGACCGGGAAGTCCATGCCGAAGCTGTGCATCAGCTCCGCGCGCGGCACGTAGAACTGGTTGTACCCGAGCTGCTGGAACGCGCGCCAGCTGCGGACGGCAATGCTGATGTACACGAGCGGCACCTTGGTCGCGTATTCGATGGCTTCCTTCTGCGCCTCCGGCACCTCGCTGCAAAGGTACGGGATCATGCCGTTGTAGCAGGCGAGCACGACGTGCTTCCCCTGCACGCGCTCCACCTCGCCCTGCCTCACGTAGGTCACGTCCACGGCATCGCCGGCAGGCGTGTGCCGCACGTCGACGCCGGTGCTCAGGAGCCGTATACGAACGCCGGAGCCCTCGCGGTCCAGCCGGTCGTAGGCGACCCGCGCCGTCACGAGATCCTCCATCGTGTGCCCCGGCACCGCGTCGGGGACGAGCTGCCGCACCAGCGAACGTGCCACCCCCGCGTTGCCGTCCGGGAAATGGAAGATGTAGGGCTCGTCGCGCCCCGGCGGCTCGCCCTCCAGCTCGCCGATACCGAGATGCAACGTGCCCGGCATTTGCAGGCGATAACCCTCGAGCGCCGACAGCGCGTCCCAGCCGATCCCCCAGTAACCCTTGGTCGTATCCCGGAGCAGGAGCACCACCTCCTCCGGCACGCGAGCGTATTTCCGCAGGAAATCGCAGTAGCTGGTCCGGCGCAGGAGCTCGATCTTCTCGTCACGGCTTCGCTCCGGCAGCAGGTCCTCACTGCCCTGCATCAAGCCGACGAAGGCCCGCCGCGCCGCCTCCGGCAGCGGGTACTCCGCGATGGCGGCTGCGATGTCGGCGGGAGGAGTGCCGGCGAAGCCGCCCATCACGTTGGGCGCGACCCGATCCTCACCGTACGCTTCCCTGCTGAAGTAGATGCCGCCCCGCAGGTCGTGCTCGCCAAAGAACCGGCGATCGAAATAGTCGTAGAACCGGCGGGTGTCGATGCCGACGTCCCCGAGCAACCGCTTCGCGGCCGCGGAGTAGTGCCCGGGCGTGTCGATCGACTGGCTGCCGCCGTAGCCGATCAGCCGCTCACCGTCGATCGTGAACTCGTTACGCTTCGCATGACCGCCGAAATCGTCGTGGTTGTCGAGAACGAGGACGCGCTTGTCGCGGCCGGCGCGCTGCCTGTAGAAGAAAGCGGCTGCAAGCCCCGAGATACCGCCGCCCACGACGACCAGGTCATAGGTGTCATCGGTCTGCCGGTCGGGGCGTGGCCATTTTGCGCCGCTCCAGGCGAGCGCATGGGCGACTTCGAATGAGCCGGGATGACTGCCCCGCATGCCGGTCAGCGCCGGCGGGTAATGAACGCCGCGCGCGGCATCCCTCGCCAGCAGCTCCAGCGGTGAGAGCGCGGTGCCGGCCGCGACGCTCAGGGCAACCCCGTTCAGGAAATCGCGCCGCGAAATCTTCAGCCGCTCGGACATGCTTCCCCCATGATCGTCGGCGGGTGTCGCCGCGATACTAGAGCGAAGCCTGGGGCCCCACAAGCGCGCACGCGCGCGATTTCATATCGTGATTGTCTGCCGGCGGCGCTCCCCGTATGCGGGAGCGCGGACGCTCTCGGTATCAGGCTGGCGAGACGGGCATCGCGGCCGTGCTACTGCGCGACGCTTGCGCCCAGCACCTGCACCGGGCACGCGCTGCCCGGCGCGTACGGGCCGATACCTGTCGCCAGGCTCACGACCTCGCCGGGCGGTATGACCGCGTCGATGCGCCGGTCGACGCGCCGTACCACGCCAGCCTCGTCGCGGAACTGCAGCGCGATGCCGACGTCCTTGACCGGTACCGGGGTGTCGTTCTTCACCAGCACGAGCAGCCTGCCCTGCCGGTCGGCGGTGCAGTTGGTCAGGACATAGCTCGCCGGATTCTGCGCCAGGTCGAGCCGGATCAGCGACGCGCGCGCGGACTCCGCCATCTTGCCCTGGCCGCCGGCCACCACCTTCAGGTGCTCGATCGCCGCGGAGCGGTTGCCGCGCTCGAGCGCTATGTTGCCGAGGGTGTAATGTGCCGGCGCCGTCGGCAGGTAGGCCAGGCTCTTTTGCAGGTCTTCGACGGCGCGGTTCTCGCGGCCGAGCTCGTTGTAGGCAAGCCCGCGCTGCAGGTAATAGTAGAAGAAGTCGTTGCGGCGCTCGATCGCTTCGTCATAACTCTCGACGGCGCGCTCGTAGCGCCCGTTTACCATGCGCACGTCGCCCCGCAAGGCGTAGAAGTGTGCCTCCGCCGGAAAAATGGAGATGGCCTTGTCCGCCTTCTCGCGGGCAAGCTCCGTATTGCCGTCGGCGAGCGCCTGGCGGCCTTCGTCATACGCCTCGTATGCCGGCAGCGCCTTCATGGTGCCGGCCATCGCTTCCTTGTAGCGGTCGCGACCGACGACGCCGCCGGGCGGCAGGCTCGCCGCCGTCCTGAGGTTGGCCTGCACGCGCTCCTGCGACGGCGGATGCGAGGAGAAAAGGCCCGCCAGCCAGCCGCCGTCGGCGCCCCGCTCCTCGCTCAGCGCGACGAACGTCTTCTGCAGGTCCACGGCGCCCTGCGGGTCGTACCCGGCCTTCGCCATGTACTGCATGCCGTAGTGATCGGCCTCGAGCTCGGCCGCGCGGCCGTACCTCAGGTTGACGAGCTGCGCGCCCACGTTCGCGCCGAGCACAGCGAGCTGCCCGTAGTCGCTGTCACTGGTGGCAACGGCAGCCCCGAGAACCAGCCCCTGCAGCAGCATGCCGCGCTCGATCTGGTTGGCCGAGTGCCCGGCGGCGGCGTGCACGATCTCGTGCCCGAGCACCGCGGCAAGCTCGGCTTCGGAGTCGAGCGACGTCAGGAGGCCGCGATTGATCGCGATCTTGCCGCCCGGCAGCGCCCACGCGTTCGGCACCGAGTTGTTCAGCACCACGAACTCGTACGGCAGGTCGAGGTCGCTCACCGCGGCAAGCTTCTGGCCGACGCCCTGGACGTACTCGGTGAGCACGGGATCGACGTCGTATTGGCCGCCTTCCGCCTGCTGCATGGGGGCGTAGTTCTGCTCGCCCATCTGGATCTGCCGTTCCACGCCGACCAGCACGAGCTCGCGCTGGCCGGTGACGGGATTCACCGCGCAGCCCGCGGCGAGGGCCAATAACAGGAGGAAAGCGGAAATTCGTTTCTTCATCGCGGTCTTCCTCGACAGCCACCGGCAGTCTTCGATATGCGCACCTATTATATCGACACTTTCCATCCGGCCGGGTTGCAGGGAGCCTGCGGTGCATCAATCCCCGTTCACGAGTGCCCGGAACGCCGGCGACATCTTCTCCCCGAATCCCTCGTCCAGCCGCAGCTGGAAGTACGCGGCGAGCCCTTCGTCCTCGGCGAGCTCCATGCCCTCCTCCGGCCCGAGCACCAGCAGTGCCGTCGCCATGGCGTCGGCGAAAGCGGCCCGATCCGCGATAACGGTCACCGAGGCGAGATTGTGCGAGACCGGCCGGCCTTTTCGCGCGTCGATCAGGTGCGAGTAGCGCTGGCCTTCGTACACGAAGTAGTTGCGGTAGTCGCCTGACGTCGAGACGGCGCGATCCGTGAGCCGGGCAACCATCCGGACGGTGCCGCCGTTATACGCGGGTTTCTCGATCGCAATTGCCCAGGGCTTCCCGTCCGCGTTCCGGCCCGCCATGCGCAGCTCGCCGCCGAGCTCTACGAGGTAATTCCCGATGCCGAGATCGCCGAGCAGCACCGCCACCCGGTCGACCGCGTAACCCTTGGCCCAGGCGGAAAGGTCGATGTAGACGTCCGGGCGATCCTTCCTGATCGCCGGCTGGCGGCAATCGGCATGCACGCGCTGGTAACCGACACGCGCCCTGGCCGCCGCGATCTCGTCGGGCGGCGGCGGCGCGAGCTCCACCGTGTCGGGACCGAAGCCCCAAAGGTTGACCAGCGGTCCGACCGTGATGTCGAACGCGCCGCTCGTCAGCTCGCTCAGGTCATGGGCCGCGGCCACGGCAAGGCACACGGTTTCGGAAACCTCGATCCAGTCGGTGGAGCCGCTGGCGTTGAAGCGCGATACGTCGGAGTCGACGATGTACGTGGACATCGCCTGCTCGACCGCGTCGATCGTACCGCCGACGCGATCTTCGAGGAGCTGGCGCTGGTCGGCATCCAGCGGCACGGGGATTTTTACGCTGTAGCGCGTACCCATGGCGGAACCGCTGAGCTCGTATTCGGCCGGCGGTTCCGGTTGCCCGCAGCCCGCCACCGCCAGGCAAACCAGCAGCGCCAGTGCACCCCCGCGTCGACGCGGGGCCGTTGCGGCAAGGTATAGGCGCATTGGTCGTCGACCCCGTACGGCAAGCGACTTCGTACTGTAGTCGATGTCGGGCAGGCGGGACAGGGCCGCTCGCGTTCGCCCCGGGGCGTCCTGCCGCGGGGATTGCCCGCGCGGGGCGCCTGCCAAAACGGCGCCCGGCGCCCGGGGCTCAGAAGTTGTAGCCGACGCGGATTCCGGCGGTACGCGGGCGGGCGGGGCCGAAGTCGTGCGCCACGTAAGGATCCGTCTCCTCGCCGCCGTCGGCCGAGCCGTCGAACCAGATCTGGTCGAACAGGTTTTCCACGTACAGGCTCACCTTCCAGGCGCCGGTGCGATACCCGACCGCGATATCGGTCTGGTTGATGCCGATCTGCTCCTGGTAAAGGACCTCCGGCCCGGCCCAGTCGACGCGCCGGTCGTCCTCCCAGGTCCAGGAGATGTTGCCGAAGTACTCTCCGTCGCCGCGCGGGAATGTCGTGTTCAGGATCGCGAAGGCGGCCCACTCCGGCGCCCACGGAATGGAGTTGCCTTCGCAGACGTTCGGGTCGCCGGTGATGCGCTCGCCGTCGCCGCAGAACGGCTGCACGCCGGTCGCCTCGCTGTCGAACCACGACAGCCCGAGACGGAGGGAGATGTTGTCCGTGAGCGCCGTGTTGGTGTCGAGCTCGATACCGGTGCCCTCCACCTCGCCGACGTTGTCGACGATAACCACGGGGCCGACGGCGAAGTTCGCCTGCATGCCTTCGTACTCGTACCAGAAGGCGTTGGCGCCGACCTGCGTGCGCCCGCCGAACACGGTGCCCTTGTAGCCGATCTCGTAAGAGGTGACGGTTTCCGGGCCGAAGGAGGCCGGGCGGTCGGTCGCCGGGTTCGCGACGTAGCGCCCGTATAGGGAGGTCGGGAAACCAGGCGCGATGTTGAAGCTGCCGAAGCCGCCGGGCTTGTAGCCCGTAGTCACGCTGCCGAAGACCAGCGATTCACCCGTCGGGCGCCAGTTGGCGACCGCGCGCCAGGTCGTCTTGCTCCAGTCCCGCGTGTCGGTCAACGGGCCGCTCAGCGTCTGGAAGCCGGTCTGCGCGCGATACGCGAGCAGGGAGCCGCCCGGGTCCGGCAGCGATTCCTGCGAGAACTCCTTTTTGTCGTCCGAATAGCGCACGCCGAGGCTCACGTCGAACGTGTCGCTGAACGCGTAGCTCAGGTCCACGTACGCCGAGTACCCGGAGTACTTGCCGATGATCCGGTTGCGATCGTTGATCAGCCCGTTCTCGGTGCTCGGCGTCCAGGTATAGGTTCCGAAGTAGTAGTAGAGGTAGTACGCGTAATCGCTGCCGAGCGCGTTATACGTATCGAAAAGGTCCTGGCAGGAGTAGAACCAGTAGGCGAGGCAGTACGCATCTTCCGCCTGCTGTCCCAGGAAGATCGTGTCGATGTCTTCCTCGTAGTAGGACACGCCGGCATACCAGCTCAACGGGCTTTCGTTGTTCGAGGTCAGCCTCAGCTCCTGCTCGAAGTAGTCGCCCTCCTGGTCCTGGCCGTAGTTGAAGATCACCAGCGGGGAGGCGTCGAAATCCTCCATGTAATCGTAGTTGTGGCTCTTGAAGCCGGTAATGGACGACAGCGTCATCCCCTCCAGCTCGTAGTCGAGCAGGAGCGAGCTGGCAAAGATGGTGCCCTTGTCGAAGGTGCCGGCGCTGTTGTCGTTGTTGACCGTGCGGCCGTCTTCCGAGTACTCGATCGGCACGCCGCCGTTGATTCGCGTCAGCACCTCGTTGAAAGAGCCGCCCTGGCCGGTGGCGCGGTAAACGCTGCCGGTCAGGTGGCGGTCCTCGTACTCCACGATGAGGTCGCCGGTCAACGCGCCGGTCTCCAGCCGGCTGGAAATCCTGAACGCCTGCTTGTCGTGCGCGATCAGGTCCGGGCCGCCGGCGAGGTTCTTGACCCAGCCGTCCTCCTCGGAGCTGTAGCCCGCGATACGGACCCCGAAGCTGTCGCTCATCGGGAAATTGACGGCACCTTCGAACACGAGCACCCCGCGCTGGCCGACGTCGAGCTCGCCGTAGCCGCCGAACTCCTGCGTGTCCGCCTTGGTCGTGATGATGTTCATGGCGCCGCTGACGGAATTGCGTCCGAACAGGAAGCCCTGCGGCCCGCGGAGTACCTCCGCCCGATCGAGGTCGTAGAGGCTCAGCACGGCCGAGCCGTTGCGGCCCTGGTAGAGGCCGTTCTTGTACACGCTGACGGAGGGATCGCCCCCGTTGCCGAAGTCGATCGTGCGAATGCCGCGCACGCTGATGTAGTCGAGAAAGCTGTCCTGCGTGTTGCCGGTAATGCCCGGCGTGAAAGCCACGAGGTCCTTCACGTCATTCAGGTTTACGTCACGCATGAAATCGCCGGACATCGCGGTGATGGCCAGCGGTACGTCCATGATGGACTCCGCGCGCTTGGTCGCGGTGACGATGATCTGTTCGAGCTCCTGCGCCATGACGGGTGCCGCGGCCGGCCCCGCGATCAGCGCGGCCGAAACGGCGCTCGCAAGGAGGGATCTCGTCGGCATTGCATCCGTTCTCGAACTGCACCCGGTGCGTGTCGCTGGCATTGAGCTTCCCCTCATCGATGGCCGCGGCCGTCCGGCGCCACGGCCGGGTCAGCATCCCGCAATGAGCCTACGTTGCGATGCGCCTTTGCGCAATATGCAATTACCGCATCGTGCCGCACCGCTGTTGGAGCGCGCATCGCCCGCGATGCCACCGGCAGCAAACGTGGCATCGCGCGCAGTGCGCGCTCCTACACCCGACCATGACAGAACGTGGCATCGCGCGCAGTGCGCGCTCCTACGGCAGGTGCGTTGGCACTCCCAGGGATTCCAGCGTTTCGCGCATCGGGGTGAGTTGCTTCTCGTAGCGCCGCCAGCGGCCGATCGAGCGCGTGTGCACGGGCTCGCGCACCTGCACCGCGCTGGCGGTCGCGACCGCCGCCTGCTGCCGGTGGAACTCGAGGCAGGCGTCCTCCCACGGCAGCTCGAGATACCGGACCAGGGCGCGGGCGTGCGTCTCGAGATCCGTTGCAACGTCCTCGTAGGCAATGTCGAGGAAGCGGCCCGGGAAGCGCCGGCGCCAGAGCTCCATCAGGCGCAGGTAGCGCGCGTGATGACGCGCCATCTCGCGCTGGTCGTAGGAGTGCGGGTAGGCATCCGCGAACAGCTGCTTGTAGCTCGCGAAGGCGGCATCCATCGGCTGGCGCCGCAGGTGCACGATCTTCGCGTTCGGCAGCGCGCTGAGGATGAGCGGGATATATAGGTAGTTCGGCGGCAGCTTGTCGACGAAGCGCGGAAGGTTGCCGCGCATCTTGCGGGTGGTCGCGATGTAGGCTTCGCCGAGCTTGCGGGCGTCGATTGCGGCGGCGCCGCGCACGAGCGCCGCGGAGACCCGGCGCGGCTCCCGGTAGTCGGAAAGGCGGCGGATGCAAATGCCGAACTGGCGCAGCTCACCGGCGGAATGCACCTGCGAATGGCTGGTGATGATGCGCTCGACCAGCGTGGTGCCGGTACGGGGCTGCCCGACGACGAAGATCGGCGACGGATCGGGGCAGCCCGGGTCCCGCGCCGACAGCCACTCGGGCGTCAGCACCTCGCCCAGCGCGTCGAACAGCTCGATTTCGGAAGCCTCGTCATACTCGATCGTCCGGCGCCGCGCGTTCGCACCGCGTTCGAAAGCGGCGAACGCGGCATCCCAGTCCTCGAGGTCCTCGAGCTGCTTGCCGAGGGCATAGTTGAGGAACGCGAGCGCGCGCGGGTTGCGGGATTCCTCCGCGGCGAGCGCGGCCAGCTCGTCCGCATGCCTCCTGTCCCGGGCCTTGCGCAGGTTTGCGAGGATCCAGTGCGCGTTGGGATTCTTCGGCTGCTGTTGCAGGACCTTGCGCAGCACCGACTCGGCGGCGTCGAGGTCGCCCAGGAACACGTCGTTGTTCGCCTGGTTGAGCATGAACGGCACGTGGTCCGGGCGCGCGGCCAGCGCCTTGGCGTACCACCGGCGCGATTCCAGGTATTCCCCGAGCATGGACTGCACGGTGCCGATGAGGTCGGCGACCACGGGGTTGCCGTCTTCGAACAGGATGGCTTTTTCCAGCGCCCGGTCGCCGCGCCCGGGCTGGCCGGCCGTGACGAAGAGCCTGGCCATCTGCGCCCAGGCGGCGCCGTGGTCCGGCGCCAGGCGGGTCACGGATCCGAAAGCGCTGACGGCGGCCCAGGTCTCTTTGAGCTCGAGGGCGATGAGCCCCACCAGGAAATGCGCCTCGACGAGGTCGGGCTTGGCGCCGAGCAGGCGCCGGCAGCATTCCGAGGCTTCTTTCAGGCGGTTTGCCGCCAGCAGGCGAAAGCCGTCCTGCAGGGTGTCCTGCATCCAGCGCGCCGGTTGCACGTCGCGGGTCATGGACGGGACTATACCGCCGCCGGTCGTGCCGGCGGCGGTCTTGCGGGCTAGAACGCTTTCGTCACGTCCAGGAAGTAGCGGCGCCCGAACCAGTCGTACTGCGAGTAGAACGCCACCTGGCCGAGGACGTCCACCTCGGAGCCCGTGGTGTAGGAGCTCATGCGCGGCGGTTCCTCATCCAGCACGTTGGCAACACCGAGGCGCGCCGTGAATCCGTTGTCGAAGTCACGGCTGACGGAAAGGTGGTGATACGTCCGGGATTCCGCCACGAGATCGAGGTCCACCCGCTCGTCGTCGTACCAGGCGGCCGTGGAAGTGCCGAAGCTGGCGTAGTTATCCGTCTTGTCGAAGTAGTTGATGCCCCAGAAGAAGGACCACAGGTCGCGCGTCAGCGTGAAGTTCAGGTTACCGACCCATTCCGGGTGGCCCGCTTCGCCCGCGTGATCCTCTTCCGTGTTGTCGAACAACCCGATGGTGTCCTCGAACTGCAGGGTGTGCTGCGAATCGACGGTCAGCAATCCGAAGCCGAGGTCGTGCACGTAGCGGACGGCCAGGTCGAGCCCCCGGTTCTTCTGCCGCGAGATGTTGATGTAGCTGTCCCTGATCTCCGTGATGGAGTTCGGGATGATACCGGCGGCCGGAGCGGCCCTGTCGAACAGGTTGCAAAGCGGCTCTTCGGGGAAGAACGCCGACTCGTAGCAACCGTAGGTAATGTTGCGCGCGCCAATGACGTCGACTTCGTCCTTGACCTCGATGTCGAAATAATCGACGGAGATGCTCAGGTCCGCGAAATCAGGGCGCCACACGAAACCTGCCGTGAACGCTTCCGACGTCTCCGCTTTCAGGAGGCCTGCCCCGCCGCCGGTCACGACCGTCGGCGAAATCGTGAACAGGAAGTCGGGGGGAATCCCGTCCGCGGCGCAGTTGTTTGCAACGCGCTCGGAGATGTTGCCGTCCGCCAGGTTTTCGCCCCAGAGGATGCAAGGATCCGAGTTCCGCGCCGACAGCGGTGAGCTCGTCTGCCGCGCGAGGTACAGCTCGTAGAGCGCCGGCGTGCGGAACGAGGTGCCGAACGTGCTGCGTACCCTGAACTCGTCGGTCATGACCCAGTTGAGGCCCACTTTATACGTCGTATCGCTGCCGTAGGACTTCACATCGGTGTAGCGCGCGGAACCCGTGAATTCCAGGTACTCGACCAGCGGCTTGTCCGCCAGCAGCGGCACGCCGACCTCGCCGAACACGGCGGTGGTCGCATCGTCGCCCGCGGTAATGCCCGCACTGGAGGCGAACCACGCGTTCTGCGAAAGCGTGATCGCCCCGGGCGTGTCGATGAGCTTGTCCTCCTGGTAGAGGAAGCCGGTCGCGACCGCCAGGCTGCCCGCGGGCAGCTCCATGACCTCTCCGGAGATAAAGCCTTCCACCGACCACTGCGTGTATTCCGTCGTGCCGGTCTCCACGGCGAACAGGAAGTCCTTTACGTCCTGCGGGATGTCGCCTGCCAGGAAGGCCGGATTCAGCCAGTCGATGTCGACGCAGGGACGGTTCGAGATCGGGCTGACCTGGCCCACGCACGACCCGGTGCGGTACCAGTTCATCTCGATCGTATCGGCCAGGATCTGGTCGTCTTCGTACTCGCCGTCCGAGAAGCTGTACTGGAACGAAAGTTCCCAGTTCCAGTTTGGCAGCAGCGTATCCATCTTGCCCCGCAACCCGGCGACGAACCGCTGGTAGTCCACGGTGACCCGCTGGTCCGAATGATCGGTCAGCGTCAGCGGGCTCAGCCACTGGGCGCCGGTCCAGCCGACGCTCATGGGATCGCTGGGCAGGCCATAGTCGGCGGAATCGTAGTTGTAGACATAGGTCCAGATCTGGCGCCAGCCGAGGTTCGTGGTCTCGCGGCGGCTCAACAGGACCTCGGCGTAAGCGGTGGTGTCGTCGGTGAGCTGGTATTCGCCCTCGACGAACAACGTCATCACTTCGGCCTTCGGCACCAGCGTCGTCGAATCCTGGATCGCCGGTTCCGCATCCAGCAGTGAATCCGAAAAGCGATCGTACCCGACGGGGTACCAGCCTTCCGGAGCCACCATGTGGTTAGGGTTCTCCGGCGGGGCCAGCGGCGGCAGGCCGTTTGCGGCAAGGGCACCGTCGTGGTCGTACTGCATGAGGAACACGGGCGGCCCGGCGTTCGTCGTGCCGTCGCCGTAGTCCTCCGCGTAGTCGTAAACCCACACGTGGCCCCACGGCAAATCGTAGCAGTGGTAGTCGTTGGTGCGCGGATCGACCAGGTCGGCGCGCCGGCCGGTGGTCTGGTCGAAGACGTAATCCTGGTTGCAGGCAAAGAAGTCGCGGTCCCCGCGCTGCAGGATTTCCTGGCGGCTGTAGTCGCCGGTCACACGGAAATAGCTGCGGTCGGTGCTTGCGCCCCAGGAACCGCTGAGGCGCAGCATTTCGCCGCCCGACTGGGCCGGCTGCGAATAGAAGGCGCTGACCTCACCGCCATCGTCCTTGCGGGTGAAGATGTTCACGACGCCGGCGATCGCGTCGGAGCCGTAGATCGACGAGGCGCCATCCTTCAGGATCTCGACGCGCTCGATGGCGGAAAGCGGAATGGTATTCAGGTCGAAAGCCGAAACGCCGCCCTGCACGCCCGAGGGCCCGGCGCGCCGGCCGTTCAGGAGCACCAGCGTGCGGTTGGCGCCCAGGCCCCGCAGCGACAGGGTCGAGGTACCGAGGCCGCCGTTGACAACGGAGACCGCGGAGAGGGCGGGTGTCACCTGGGGCGATCCCGCCGCAACCGTGGTCGTCTGCAGCAGGGACGCGACGTCGGCAATACCTCGCACGTCCGCCAGTTCCGTCGTCACCACGTCCATCGGCGCGGAGCTGGAGAAGGTATCCCTGTGAATGCGTGAACCCGTAACGACGATCTGTTCGACGTTGCCGGCCGCTTCTTCGCGATTCTCGTCGCTGTCCTGTGCCATCGCCGGCCCGACCGGGTAAAGCGCCGCAAGCACGGCGGCGGCCAAAGGCTTGAGCGCCGGCGAGTATTTCTTCGATTTCGCCTGGCGACGTTCGGACTTGCGCATTGTCGATATCCCCCTTTTTGTCCAGCATCAGCGCAGGTCCGGGCCCGAACCGGCGCTTTGCAGCAGAATCGTCGCACGTTATCGGCGCAGGCCGACCGTGCCTCTCACATTGTGATACGAATATACCTGCGTAGCGGATTTATGGCCCGGCGCTCCCCTGCAGCGCCGGGTATTCCGCCATCCCGACGACGCGCTGCAACCATACGTGATGCGGCGGCAACTTCTGGCGCGCAACCGAAAGACGATCGAGCACGAACTTGAACACCTGCGGCGGCGGCCGGTTGTTGCCGTACCAGGCGTCGCATTCCTCCGCCAGGAAATCCATGCCGTAAAGCAGCGCTTCGTAGCTGGGATGGCCCCAAAGCCCCGCCGTGTCGACGGGCGGCCGATGATCGCCGGGGAAGCCGCCCGAAGGCAGCGGGTCTGTCGGCTGCCCGGGGAAGAACGGGTCCTCGAAGTCGCCCGCCGTCGGCGGCTTCGTGCGCCAGTAATCCAGCTTGGCCTGCAGGCGGCCGTTGACCCGCTCCGGTTTCTGCACCTCGCGCCAGAACTCGGTGTCGGTCCGTCGCGTGAGGCAGTAGTGCAGGTTGATGAAGTCCAGGATTTCGTAGAAGCGATTGACCATGAGGCGGTTGAACCGCATGGCGACGGCCGCCATGTCGTCGCCGCGCGGAAAATGCTCCGCGAGCAGCACGGCCGCGAGCTCGCTCAGGTGCAGGCCCGTCGATTCGAGCGGCTCGATGAAGCTGCCGGCGAGCCCCGTGGCCACGCAGTTCCGCGCCCACGCTTTTTCCCGGTGACCGACCTTGAAGCGCACCAGCCTGGAGTCGAGCGACTCGGAATGCGGGCCTTCGAACCGGCGGACTTCCCGCTCCGCGTCCTCCTGGTCCTGGAAGGCGCCGGAGAACACGTAACCGAGCGAGCGCCGGTCCTGCAGGGGGATTTCCCATATCCACCCGTTGGAGAGCGCGGTTGCCGTCGTGTACGGGCGGACGGCGCCGGGCCAGTGAACCTCGTAGGGCACGTGCATCGTGAGGGCGCGGTCACAGAGCAGCCACTGCGAGCAATCCACCCAGCCGACGCCCAGCTTCTTCTCGATCAGCAGGCCCGCGAAGCCCGTGCAGTCGACGAACAGGTCGGCTTCGAGGCGCAAGCCGGCCCGCGTCTTCACCGCGGCGATGTCGCCGTTCGGGGCCATCTCGACGTCGACCACGTGATCCCAGTAATGGTTGACACCGCGCGAGGTCGAGAGCTCGGTGAGGTAATCCGCGAATTTCATCGCGTTCATGTGATAGGCGTACGCCAGCGGCGGCCCGAAGTCCCAGGGACCGAACATCTGCGGCGCCAGCCCCATCTCGCAGATCATGGGCTGCGCGGACACCGTTTCGGAAAACGGAATGGAGCGATCGCTGCGCAACCAGAGCTCGCCGGAGCGGTCGAGCCCGCCGCCCGGCCTGCGGCCGAACCGGCTGAAGGGATGGTAATAATACTCGCCCTGTCCGTGCAGCCAGTTGCCGAAACGAATACCCTGCTTGAAGGTGCCGTCCACCCGCCGCATGAAATCGACGTGGTCGATGCCGATCACGGAAAGGACGTGGTTGATGTTCGGTATGGTCGCCTCGCCGACGCCGATGCGCGGCACGTCGGGCGATTCGACCAGGCTGATCTCGGCTATTTTGCGGCCGTCGAAGTTGAGGGCGGCATCGAGGTAAGCGGCGGCAATCCATCCGGCGGAGCCGCCGCCGACGATCAGTACTTTACGGGGTTTGATCAAGGACTTCCCTCAACGTTGGTTGCAACCGTGTCGTGCCCGCGCGTACTTTACGCCAACGCCGGGCGCGTTCGTATGGTTTATATGAATGCGCGGGCGCCGGCAAATACTGCAGGAGGCAGCAAATGCCCCGGATCGTGGCAAAACCGGACAACCTCAACAAGCTCAATGCGCAGTTCCCGCAGCAGCCCCTGCGCGCGCCGGTGTTCCTGAACAGCGTGCCGAAGTGCGGCACGCACCTGGTCCGCAACATCATGCGCATGTTCGTGCCCGTGGAGCAGCAGTACCACAACGCCTTCATCCAGTACGCGATCCTGCGCCAGCACAAGGAGGCGTTTTCCACGAGCGCGCCGAAGCTGAGCTGGGGGCACCTCTTCTACTCCGACGAGCCGGCCATCGCCCTGAAACACGTGCACCATATCGTGCAGGTGCGCGATCCTTACGACTGGGTGCTCGCGCGGACGCGCTTCTTCCTGTCGGACAACTTCCAGGGTGCGCTCGATCACCTGAAGGGCGGCAGCGTCTCGATCGAGGAGATGCTGAACATGATGATCTTCGGCATACATCAGAAGGCGCCGTCATTGAACGACATATTCACGCACAACGCCGTGTCCTGGCTCGGAACGAAGGCGGTGCTTTTGCACTTCGAGGACCTGTTGCACCACGTGAAAAACCTGGATGCGCCGGAGGCCGAGGCCTTTTTTGCCGGCTTGCTGCGCCGCTGCGGGATCGCGGAGCTGCCGCCCGACTGGCGGGAGCGGGTGCGCATCGGCTCCGACCGCGAGCAAAGCGGCACGGCCCGCGAAAACCTGTCGGGCGGCGTGCAGGACGTGCCGGAGGAGCTGCCCGCGGTACAGAAGCGGCTGGTCGACTACGCCGCGCCCGGCCTGCGCGAAGTCCTGGGCTATCCGCGCCCGCTCTTGTAGGAGCGCGCAATGCGCGCGATGCCGCGGCGCCTGAGCCTGGCACGGCGAGCGGTTTTGCCTCCGGTGACATCGCGCGCGATGCGCGCTCCTACTGGAAATCGCGCGGGATCGTATCGGTCCAGTTCTTTTCGCGGAGCAGCTCGCCGTTCTCGAACAGGCGCCGCGTGTAGTCGTAATAGAAATTCTCGCGGTCGCTCGAGAAGGTGAGGCCCCCTTCCCATCGCAGCACCCGATCGGCTAGCGCAACCTCGACGCTGTGCGTGCCGGCCAGCGACGCTTTCGCCGGCTCGTCGTTCGACGCGCGGTGTTCGATCGTTTCGCGGTATTCGTACGTGCCCCAGGGATAACGCGTGCCGCCGGTGTTGGTGGCTACCGCCTTCGCCTCGCCGGTCTGCGGGTTGCGGTCGATGGACGCGATCTCACCGTAGCCCGAGCTCGTGCCGGTGTCGATCGTCTCGAAGCCGGGCAGTCCCGGGTGGCGGACCGGCTCGCGGAACCGGGGCGCGGGACGCTCTGCCGGCGGCACCACCGGCAGCAGCAGGTGCGAGCCGCCTTCGCCGAGCGTAAGCGAGGTGGTCATCGGGTAAGGCGTCGGCCACAGCATCGGCCACTGCGCGTTGCTTATCGACACGCGAATGCGGTGGCCTTCCGGGAACACCCAGGACGTGAAGTGCAGCTCGACGTCGACCGGGAAAGGATCGCCGGGCTCGATCGCTGCTGGCTGCGCGGCGGAGCGGTGATGGTTGCCGTTGAGGCCGGCCCCGGTCACCAGGGTCACCGTACCGTCCGGCGCGACGTCGGACAGGCGCACGTACCAGTTGGCTTCGGGCGCATCCGCGGCAACCACGAGCTTCGCAAGGGGCAGGCCGAGGATCTCGGTGTCGGCGGCGAGCGGCGCGGTGTCGTACACCAGGCTGAACGCGTCGCTCGGACGCTGGTCGTGCGCCACGTCGCCCCACCACATCACGGGCCCGCCCGCCTGCAGGCCGGAGGTCGGGACGTAGCGCAGCCGGTGCACCGCGTCCTCCGGCACACCCGTCGACAGCGTGTGGTTCGGCTGCGGATACAGCGCGCGCTGCTCGATCCGCTCGATCGGCCAGCCCTCCTCCCAGCGCCAGTATCCCGGCGCATGCTCGAGGTAGGGTCCGGGCGGATGCCATTCGCGCACGTACACGGCAAAGCGCGGCTCATCCATGATCCCGGTGTCGATGCCTTTCAGCCAGCGATCGAACCAGCGTACCGCCTCGTATCGCCACTCCATGCCGGGCGCGGGGTAAGGCTCGTGCGGCCAGGCGTGCGACCACGCGCCGATCATCGCCTTCACCGGGGCGTTCTTCACGTTCGCCAGCATCCGCGGGAGGCTGTCGCGGTAGCCGTCGTACCAGCCGCCGATGTGGAAACTCGGTATCTTGATGGCGTCGTATCGCGTCGTCGCGGACGCCCGCTCCCAGAACGCCCCGTCGCGCTGCCGGTTCTTGTAGGTCAGCATCCAGGGTTCCGTGTCGAAGCGGTTCTCGAAGTACTCCTCGTCGATGACGTAGTCCGGTGCGGCCGGCATGGCGTTGTAGAGGTCCTGGCTCATCTCCCAGGAATCCACGTGCATGATGCCGTCCATGTAGTGCACGTCGTCCTGGTAAAGGTCCTCGGTCGCATCGACCGCGATGATCGCCTTCAGCGCCTCCGGCGCGCGCACCGCCATCTGGATGGCGTTGAAACCGCCCCAGGAGATGCCGAACATGCCGACGTTGCCGTTCGAGCGCGGCTCGTTCGCCAGCCAGTCGATGACGACCTCGCCGTCCTCATGCTCGATGTCGGAGTATTCGTACGGGATCAGCCGGCCTTCACTGCCGCCGGTGCCGCGGATGTCGACGCGCGCAACGATGTAGCCACGCTCGACGAAATACGCGTAAAGCGATCGACTGCCGGAGCGCGATTCGACGCGGCGGTACGGCAGGTACTCGAGCAGGACGGGAAATTTCTCGCCGTCCGCGCCGCCCTGCGGCACGTAGAGGTCGGCGGCAAGGTGCACCCCGTCGGGCATCGGGATCCGGGCTTCCTCGAACGCCACGTCGTAGCGCGGCGCCGACGGCGCCTCGGCGGCCCCAACGCCGTCGAGGGCCGCTCCACCGGTAAAAGCGAAGACCAGAAGCCAGGCCGGAATCCGGCTTCGATTGCTCCGTCGATGCATGCCCGCTCCCCCTTGCTTGCCTGGCGCTCGGCCAGTAAAGCAAAACGAGCGGGCGCGCGCGATGCCACGACACATTGTGGGACGTTCAGTCGCCCCACAGCGGCGGGCTTCGGCTGCCAGTGCGGGTGGTCAGGTGTGACGGTCGCGCTGGCGCTTCACTTTCGGCGAGGACGCGTAATGCTCCTGCCGATCAGTGGCGCGGCGCTCGCGAAAGCGGCTCTTGCCGCCGCCGCCTGCCGCCAGCCTCGACGCCCGGCTGCCGAGCAGGGCGTAGGTCGAGTCGTCCATGTCGTCGATAGAGTCCACGTACCGTTTCTTGCTCACTTCCTTTGCCTCGGAATGGGCCCTTGGCTGCGGGAACGTTCCTCGCAGCCGCCGACCCGGAAAAAGCCAGCTCTCGAAATCGTGTGTGCTTCTCTACGTAATCCCCGGAAGGTAATCCCCGGAAGGCGCCAAGGCAGGCAGCGGGACAGGGCGCTAGGGAGAAAGGCCCTCGGCGTAGTCGCCGTCGTGAGTGTCGGAGTCGTCGTAGTCCTCGAAGTCCGCCAGCTCCATGCGGAGACTGCGGTCCTCCTGCGACATTTCGATCAGCCGCCAAAGCGGCACGTAATCCCGCGATGCATCGGCGTTTTTCAGTCCGGCCGCCGACAGCTCCTCGTCCTCGCCGAGGTCTTCGAAATCCAGCTCTTCGTCGTCCATTTCCATTGTCAATTCGATCTCCTGGTCGTCCTCGACCCATTCGGCGACAGGCTCAGTGTCGGGTGGCGTGGCGGCCATACGAATCTCGTGCCAAACCCAGCAATTTTCAGGCAAAAGATAAGATAATCTGGACCGAAGTCAAGATTTAAATTGCCTTGTATATCCGCCAGTTATACCCCCTTCGCGGGGGTTCGGGCGGTTGCCCGGAAGGGCCCGGAAAAGCCGCTGGCCGGCTCAGCGCAGCGCCAGGTCGGGCCGTTCCCGCAGCGGCCCGGCAGCGGAGCGGGGTTCGTCCGCCGCTTCGGCCGGGCGGCCGCCGGACGCCGGCGGCTCCACCTTCGTGATGGTGAAACCGGTGAAGCCGTAGACCAGCGACACCACCGGGTTGACGAGGTTGAAGAATGCAAACGGCAGGTAAGCCGCGGTGGCAACCCCCAGCGTCGCCGCCATGTAGGCACCGCAGGTGTTCCACGGCACCAGTGCCGACGTCATCGTTCCGGAATCTTCGAGTGCGCGAGACAGGTTCTTGGCCTCGAGGCCGCGCCGCTGGAACTCCGCTTTGTACATCTTGCCGGGCAGCACAATGGAAATATACTGGTCGGCCGCGACAACGTTCATGCCGATGCAGCTGACGATGGTGGTCGCGATCAGGGAGCCCGTCGACTTGGCCGCTCTCAGGGTCGACTCGATGAGGCGCAGCAGCAGGCCCGCGTGCTCCATTACGGCGCCGAACGCCAGCGCCGCGAGGATCAGCCAGATGGTGCCGAGCATGCTGCTCATGCCGCCGCGGCTAAGCAGCTCGTCCACCTCTGTAACGCCCGTCGCCGACGTATAGCCGTTCGCCAGCGCCAGCCACGCGCCCTTCACCAGCGCGAGCGGCGCCGCGAGGTCCGGCGACGCGGCGAACGCGAGCACCGCCTGCGGCTGCAGGATAGCGGCCAGGACGGCACCCAGCAGGGCACCGGCGAGGATCGTCGGCAGCGGCGGCGCTTTCCGGAAGGCGAGCCACAGCACGACGGCGAGCGGGATCATGGTCCACAGGCTGATGTTGAAGCTGCCGGCGAGCGTTTCCTGCAGCAGCTGCATGCTGCCCAGGTCCGACTTCGAATCCACGCCGAAGCCCACGCCGAGAAACAGGATCATGGCGATTATGAACGAGGGACCCGTCGTCCAGGCCATGTGCCGGATGTGCTCGAAAAGCTCCGAGCCGGCGACCGCCGGGGCGAGGTTGGTGGTATCGGAGAGCGGTGACATCTTGTCCCCGAAGTACGCGCCGGATATCACGGCGCCGGCGGCAATGGCCGGCGACAGGCCGAGCCCGATGGCAACACCGATCAGGGCCACGCCCAGCGTGCCGGCCGTGGTCCAGGAACTGCCGGTGGCAAGCGAGGTAATGGAGCAGATGAGGCAGGTCGCGGCGAAGAAGTATTTCGGGTCCAGCAGGTCGAGACCGTAGTAGATGAGGGACGGCACGGTACCCGAGATCAGCCAGGCGCCGATCAGCGCGCCCACCGAGAGCAGGATCAGTATCGCGCCCATGGCCGTTCCGATGCCGTCGACTATCGCCTGCTGCACGTCGGCCCACCTGTGCCCGTTGCGGATTGCGACGATGGCGGCCACGGCGGCGCCGATGATCAGCACGATCTGGGTCGGCCCGCCCACGGCATCGGAGCCGAACAGGTAGACGGTCAGTGCCAGCAGCAGGATCAGGGAGACAACGGGCAGCAGCGCGTCGAGGAGAGTCGGGGATTTCGGGGTACTCATACCGGGTCCTGCAGTGGGCAAGCGCCCGAGGATACCGCATGCGCCGCCGCCATGCCGGCGCCGCCCGCTCCGGCGGTTGGCGCGGCGGCGGCTGGCCTTCCGGAAGCGCATCCCGGATAATCGCGGCCACGCCGGCCAAACAGCAGGGATGATCAACAATGCGCCAAACGCGATTTGCAGCAACGATAGCCATCATGGTGGCAACGAGCCTCGTGACGCTCGGCTTCACGCCGCCCGCTTTTGCCGGCGTGGTCGGCACCCAGGCGGCAATCGAGGCCCAGGAACGGGATGCCCGCCTGGAGCGCATCAGCGCCGTGCTGGCGCGGGATAACGTGCAGGAGCAGCTCGTGCGGCTTGGCGTCGACCCGGCGGATGCCGAACAGCGGATCGCCTCCCTGGACGATGCCGAGCTGGCGGCGCTCGAGCAGCGCATGGACGAGCTCCCGGCCGGCGGCGGCGCCCTCGAGGTGCTGGGAATCGTGCTTCTCGTGCTCCTGGTGCTGGAGCTTCTCGGCGTCACCGACGTCTTCAAGGCCATATAGGCCGCCGCCTCGCACGGGGCAATTGACCTTACGCCTGCCGGTCGCCGCGCTCGCAGGACTCCTGCTCGCCGGGTGCGCCGCGAATCCGTTCGACGCGCTGCCGCCCGGTGAGCATGCCGCGGCCGTCGAGCTGCGCGACACCCCCTTTTTCCCGCAGGACGCCTACCAGTGCGGCCCCGCGGCGCTGGCTACCGTGCTGGCGGCAACGGGCGCACCGGTGACGGCGGACGAGCTGGTGCCCCTCGTCTACGTGCCCGGCCGCCGCGGCAGCTTCCAGGCGGAGATCCTTGCGGCCGCGCGCCGGCACGACCGGCTGCCCTACGTCATTGCGCCCGGGTTCGAGGCGCTCCTGGCCGAGGTCGAGGCCGGCCGGCCGGTGCTGGTGCTGCAAAACCTGGGAGTGGCCCTCATTCCTACCTGGCACTACGCGGTGGTGGTCGGGTTTTCACCCGAAGACGGCAAGGTGATCCTGCGGTCGGGCACCGACAGGCGCCGCGTCACGCCCGCGGGCGTGTTCGCGCGCACCTGGGAGCGCAGCGGCAACTGGGGCATGGTCGCACTCGAGCCCGGCGAGCTGCCGGGGGCGCCGGATCGCGATCGCTACCTGCAGGCCGCCGCGGCGGCCGAGGGAGCGGGACGCTTCGATCTCGCTGCACCCGCGTACGTTGCCGCGACCCAGGAATGGCCCGGCAGCGCCATCGCCTGGCTCGGCCGGGGCAACGCCGCGTATCATCGCGGTGAACTCGCCCAGGCAGAGCGCGGATACCGGCGCGCACTCGAGCTGGAGCCGGGGAACGTGGCGGCGCGAAACAACCTGGCCACGGCCGTGCTGGAGCAGGGCCGCTGCGCGGAGGCGGCACGGCTCGTGGAAGCCGCCGGCGACGCGGCCGCCGACACCCCGTTAGCCGCCGCGCTGGCGGCTACCCGTGCCGATATCGCGGCCTGCCTGTCCGAAGCGACGCCTTGATTGTTCCGGAGGAGCCAGCGTGATTATCGGCAGCATCGTCATCCACCGGCGGTTCCGCGGGCCGCCGCATTCGGGTAACGGCGGGTATTCCTGCGGCCGCCTTGCAAGCTTCATCGACGGCGTCGCCGAGGTAACGCTGCGCAAGCCGCCGCCGCTCGAAACCGAGATGCAGGTCGTCGAGGAAGCCGACGGGACGGTCGGGCTGTACGACGGCCAGCGACTGGTTGCCACGGCGCGGCCGGCGGAGGCCGCCGTCACGCCGCCGGTCAGGCCGAACTTCGAAGAGGCACAGGCCGCGAGCGCGAGAACCTTCCCGGCCGGGGCCCACAAGCTGCCGATGTGCTACGTCTGCGGACCGGACCGCCGCCACGGCGACGGCCTGCGCATCCATTGCGGGCCACTCGACCCGAAGGCCGGCTGGAGCGGCGTGGTCGCGGCCGGGTGGATACCCGAAGACTACATGGCGGACGACGACGGCGCCGTGGCAGCGGAGTTCGTCTGGGCGGCCCTGGACTGCCCGACTGCCTACGCGAGGGGCTCCGCGGACGGTTTTCCGTCCATCCTGCTCGGCCGCCAGGCGGTGCGCATCGAACGCCGCCCGCGGCCCGGCGATCGCTGCGTGATCACGGCATGGCAAACCGGCAGCGAAGGCCGCAAGCTCTGGTCAGAGGGCGCACTCCTCGACGCCACCGGCGAAACGCTGGCCGTCTGCCGGGCAACGTGGATCGAGGTATCCCCCGACGTCCTCACCGGCACCAAAACCCCAACGTAGGAGGAGCGCGCATCGCGCGCGATGCCACCGTGCACGACAGCGCCTGACACGTGTGGATAAGCAAAAGCCGTAGCATCGCGCGCCGTGCGCGCTCCCACATCGCATCCCAAATCGCCCCCGCATCGCTGCGCATCCCGCGCCGTGCCCGTGGGAGCGCGCATCGCGCGCGATGCCACGGTGGACGACCATACTTAACACGTGTGGATGAGCAAAGGCCGTAGCATCGCGCGCAGTGCGCGCTCCTACATCGCGTCCCAAATTGCCCCCGCATCGCTGCGCATCCCGCGCCGTGCCCGTAGGAGCGCGCATCGCGCGCGATGCCACGGTGCACGACCATACTTAACACGTGTGGATGAGCAAAAGGCCGTAGCATCGCGCGCAGTGCGCGCTCCTACATCGCGTCCCAAATTGCCCCCGCATCGCTGCGCATCCCGCGCCGTGCCCGTAGGAGCGCGCATCGCGCGCGATGCCACGGTGCACGACCATACTTAACACGTGTGGATGAGCAAAGGCCGTAGCATCGCGCGCCGTGCGCGCTCCCACATCGCTCCGTGGGAGCGCGCATCGCGCGCGATGCCACCGTGGGCGACAGCACCTGGCACGTGTGGATGAGCTACGGCCCTAGCATCGCGCGCAGTGCGCGCTCCTACACGTGCGGATGCAACGGCCGTGGCTGTGCTGTGGCGTCAGGTGTTGTCGGTCGGGGTGAGTTTCAGCAGGCGGCCGCCCTTACCGTCTTCGAGCAGCCAGATGGCGCCGTTTGGGCCCTGCTCGACTTCGCGGATGCGCTGGCCCATGGGATAGCGCTCCGCCTCCCGGGCAGAGTCGCCCTCGATTGCGACCCGCACGAGCGCCTCCCCGCCCAGCGCGCCGATCAGGGCGTTGCCCTGCCAATCGGGGAACAGCTCGCCGGTATAGAACACCAGGCTGCCCGGTGAGATCGCCGGCACCCAGAACACCTTCGGCGCCTCGAACTCGGGCCGCGTGTCGTGATCGGGAATGCTCCGGCCGTCGTAGTGATCGCCGTTGGAGACGATCGGGTAGCCGTAGTTCTCACCTTTCACGATGAGGTTCAGCTCGTCGCCGTGCCGCGGGCCCATTTCCAGCTCCCACAGCCGGCCCTCCGGATCGAACGCGAGTCCCAGCGGATTTCGCTGCCCCAGCGTCCAGACCTGCGCCGCGACGCCGCCCTGGTCGGCGAACGGGTTGTCGGCCGGCGAAGAGCCGTCGTCGTTCAGCCGGATCACCTTGCCGAGGTTCTGCTGCATGTCCTGCGCGGGCGTGAACTTCTGCCGCTCGCCGGAGGAGATGAACAGGTAGCCGTCCGGCGCGAAGGCGATGCGGTGGCCGTAGTGCCCCCGGCCGCTGACCTTCGGCTCCTGGCGCCAGATGACCTGCTGCTCGCCGAGCGCACCGCCGTTGCCCGCCAGCTCGAGTTTTGCGCGCATGACGGCGGCGCCGCGCGTGTCGCCGTCGCCCGCTTCCGCGTAGCTCAGGTAGATCACGCCGTTCTCCGCGAAGTCCGGGTGCAGGACGACGTCGCCCAGGCCGCCCTGGCCTCCGTAGTCGACTTCGGGCACGCCGCTCACCGGCGCCGATTTCTTGCCGTCCGTCGTGACCACCAGCAGCCGGCCCGGCTTCTCGGTCACGAGCAGGCGGCCGTCCGGCAGGAAGGTCATCGCCCAAGGCTCGTCGAACGTCGCAACCGCGGTTGCCGTGAACGGTTGCTCGCCGGGAGCCGTGCTGCCGTTCGCGGCCTGTGCAGTGTCCGCGTTGCCGCAGGCGGCCAACAGGATCCCGGCGGCGGCGATGATGGAGGCGTTCAGGTAGGCTCGAAGCATGGCGCGGTCCTCTTGTTCGGCGCTGGAACGATAGCACGTCGCGCCGCGGGGCTGCGGCGGGGAAGGCGCCGTATCAGGCCTGCGCCTCTTTCAGCCGCAGCGCCGACGCCGCCGCGACCAGCGAGACGACCGAGAGCGACAGCACCGCCACGGCCGGCCCGCCCACGGCAACGAGCGCGCTCACGGCACCGCCGGCCAGCAGCAGCACGCCGATGACCGTGTTGCTGACCGCGACGTAGCTCGCGCGGTTTTCCGCGGTAGCGATGTCGATCAGGTGCGTTTTGCGGCCCGCGCGCACGCCTTCGTGCGCGACGTTCAGGAGGAAATAGCTCACCGCAAAAAAGACCGCCGGGTACGGCAGGTCCTCGATGCTCGAAACGCCGACGGTGATGAAACCCGCAACCGCCGCGAGCGCGGCGGCCGTTGCCATCGTCCTCCGGCTCGAGCGGTCGGACAGGCGTCCCCAGACCGCCGCGCTCGCGAAGCCCGCCGCCCCGGTGGCGATGAGCAGCGCGCCGAGCTGCGAGATCGCTCCCTCGGAGGCGCGGCTCGCGAGGCTGATGTAGAACGGCGCGACCAGCGCCGTCGACAGGAGCAGCGTGCGCACGATCAGGAACTGCCGCAGGTCCGGGTCCCTGCGGATCAGCCCGAGCTGCCGTACCGCTTCGGTGATGGCGTTACCGCCGCCTTCGGTCGCGCCCGCGTACTCCGCGATCCGGCTGAAGAGCAGCGCCGCGAGGATCCACAGGGCGCCCGCGGCGGACAGCAGCGTCGCGAAGAACGCCGTCCCCTGCCGGTCCGGGGCCACGACGAACCAGAGCGCGCCCACCACGATCGTGATCGCGCCCGCGAGCGAAGAGGCGTAGCCGCTTGCCGTGCCGCGGCGGCTCTTGCTGATGGTCTTTCCCAGCACGTCCTTGTCCGCGATGGAGCACACGCCGCGCGCGAGGCTGAACACCACCAGCAGCGCGAGGATCGACCAGCCGGCCACGGCGCCGCGCTGGGTGAGCGCCACGAGGGCCATGCAGGCGACGGCGATGCCCTGCACGATGCTGCCGCCGACCCAGAACCATTTCCTGACCGGCACCTGGCGAATGTACCGCGCGATGAAGAGCTGCGGCAGGAGCGACAGCGATTCGCGCACCGGCACGAGGAACCCGAGCATGAAGGTCGGCGCACCGAGGTGGATGAGCAGCCAGGAAAGAACCACCTTCGGGCTCGACAGGAGGTCCCCGGTCTTGGTGGCCACCAGCGAGCCGATGTGGATGAAAAAATTCCGCGGCTGCTCGCGGCAGGCCTCCGCCGGGATGTCGCGGCAGACGCGCGCATCCTCGTCGCCGGTCAGGAGGTCGTAAAGATCGCGGGTCAAACCGGGTTGTGCAGTGGCTTCGGTGTTCATCGGGCTGCATTGTCGGCCAAGTCAGCGGTCGGCACCACATCCTGTAGAATGCCTCGCCTGGCCCGTGGGAGCGCGCATCGCGCGCGATGCCACGGCCGTTGCTCATCACACGTGGCGGGCGATGCCGTCCGCGGTGGCATCGCGCGCGGTGCGCGCCCCTACGGGCACATAACCAGGATTCCGGCGATGGGAAGGATGTTGAAGGATATGATTCGGGTGCGCGGCATTGTCTTCGCCGCATGCACGACCGCCCTGCTGCTCGGCAGCATTACCGCCGAGGCCGACCGCCTGCCGGTGCGCGGCAAGCACGGGATGGTGGCGACGTCGTCGGAAATAGCCTCCAGGGTCGGCATCGAGGTGCTGAAGGAGGGCGGCAACGCCGTGGATGCCGCGGTAGCGACGGCGTTCGCAATGGCCGTGACCTGGCCGTCGGCCGGCAACATCGGCGGCGGCGGCTTCCTCGTCTATCACGGCGCCGACGGCTACGCCACGACTTTCGACTTCCGTGAGAAGGCACCGCTCGCCGCCAGCGAGACCATGTACCTCGATGAGTCGGGCGAAGTGCGGGAAGGCTACCCGAATCACCTCGGGATACTCGCCGTCGGCGTACCGGGCACGGTTGCGGGGCTCGCGCTCGCGCACCGGGAGCTCGGCAAGCTCGAGTGGCCGGCGCTCGTCGAGCCCGCCGTGGAGCTCGCACGCAAAGGCATCCCGATCACCTGGGCCCTGCACGATGATTTCCGCGACCGGCAGGAGTTCTGGGCGAAGTACCCGAGCTCGGCGGCGAAGTTCCTCAAGGAAGACGGCTCCTTTTACCAGCCGGGTGACCGGTGGGTTCAGCCCGACCTTGCCGACGCACTGGCACGTATCCGGGACCACGGCCACGACGGCTTTTACCGCGGCAAAACCGCCGAGCTGATCGCGGACTTCATGCGCGAGAACGGCGGGCTGATCACCCTCGACGACCTCGCCCGCTACGAAGCCGTGGAACGCGAACCGATCCGCGGCAGCTACCGCGGTTACGACATCGTCGGCATGCCGCCGCCGAGCTCGGGCGGCATCATCATGGTGGAGATGCTGAACATCCTGGAAGGGTATGACCTGGCTGCCGCCGGGCTCAATTCCGCGCAATACCTGCACCTGCTCACGGAAGCCATGCGCCGCGGCTACGCCGACCGCGCGGAGTACCTGGGCGACCCGGACTTCGTGGACGACATGCCGATCGAGCGCCTCATCTCCAAGGAATACGCCGCCAGCCTGCGGGCGACGATCGACCCGGCCAAAGCGTCGCAAAGCGACCCCGCGGAATTCGCCGGGATCTACGAGAGCCCGAGCACGACCCACATCTCGATCGTCGACGACGCGGGCAACATGGTGTCGCTGACTTATACGCTGGAGTGGAGTTACGGCTCGCACATCGTGGTGGACGGCGCGGGCTTCCTGCTCAATAACGAGATGGGCGATTTCAACGCGCAGCCGGGCGTCACGGACGCTCAAGGGCGTATCGGCACCGAGCCGAACCTGATCCGGCCGGAGAAGCGCATGCTTTCCAGCATGTCACCGACGATCGTGGCGAAAGATGGCGTACCGATCATGGCGATCGGCACGCCGGGCGGCAAGACGATCATCACGACGACGATGCAGGTGATCCTGAACGTCCTCGACCACGGGCTCGACATCGGCGAGGCGATCGAGGCCGGCCGCATCCACCATCGCTGGCTGCCGGACTACACGCGCTTCGAGAAGCCCGGGTTCTCGCCCGATACGGTCCGGCTGTACGAGGCACTGGGGCACGAGGTGCGCTTCCAGGGCGGCATGGGCTCCGCGATGGGCGTCTACCACGACCTGGAGAACGACGTTTACCTCGGCGCGGCCGACTCGCGCTCACCGGACGGCGGCGCGGCAGGCTACTGACGACCGCCTGACGGCACTGTAGGAGCGCGCATCGCGCGCGATGCCTCGGCCACCGGGATGAGCATCGCGCGCAATGCGCGCTCCTAACTACGCAAGCCGCGGGCTCAACATCATCGCCCACCGGGATGGGCATCGCGCGCAGTGCGCGCTCCTACTCCGCAAGCCGCGGGCTCAACATCATCACCCACCGGGATGGGCATCGCGCGCAATGCGCGCTCCTACTCCGCGGGCTCAACATCATCACCAGCCGGGGTGGGCATCGCGCGCGATGCGCGATGCGCCAGCAAACCGCGCGCTGGACATCGTCGCCAGCCGGGGTGGGCATCGCGCGCAGTGCGCGCTCCTACTTTGCGCCCAGCGACTTCAGGTACACGGCGATCGCGTGCCGGTCTGCGTCGGTCAGGTAGCTGGTGCCGTCCTCGATGACCGCCGCCATGCTGCCGCCGGCGAAATCGCCGTTGGGCTCCATCCCGATGTCGAGGAAGTATTCGATATCGCCGAGTGACCACTTGCCTATGCCCTCCTCGGGGTCGGCGGTGATATTCGGCATCTTCTCGCCGCCGGGACCGTCGGGATTGCCCGTCAATTCGCGATCCTGCTGCAACACGCCGAAGCGTCCGCGCGGCGTGTGGCATTCGCCGCAATGGCCGAGATGCCGCACGAGGTAGGCACCGCGGTTCCACTCCTCGCTCGCCTGCGGGTCCGGCTCGAAACGCCCGGGATTGAAATAGCGCCGTTTCCACAGGCCCGCGCCGAAACGCGAGGCCAGGAACGAGAGTTCGTGCCTGGGCGTCGTTTGCCTGACCGGCTCGAGGCTGTCGAGGTAGGCCTTTATCGCGAGCAGGTCCTCACGGCTGGCACCGGTGTACGACGTATACGGGAATGCCGGGAAATAATGTTTGCCTTCGGGGCTCACGCCGAGCCAGAACGCGTTGACGAACTCGTCGTCGGACCAGCCGCCGATGCCGGTCTCGACGTCGGGCGTGATGTTCGGGGCGTAGAAGGTGCCGTAGGGCGATTCCAGCGCGCGCCCGCCGGCGAACGGCACGGCGTCATCGGTTTCGGCCGTGTGGCAGGTGACGCAGCCGCCGGCGTGAACCAGGTACTCGCCCCGTTCCACGGGGCTGTCGCCGCCCGGCGCCGCCATCGCGGCGGGCAGGATCGCCGCGGCAAGGACGAAGGCGATCGCCCTAATCGTCATCCCGGCGGAATTTATCGTGGCAGCCGCGGCAGGAGGCACCGACATCGCGCAGCGCCAGGCCAATGGCCCGCTGGTCGCCCGTAGACGCGACCTCGGCGAGCGCGGCGGTGGCCTGCTCCGCTGCGGTGACCGCCTTCGCGAACTCCTCGGGCTGCTCCCAGATCGCCGGCAGCGCTTCGGAATCGTCCACGTTCGAGCCGGCCGGAAACACGTAGCCCAGCTCCGCAGCCGTCATGGCGAGCGCCTGCGCGTGGTCGCCCAGGAAGCCGTTATCCTCCACGAGGCCGCGCACGTGCTTCGAGATGGCGGAAACGTGCGCGCCCAGGGCCGACATGATCGTCTCCCGGTATTCCTTCGCGTCTTCGGGGGTCGCCTGCGCCTGGGCGGTGCCGGATACGGCCGCGACCACGAGGTACAAACCAGCGGCGAGCGCCGGGACCGGGTTCCTGCGATGCATGTGCAATGCTCCGTTGTTGTGATTGGCCGCCCGAGAATACCCTCGCGCCCCCTCCCTTCACAATCCAACCGCCGCAACAACACCTGTAGGAGCGCGCATCGCGCGCGATGCCACCAATCCCTCCGCTTGCCGCCAGCGTACCGGTTGCGATGGACGTGGCATAGCGCGAGTCAATCGTCGACGACCGGCAGCAGGAGGCGCGAGGGATACGCTTCACTGTGGTGAACCGTAATGCGCGCCGGCCGCGACTCCGCGGAGAAAACTTCGGACTCACCCGTCTGCAGGTTGCGCGAGAAGTGCGGTGCGAACGAGGCGGACACCTGCACGCGCAGCCGGTGCCCCGCCCGGAACCGGTTGCCCGTAACCAGGTTCGGCAGCCGCAGCTCGTAGACGTCGCCCGGGTCCAGCGGCTGCCGGCCGGCCGCGGGGTCCCGGTAACTCGCGCGCAGCATGTCGTTGCCCGGGCCCATGAGGTTGATCGCGCGGCCGTCCGGGTAGACGTCGAGCACGCGCACCCACAGGTCGAAGTCGCGGCAGTCACAGGACACGTACACGACTGCCTCGAGCGCGCCCGCGACCGCCAGGTCCTCCCCGAGGGGCGCGCTGTCGAAGACCAGCAGGTCGTCGCGTCCGGCGAGCGCGCTGTAGTCGCGCGGAGCGAACGAGGCGTAGGGATCGACGACCGGGTGCGCCGGATCCGCGACGAAGCTGCTGGATTGCGGCGCCGCCGGCGGCGTCGCCTCACGGCGCAGTCGTTCCCCACCCCACAGGTACAGCGGCAGCTCGCGGGCGGCAGCAGGCGGCCAGCTCGCCGACACCTGCCAGCGGTTCGCGCCCATCATGAAGTAACGCACCGGCGGCCCGGCCGCAAAGCGGTTGCCGACGCCCTTCAGGTAGTGATCGAAAAAATCGAGCACCAGGTCGTCGTAGTCGATCGCGGCCGCCGGCCCGAAGTCGAGGGCGCCCGTTTCGCCCGTCTCTGTCGAGCCGACGCCGTGCACCCAGGGGCCGAGCACGAGGTGCGTGTCCGCCTCACCTTCCGGCCGGGTCGCTACCAGCCCGTTGAAGTTCGTGGCTGCGCCTTCGGGGCCGTAAGCCTCGTCGAACCAGCCGCTCAGGTTCAGGACGGCCGCGTCGACGCGATCGTAGCGGCCGCGAATCTCGGCCCAGTCCCACCACGGGTCTTCCGGCGGGTGACGCAGCCATTCGTAGTAATACGGCGCGACCTCCTGCAGGTACGGCAGCTCGACGAGCGGCAGCCAGGATCGGTACCTGTCCGCGACCTCCCCCCATTTTGCGGCCGCCTGCTCGCTGTCGGTGAGGCCCGGCAGGCCGAGCCTTTGGCGCGTGTCGGGCGCGATGTTGACGTAGATCCACGGCAGCCACGACAGGTCGAAGATGCCGTTCATGTAGAAGAAATTTCGCGGCGACGAGAACGTCATCGCGGGCACCATGGCGCGGAGATGCGGCGGCGATTCGATCGCCGCAAGCCACTGCACGGCGCCGGGATACGAGAGCCCGTAGGTGCCGACGACGCCGTTCGACCACGGCTGCACCGCTGCCCATTCGATCGTGTCGTAGCCGTCCGTGCCCTCGTGGCGGTACGGCTCGAACGTACCTTCGGAGGCGTACCGGCCGCGCACGTCCTGCAGCACGACGGCGTAGCCTCTCTCGACCGCGCGCAGGTGCGTGTCGTAGGCCACGGAGGCTGCAGCCTTACCGTAAGGCGTGCGGTAGACGAGCACCGGAACCGGGCCCGGCGCGGCAGGCCGATAGACGTCGGCGCGCAGGACGACGCCGTCGCGCATGGGCACGGCTACGTTTTGCTCCACCACAGCCCGCGTGTCATCCATGGCGGCAGGGTTTACGGCAGGCGTCGGCGCATCGCCGCAGCCGGCGATGCACGCGATCAGCGCGATACCGGCGCCGCGGTGCCGCTCCCGCCGTGAGCCGCGGCCGCACTCTGCCCGGGTGCCACATCGTGAAACCGCCACCGGCGGCCGGCGGCTCCGTTCGTTTATGCTCGCGGCTCCGCCGCTGGAGGGGATAGGCGCTTGGATCATTCTGCTTCTTTGCACCGCGCTGCCGTTCGCATCGTCAAGTGCACAATCTATGCGCTCGCTCTCACGATCACAACGGCGCAAGCCGACCCGGGTTACCGCTACTACGTCACCGGCAGCGAGGAAGACGTCACGACACCGACGCGCGGTTTGCTCGTGATGCAGGGCGGCGGCACCGACGTGGACGAGAACTACGTGCGCATGGGCGAGCACGGCGGCGGCGGCGATTTCGTCGTGCTGCGCGCGTCGGGCGCCGACGAATACAACGATTACGTGTACGCGCTGTGCAACTGCGACTCCGTGGAAACGCTGGTGTTCGAGAACCGTGCCGCAGCCTACGACCCGTTCGTCGCCGAGACGATCCGCAACGCGGAAGCGCTGTTCATCGCGGGCGGCGACCAGTCGCGCTACGTGCGTTTCTGGCAGGGCACGCCGGTGGAAGACGCCATCAACCACGTCGCGGCGAAGCCCGCGCCCGTCGGCGGCACCAGCGCCGGGATGGCGATACTCGGCGAGTTCGTCTACGCGGCGATGAGCGAGGCGAGCCTCACCGCCGGGCACGCGCTGGCGGACCCTTTCCACGACGACCTCACCCTCGCCCGCGATTTCCTCGCGCTGCCCGCGCTCGGCAATATACTCGCCGACCAGCACTTGCAGGAGCGCGACCGCATCGGCCGCACCCTGGCCATGCTGGCGCGCCTCGTGCACGACGGCTGGACGCCGCAGGCCCGCGCCATCGCCGCCGACCGCGAAACGTCGCTGCACATCGATCCGGAGACCGGGACGGCGCAGGTATTCGCGACCGCGGATCACGAAACGCCGTACGTGTACTTCATGCGCACGAGCGGCGCGCCGCAGGTTTGCGAAGCGGGTGTCCCGCTGACCATCCGGGGCATCGAGACGTACCGGCTCGGACCGGGCGGCGCGTTCGACCTTGCGGCCTGGGAGGGCCGGGGAGGGGTCGCCTACACGCTGTCGGCGGAGGCCGGTGAGCTCGTTTCCTCCCGCGGCGAGGTGTATTGACGGCGCCCGGCGTGCCGCAGCACGCGCGCCGAGATTTTGTCCGGCTCGCGGTCGTAAAAGCGCGCGGCGAAGTACAGCGCGTCGCGGCCATAGAGCACGTAGATGCGGGAGGCCTCCGACGGCGGCGCGAACTCGTCGGGCACCACCATGTGCAAGTCGTCGACCACGGCCGCGGCCTCCCAGAATGCGGCCTCCAGCACGCCGTCGATTACCGGCGGCGCGGGGGTGTAGATGGCCGGGATCGCCTTCGTGCCCGCGTCGGCGGACTGCGCGGGACCGCCGCAGGAGACGGCCGCCAGCATGATGGCAACCCCTGCGGCGCTCGTGCCCGGCTTCCGCGCCGCCATTCCCTCAGGGCTGGCCTTCGCCTTGCCAGATCGCGGTGATGCGATCGACGTACTCCTCGGCGTTCATGTCGGCGCGATTCGACAGGATGATGACGCTGAAACGCTCTTCCGGGCAGCGGGCGAGGTGGTTCCGGAAACCGACCCAGCTGCCGCCGTGGCGCACGCGAAGGTGGCCGGCGTGCTCGTCGATACGCCAGCCGAAACCGTAGTCGATCGTCCTGCCGTCGTTCAGCCGTGCGCGGGTGAAGGCTTCCTCCATCGTCGACTCGCTCACCAGCGCGCTGCCGTACAGCGCCTGGTCCCAGCGGTAGAGATCGTTCAGCGTCGAGAACACGCCGCCCGAGCCGACGATCCCGTTCAGCGGATCGTCGTTGTCGAGCACGTAGCCTGCGCCGTTCTCGCCCGGCGCGTAGCCGATGGCCCGGTGCGGCACCTCCGGCCGCGTGTGGTCGTGCGCCAGCGTGCCCTCCATGCCGAGCGGGGCGAATATTCGCTCGTGCACGAACGCGGGGAAGTCCATGCCGGACACCGCCGCCACCAGCGACGCGAGCACGTCATAGCCCGGGTTGCTGTATTCGTAGCGCTCGCCCGGCGTGAACACCGTGCCGTGCATCGTCGCGAGCAGCGCGAGCGCATCCGCGTTCGACGGCATGCCGCCCGAGGTGTCGATCACGTCGTAGTATTCAGGCAGCCCGCCGGTGTGCGTCATGAGCTGCCGAAAGGTAACGGCCGCGTAGGGCGAGAGCTGCGGCAGGTAGCGGCTGACCGGGTCGTCGTACCCGAGCCTGCCCTCTTCCTCGAGCAGCATGACGGCCATGGTCGTGAACTGCTTGGACACCGAGGCGAGACGGAACGCCGTGTCCGCATCGATAAGCGTGCGTTCCTCGAGATTGGCGTAGCCGTAGCCCGCCCGGTGCACGACCCTGCCGTCCTTGATCACCATCACGGCGGCGCCCGGCTGAACGCCTTCGGTGAACGCCGCGAACAGCGCATCGACCTGCTCGGAGCGCGACGGCGCATCGCTGGCTGCCGGGCCGCAGCCGGCAACCAGCAGCGACAGGAGAGCGTACAGCCCTGCCGCGCGAGCGTGTATTCCCCGAACGCCCCGGGCACGCGTATTCACTGTGGACATGTCGATCGCTCCCCCGCGCGTAACGTCCTCCACCGTCTCACATCCTGCAAAAAAGCTGGCCGCCGTCGCCATATTGTGGAACGCTGCACACCATGAACCGGCAGCGGTCATGAGCACTCTCCGGCGCGGCGCGGCGCTCGCGCTGCTGGCCGTCCTGGCCTGCAGCGGCCGCGCCGCGGACGAGAACGCCCGGTCGGCAGTGCGCCCGGACGTGGCGCCGGCAGTGCTGCGCGTCATGTCGTTCAATATCGAATGGGGCGGTACGCACGTAAGCTTCGCGGCGAACGCGCAAGCGATCCGCGCCGCGGGCGCCGACATCGTCGGCGTGCAGGAGCCGGAAGGAAACCTGGAACGCCTGGCCCGCGATCTCGGCTGGCACTTCAACCGGCGCAATCACGTCATCTCGAAGTACCCCCTGGTCGATCCGCCGGGCGGCGACGGCCGGTTCCTTTACGTCGAGGTCGAACCGGGCAAGGTGGTCGCGATGGCGAACGTGCACCTGCCCTCCGATCCCTACGGCCCCGACCAACTGCGCGACGGGCGACCGCCGGCCGAGGTGATCGCCCTGGAGCGCCGCGTGCGGCTGCCGGCGATCGAGCCCGTGCTCGCGACGCTCTCTCCCATTCATCGCCAGGACGTGCCGGTCTTCCTCACGGGTGATCTCAACGCGCCTTCGCACACCGACCTGGTGCCGGCGGCCGCCGGCAGGTTCCCGGACGGCGCACTGGAGCTGCGATGGCCGGTGAGCCGCGCCATCAAGCACGCGGGGCTGCGCGATTCCTGGCGCGAGGTGCACCCGGACCCGGTGGCCGCGCCGGGTTTTACCTGGTGGGCGGCGCGGCCGCGTATCGAGGACTACAACCCGTCCGACCCGACCGACCAGGCGCGCATCGATTTCGTGTGGTTCGCCGGTCCCGCGAGCGCGCTCGACAGCCGGCTCGCCGGCGAGGAAGGCGCCCGCGACGTGAGCGTCGGCCTGTCGCCATGGCCCAGCGATCATCGGGCGGTGGTGTCCGCCTTTACCGTGCGGCCGGCGCCCATGCCCCTCCTGGTCGCGGCGGAGCGGCGCGTGCAGGCCGCCGGCGAAGGTATCCGCGCCTACTACAACGCGCCGGGGCATCCGGAGCTGTCGGTCGTGCTGCTCGGTGACGACGGTCGCACGGCGCATCGCGTGACTCTCGCCACCGCGAGCGGCCGCATCGACATTCCAGGCGACGCGGTGCCCGCGGGGCATTACCGGATCGAGCTGCTGGACGCGGGAGGCCAGGCGCTGAGCCGGAACGAGCTGTGGGTGCTCGCGCCCGGCGCCGCGCCCTCGATAGCGGTCGATAGCGAGTTGTACGCCGCCGGCGAACCGGTAAACCTGCGCTGGCAGAACGCGCCGGGCAACCGGCTCGACTGGATCGCGATCTTCGAGGCGGGCGCTCCGCGAGACAGCGAAGACTATGTTGCCTACGGCTACGTCGATGCGCGCAGCTCGGGCGCGCTCGAGCTGGACGAAAAGACCGCGGATTTCGGCTGGCCGCTGCCGCCGGGCCGCTACGTCGCGCGCCTGCTGGAGGACGACGGCTACAGGCTGCTGGCAGAATCGCCCCCGTTCACCGTAGCCCCCCTGTAGGAGCGCGCACTGCGCGCGATGCCACGGCATCAGAAACATCAAGAACCGGCACGTCTGTAGCCAGAGATGAGACCCTTGGCATCGCGCGCGATGCGCGCTCCTACTACAGCTGGCCGGCCAGGCTGGGCGACTCGACGACGTCGCCGCCGATCATGACCAGCTCGACCCGCTCCAGCGCGGCCATGTCCTCCAGCGGGTTGCCGGCAACGGCGATCATGTCCGCGAGCTTGCCGGCTTCGATCGTGCCGAGGCGATCGTCCCAGCCCAGGAGCTCGGCGCCGACCCGCGTGCCGGCCTGGATCGCTTCCATCGGCGACAGCCCGGCCTCGACGAGCACGGCAATCTCGCGGGCAAAGACCGTGGGGTCCACGGCATAGCCGCCGAGATCGACGCCGACCGCCACTTTTACTCCGCGTTCGTGCGCGCGGCCGACCGCGGCCAGGAACGTCGCGCGGTAGTTCTCCATGTAATCGTCGTTCTTGTCCTGCGCCAGCAGCCGGTCCCCCTCGGCGTAGTAATCGCCGACGTAGATCGTCGGCACCAGGAAGGTTCCGCGCTCCGCCATCATGCGGATCGCCTCGTCGTCCATGTAGGTGCCGTGCTCGATCGAGCGCACGCCTGCCGCCACTGCCATCTTGATGCCGCGCGCCGCGTGCGCGTGGGCGGCGACCGGTACCCCGAGGCGTTCCGCTTCCTCGACGGCCGCGGCGAGCTCCTCCGGGCTGAAGGCCACGTTGCGCGGGTTGTCGCCGACCGACTGGAAAGCGCCGGTCACGAGCAGCTTGATCCAGTCGGAGCCGTATTTCACCTCCGTGCGCACGGCTTTCCTGACTGCCTCCGGGCCGTCGACGACCAGCCCGTCCGCGACGACGTGCTGCTCCGGCGACAGGTAGTTGATGTCGCCGCCGCCGCCCGTGATGGAGATGTAATGGCCGGCGCCGGTGAGCCGCGGCCCCGTGAACACGCCGGCCTCGATCGCCTTGCGGATGTCCTGGTTCGCGTAGTAGACGTCCGCGTCGCCCATCACGCGCACCGTCGTCCAGCCTGCGAGGAGCTGCTGCTGCAGCGCCGCGAGCCCCATCAGCGCCTTGTACGCGGACGACGCCTGCAGGTGCGCGTTCTGGTAGTCGTCCGCGAACATGAGCGGATGCTCGTGGGCGTTGATCATGCCCGGCATGAGGGTGGTGCCCGGCAGCTCGATGACGGTCGCCGACTCCGGGATGCTCCCGCGATCGCCGACGGCGACGATGCGCTCGCCGTCGACGACGACGACCGTGTCGGTACGCGCCTCGTCGGCGACGCCGTCGATTACGCGGTCGGCGACCAGCGCGATGGGCTCCGCACCCGCCCGGGCGGCGAAAACGAGCGCGAGCAGCAGCCCGCATCGTGCAGCGCGCAATACGCGGCGGTTGTTCCTAGTGCAATCTACCCACATCGTGACCGACTCTCTCCGAGCGAAGCGACCAGGCATGATACGCAGCCCTGCGCAGGGCGTTCGGCGCGGATTCCACAATATGACCTCACGCTGTCAATCATCCTGTAATCAAGGCATTGTCTTACGAACGAGCGTTGTATCCGCAGTGCCTTTGCCGCGAACATAACTGCAATAAACCACTCGGGGGAGTGTTCAGCATGAGCGAAGTGAGTCCGACGGCCGACTGCCGGCAATCCGCTATCGAAGATTCCGCGGAGCGCTCATCGAACCTGAAATACGTGCCGGCGATGACGCCGCTGGCCGCCGCGGTGGTCGCGGCCCTCAATCCCGGAAGCGCGGCGCTGGCGCAGGAGCAGGATGCAGAAGCACCCGGGGGCCTCGAGCAAATCGTCGTAACCGCGACCCGGCGGGCCACCAGCCTCCAGGACGTCCCGCAGAGCATCGTTGCCTTCTCAACGGACGATATCCAGCGGCAGGCCTTCCAGAAGATGGAAGACTTCGTGAAAGCGCTGCCGAGCATGAACCTGGTCAACTCCATGCCCGGCCGCAATTCGCTGGTCATGCGCGGCATTTCCACGGGGTCCGCGGAGTACCGCACCGACAGCCAGGTCGCCGTCTATCTCGACGAGCAGCCGATGACCTCGATATCGCAGCAGGTCGACGTCCGCATGATCGACATCGAACGCATCGAATCGCTGCCGGGCCCCCAGGGCACCCTGTTCGGATCGAGCTCCCAATCCGGCACGCTGCGCGTCATCACCAACAAACCCGACCATACGCGCGTTTCCGCACAGGTCGAAGGCCTCATCGGCACGACCAAAGGCGGCGACGAAAGCTACGACCTCAACGGCTGGATCAACGTGCCGATCATCGACGATACGCTGGCGATCCGCGCGGTGGCGTTTACGTCGCTCGAGGGCGGCTATGTCGACAACGTGCTCGGCATGGACCTGGCCGGGATCGGCGACAATTCCGCCGTAGTCGAGGAAGACTGGAACGAATACGAGACCAGCGGAGGCCGCCTGCAGGCTCTCTGGACGATCAGTGAGAAATGGGAACTGCTCGGCAGCTTCATCGCGCAGAACAGCCTCGCCACCGGGAGCTGGGAGTCCGATCCGGCTATCGGCGACTACAAGACCACGCGCTTCTTCGACGAATACCGTGAGGACGACTGGTACCAGACGTCACTCACGCTCACGGGCGATCTCGGATTTGCGGAGCTGTCGCTGACCGCGTCCGATTTCAACCGTGACATCAACTATGAATGGGACAACATGTACTACGAGCAATGGCGGACCGCTTACTTCGGTTCCTATTACCCGTTGTACGACACCGATTACACGAACGGCTCGATCTTCAACTGGCAGAGCCAGGAGCGCTACTCGTTCGAAGCGCGGCTGACCTCCACTACGGACAGCCGCCTCCAGTGGATGGTCGGCGCGTTTTACGAGAACGTTTACGACTGGTGGTTCTACGGTGCGCTGAACGACCAGCTCACGTCCACGGACGCGTGGGCCGCCGCGCAGTATTATGCCTACCTTGCCGGCGTCTATTACGGGTACGACGTGCAGTATCCGCTGTCGCCGACCAACATCTACTACGAGAACAACTACGACAAGGAGATCACCCAGAGGGCCGTTTTCGGCGAGGTGACTTACAGCCTCACGAATGAATGGGACGTCACCGGAGGAATACGCTGGTTCGAGTACGACCGCGACCAGTTCGACACCTATTTCGTACCGGCGGGCTTGCCCGTATACGGCTCCTGGGATAGCGGCGGTCTCACCACCAGCTCCGGGTCGGCCAGCGACACGGTGCTGAAGTTCAGCACGCGGTATCACCTCGACGATGACCGCATGATGTACTTTACCTACAGCGAGGGCTTCCGCCTCGGTGGTCACAACAGCGCTCGCGCCGCGAGCACCGGGGAGATCCCGTTGACCTACGGGCCGGACGTGCTGACCAACTACGAAGTCGGGCTGAAAAGCGAATGGCTCGACAACCGGTTACAGGTGAACGTCTCACTCTTCCACATGGATTGGGACGACATCCAGATCAACGACTCGTCCGAAAGCGGACCGTGGTGGGTTCGGGGCACGGTCAATGCCGGCGCGGCGAGAACGACGGGAGCCGAGATCAACGGTACCTGGTACATCACCGACAACCTCCAGTTCGAGGGAAGCTTGTTCCTGGCCGACCCGGAGTTCGCGGAGAACTTCGTGAAGCAGGACGGTGGAGTGATCGAAAAGGGCATGCAGCTGCCGAACTCGCCTGAGCGCAAATACTGGGCGGCGATCCAATACACTATCCCGGAGGTCGGCTCGCTGAATGGAGATCTCTGGTTCCGCTACGACACGAGCTACCAGTCGGAGACCTTCAACAATCTCACGAACGCCGTCGAGAACGACCCGACCGGAATTATCCCTTCCTGGACGACGGCCAATGCCCAGGTGGGGCTCAGGCTCGACAGCGGATGGGATTTCTCCCTCATGGTGCGCAACGTCTGGGACAAGGCCGCCGTCAACTGGTTGTACACGCCCCTGACGGGCGAGCTCTTCGGTGACCCCCGGTTCAACGTCACGAATACGCTCCAGAAGCCGCGGACCGTCAGCCTGACCGTACGCAAGTCCTTCTGATCGTCGCTATTTCCATGGCGGTGCCTTTCGGCACCGTCATGGAAGGTTGACGCCCTATACTGCTGGCCTATGAAGCTCGTTACGACCTCCGTCGTCCGCGGCAGTAACCAGGGCGAAAGTCACGGCGGCGTGTACCTGGTCGACCTGGAATCGCGCACGGTCCACCAGGCGATCGACTGGAACAAGGCCGACATCGACTGGCAGGGACGTGGCTGGGACCGCGGCCTGCGCGGCATCGCTTTCGACGGCGAGACTGTCTTCATCGCGGCGAGCGACGAGCTGTTCGCCTACACGCCGGACTTCGAGCGCGTCGGGAGCTGGCGTAACCCCTACCTGAAGCACTGCCACGAGATCGCGGTGTGGGAACGCACGCTGTTCCTGTCGTCGACCGGCTTCGACAGCGTCCTGGGTTTCAATCTCGAATCACGCGAGTTCGACTGGGCGCTGCACGTGGCCGCGCATGAATTCCGGTTTCGCGGGACGCGTTTTGACCCGCGCAGCGACAACGGCCCGCTGAGGTTGAACAAGCTGCACCTGAACAACGTCGTGTGCACCCCGGGCGGCCTGTACATGAGCGGCCTGCGGACCGGCGGCATGCTGCACTTCAACGGCAAGAGCATTCGCATGGCGGTGGAACTGCCGCCGGGCTGCCACAATGCGCAGCCGTTTCGGGACGGCGTGCTGTTCAACGACAGCGAGGCGGACGCGCTGCGCTACGCCGGCCGGGGGGAAGGCGAGGAAGACCGCGCGTTCCGCGTGCCGCAGTACCCGCCCGAGGCGCTGCTGCACCGTGACGAGGACACGAAAGGGCTCGCGCGGCAGGGGTTCGCGCGGGGCTTGTGCGTGCTTTCCGATTCGATCGTCGCGGGCGGGTCCTCACCGTCGACGATATCCTTGTACGACCTGCCCGGAAACGAGCGGCTGCTGTCCGTCAATTTGACGATGGACGTGCGAAACGCGATCCACGGCCTGGAGGTGTGGCCGTACGACTAAACGCCTTGCGGCAGCCCGGCGTTTTTAACGACTTCCGGCAGCTCGTCGATGATGTCCGCCAGCTCGTCCTTCCAGAACCCCAGGTGCTTCTCGTAGCAGCGCCACTTGCCGAGGCCCTCGCGGTAGATGGGCCGGCGCACCTGCTCCGAGCTCGCGGTCTGCACCGGCCGCTCCGTTTCGTGGAAACGCACGCAGGCTTCCTCGAACGGCAGCCCGCAGTGCGCGAGGATTCGCCGGACCTGGCCCTCGAGGTCCAGCACGGTTTCCTCGTAGTGCACGTCCAGCACCTTGCCCGGCAGCACGGTATGCCAGTGCTGCATCGTCAGGTAGTACTGCCGGTAGTAATCGGCCAGGTCGCTCACGTCGTAGGTGAAATGCTGCCCCTTGCCGAAGAGCTGCTTGTAGCCGCCGAGGCAGCTATCGAGCGGATGCCGGCGCGCGTTGATGACCTTCGCGTTCGGCAGGACCAGGTGCAGGAAGCCGACGTGCGGCCAGTTGTTCGGCAGCTTGTCCGTGAAGTACGGCTTGTCGCTCTGGCGGAGGCGCCGCGTCTCCTCGATGTACTGCTGCCCGTAGGCGCGCCAGTCCTTTTTGCGCAGCGCCTGCAGGGCCTTCGGGTACTGCATGTGGTCGGGCCGGTAGCGGCCCACCGAGGCGGCGATCCTGCTCAGGTTCGACAGCTCCGAGGTGCCTTCAACCCGGCTGTGGCTCGCGAGTATCTGCTCGACCAGCGTCGAGCCGGAGCGCGGCAGGCCTACGATGAAGATCGGGTCCGGGGCCTCGAACCCTGCCCCGCCGTGTTCCTCGAGGAAAGCCGGCGTGAGGATTTCACGGATTTCCTCCTGCCGCATCTCCAGTTCCTGGGCGTCGTAAGACACCTCCATGCGCTTGCGCTTGTTGCCGGTGTCGTAGTATTTCCAGGCCTTGTCGTAATCCTTGCGATCTTCATACGCCTTGCCGAGGGCGAAGCGAAAATGCACGTCGGCGCTGGAGCTGAGATCGTCCCGCCGTACCTGCTCCTCCATGGCCCTCACCTCGTCGTCCTCGAACCGGAAGACCTTGAGGTTCGCCATGCTCCAGTACACCTCGCCGAAGTCCGGCTTCGCGCGTACCGCGGCACGGTAGGCGGCCAGCGAAGCGGGCTGGTCGCCGAGCGTCTTCAGCACGTGCGCGTAACCCATTTGCATCGCCGGCGCGTTCGGATCCAGCGCCACTGATTTGGCGTATGCCGCCGCGGCTTTTTCCGGGTAGCCGGAGAACGCATAGGCGTTGCCCAGCGCGCCCCAGGCGAAGGGATTCTGCGGCTCCAGGTCGACCGCGGTCCGGTAGGACTCGACCGCCTCCACGTTGCGCTTTCTTTCGTGCAGGACGCCGCCGAGCAGGATCCAGGCGGCGGTGAAGTCGGGAGCGATCTGCACCGCCCGGCGCAGCAGCGCCTCGGCGTCTTCCAGCCGCTCCCGGTCCCGGAGATGGATGTTCGCAAGGCCGCGCATCGCGTCGACGTTGTCTGCGTTCTGCTTGAGCGCGCGGCGAAAGGCCTCGATCGCCTCTTCCTTGCGGCCGGCCTCGAGGTGCCGGGCGGCTTCAGCCACGACGCGCTTGTCCGGGTCGCGGTCGAGGTATTCCTCGAACGCGGCGTCCGCCTCGGTGCCCCGGCCGACGGCGGCAAGCGCATGCCCCAGCTTCTTGCGCGCCAGCGGCAGGTTGGGCTCGAGCTGCAGGGCTCTCTCGAAGCAGGGGATCGCTTCCTCGAAGCGCTTCTGCATCGACAGCACGCTCCCGAGGTCCTCGTGCAGCAGCGGCGCGTCGGGCGCGAGCGAGAGCGCGAAGCGCGCCTGCTCGCCGGCTTCGACGAGCCGGTTCTGCTTCATGAGCGCGTGCGTCAGCAGCCGGTGGTGCTCGGCCGAGCCCGGGTTCAGCAGCAGGTGATCGCGGCAGATCGCCTCGGCGCGCTGCGGCCTGTTCGAGCGCAGCGCATCGATGGCGGCGCGAATGCCTGCCGCGCGGTCATCCTCTTCTGTCGGTAGCACCTGCGCCATGGCTTTCCTCGTCGGCGCCCGCGGCCGCGGGCTCCAACGGCCGATTATCTCAGGTAGCGGTCGAACCAGGCCACCATGCGTTCCAGGTAGTCCCGGTCAAAGCGCTCGTCCCAGTTGCCGTGATGCGCGCCCGGGTAGACGACGAGCTGGGTGTCTATCCCGCGGTAGCGCAAGGACTGGTAGAACAGCTCGGCGTTCAGGATCGGCACGTTCCAGTCCAGCCGGCCGCCGATGAAGAGCGTCGGCGTCTGGACCTCACCGGCGCGCAGCAGCGGCGAGAGCACGTCGTAGCGGTCCCGGTGCTCCCACGGCGGACCGAGCTCCCAGTTGTACCAGCGCTGGTAGATGTCGTGGCCGTAGTTGGCGGCGATCAGGCTGTGACCGGCGCCGGACAGCGCGGCCTTGAAGCGGTCGGTGCGGGTGATGACGACGTTCGTCATGTAGCCGCCGTAGGAATAGCCGGTAACGGCCAGGCGCTCCGGGTCGGCGATGCCCAGCTCGATCGCGTGATCGACGGCGGCGATCACGTCCGCATAGTCCGTTACCCCCCAGGTGCGGTAGATCGCGTTCACGAACTCCTGGCCGCGGCCGGTCGAGCCGCGCGGGTTCGGCTGCACGACCACGTAGCCGTTGGCCGCCAGGAACTGCGCGCCGAAATCGTAGCCCCAGGCGAACTGCCCGACGGGACCGCCGTGGATGTCGAGGACCGTCGGGTAGCGGCGCCCCTTCCTGAAATCCGGGGGCGTCGTGATGAACGCTTCGACGATCGTGCCGTCGCTGCTCTCGAAGCTGACCTTCCGTTTCTCGCCGAGCTCGAGGGTTGCGAACAGCTCGCGGTTGAGATTCGTCAGGCGCTGCACCTCGCCGCCCTGCAGTCGGTACAGTTCGGCGGCGTCGTTGCCGTTGCTGGCACGCACGACCACGGCACCCGCCGCGTCGAGGCCGAATCCGGAGATGTTGCGCTCGCCGTCGAGCAGGCGCTCGATCCGCCCGTCGTCCACCCGGACGCGCGCGAGGTGCTGTCCCCCGTGATTGTCGTAGCGGAAGTAGATCCATTCGCCGTCCTGCGAGAACTCGAACTGCTGCACCCAGCGATCGAGCCCGGCCGTCAGCAGCCGCGGTTCGCCGCCGCCCGCAGGGACCAGCGTGAGCTGCGTGATGCCGTAGACGCCGTCGACCGCCGAGAGGTAGGCAATCCATTCGCCGTCCGGGCTCCACTGCGGCTCGCTCTTTACGTAGTCGCTCGCGGTCAGGCGGCGCGCATCGCCCGCTCCGTCCGCGTCGACCACCCAAAGGTCCGTTTCGTAGCCGGCGTCCGGCTCCTCGGCGCGATTGCTGACGAACACGATTTGTTTACCGTCCGGCGACCAGCCGGCGTCCGATTCGGTATACCGGCCCCGGGTCACCTGGGCCAGCTCGCCGGAGGCCATGTCGAGGACGTAGAGATGATCGGACGGACGCCTGGTCAGGTAGCCCTCCCCCGCGTCCTGCTTGAACTGCAGCCGGTCGATGACGAAGGGCTCCTTGCGCGGCGGCGCTTCGACCGCGTGCGTCTCGCCGCCGGCCCCGGCTTTTTCCTCGTCCGGGTCGTCATACGTCAGGAGCAGGCGCGTCTCGTCCGGCGAGAACTGCAGCGTCTCCACGCCGCGCGCCACGGTCGTTACCTGCACCGCTTCGCCGAACGTGTCGAGCGGCAGCTTCCAGGCCTGGCTGCTGCCGGAGCGGTCGGAGAGGAAGTAGAGCGCCTCGCCGTCGCGGCTCCAGTAAGGCTCGGAGGCGCGCGAGGACGCGGTGGTCACGGCGCGCGGCGCCTCGCCCGACGTGCCGACGACGTAAACCCGGCCTTCGAAAGCAAACGCCGCGTAGCGCCCGTCCGGCGAGACGGCCGGGGTGCCGATGTGGCGGACCGCGCCGATATCGTCGATGCGGACGCTGCGCTTCTCGGCCGACGTCGCCGACATCGGCAGCGTGAGACAGGCGAAGGCGAGCAGGAAACCCCGCGCAAGGTCGAGCAACCGTAGCGTCATGGTTGTTTATTCCCCCATTCAAGCACTTAACAGAATCTGTAACCGAAGCTAACCCCGTTTCCCCGCCGGAACTACCGCGGTTGCACAATATGAATTCATGTGCATCGCGTTATTTTCCGCGTGTTCCAATAAGCGTCCCGTAGCTGCTGGGCCGTTACGAACATGATGCTGCACCGATCGAACGGCCTTGCCGCCGCACTGTTGCTCACGATAGTCGCCGCGGGGTGCAACTCCGGCGAGGCAGTAACACAGGCGGACCCGCCGCCGACGGTGCTGATCCAAAACGTCATGATCGTCGACGGTACCGGGGCGCCACCGCGAAAGGGGGACGTGCGCATCGCCGGCGATGTCATCGCCGCGACCGGCAACCTGCAGGCGCAGGACGGCGACACCGTCTACCCCGGAAACGGCCTCGTGCTCGCTCCCGGATTCATCGACACCCACACTCACGCCGACAGCGACCTGCGCGAGCATCCCGATGCGCTACCGGTGGTCAGCCAGGGCATCACCACGGTGGTCGCGGGGCAGGACGGGGGCTCCTTCCTGCCCCTTGCCGATTTCTTCGCGAGCCTCGAGGCTGACCCGGTGGCGGTCAACGTCGCGTCCTACGCCGGGCACAATACGCTGCGCGCCGAAGTCATGGGCGACGATTACGCGCGCCCCGCCACCGCCGAAGAAGTGGAGGAAATGGCGGAACTGCTCGAGCAGGAGCTCGCGAGCGGCGCGCTCGGGCTCGCGAGCGGCCTCGAGTACGATCCCGGCATCTATTCCGAAACGTCCGAAGTGCTCACGCTCGCAAAGGTCGCGGCGGCGGCGGGGGGGCGCTACATCAGCCACGTACGCAGCGAGGACCGCTGGTTCGAGGAGGCGCTGGACGAGATCATCGGGATCGGCCGCGCCACGGGCATGCCGGTGCAGGTGTCGCACATCAAGCTGGCGATGAAGCGCCTCTGGGGCGAAGCGCCGCGCATCCTCGAAAAGCTCGACCGGGCACGCGCGGAAGGCGTGAACATCACCGCCGACATCTATCCGTACGAGTACTGGCAGTCGAACCTGATGGTGCTGCTGCCGGAGCGCGACTACACCGATCTCGCGGCAATCCAGGAGGCGCTGGACCAGATCGCGCCGCCGGACGGCCTCTGGATGACGGGATTCGAGCCCGACCCGTCCCTGGTGGGTAAATCGCTCACCGAGATCGCCGCGATCCGCGGAGTCGAGCCGGCCACGGCATTCATGCAGCTCGCGCGCGCCTCGGAGGAAGAGGAAGCGCGGACGGGCCACGGCGCGGATTCCATCATCGGCACCAGCATGCGCAAACCCGACATCGAAAAGCTCCTGCTCTGGCCGCATACCAACATCTGCACCGACGGCGGGATCGTCGACCTGCACCCGCGCGCCCGCGGCGCATTCACCCGCGTACTCGGGCGCTACGTTCGCGAGGAAGGCCTGCTCAGCCTGGAGGAAGCCGTGCACAAGATGACCGGGCTCGCGGCGAAGCACATGGGCTTTGCGGATCGCGGCGTCATCCGCGTCGGTGCCAAAGCGGATCTCGTGCTGTTCGACCCGGAGACGGTGATCGATCGCGCGACGCCGGAGGAACCCGGGCAGCTCTCGGAAGGTATCCGTACCGTCTGGGTGGCGGGCGAGCCGGTCTTCGAGAACGGCCGCGCCACCGGCAAGCGGCCCGGCGCCGTCATCCGGCGCGCGGCGCCATGATACCGCTGGAAATCCGGACGCCGTACCTGGTCTTCCTCGGCGGCACGACGAGCGCAACCGACGCCAAGACCGGCTTCGGGCTCGTGCACTGGCGGCCCGAGACCTGCATCGGCCAGCTCCGCTATCCCGGCTGCCCGGTCGACCTCGGATTGCCGGAGATGCTGCCGGCGGAAGCGAAAGCCGCGGGAGCCGCCAGCCTCGTCGTCGGCGTTGCGCCCAGCGGAGGCGCCCTGCAGTCGGCGTGGCTCGCAACCTTCGTCGATGCGATGCGCGCGGGACTCGACATCGTGAGCGGCATGCACACGCGCCTCGGCGCGCACGAGAGCCTCGTCCGGGTCGCGCGCGACACCGGGCGAAGACTGGTCGACGTGCGCCAGCCGCCGGACGGTATTCCCGTCGGCACCGGCCGCCGGCGTCCGGGCCGGCGCGTGCTCACGGTCGGCACGGATTGCGCCGTCGGCAAGAAATACACGTCCCTCGCGCTGCATCGCGAGCTGGCCGCCCGCAACGTGCCGGCGACCTTCAGGGCCACGGGACAAACGGGCATCCTCATCGCGGGCGGCGGTATCCCGATGGACGCGGTCGTGTCCGATTTCCTCTCGGGCGCGGCGGAGCTGCTGTCACCCGACAACGCGCCCGGCCACTGGGACGTGATCGAAGGCCAGGGCTCGCTGCTGCACCCGGCCTACGCCGCCGTCACGCTCGGCCTGGTGCACGGTTCGCAGCCGGACGCGCTCGTGCTGTGCCACGACGCGACCCGCGCGGCGATCGAGGGCTTCGACGGGTTTCCGATTCCACCGCTCACTTACTATATGGATCGCTACCAGGAAATCGCGCTGCTGACCAACCCGGACGTGCGCGTGGTCGGCATCAGCCTCAATACCGCCGGGCTGCCGCCCGACGCCCGCGCCCGCGCGCTCGCCGACGCAGAGGAGCAGACGGGTCTTCCCGCGGTCGATCCCATCGCCACCGGCGTCGCCCCGCTGGTAGACGCACTCCTCGCCGCGTAGGAGCGCGCATTGCGCGCTCCTACAGGTACGGTTCCACAGGTGCGGGTTCAGAAGCGGAACACCACGCCCAGCGACGCCTGGAGCTGCCAGTACATGTCGCTGTCGGTGGCGATAGCGCAGAGATTGTCCTCCTGGCCCGTCTCGCAGAAGAGCTCCGAGTCCGAGCGCAGGAACGTGCCCAGCAGCCGGCTCTCGAGGCGGACGCCGAGCCGCTCGGACGCGGCGAACTGCCAGCCGGCACCGATGCCGAACGAGAAGAAGTTCTCCGAATCGAAGCTCAAGGGATCGGGGTCGAAGCGCGTCACGCCGACGCCCGCTGCGAGAAACGGCCGCGCGCGCTCGCCGGCCGCGACGTAAGTGCCGCCGACGTGCAGGTACTGCACGTCGAGATCGACGGTGCCCGCCTGAGCCATCAACCCGGGCAGCGCTTCTACCCGGGCCTCGCTCTGCTGCCGCGCGTAAAACACTTCCCACTGCGTCCTGGCGGAGTGCCGCAGGTTGAAGACGAGGCCCCAGTGGGCCGCGTCATCGACATCGACCGACGCGGTCGCGGCCGCGTCCTCGAACTCGCCGCCGAAGGTGTAGCCCCCGACCGGTGTGACCGAAAAAAGTGGAATATCCGCGGGATCGGCGGCCGCCGCAGCGGACGCGGCCAGCGCGATGATCGCAACAGCTACCGTGGGGACATCGTGTCGTTTTCGCATTCCCTTGCTCCTTGTCCGAACATCAAGGCGGCAGGTTGCCGCTGAAACAGAACGCCACCGGTCCCGTCATGACCGCCGAGCCGTCCTCGAGGATTTCAATCGACAGCTCGCCGCCCGGCAGCTCCACCGCAAGCTTGCGGCAATCCGTCAAGCCGCGCCAGAGCGCCGCGAACGCCGCGGCGCAGGCGCCGCTGCCGCAGGCCCTCGTCAACCCGGCGCCGCGCTCGTAAACCCGCAGCCGCAGCCGGTCCTCGCCCCGGAGCTCCGCCGCCCCGACGTTCACCTGCCGCGGAAACAGCGGATGCTCCTGGACCGCCGGCGCGAGCGCCAGCAAGTCGATCGCCTCCAGGTCATCGACGAAGAAAACCGCGTGCGGATTCCCGATGGAAAGCACCGCCGCATCCTGCAACGCCCCGGCCCCGACGTCGACATGACGGGTATCCCGCTCCTCCGCCAGGGGCACGTCGCGCCAGTCCGTGCTGATACGCCCCATGCTGACGCTCACCTGCTCCGGCCCGGCACGCCGGCACGCGAGCGTGCCGGCGAGGGACCGCAGCACGACCTCATCCGTCCCGGCTTCCTCCAGCAGCAGCCACGCCACGCACCGCGTGGCATTCCCGCAAGCCTCGGCCTCCGTCCCGTCTCCGTTCCAGAACCTGACGAACGCCGCCTCACCCACTCCGCGAGCCGCCTCGACGCTGACAAGCTGGTCCGCGCCCACGCCGACCTCCACGTCGCAGATCTGCCTGATCGCCTCGACGTCGGGCGCAAACGCCTCCTCACGCGCATCCACGATCACGAAATGGTTCCGCAACCCGTGCATCTTCAAGAACGGCCGCCCACCCCCGACGGTATAGGGCCAGGGTTTGCGGCCACGCCCTTCTCCCGGCATGCTAAAAGCCCTCGAAACGGCAGGAACAGCAAACCACGATTGTAGCCGCCATCGCCATGCGTGACACGGCCTGTAGGAGCGCGCATCGCGCGCGACGCCCGTATGCGCGGAATCAACCACCGGCCCGCTTTCATGCCGAGGCGGCATCGCGCGCAATGCGCGCTCCCACATCACCACCATCAACAACAGGAACGATCATGCAGTCACTCCGCAGTCTCCTCCTGACCGCCGTCCCGGCTTTACTGCTCGCGACCGGTGCCGTGGCCCAGGAACGCTTCTCCGCCCTGGACGTGTTCGAGCTCGAATACGCCTCCGACCCCCGGATCTCCCCGGACGCCAGCCAGGTCGTCTACGTTCGCCGCAGCAACGACATCATGACCGACCGAACCCGCGGCAATCTCTGGATCGCCGCCGCCGACGGCAGCAGCCACCGCCCCCTGCTTTCGGGTGAACACAACTACTCGTCCCCGCGCTGGTCACCCGACGGTACCCGCATCGCCTACGCCTCGAACGCCGGGGGAAGCCAACAGCTCTACGTGCGCTGGATGGATACGGGCCAGACGGCGCTGGTCACCAACCTGCAGCACTCACCGCAGGACGTTGCGTGGTCGCCGGACGGCAGCTGGCTCGCGTTCAGCATGCTGGTGCCGTCGGACACGGAGCCGCTGGCGCAGATGCCGGAAAAACCGGAAGGCGCCGAGTGGGCGAAACCGGTGAAAGTGATCGAGCAGACCTACTACCGCGCCGACGGCGAAGGCTACCTGGAGCCGGGCTTCTCGCACATCTTCGTCGTGCCATCGACCGGCGGCACGCCGCGCCAGGTGACCCAAGGCGACTACAACCACGGCGGCAGCTTGTCGTGGATGCCGGACAGCAAGCGAATCGTGTTCTCCGCCAACCGCAGCGAAGACTGGCGCCTGGACCCGCAGGAATCGGACGTTTTCGTGGTGGAGATCGAGAGCGGCCGGCTCTCGCAGCTTACTGAACGCGACGGCCCCGACGCATCGCCTGTCGTGTCTCCGGACGGCCGCCGTATCGCCTACATCGGCTTCGACGAGCACAAGCGCGGCTACGAGAACGCGATCCTGTACGTCATGAACAGCGACGGCTCGAACGTGCGCGCGCTGACCTCGGACCTGGACCGCTCGGTGAGCAGTCCCGCGTGGCTCGGCAACGGGAGAGGCATTTTCGTGTCGTACGACGACCACGGCATGGGCCGGCTGGCTTACGTGACGCTGGACGGCGAGATCTCCGCCTTCGAGCACAGCGTGAGCGGCGAATCGCTGGGCCGGCCGTACACGAGCGGCAGCTTCAGCGTGTCGGAAAACGGCACGTATGCGTTCACGTACGGCACCGCGCTGCGTCCGGCCGACGTCGCGGTATCGCGGAACGGCCGCGACGCGCGGCAACTGACGGCACTGAACGAGGACCTGCTCGGCCAACGCGACCTGGCACGCGTCGAGGCGGTCACCTGGGAATCGGCGCATGACGGGCTGCCGATCGAAGGCTGGATCGCCTACCCGCCGGGTTACGAGCAGGGCAAGCGTTACCCGCTCATCCTCGAGATCCACGGCGGACCCTACGCGGCCTACGGCCCGAACTTCTCCGCGGAAATCCAGCGCTACGCCGCCGAAGGTTTCGTGGTGCTGTACGCCAACCCGCGCGGCAGCACGAGCTACGGGGCGGATTTCGCGCACGAGATCCAGTACGCCTATCCCGGCCACGACTACGATGACCTAATGTCGGGCGTGGATTACGTGATCGAGCGCGGCATCGCCGATCCCGAGCGCCTGTTCGTCACCGGCGGCTCCGGGGGCGGCGTGCTGAGCGCGTGGATCGTCGGCAAGACCGACCGGTTCCGTGCCGCGGTCGTCGCGAAACCCGTCATCAACTGGCTGAGCTTCGTACTCACCGCCGACATGTACCCGTTCTTCCGCATGGCCTGGTTCTCCGAGGACCCATGGGTGGCGCCGGAGCAGTACTGGGAACTCTCGCCGCTCTCGCTGGTGGGCAACGTGACGACGCCGACCGCGCTCATGACCGGCGAGGAAGACTATCGCACGCCGATCTCGGAATCGGAGCAGTTCTACCAGGCGTTGAAACTGCGGCAGGTCGACACCGCGCTCATCCGCGTGCCGGGTGCCTCGCACGACATTGCCGGCCGGCCGTCGAGCCTGGTCGCCAAGACGGACAACATCATGGCGTGGTTCCGCCGCTACGACTCGAAGGCGCCGTAGCGTCCACCAATGTAGGAGCGCGCATCGCGCCCGGAGGCCCACCCCACCCCCGGGGGCCACGCGCCCCCAGAGCGCGCCAGCA
>CAYRKH010000004.1:83589-88807 GCA_964424805.1 uncultured Woeseiaceae bacterium
CCATACGCCCTCCGGGTGCCATCGCGCGAACGCCGCGCTCCTACATGGCGAGAGCGGTCTTGCAAGCACGGCACAGCGGTCACCATGGCGCCGCGCTCCGGCGTTTTTCGACAAATGCATGTCGTTTTCCTACAATAAGCCATTCCCAATTGCCGCGACGATAGGTTGGTGTGGTCCGCGACCACGCCCTGCACCTGATTTCGCGGCGCCTATGTTCTGTCGGGCAGTCGCTTCGGCACGGGCAAAAACAAGCAAAGGGGGGGCACATGGCCAGACACTTCATCCCGGGGAAAACGGTACTGTCGGCGGCGGTCGCCGCGGCGCTGGCAGGCGGCGGAGCCGCACACGCGCAGCAGGCCATCGAGGAAATCGTCGTCACCGCGACCAAGCGGGCGGAGCCGATGCAGGATATTCCGGTGTCGATCCAGGCCATGACCGGTGAGAACCTGGACAACCTGGGCGTCTCCACCTTCAACGAATACATCGATTTCCTGCCGAACGTCGTGATGAGCGGTCGCGGGCCGGGGCAGAGCGTGATCTACATTCGCGGCGCCTCGACCGAGCAGTCGGCGATCACCCTCACCTCCGTGCAGGCCTCCGCGCCCAGCGTTGCGCTGTACGTCGACGAGCAGCCGGTATCGTTTGCCGGCCGCAACCTCGACGTTTACGCGACCGATTTAGAGCGCATCGAGGTGCTGCCCGGGCCGCAGGGCACGCTGTTCGGCGCCAGCTCGCAGTCCGGCACCATTCGCCTCATCACCAACAAGCCGGTTACGGATTTGTTCGAGGCCGGCTTCGACACCAGCATCAGCACGACCAAGGGCGGCGAGATGAGCACGTCCGTCGAGGCGTACCTCAACCTGCCGCTGGCGGAGAAGCTCGCCGTTCGCGTCGCCGCCTACACCGACAGCGCCGGCGGCTGGATCGATAACGTGCCCGGCACCTACGCCGCCGACATCGAAGTCCTCAACCGCAACCAGATATCCCCCGCCGCGCACGTCTGCACCGGCAACCCGGCCGTGGACGGGCCGATCAGCGGCGATGCCTGCGGGGGTCAACGCGCCACGGTTCACGTGGCCGACAACAGCCACCTCGTCGAGGACGACTTCAACGACGCGACCTATCGCGGCGCGCGATTCGGCGCGCTCTACGACGTCAACGACGACTGGAGCGTGCTCGTCCAGCACCACATGCAGACGCTGAAGACCGAGGGCGTATTCGAGTACGACCCCTACCTCGAGGGCGAAGAGTCGGTAAACCTGTTCAACCCGACGCGAAACCAGGACGAGTTCGGGCTGACGATGTGGACCGTGACCGGGCGACTCGCGGAGCTCGACCTCGTGTATACCGGAGGCTTCCTCGACCGCGACGTGTTCTACCAGCAGGACTACAGCGGTTACACCAATGGCGGCGGCTACCAGGCCTACTACATCTGCAGCGGCGGCTATTCGAACGCGAACGAGTGCTTCGATCCCGTCAAGCAGTACCTCGGCAATACGACCAACGAGCGCTTCACGAACGAGTTCCGCCTCTCCACGAACCCGGACAACCGCTGGCGGGCGACGGCCGGCGTGTTCATCGACGAGTCGGAGAGCACCTCCGACGGCCAGTTCCAGTACTTCGGCACGATCGGCGCGGGCTTCATGCACGCGCAGGCGCCCGGCACGATAACGGATCCGCCGGGCGTGCCGCCGACGCCGGAAAACATCGTCAGCACCGTGGAAGGCGTGACCAATCCCTTCAGCCGCGGTCCGGCGACGACGTTCATCAACAACTTCACCCGCGAGGAAAGCCAGGTCGCGTTTTTTGGCGAGTTCGCCTTCGATATCACCGACCGGCTCACGGCGAGCATCGGCGCCCGCGCCTACGATCTCGACTACGAGTTCACGGGCTCGACCGGCTCCTCGTTCGGCTGCAAGGGCGCGACCAGCCCCTGCGACGGACAGGCCTTCGACAACCGCGTGTCCGAACGGCTGGAGGCGCTCGGCTCCTACGCCGAGACGGGTGACACCACGCAGCTCGACGCGTTCTTCGGCGAGGCAACGAGCCAGATCATCCAGCAGGGCATCGCCGACCGCAGCTTCTTCGTGGAGGGCCTCGACTCCGAGGGCGTAATCAACCAGGACGACACCATCTGGCGCGCAACTCTGAACTACCACGCCAGCCCGGACATCATGGTGTTCGGCGCGTATTCGCAAGGTTTCCGGCCGCAAACCTCGAACCGTAACGCCGGCCAGCCGTCGGCCAACCAGGCCGGCGTGTACGAGGGCTACCTGGTGCCGGCGATCGGGCGCACGGACGAGCTCGAGAATTTCGAGATCGGCATGAAATCCGACCTGTTCAACGGCATGGTGCGCCTCAACGCCACGGCGTACTACTCGGAGATCACGGACCTGCAGATTTCCCGCTTCGACCCGGCGAACGTCGCTTTCCTCGTGTTCATCGAGAACGCGGGCGACGCGGAAATCACCGGGCTGGACGCGGACTTCCAGTGGAACGTCACCGATAATCTCACCGTCTTCGGTGCGGCCAGCTTCGTCGACAACGAGCTGACGCGCATCAATCCGCAGCTCGTCGACATCGTGGTGCCCGAAGGCAGCCGCCTGCCCTGGACGCCCGAGTTCTCCGGCAACCTGCGCGCGCAGTACGACTTCACGCTGCCGGATTTCGAGGCCGATGCCTACGTGCGCGGCTCGGTGAGCTACACGGGCGACAGCCGTGCTATGTCGACCTGCAATGCCTACCACATCGAGGACAACACCACGCAGGTGTTCGGCAACCGCAGCAGCCTGAAAATCGTGGAAGAGGGCGGCTTCTGCGGCACGCCGCTCACCGGCGACGACCTCGCCTCCGTCGTCGATCCGTCCTTCGTCGGCGTCGACGAGAACGGCGATACGCGCTTCATCGGTGCGCGATACGAGCAGGAGGCCTACACGCTCGTGAACCTGGCGTTCGGCGTCCGCAAGGACATGTGGAACGCGGAGCTGTTCGTCGACAACGTATTCGACGAGCGCGCGCAGGTCGCGATCAACGCGGCCGACTACTCGCCGAGCGTGGTCACCAACCGTCCGTTGACGGTCGGCCTTCGTTTCAGTTTCGACTATGAATGAACGGGCAGTCTATCGAGGCCATTTCCGGGCACGCGCGAGAGCTCGTTAAGCAGGGACGGTTCACGCACGCCGCGGACCTCGTGCGCCGCGAGATCGGCAACGGCGACCTCGATGCCCGCCACACGGAGGCGCTTTATGTCCTTGCCATCGCGTCGCGTTACGGCAAGGACTACCCGGCCGCGCTCGAAACGCTGCAATCCCTGCAGGCGGTCAACCCCACCTACGCACGGGGCTGGCAGGAGCAGGGCCACGCGTTCTTCTCCCTGAACCGGCTCGAGGAGGCGCGGCGGGCGTACGAGCGCGCGGTGCAGCTCAACGATGCGCTGCCGGCGAGCTGGAGCGCGCTTGCGAACCTGTACCGGCTCGCCGGTCTCGAGCGGCATGCGGACTGGGCGCGCTCGCAGGTCGAGTTTCTCGAATCCCTCCCCGGGGAATTGGTGGCCGTCGCCAGCCTGACGCAGGAGAACGAACTCGAGCGTGCGGAGAAGCTGTGCCGCGCATTTTTGCAGCAGAACAGGCACCACCCTGAAGGCATGCGGCTGCTCGCGGCGATTGCCGAGCGGCTGGAGGTGTCCGGTGATGCGGAATTCCTGCTGGAGAGCTGCGTGGAGCTGGCGCCGGACTTCGACCGCGGCCGCCGGGACTACGTGAACTTCCTGCTCAAGATGCAGAAGTTCGAGAAGGCGCATCGGCAGGCGGAAATCCTGCTGGCGCGGAACCCGGGGAACCCGGAATACGAGTCGATGCTCGCCTCGGCGACGGCCGGCATCGGGCGGCACGAGGAAGCGATCGGCATGTTCGATCGCGTGCTCGCGACGAGCCGGCGGCAGAACACCCTCTACGTCATGCGCGGGCACGCGCAGAAGACGATCGGGCGACTGGACGACGCGATCGCGTCCTACCGCAAAGCGTACGAGATCCAGCCCGGCTACGGCGACGCGTTCTGGTCGCTGGCGAACACCAAGACGTACCGCTTTACGGACGCCGAGATCGCCCATATGCAGGAGTTCGAAGCTGCCCCGGCCAGTGGCACGGAGGACCGGGTTCACCTCTGCTTCGCGCTCGGCAAGGCGTTCGAAGACCGCGAGCGGTACGCCGAATCGTTCAGGTGGTACGCGAAAGGCAACGAGCTGAAGCAGCGTACCGTCCGCCACAAGGCCTCCCACCTTGCGCGCCGTACGGCCGCGCAGATCGAGACCTGCACGGAAGCGTTCTTCGAGAAGCTCGACGGCGCGGGCCACCCGGCGCCGGACCCGATCTTCATCGTCGGGCTGCCACGGGCCGGCTCCACGCTGCTCGAGCAGATCCTGGCGTCGCATTCACAGGTGGACGGCACGATGGAATTGCCGAACATCATCTCGCTCGCGCAGCGGCTGCGGGGCAGCAGGCGATTTGCGGGGCCGGAGGGCACGCCTGCCTACCCTGCCGTGCTGGAGAAAATCGACCGCGACTACCTGCGCCGCTTCGGCGAGCAGTTCATTGAGGACACACGCGTGTACCGCCGCGGCGCGCCGTTCTTCATAGACAAGAACCCAAACAACTTCTTTCACATCGGGCTGATCCGGGCAATCCTGCCGAACGCCAAGGTAATCGACGCCCGGCGCCACCCGATGGCCTGCTGCTTCAGCGGATTCAAGCAGCTTTTCGGGCAGGGTCAGGAGTTCTCCTACGGGCTCACGGAGATCGGCAATTACTACCGCGAGTACGTGCGGCTGATGGCGCATTGGGATCGCGTGCTGCCCGGTTTCGTGCTGCGGGTGCAGCACGAGGACGTGGTCGATGACCTTGAGACCCAGGTGCGGCGGCTGCTCGACTTTTGCGAGCTGCCGTTCGAGGAGGCCTGCCTGGAGTTCCACAAGACCGGGCGCAGCGTTCGAACGCCGAGCTCCGAGCAGGTGCGCCAGCCGATCTACCGCAGCGCACTCCAGCACTGGCGCCACTACGAACCGTGGCTGGACCCGCTGAAAAAAGCCCTGGGCCCGGAGATCATGAACCATGCCCCGTAGGAGCGCGCATTGCGCGCGATGCCACGGCCGTGGCGTTAGCATGACAGGCGATGCCAGCATCAGCGCCTTAGCATCGCGCGCGGTGCGCGCTCTTACAACGAT
>CAYRKH010000004.1:88907-102315 GCA_964424805.1 uncultured Woeseiaceae bacterium
GCGATGCCAGCATCAGCGCCTTAGCATCGCGCGCGGTGCGCGCTCTTACAACGATTCCCCGTAGGAGCGCGCATAGCGCGCGATGCCACGGCCGTGGCGCCAGCATGACAGGCGATGCCAGCATCAGCGCCTCAGCATCGCGCGCGGTGCGCGCTCCTACAACGATCCCCCGTAGGAGCGCGCATAGCGCGCCAGGCCACCGCCGTGGCACCGGGGGCCGACGAACAGAAAAGGGGACGCCGTGAACGACGACGCAACCGCTCCGCGGACCGGGGTCCGGGGGAAATTTACGATACACCCGTACGTTTTCGGCTTTTCCGCGGGGCTCATCCTGCTATTCATCGTGGTAACACTGGCGAACCTCGAGACCGCGGAATCCACGTTTACCGCCGTCAAGGACGGCATCACACGCCGCTTCGGCTGGTTCCTGATCTTCGCGGTGCAGGGTTTCCTGCTGTTCTGCGTGTACCTCGCCGTAAGCCGCTTCGGCCACATACGCATTGGCGGCCCGGGTGCGCGCCCCGAATTTTCGAGCCTGTCGTGGTTCGCCATGCTGTTTGCCGCCGGCATGGGCATCGGACTCATGTTCTGGAGTGTCGCGGAGCCGATCCTGCACCTGCAGAACCCGCCCGGCGCCCCGGGCATGACAATCGACGGCGCCAAGCGCGCGATGGACCTCACGTTCCTGCACTGGGGCTTTCACGTCTGGGGCATCTACGCGCTGGTCGGGCTGGCGCTCGCGTATTTCAGCTTCAATCGCGGGCTTCCCCTCACGATACGCAGTGCGTTCTATCCTGTTCTCGGCGACCGCATCCACGGATTCTTCGGCAACGTCATCGACGTGCTCGCGGTGCTCGCTACCCTGTTTGGCCTGGCCACGTCGCTCGGCCTCGGCGTCGCGCAGATCAATGCCGGGCTCGGTGCGGTGTTCGGCATCAGCTTCTCCAGCGGGGCGCAGCTGGCGCTGATTGCGATCATCACAGCTTTGGCGACAACCTCGGTCGCCAGTGGCGTCGAGCGCGGCATCAAGCTCCTGAGTCTCCTGAACCTTTTCGCGGCGGGCCTGCTGCTGGTGTTCCTGCTGTTCGTCGGCCCCAGCCTCTTCCTGCTGAAGAACCTGGTGCAAAGCACGGGCCATTACCTGCAGAACCTGCTGATCCTCGGCAGCTGGACCGAAACCTATGTGCGCGATGCGACCTGGCAGGGTTCCTGGACGATCTTCTACTGGGCCTGGTGGATTTCCTGGTCTCCGTTCGTCGGGATGTTCATCGCGCGTATCTCGAAGGGACGTACGGTGCGCGAGTTCATTTTCGGCGTGCTGATCGTGCCCTCCCTGCTCACGTTCGCCTGGGTTGCGACATTCGGGGGCTCGGCGATTTACGAATCGCTTTTCGTGGACCCGGGGATCGTGGAAGCGGCCAACAGCAACGTTTCGACGGCGCTCTTCGAGCTGCTGACCCGCTTCCCACTCGAGAACGTCACCGTGCTGCTCGCGGTCTTACTCGTTGCTATCTTCTTCGTCACGTCCTGCGACTCGGGCTCGCTGGTGATCGATATCATGACGGCGGGCGGCTCGCTCGAGAATCACGTGCTGCAGCGCGTGTTCTGGGGGGTCATGTCGGGCGTGGTTACCGCCGTCCTGACGCTAGGCGGCGGACTGGCCGCGCTTCAGACGGCCTCGATCAGCACCGGACTGCCTTTTGCCCTGGTGCTGGTGCTGATGGCATGGTGCCTGCTGAAAGCCTTCCGCGAGGAAATGCCGGCCATGAGCTATCGCGCGGCCCGCGAGATGTACCACGACAGCGACGAACAGTAGGAGCGCGCATTGCGCGCGATGCCACCGGATCCTGACGCTGACCGGTAGTGCGAATCGGCAGCACTTTGCCGATCGCGCGCGATGCGCGCTCCTACAGGCGGAGGCGTTCGTTTTTGGGGTCGTAGGGGCTTTCGTCGAGCACGGTGGCTTCGTAGCGATCGCCGAGGATCTCGATTTCCAGCTCCGTGCCGGGCTCGGCGAAAGCCGGCTTGACCATCGCGAGCGCCAATGACTTTTGCAGGCGAAAGCCGTAGTTGCCGCTCGTCGAGCGGCCGACGAGCTTCCCGTTCCGGCGGATCGGGTTGTTGCCGAGCGCATCGCGGTCGGTAACGCCGTGCACCTCCAGCGTGACGAACGAGTTGCTGAAGCCCCGCTCCTGCCACGCGAGCAACCCCTCGCGCCCGATGAAGTCGCCCTTGTCCGGATGCACGAAGCGGCCAAGGCCCGATTCCAGCGCCGCGTACTCGATCGACAGCTCGGTGCCGACCAGGCGGTAGGATTTCTCCACGCGCAGCGAGTCCATGGCGCGTATGCCGAACGGCCGCAAATCCAGGTCCGCGCCCGCTTCCATCAGAGCATCGAAAATGTGGTTCTGGTATTCCAGCCCGTGGTGGATTTCCCAGCCGAGCTCGCCCACGAAGTTGATGCGCACGAGCCGCGCCGGCGCGAGCCCGACGGTCGTGTCCCGCGCGGTGAGCCACGGGAAATCCTGGTTCGTCAACGATGCGCCGGCGACCCTTTCCAGCAGTTTCCGCGACTGCGGGCCGGCGACGACCAGCACCCCCATGCTCCCGGTCAGGTTCTCGAATCGCACGGAGCCGTCCCGCGGCCGGTGCGCGGCAATCCAGTCGTGGTCGAGCCGCTGCCAGGCGCCCGCCGACACGAGATGAAAGGAGTCAGCGCCCTCGCGCAGGATGGTGAACTCCGAGTGCACGCCGCCGCGGGGCGCCAGCGCGTGGCACAGCGACACCCGGCCGATCGCCCTGGGCAGGCGGTTCGCGACGAGGCGGTCGAGAAACGCCTCGGCGCCCGGACCGGAGACGCGCGCCTTGGCAAATGCCGTCATGTCCAGCAGCCCGACGTGATCCGCAACGTGCCGGCACTCCTCGCCCACGTGCTCGAACCACTTCGAACGTCGGAAGGACCAGTGATCCTCCGGCGGCACGCCTTCGGGAGCAAACCAGTTCGGGCGCTCCCAGCCGAACTTCTGGCCGAACACCGCGCCGCGTTCTTTCATGCGCTCGTAGCAGGGTGCCGTGCGCAACGGCCGCCCGGCCGGGCGCTCCTCGTCCGGGTAATGGATGGTGAAGACCATCGAATACGCTTCTTCGTTCTTGGCCTTCAGGTACTCCTTCGTCGCGTAGCCGCCGAAGCGCCGCGGATCCACGCCGAGCATGTCGATCGTGGGCTCACCCTCGACGATCCATTCCGCGAGCTGCCAGCCGGCGCCCCCGGCCGCGGTGATGCCGAAGCTGTGGCCTTCGTTCAGCCAGAAGTTTCGCTTGCCCCAGGCCGGGCCCACGATCGGGCTGCCGTCCGGGGTGTAGGCAATGGCGCCGTTGTAGATCTTCTTCATGCCCGCTTCCGCGAAGATCGGCACCCGGCGGATGGCGGACTCGATGTGCGGCAGGAGCCGATCGATGTCCTCCTGGAAGAGCTCGTACTCGGCATCGGGGGACGGGCCGTTCACGTAGCAGGCCGGCGCGCCGACCTCGTAGGGGCCGAGCAGCAGGCCGCCCGCCTCCTCGCGCATGTACCAGGAACCGTCGGACTCGCGTAGCACGCCCATCTCGGGCAGCCCGTCCTTGTGCCGTGACACGATCTCCGGATGCGGCTCGGTCACGATGAACTGGTGCTCGACCGGAATGACAGGGATATCGAGCCCGATCATCGCGCCGGTCTGGCGTGCAAAACTGCCTGTCGCGGATACGACGTGCTCGCAGGTGATGTCGCCCTGGTCGGTTTTGACGATCCATTCGCCGTTCGGCTTCTGCTCGAGGCCGGTGACGGTCGTGTTGCGGTAGATCCTGCCGCCGCCTTCGCGCGCGCCGCGCGCCAGCGCCTGGGTCAGATCGGCCGGCTGGATATAGCCGTCGCCGGGGTGGCGGATGGCGCCAACCAGCCCGTCGGTAACCGCGAGCGGCCAGATGGCCTTCACCTCCCCCGGAGCCAGGAACTCGACGTCGACGCCGATTGTCTGCGCGACGCTCGCGTACTGCCGGTACTCGTCCATCCGGTCCTCGTTCGTGGCGAGGCGGATGTTGCCCACCCGGCGGAAGCCGACGTCCTGCCCGGTCTCCTCCTCGAGCTTCTCGTAGAGCGCGACCGAATACTTGTGGATCTGCCCGACGGAGTAGCTCATGTTGAAGAGCGGCAGCAGCCCGGCAGCGTGCCAGGTGGATCCCGACGTGAGCTCGCGGCGCTCTACCAGCGCCACGTCGCTCCAGCCTTTCTTCACGAGATGGTAGAGCGTCGAAACCCCGACGATACCGCCGCCGACGACCACGACCCGCGCGTGCGTCTGCATGCTCACAGGTTCTCGAAGAAGTCGATCGACTTCTTCAAGGCACCGAAAGGAAAGACGTGAATGCCGCTGATGGCAGCGCCGGTTGATTCGGCCTTGTAGCGCGCCAGCGGCGGCAGCATGGCCTCCGGCGTCCAGCGGCCGAGCAGGTGCATGCCGGCATCCGGCCGCCGGGCAAGCAGCCGCGAGGAGGCTCCGATGCCGCACTGCAGCGCGTAGCGCAGCAGCGTCTGTGCCTTGGCTGGGCCCGGCACGCCGATGCGCACCGGTAGCTCGATGCCTTCCTGCCGCAGGGTCCCGAGCCAGCCGATTACCGGATCTGCGGAGAAGGCAAACTGGGTGACGATCCACATCCGCGTGCCGGTCTCGGCGGCATAGGCGCGCTTGCGGTGCAGCGCGTCGAGCAGCGCGCGTGCATCCGCTACCGGGTGACCTTCGGGGTGTCCGGCAATGCCGACGTCGCAGAACCCGTGCGCCTGCAGCAGGCCGGTGTCGAGGATCTCGAGAGTGCTCCTGAACGGGCCGGCCGGCCGGCGGCGATCCCCGGCAATCAGCAGCAGGGCGGTAGCGCCCGCCTCTGCCAGGCGAGCAAGCTGCTCGTCCAGCTTCGCGCGGCTGGTTGCCGCGCGCGCCGTCACGTGCGGCACGGCGCGAAAACCCTCGGCCGTCAGCCGCCTGCAGGCACGAACCGTGTCCGCCATTGATGAGCGCGGCAGGTAGGGCACGTAGACGCAGGTGCCGGGCGGCAGCAGGCTCGCCAGCGAACCGGCACGCTGGAGCTGCCGCGGCGTCGCTTCGATCGAGAAACCTTCGACGAGTGGTCGCAGCGACATCGGATCAGGCGCGTCCGCAAGGATCGAAACACGCAGGTTTGTCATTGCCGGCAGGCCCCGCTGGTGAATGCAAGAGGACCGCCCATGTTCATGAAATGGGGGCGGTCACCCCGTTGCTCAATACGCGAAGTCGCGTCCGCTCTTTTTCGCGACTTCGCGCGAGTTCGGATTCACCGACTCCCGGAAAGGGACCTCGACTACTTCCGCTTCCACCGGCACTCCCGGCACCTCCGCGTACTCGTCCGGCAGCATGACCGAAAGCTTCGTGCCGATGTCCTTCAGGCCGACAGGGACGTGGCAGAGCGCGATGTTGGTGCCGAGCTCCGGCGAGTACCAGGGCGACGTAACGTAGCCGACGGGATCGCCGCCGTCGGGCCCGGAGATGAGCCAGAAGTCCGGTGCGTAATCGGTGATGGGCTTGCCGCCCAGCTTGATGCCCGCGAGCGTCAGCTTGAACGGATAGCGCCCGGCGTCGATCTCGGCGCGCACCGCTTCGAGCCGCTCCTTGCCGACGTAATCGGCCTGCTTCTCGCGCGGGACCTGGTAGGCCAGGTTGCACTGGAACGGCATCATCTCCTGGTCCATGTCCTGGCCCCAGGACAGGATGCCGGCGGCAATGCGCCGGTGGTGCGCCGGCGCGATCACCATGAGGTTGTGCCGTCCGCCCGCTTCGAGCACGGCATTCCACATGTCCTCGGCGTGCAGGGTCGCGTCGATAAGGTAGATCTCGTAGCCCTTCTCGCCGGTGAAACCGGTCTGCGACACGATGACGTCATGCCCCGCCACCTGCCCTTTCATGAGGCCGTAGAAGGGAATGTCGCGAACCGCGTCGCCGAACAGGTCGACCATCAGCGCCTCCGATTTCGGCCCCTGGATCTGCACGGGACAGACGTCGATCTCACCTATCGAGACGCGAAAGCCCTTGCCGACGTTGACGCCGCGCAGCCACCATTCGATGTCGCTGTCGGAGAGTGAGAACCAGAACTCGTCCTCGGCCAGCCGGAGCAGCACGGGATCGTTCAGCACGCCGCCCGCCTCGTTGCAGAGGATGACGTACTTGCCGTGCATCGGCTTGATGCGCGTGGCATCACGGGTGATCACGTAGTTGACGAACGCCTCGGCGTCCGGCCCCGTGACGCGGATCTGGCGCTCGACCGCCACGTTCCACATCGTCACGTGGTTGACCAGTGCGTCGTACTCGACCATCGCACCGCCGTCTTCCGGGCGCACGTAGCCGCGCGGGTGGTAGACGCGGTTGTAGATCGTAGCGCGCCAGCAGCCGGCTTCGTGCGACAGGTGCCAGTAGGGCGACTTCCGGACGCGCGTGGAGATGAGCATCTCCACCGGCGTACGGCCGGACTGGCGCAGGTTGTAAGGCACCCGGCGGTCCGACTGGTCGACCGTTGTGCAGTGCCGCGCCTGGTTCCCGACCAGGGTACCTCCGTTCGCAGCCGTGCCCGTTAGCGGTTCGGCCGCAGCCTTCTCCACGAATGTCATCTTCCGATCCTCATAGAAGTGGTGTGCCCGTGAGGCGGAAGGTGCAGGAATCGCAAACAAGCCGCTTTCCCAATCGCGACACTTAGTAGCCGGAAGTCGCCATGCCGTATCCAAGGGCGGGTGGTCCTTGTCGCAACGCGAGGGCGCCAGGAAACGCACGCCCGGCGGACCGCCGGTCGGCAACTATACTTACCTTATCGATAGCGGATCCGGAGAACCTGCCATGGCAGATCGTGGAGAAACATCACTGTTCGTTTGCGCACTCTGGATGATCGGCATCAGCCTGGTCCTGTTCTTCCTGCCGGCGCTGAACGGGCTTATCGGCGGAGCGGTCGGCGGCTACAAGGCCGGCTCGGCGACGCGGGGCTTGAGCGCCGCGATACTGCCGGCGATCATTTCCGGCATCGGTATCTGGCTGCTGCTGACACTCTTCGATGCGCCGATACTCGGTTTCCTCGCGGGCCTGGCCGTCGGCGTGTGGGCGCTGATCTCGAGCATCGGGTTGCTTATCGGAGCCGCGCTTGGCGGCGCGGTATCGCCGGGTTCATCCGCCACCGCGTTCTGAGCGCGCGTTACGCCTGTAGGAGCGCGCACTGCGCGCGATGCCACGTTCGTCGCCGCGGGATCCCGGGGGCAGGCGGCAGATCGGGCGCTCCTTTAGACCAGCCGTTCGATCAGCAGGTTCAGGAGCGTGAGCAACAGGCTGCCGAGAAGCGCCGCCCCGAACCCGCTGATCCGGATTCCCGGCACGAGCGCGGCGACCAGCCAGAGCATGAGCGCGTTGATGACGAACAGGAACAACCCGAGCGTCAGGAGCGTGATCGGCAGCGTGAGCAGGATCATGATCGGCCGCACGATGGCGTTCACGATACCGAGGACGATCGCGCCGAAGAGGGCAGCGCTGAAACCGCTCACGTAGACACCGCCGACAACCCGCGCCACGATGAGCAGCGCACCCGCGGTGAGCACCAGGTGCAAGAGGAAGGCGAGCATCGTCAGGCGCCCCGACTGGCTGGCGGCATGTCCCGGTCCTTCAGCATCTGTGCCGCGGCCCCAATGACGGCGGCTGGAGTGCCCTTTGTCAGGAATGCGTAGTTCATGAGTTCAGCTCCATTCTATCCGAGTTCGACGGCATTTCCGCTGACGGTGATCCCGCCGCTCGACGGGATCGACACGGTGATGCGACTCGGGCGGCCCATGGCTTCACCCTGGCGGATGAGCAGCGTGGCCGGAGCCTCGAGCAGGCCGGCGTCGCGCAGGTAGCCGCCCAGCGCGGCAGCCGCGGCACCGGTGGCGGGGTCCTCGACCACGCCACCCACCGGAAAGGGATTCCGGGCATGGAAGACGGACTCCGACTCGCGCCAAACGAGCTGGACCGTGATGAGCCCGGCCTCCAGCATCAGTGCTTTCAGCTTCCCGAAATCGTAGTCGAGATCGGCAAGGCGCCCGGCGCTGCTCGCGCCGATCACGAGGTGCCACGCCCCGGCGAACGCCAGCGCCGGCGGGAGCGAAGGATCCAGCTCCGTGCTTCGCCAGCGCAACGCCGCCAGCACGGCCTGGAGCAGGCCGGGCGGTGCCGCACGGTGCTCCGGCGGGACCGAGGTAAGCGCAGCCTCTGCCGTACCGTGCGCTTCCCGCACGGCGACCCTGACGTCGCCGGCCGCGGTTTGCAAGCGATAGTTGCCGGGACCGTCGAGCTTGCCGAGCTGGACGCCCGCGGCGATCGTCGCGTGACCGCAGAACGGAACCTCGGCCTCCGGGCTGAAATAGCGTGCCCTACGGGTGGCGCCGGTGCCCGGGGCGACGAACACGGTCTCGGAATAGCCGACCTCTGCCGCGATGCGCTGCATCTGCTGTGGCTCCGGGAATGCATCGCCGATCCAGACCCCTGCGGGATTGCCGCCGGCCGGATCGGTGGTAAACGCGCTCAGGCGGTACAGGGCACCGGACGTCACGGGACCTCGATGTCGAAATGCAGCACGTCTTCGCGAACCCCGAGCTTTGAGTAGAGGGCTATGGCCGGGGCGTCCCCCTCGTCCGCCTGCACGAAAATGACGTACGCGCCGCGCGCCGCGGCGATCTTCTGCAGCTCCCGGATCAATGCCGTCGCGATGCCTTCGCGGCGGTGCGCTTCGGCAACGGCCAGGTCGTAAATATACATTTTGCTGCGCGGCTGCTCGTACTTTGGCAGCTCGTAAGCGGCGATACCGCCTGCGACCTCGTCGCCTTTCAGCGCGGCCAGCGCGATGAAATGATCCCGGGCGAGCAGGCGCTCCAGGTAAGCGGCATTCGGCTGCTTGCCGCGGTGGAGCGCCACCTCGTCAAATGCTTCCGCGAACATCGCCGACACAGCCTTCATCAGGGGAACGTCACCCGGCCCCAGCAGCCGGATGACGCAATCGGCGCCGGAACTCGTGCTCGGGTCGGCTCTTGCCATCGGGGTTCAGGACTCCATCGCATCGCCGTACGCCCCGTTGTCGTACAGTTGCAGATGATCCGGAGGGTTCAACAACCGCTTTCGAGGCACGGTCTTGAGAAGCGCGTACTCTTCTATCAGCGGCTTGAACTTTTCCCGCCCCAGGTCGCTCAGGCAATTGTAAAAGAGCAGTATGAGCTCCAAGCTCGAAAGCTGCGCGCGAACAAGATTCGTATACAGCCGCTTGTCCTCGAGCTCACTTTGGTCAACTAGCTTGACTATGTTGTAGAGACTGCGGAAATAGTGCCCTACCTCCGCTTGATTTGCCTCGAAGAACGTATGATACGTCCGCCGTATTCGTTCTGTTTCATCTTCGGAACCGTGCTGCGCCAGGTTTTGGCTCCAGAGCTTTTTGAGATTGTCATAGAAAAACTGAAAACAATCCCGGCCCTTCAGAACTCTGTTTCCGGAGAACTGAAGGTCAATGGAATTGGTAATCTCATTCTGAAGTCGAAGAAGCTGGAAAAAGGTCGCTTCGAAATTTTGCTTCCTCAATGTCCGGTTCTGCGCCTCCAGCTGCTCTTTCTGGCCTTGTAGCTCCAAGCGGGTCAGCTCGAGCTCTCTCCGCTGCAGGCGCAATTCTTCCCTCTGCAGGAGGATCGCGTAAATGACTCCTGCAAATGCCAATCCGGAGAAAAGCGCGTTAACAGCGCCGAACATGTCGCCAAAGGTTCCGCGATCCGGGTCGTCATAAAGCAGGTATCCGGTCGCCACCCATGCAAGGATGACAGAGAGGCCGACGAGGAGAATCAGGCGATGGCTGCTGTGCGACGGATCAGTCATTGCATCTTGTTGTCGAGATCCACAATGGTCACCTAACCACTCCGGCAGATTCGAACGGATCAGGGGCGCAGTTTCAGCAAGGTGCTTGGCAGAAACCTGAACCCGCTCTTGACCAGCGCCTCCGCTCTCTTAGCCGCGACTATTATAGCGCAGCATACCTGGTCAGAAAGATCCAGCAGCGTCGCGACGTGTCGGCGCGTGATAACGCAACACTGTCAAACTTCGAATTGCGCATCGCAACGGCCTGCGGAGCAAAAAAAAAAAGCGCGGCCTCAACGAGCGCCGCGCCCGATGCCTTGCTATCGCGCTACAGGGATTTCAGGTACTCAGCAATATCGTGTTCCTCGGACGGTGTGAGCTCCAGCTGCAATTTATCGTTGTAGAGGCCTACCGCCTCCTCGAGCGTAGCCGCGGAGCCGTCGTGGAAGTACGGTGGATGCGCCCAGACCCCAGGCAGCGGCGTGGTACGCCAGCGCTTGGACGCCGAACGTTCCACGTAGGTCGCATCGGCGGAGGGAGTCGTATCGGCATCGTGCAGGGTGTCGTTGGCATCCGTGAACTGGGCGCCGGTGTGGCAGGTGGCGCAAGTCGCCTTACCCTTGAACAGTTCCTCGCCGCGTGCTGCAGCGACCTCATCGAAGAACGTCGGCAAACCATGCGCATCGGCAAAGTCCTGCATTCCCTGGTTATTCTCCACTACGTCCAGGCTCGGGGCCGCAAGAGACAGTTGATAAGCCTGCAGGGCCGGGAGGTAATTGGTGACGCAATCGAACTTGCCGTCAGTTTCGACGTTATCGGCGGGGACCGTGATCGTGGTCCCGTCCGGCCCGCCTGCAGCCGAGCCGGCTGCTAATGCGATGTCGGCAACGCAGTCCACGCCATCCCCTCGCTGATCGCGGTTTATCGGGTCGCTATTGTTTTGCAAGGGGTCAGGCAGCCGAGGATCGGAGAATACGCCCTGGCCACCCATCTGGGTCACCGCCACGTACCGGTTCCAGTAAGCCAGTTCCGAACCGTCACCGGTAAAGATGGCGCTGTGAACGTTATCGAGTCCGAATACCGGCGGTATAACCGGTGCAGGCTCGTCTTTGCCGTCGATATTGAAGCGCGGATCGTACTTGCCGGGGCCCCAGGAGTTGTAGATGACCGCATTCGCGGTGCTTGCAACCGCGGGCGACAGCGCAATGATCGCCCCTGGATCGAGGTCGCGGTTGGCCCAGCCGTCCAGGCGGTGCCCAATGCCTTGGGGAATAACGGGATTTGCGGCGTGCCCCGCGTTGTCGACGGTCGAGTGACATAGTGCGCATGTGATACCGACGCGATCCAGGTGGAGCCTGCCGTCGGTGCCCGTCGAAACGGTTCCCTTGACCCCGACGACGGCGTTCAACTGGATCAACGCCAGCGTGGTCTGAGGATCGTTGAGCGGGATGCTGCCGTCGACGACGCCGTTCACCACGGCGGGCGGCAGCGCGTCCATGTCCACCTTGAGGCCTACGGCCAGCGCCGTGGCCGGATCGACGGCCGTTTCGATGACCGTGTTCATTTCCAGCACATCGGTCCACTGCTGTTCATCACCGAAAGTCCAGTAGCGGAAGACGTTCTGGCCCTGCTGGATCAATTCCGCGCTCGCCGCGCTCGCGGTCTCCGGGCCGACGATTTCGCCATCCACGCCGCCGCCACGAGCGCCCGCGTGGGTGTCCGGAGGCGCTGCCGGCGGCGGTGTTACCGGGCTGGCCGGTGTGCTGCTATTGTTGTCGCAGGCGCCCGATAACAGTGCCAAGCCGACGGCTGATACCGCAAAAAGGTTATTCCGTATACCCATTACAGACCCTCCATCAGTGGCTCTCGGGTGTCGTTGTTCCTGCTGGTGTTGATCAGGATGCGACAACATCGGGAAAGGTTCCCGATTGAGCTCACAAAGAGGATCACCGGCGGCGCGACCGGGTTCGAGGGGTTTTACCCCGTGACGACCGACGGTTCAGTCAGGTGCGATCAGGCGGAAGAGAGCGAACTGACCATGACGTAATTGCCGTCCGGATCACGTGTGCGAGTTCCCCGGTGCCGGTGTGCGCCGCCAGATCATGTGACGGCGAGCCGCCATCGATGTCGCGAGGGGAAACGCGTATTTCGAACGCGATGGCTACCGCTTTGGCTCATATTGCAGCGCCACCGCCCCGGACCCGAGCTCGAGCCGGTTCACGAGCTTCAAGTCGACATACCTCGACAGCCCCGCGAACAACGTCGGCCCATGGCCCACCAGCCTGGGGTGTACTATGAACTCGTACTCATCGATCAGGTCCAGCTCCGCCAACGCCAGCGGGAGCCTCACGCCTCCCGTAAATAACCCCCTGCCCGGCTCCCGCTTGAGCCGCTGAATGGCCTTGGCCAAATCCCCGTGCACGAGTTCCGCATTCCAGTCAACCCGATCCAACGTACTCGACACGACGTACTTCTTTGCCGCGTGGATCGTCTGGGCAAAAGGCTCCATCCAATCGGGCATCCAGTCAGGCCTCACGCCCGTCTGCGCCACCGGCCGCCACGCTTCCTCCATCATCTGATAGATCACCCGGCCAAAGATGAGGGCGTCGGCCTGCGCGAGGTTCTCTGCTGCGTGACGATGCATCTCTTCGTCCGGGACAATTGCGAGATGATCACAGCACCCATCCAGCGTGACGTTGATGGAATACCGAAGGGGTCGCATTTCGTACTCCTGAAGCAGGCTAACAACCAGGCTCAACGGTCCGGCTACTGGATATTACCAGCCGGTCATCAATCTTCCGGCGTGAAGTCCGGATTCCAGGCCACCTCCCAAAGATGCCCATCGGGATCCTGGAAGTAGCCGCCGTAGCCTCCCCAGAACGTGTCTTGCGCCGGCTTTACCATGGTCGCCCCCGCTTTGCGCGCTTGTGCCATGACGGAATCGACCTCTGCCTTCGATGCCACGTTGTGGCCGATGGTGAACTCCGTCGGTGAAACCGGACTCGCTGCAAGGCCCGAATCATGTGCAATGCTGGCGCGCGGCCACAGTGCTAGACGCAAGCCGGATTGGAGATCGAAAAATGCGACGGCGCCATGCTGGAACTGTTCTCCGACAATTCCATCGGTCTTCAGTCCGAGTCCATCTCGATAGAACTTCACGGCCGAATCGAGATCGTTAACGCCTATGGTCAGCACACTGATCCGGGGCTTCATCAGACGCTCGGCCTCCCTACTAACAACCAGGCTCAGCGGCAAAGTACCGCCCTGCCTCACACGTGCACGACGATCGCTTCTCCGTCCCGTAGGTTCGATACGGCATGTCATTCTCTTCCAAGTAGCTCACCACGCAGCTCAAGGAGATGCGCCCATCCGCTCGGCGGCAAAGGCAAGCTGGCGCGGATCCACCTCGGCTGATCGGAAGTCGGAAGGCAAACGTCAGAGTCCGTTGTCCCGATCTCCCGATAGCGCGCATAGTCGCCTTCGAAGGATATAGCAAAAGA
>CAYRKH010000005.1:0-102256 GCA_964424805.1 uncultured Woeseiaceae bacterium
GCCACATCCGCACCATGCTGTCGACGTCGCTGCGCGGCGTGATCTCGCAGCAGCTCCTGCCGACCAAGCACAAGCCCGGGCGAGTCGCCGCGCTGGAGATCCTCGTCAACACCTCCGCCGTCTCCAACCTCATCCGCCAGGGCCGGCTGGACCAGCTCGAAACGGCCATGCAGAGCGGCGGCTCGGTCGGCATGCAGACCATGGATTCTGCGCTCATGGACCTCGTCGAACGCCGCTTCGTCTCGGGCAAAGAGGCCTACCAGCAGGCCAACAACAAAACCAAGTTCGCACCGATCAAGGACCAGACCTGACCCGCGGGAGCGCGCATCGCGCGCGAGGCGACCGCCGGTCGAATCAGCCCGCGGGTTGAAGCACGCTCGCCGCCGGGGCATCGCGCGCGATGCGCGCTCCTACAGGTTGACCGTACGCGGCGCATCGCAGGCCGGGCGCGGCGCATCGCAGACCGGCGCGGCACATCGCAGCCGGCGCGGCGCATCGCAGGCCGGCGCGGGCACATTGCAGCCGGCGCGGCGGTTGGACTTGCGCGGTCATACCGCGCATCGTGGCATAATCAAGGTCTTTCATTCGCTTGCCGTCCATGCCCGAAAACCGCCGAAAAATCCTGGTCTCCAGCGCCCTTCCCTATGCCAACGGCTCCATTCACCTGGGCCACATGGTGGAATACCTGAACTCCGACATCTGGGCGCGTTTCCAGAAACTCCGGGGCCATCTCTGCACCTACGTCTGCGCGAGCGATGCGCACGGCACGCCGATCATGATCAAGGCGCGCCAGGAGAACATCCCTCCGGAGGAGCTGATCGCCCGCGTCGCGAAGGAGCAGCTTGCGGACCTCGAGGCTTTCGGCGTCGCTTTCGACAACTTCCACACGACGCATTCGCCGGAGAACGAGGAGCTCGTGCAGCGCATGTACCTGGCGCTGAAGGAGGCCGGGCACATCTACACGAAGCCGGTCGAGCAGGCGTACGACGAGCAGGAGAAGATGTTCCTGCCGGACCGCTTCGTTCGGGGCACCTGCCCGCGCTGCTCGGCCCCCGACCAGTACGGCGACGCCTGCGAGGTCTGCGGGGCGACCTACGCCCCGAACGACCTCGTCGACCCCGTGTCGGTCCTCTCCGGCACGACCCCGCTGTGGAAGGAATCGGAGCATTACTTCTTCCGGCTGAGCGCCTTCGGGGAGCGGCTGCGGACCTGGATCGAATCGGCCGGGCTGCACCCGCACATCACGAGCAAGCTCGAGGAGTGGTTCAGCGCCGGTCTCAGGGACTGGGATATCTCGCGTGATGCGCCCTACTTCGGCTTCCTGATCCCCGGCACCGAGGACAAGTACTTCTACGTCTGGCTGGACGCGCCGGTCGGTTATGCCGCCAGCTTCCTCGATCTCTGCCGGCGGCGCGACGACCTGGCGTTCGACGATTACTGGCTGCCGGGCCATGACACCGAGCTGTATCACTTTATCGGCAAGGACATCGTTTACTTCCACACGCTGTTCTGGCCGGCGGTGCTCGAAGGCGCCGGCTTCCGCCAGCCGACGAGCGTCTTCGCCCACGGTTTCCTCACGGTCAACGGCAAGAAGATGTCGAAATCCCGCGGCACCTTCATCAACGCGCGGACCTACCTGGACCACATGGACCCGAGCTTCCTGCGCTACTACTACGCCGCGAAGCTCGGTCCCGGCATGGACGACATCGACCTGAACCTCGAGGACTTCGTCGCGCGCGTGAACGCGGATCTCGTCGGCAAGCTGGTCAATATCGCCAGCCGCTCCGCCGGGTTCGTCACCCGGCATTTCGACGGGCAGCTTGCAGAACAGCTCGACGACCCGGCGCTGTTCGCGGAATTCACGGCGGAATCGGAAGCGATCGCGGCCTGCTACGAGGAACGCGAGTACTCGAAGGCCATGCGCGCCATCATGCACCTCGCCGACCGCGCCAACCGCTACATCGAAACGAAAAAGCCCTGGGCCATGGCCAGGGAAGACGGCCGGTTGGCGGAAGTGCAGGCCGTCTGCACGCAGGCACTGAACCTCTTCCGCTCCCTCGCGGTATGGCTGGAGCCGGCCGTGCCGAACATCGCCCGTGACACGCGGAAACTCTTCGGGGAGGACTCGTGGACCTGGTCCTCGGCGTCCACGCCCCTGCTCGGCACCCGGATCGCCGCGTACGAGGCCCTGCTGGTGCGCCTGCAGCCGCAGCAGGTGGAGCAGGTTGTCGAGGCATCGCGGGGGAGCGCGTGACCGATCTCTTCCTGATCCTCGTCGCGACGGTGCTGGTCAACAACTTCGTGTTGGTGCGCTTCCTCGGTCTGTGCCCGTTCATGGGCGTCTCACGGAACCTGGAAGCGGCAGTCGGCATGTCGCTCGCCACCGGTTTCGTGCTGACGCTGTCGTCGGCTTCCAGCTTCCTGTTGCACCAGTACGTGCTCGTGCCGCTGGACATCGGGTACCTGCGCACGCTCAGCTTCATCCTCGTCATTGCCGCGAGCGTGCAGTTCACGGAAATGATGGTGCGGCGCCTGAGCCCGCTGCTGCACCAGGTGCTCGGCATCTACATTCCCCTGATCGCTACGAACTGCGCGGTGCTCGGCGTCGCGCTGCTCAACGTGCAGGAGGCACACGGCTTCGTGGAATCCGTCGTCTTCGGCTTCGGCGCCTCGGTGGGCTTTGCCCTCGTGCTGGTGCTGTTCGCCTCGATCCGTGAGAAGCTGGCCGCCGCCGACATCCCGGCGCCGTTTCGCGGCACCGCCATCGCGCTCATGACGGCCGGTTTCATGTCGCTCGCGTTCATGGGTTTTTCCGGAATGGCGCGCGGTTAACGACCATGTGGATTCCCGTCCTCACCGCGGTGCTCACGATGGGCGGCATCGCGCTCGCGGCCGGGCTACTGCTCGGAATGGTGTCGCGCCGCCTGCCGGAGCAGGGTGAGACGATGGTCGAGCAGGTCAACGAACTCCTGCCGCAGACGCAGTGCGCGCAATGCGGCTTTCCGGGTTGCCGGCCCTACGCCGCCGCCATCGTCGATAAGGACGCTCCGATCAATCTCTGCCCGCCGGGCGGGGAGGAAACGGTGCAGCGCCTCGCCGCGCTGCTCGGTCGCGAGCCGCTGCCGCTGGCCGCCGAGGACGCGCCGGCGACGGCCGTGGTCGCCGTCATCGACGAGTCTGCCTGCATTGGCTGCACCTGGTGCCGGGAAGCCTGCCCGGTGGATGCCATCAGCGGCGCCCATCGTTTCCTGCACACGGTCATCGCGCGCGAGTGCACGGGCTGCGGGCTGTGCCTGCCGCGCTGCCCGGTGGACTGCATCAGCCTGTATCCGGCATGAGCGCCGCGCCGACCATCGACCTCGGCAAGTGGTACGGCGGCCTGCGGCTGCCCGCCGAAAAGGAACGATCGACGGCCGGGGCCATTCGCGACATGCCCGTTCCGCCGCAGCTCGTGCTGCCGCTCACCCAGCACTCCGGCGAGCCCGCCGAGCCGGTGGTCGGCATCGGCGACAAGGTGCTCAAGGGGCAACTCGTGGCGCGTGCGGACGGCGCCTTGAGCGCCCCGGTACACGCCTCGTCGTCCGGCGAGGTGGTAGCGGTCGAGCCGTGGCCGGTATCGCGGCGCTTTGGCGACACGGCGCCGTGCATCGTAATCGAGTGCGACGGACGCGACGCCTCCGTCGACATGAGCGCCTCGGCGGTCGACTTCGAGACGATGGATTCGGAGGCGCTGCTCGAGCGCATACTCGAGGGCGGCATCGTCGGTCTCGGCGGCGCCGTGTTCCCGACCGCGCAGAAGCTCATGCAGGCGCGCAGCATGCCGCTGGACACGCTGGTCCTGAACGGCGTCGAGTGCGAACCCTACATCAGCTGCGACGACATGCTGATGCGCGAGCACAGCAACGAGGTGCTCGGCGGCGGCCGCATCCTCCTGCACGCGCTCGGCGTGAACCGCTGCCTCGTGGTCGTGGAGAGCGACAAGACGCAGGCCATACACGCGATGTCGGAAGCGCTCGGCAACCTAGGCGACGAACGGTTCGTCCTGAAGATCGTACCGTCCATATACCCCTCCGGGGGCGAGGACCAGACGGTCCAGCTCGTAACCGGCAGGGAGGTGCCGAGCGGCGGGCTGCCGACCGACATCGGCTGCCTCGTGCAGAACGTCGGCACCGCGGCCGCCATCTGGCGCTGGATCAGCCTTGGTGAGCCGCTGATCTCACGCATCACGACCGTCACGGGAAACGGCGTCGCCGAACCCATGAACGTGCGCGCACGCCTGGGCACCGCGGTCGCCGACGTGATCGAGTTTGCCGGCGGCTACACGCAGGACCCGGAACAACTGATCATCGGCGGACCGATGACCGGCAAGTCCATCAGCACCGACCGCGTGCCGCTGGTGAAAGCGACCAACTGTGTGCTCGTGGTGGCGCACGCGGAGCAGCGCGAGGAGGAAAAGACCTGCATCCGCTGCGGCGAGTGCGCGGAAGTCTGCCCGGTCGTGCTGCAGCCGCAGGAGCTCTACTGGTTCGCCTGTGCGGACAACGAGAGCAAGCTCCGGGCGCTGGGCCTGCGCGACTGTATCGAGTGCGGCTGCTGCGATCTCGTGTGCCCGAGCCAGATACCGCTGACGGCGTATTTCCGCCGGGCGAAAGCGCGTATTCTCGAGCTGGCGGCCGAGAAGGAGCGTGCCGAGCGCGCCCGCCGGCGCTTCGAATCGCGCACCGAGCGATTGGACATCGAAGAGCGGAAGCGGCGGGATGAACTGGCGCAGCAGAAACGCTCCGCGATCAGGGCCGGCCCTGAGGATATCCAGGCCATGGTGCGGCGCTCGCGCGAGAAGCATCGCCGGACGAAACCGCCCGACGACGAGGCCTGAGCGGGGTGGAGTTCAAGCGCCGCGAAGCGCCCTACGGCAAGCCGCCGAACAACGTCGGCAGGACGATGCGCCAGGTGCTGTACGCGCTCGTTCCCGCCGCACTCGCCTACGTCTGGTTCTTCGGCCCGGGATTCATCCTCAACCTGTTTTTCGCCGCCCTCTTCTGCGCCGCCGGCGAGGCGATCATGCGGCGCCTGCGCCACAAGCCCGTCGAACCTGCACTGCTCGATTTCAGCGCCATGGTGACGGCAACCCTGCTCGCCTTTTCGCTGCCGCCCCTGACCCCCTGGTGGGTAACCGGGACCGCCGCGCTGTTCGCCGTCGTCGGCGCGAAGCACCTGTACGGCGGCCTCGGTTACAACGTGTTCAACCCGGCCATGGCCGGCTACGTCGTCGCGCTCGTGGCGTTCCCGGCGTACACGAGCATGTGGCCCGCGCCTCGCATCGGCGACATCGACTACCACTACATGACCTTCTACGAGACGGCACGCTACACGCTGACCGGGGCGTTTCCCGACTACCTGGGCTGGGACGGCATCACGCGCGCTACCCCGCTCACCACGCTGAAAACGCAGATCGCGGGGATGCAGAGTTTCCGCGAGATGTACAGCAACCCGCTGATGGGCGACTTCGGCGGCCGCGGCTGGGAATGGATCGGCAACTTCATCGCCGCCGGCGGCGGCTGGCTCATGCTGCGCAAGGTCATCCGCTGGCACATCCCGGCCGGCGTCCTCGCCGGCGTGCTGCTGCCCTCCGGGCTCGTATACCTCATCGGCAGCGGCGTGCACCCGGGCCCCGGCTTCCACCTGTTCAGCGGGGGCACGATCCTGTGCGCCTTCTTCATCGCCACCGATCCCATCACCGCCGCCACGAGCCCGCGGGGCCGGCTCCTGTACGGATTCGGCATCGGGCTCCTGATTTACGCGATCCGGCGCTGGGGCAGTTACGCCGACGGCGTGGCATTCGCCGTGCTGCTGATGAACATGGCGGCGCCGGCGATCGATCACCTGACGCGGCCGCGCATCATCGGCCACGGCCGATACGAGAAGGGCAGCCCGTGACGGACCACGGCAGTCCCGGAATCTGGCGCAGCGGACTCACCCTGGGTATCCTGGCCGCGGTTTGCAGCGCGCTGGTGGCGGTTACCTGGCACCTGACGGCGCCGCGCATCGCCGCGAACGAGCAGGCGGCGCTGGAGCAGAGCCTCGAGCCGACCCTGTCGGGCGTGTTCTTCGACAACGTCGCGACCGAATCGCTGCTCGTCATCCCCCCGCCGCACGAGCTGCCGGGAACGGAAGCGGTGCCCGTCTATCGCGTTTACTCCGAGAAGGCGCCGGTCGCGGCGGTATTCGTGGTCAGCGAACCCGGGGGATATGCGGGTCCCATCAAGCTCCTGATCGGCATCGAGTACTCGGGCGAGGTCACCGGCGTGCGAGTGCTCGCGCACCGGGAAACGCCGGGACTGGGCGACCTGATCGAAGCGTCGAAGACCAACTGGCTGCAGCAGTTCCCCGACACTTCGCTCACCGCGCCACCGCGCGAGAAGTGGGCCGTAAAGCGCGACGGCGGCGACTTCGACCAGATCACCGGCGCGACCGTCACCACGCGCGCGGTCGTGCGAGCCGTCAAGCAGACGTTGGTATACTTCGAGAACAACCGCGACGAGATATTCGAAGCGGCGGGCGAGGAATCGAAGGAGGCCGAGTGAACGCGAACCGCAGCACGGGAGGGATCCTGTCCTCCGGCCTGTGGGACGACAACCCGGGCCTCGTGCAGCTGCTGGGGCTGTGTCCGCTGCTGGCCGTCACCACGAGCTTCGTGAACGGCCTGGGACTCGGGCTCGCAACCACGCTCGTGCTGACCTGCTCCAACCTGCTCGTCTCGGCCAGCCGGCGCTGGATCATCAGCGAAATCCGCATCCCGATCTACGTCCTGATCATCGCGAGCCTGGTCACCTGCATCGAGCTGCTGTTCAAGGCCTTTTTCCCGGCGCTGGACGATTCGCTCGGCATTTTCATCCCGTTGATCGTGACGAACTGCGCGGTCACCGCCCGCGCGGAGCTCTTCGCCTCGCGCAACCCGATCGTGCCGAGCATCACCGACGGGTTCGCGATGGGGCTCGGGTTCGCGCTGCTGCTGATGGCGATCGGCACGTTTCGCGAGCTGCTCGGGCACGGCACGGTGTTCTACCGGCTCGACATGCTGTTCGGCGGCGAGCCCTTCCGCGGGCTGATGATCACCGACGGCGGTTTCCTGCTGGCGATCCTGCCGCCGGGCGCCTTCTTCAGCCTTGCCCTCGCCGTGGCGGGCAAGAACGCGCTGGACCGGCGGCGCCGGCAGCACGTCGGCGCCATCGCGCGGCAATCGATCTAGTTCCGTTGAACAACGAAAAACGCAGCGCGATTTTCCGCCGGTTCCGGGAGGCGAACCCGCACCCCGACACCGAGCTCGTGTACTCGACGCCCTTCGAGCTGCTCGTCTCGGTGATTCTCTCGGCGCAGGCGACGGACGTCGGCGTCAACAAGGCGACCGCGCGGCTGTACCCGGTCGCCAACACGCCCGCGGCCATCCTCGCGCTCGGGGTCGACGGGCTGAAGGATTACATCCGCACGATCGGGCTTTTCAACAGCAAGGCCGAGAACATCATCAAGACCTGCCGCCTGCTCCTGGAGCAACACGGCGGCGACGTGCCGAGGACGCGCGAGGAGCTGGAAAAACTGCCCGGAGTCGGCCGCAAGACGGCCAACGTGATCCTCAACACGGCGTTCGGCGAACCGACGATTGCCGTCGACACGCACATCTTCCGGGTGGCGAACCGCACGGGGCTCGCGAAAGGCAAGACACCCCTGGAAGTCGAAAAGCGGCTGCTGAAGACGACGCCCGAGGAGTTCCGCAAGGACGCGCACCACTGGCTGATCCTGCACGGCCGTTACGTCTGCAAGGCCCGCCGGCCGGAATGCTACCGCTGCCTGATCGTCGACCTGTGCGAGTACCGCCCGAAGACCCCTGCCCCGCCCGACGTGCCGGGCGGCGCCGGAACAAAGCCGCGGCGGAGGCGCGCCGTCACGTGATCTTCGGCCGGGACAGGACGGAACTGCGGCAGATGTACGGCAATGCCTGGCGCAAGCACCGGGCCGGCGACGTGCTCAGCCCGCTGGAAGCCCAGATCGTCGCGGTGATCCAGGATCACCCGGAGTACCAGGCCGCGGTGCTGGACGAGGACCTCGAGCGCGCGTACACGCCCGACGAAGGCGGCACCAACCCGTTCCTGCACATGGGGCTGCACCTCGCGCTGCGCGACCAGGTCGCGACGGACCGGCCGCCCGGCATCCGCGACGTGTTCGCAAAACTCGCCGCGCGGGCCGGCGACCGCCTGGTCGCCGAGCACCGCGCGATCGATTGCCTGGCGGAGACGCTCTGGGAAGCCCAGCGCGCAGGCGCCCTTCCGGACGAGCAGGCGTACCTCGAGAAGCTCCGCCGCCTGGCGGGCTAAGTGCGCCGGCGCAAACCGACCACGGCAAGCAGCGCGCTGCCCAGCAGCAGCAGCGTAGACGGCGCCGGTACCGCAACGACCGGGCGTCCCTCCACGATCTGGCCCCACAGGCCCGCCGTGTTGAAACCGCGCTCCGGCGACGCGAAGGTATCCAGCAGGGTGGCCCCACCGTCGGTCGAAAAGCCGAGCAGCCGGATGAAATAATCGCTGCCGCCCAGCGTAAAGAATGAATTGGTGGTTCCGGCCCCGAAGGTGACGAAATCGTCGCAGCAGTTCGGATCCTCGGCGGTGGCATGGTTGGGGGTTTCATCGAGAAACAGGGTGAAAACCTCCCCGAATGAGCCCGCGACGCCATCGATGCTGACACTGATGGAAAGACCGACGCTTTCCGGCGAGACGGACGTCCCGGTGACCGGGTTGTTGCGGTGCGTAAAATCGCCGAGGAAGAATAGGCCGCTGTCGACCTCCGTATCGACATCGAAGGGTGTAACGGCATTCTTGAAAACGAAGGCACTCTGGCCCGAGAATTGAGTGTGCGGAATGCCCCAGGCTACCGCAATCGGGTCGGATCCGTTAAAGAGTCTCAGGTCCGTGACGGAGTCGGGAGTCACATCCACCCATTCGGACGTGATGCCCCCGACGGTGATGATCGCGGCGTTCGCGGAAACCGCGATGAACAGCGCAATCGTTGCAACGGCCACTGATGTTGTGTGTCTCACTGCGTCCCTCTCCATTGTAGTTTTTACATTAAAAAATCCCGGATGCAGCTTTCATGCCACGGTTCACTCGCCCGCCTTAACCGTTCGTCACGTAACGAGATATTGCGCCAAGTGGCGTCCCGGACAGGGCCCCGCCCGAACGCTGGTGAGGGGATTCGTCAAGTATCCCGACACCCGGTCGACGTCTTATGGTCACCGCTGTCGGGCAATCGCCGGAGAGATTCGCGAACGCGGGCTTCCGCTTGCCGTGCCTGCACTTCGAGCGGGCTGTTCCAGTAGCCGTGGCGCGCGTATGACAGGAGAAAACTGAGCCACGTGGCGCCCTGGCGATACTGGCCGACGTGCGCCAGTTCGTGTGCGAGGAGCGCGAGACCGTTGACGGTGCCCGGGCGGCACGCTCCCGGCCGCAGGTAGATGCGGTTGCCGCGCGTGATGGCGGAGAAGCGTGCCGGCAGGTACCAGGGCACGCGGCCGTCGTGCACTCTCGCATCGTCGAGATCCCGCTGCGGGATGCACGAGCGCAGCGCTGTCCTCTCCTGTGCCGTGAGCCTCCGGTGCGGCGACTTCCTGAACAGCATGTTGCGGGGATTCAACTATCGGCTCCCCGTGGCGAGTTCGCCCAGGCTATCGCTTCAGCGGCATGTAGAGATCGGTGAGGGTGCCTTCGAAGGCCTCGGCTGCGAACATGATCGTTTCGGAGAGCGTCGGGTGCGGATGGATCGTCAGCGCGACGTCTGCCGCGTCGGCCCCCATCTCGACCGCGAGCGAGATTTCCGTGATCAGGTCGCCGGCGGAGGGGCCGACGATCCCGCCGCCGAGCACGCGCCCGCTTTCAGGGTCGAACAGGAGCTTCGTGAAGCCTTCCGGCCTCCCCAGTGACAACGCCCGGCCGCTGGCGGCCCAGGGAATCTGCTTCTTCGTGTAATCGATGCCGTCGCGCCTGGCGTCGGTCTCGGTCAAGCCCGTCCAGGCGATTTCCGGATCGGTGTAGGCGACGGAAGGGATCACGCGCGCATCGAAGGCGCTCTTCCCGCCCGCGGCGACCTCCGCCGCGATTTTGCCCTCGTGGCTCGCCTTGTGCGCGAGCATCGGCCCGCCGGCGAGATCGCCGATCGCGAAGATGTTCGGCACGTTCGTGCGCTGCTGGCCGTCGACCTCGATAATACCGTTGTCGCCAACCCGCACGCCCGCCTCCTGCGCGTCGAGCTGGTCGCCGTTGGCGCGCCGCCCCACCGCCACGAGCACGCGGTCGTAGATTTCCTTTTCCGGCGCATTATCGCCCTCGAAGGTCACCTCGATGCCCGGAACGGTCGCGCGCATGCCGGTGACCTTGGTCGCCAGCATCACGGCTTCGTAACGCGGCTCGATGAATTTGCGAAACGGTCGCACGAGATCCGGATCCGTACCCGGCATGAGGTTGTCCGTGAGCTCAACGACGCTGACTTTCGTCCCGAGCGCGTGGTACACGCAGGCCATCTCGAGCCCGATGATGCCCCCGCCGATCACGAGCAGGCGCTTCGGCAGCGGATCGAGCTCGAGCGCGCCGGTGGAGTCGACGATGCGCGGGTCGTCGGGCGTATTCGGGAGCTTTGCGCTCTCGGAGCCCGCCGCAATGATGCAGTTGCCGAACTCGATCGTGTCGCCGTTGTCGACGCGCACGCGATTGGCCGACTCGAACTTCGCCGTGCCCTGCACCACCGTCACCTTGCGCTGGCGTGCGAGCTGCTGGAGCCCGCCGGTCAGGCGGCCGACCACGCCGTCCTTCCACGCACCGAGTTTTGCCGCGTCGATACGCGGGCTGCCGAAGTGGATGCCGTGCTCTGCCATAGCCGCCGCGTCATCGACGACCTTGGCGGCATGCAGCAGCGCCTTCGAGGGAATGCAGCCGACGTTGAGGCACACCCCGCCGAGCGTCGGCCATCGTTCGACGAGGATTACCTTCTGGCCGAGATCCGCGGCGCGAAACGCCGCTGTGTAACCGCCCGGCCCGGCGCCGATGACGACGATATCTGCCCGGTGGGTGGGCTCCGCGCCGGCCATCAGGGAACGGCCTCCAGCAGCGCGTCGACGTCACCGAGTTTACCGGCGAGGAAGGTGGTGAACCGCACGGCATCCGCGCCGTCGACCACGCGATGATCATAGGAGAGCGAGAGCGGCAGCATGAGCCTTGGCACGAACGCCGAGCCGTCCCACACGGGCTGCATCGTGGAGCGCGACACCCCGAGGATGGCCACTTCCGGTGCATTGACGATGGGCGTGAACAGCGTACCGCCGATGCTGCCGAGGCTCGTGATCGTGAAGCTCGCACCCTGCATCTGGTCGAGCTTGAGCTTGCCGTCACGCGCCGCCTGCGAAAGCGTACCGAGCTCCGTGGCGATCTCGAAGACATCTTTCCGGTCGGCGTCCCGGATAACCGGCACCACCAGTCCCTGCTCCGTATCGACCGCGAAACCCAGGTGATGGTAATGCTTCATCACGAGCGTCTCTCCGTCATCGCCCAGGGAGGCGTTCACTTTCGGGAACTCCTGCAGCGCCGCCACCACGGCCTTCATCACGAAGGCGAGCGGCGTGAGGTTGATGCCGCGCTCCTTCGCCGCGCCTTTCAGCTCCTGGCGTTTCGCTTCCAGCTCCGTGATATCCGCCAGGTCGTGCTGGGTCACGTGCGGCAGGTTGACCCAGCTTGCCTGCAGCCGCGGTCCCGAGATCTTCTGGATGCGCGTGAGCGGCTGCAGGTCGATCTCGCCGAACTTCCGGAAGTCGATGCGTGGTACTTTCGGCAGTGCAGCCGCCCCCCGTTCGCCGGTCAAAAATGCTTTGACCCAGGCCTTCACGTCTTCCTGGAGCACGCGGTTCTTCGGCCCGCTGCCCTTGACGCGGATGAGGTCCACGCCGAGCTCCCGCGCGAGCTTGCGCACCGACGGGCTCGCGTGCGCCTGCGCAAACCCGGCTTCGTCGATCGAAGGCAGGCGCCGCCGCTCACCCGGCTCCTGCCGCTCGGGCTCGCGCCGGGGCGCGGGCTCTTCGGCCGCCTTCGGGGGCTCGGGCTTTTCGGCGGTCTCCTGCCGGGGCGCTGCTTCTTCCGCGGCCGCGCCCGCGGCGGCCACGATGACGGCGATGCGAGTGCCCTCGGAGACGCGGTCGCCCACGGCGATGTCGACCGACTCGATACGCCCCGCCGCGGTGGACGGCACGTCCATCGCGGCTTTCTCGGTTTCGAGCGTGATCAGCGGATCGTCGATGGCGACCTCGTCGCCCGCCTTGACGTGTACCTCGATGACTTCGACATCCGTGAAGTCACCGATGTCGGGAACCTCGAGCGGCTGGCGCGTCGGGCCGCCCTGCGGGCCCTCCCGGCGCTCGACCCGCGGCTCCGCGGCACCGCCGGACTCGGTTTCAGCGGCTTTCGGCGCTTCGTTACCCGCGTCGTCCACCGGCTCCGCTGCCGGCGAGGCTTCGTCCGTTGCCGGCTTGTCGACCTTCAGGCGGCCGATGACGTCGCCCGTGGATACCTTGTCACCGACGCCGACCGTGATCGCCTCGATCTCTCCGGCGTCCGTGGTCGGCACGTCCATGGCCGCCTTCTCGGTCTCGAGCGTGATCAGCCCGTCCTCCGGCTGCACGCGATCGCCGGCTTTCACCAGCACTTCGATTACCTCGACGTCGGAAAAATCGCCGAGGTCCGGAACCTTGATGTCGATGGTGTCTGCCACGATGCGGTACCGTCCTTGAAACTCAGAGCTTGACCGGGGCCGGCTTTTCCGGGTCGATGCTGTACTTCTTCATCGCCTCCGCCACGACCTTCGGCTCGATCGCGCCGTCGTCCGCCAGCGCGGACAGCGCGTTGACGGCGATGTAGGTGCGGTCGACCTCGAAGTGCCGGCGCAACGCGTCGCGCGCGTCGCTGCGCCCGTAGCCGTCCGTACCCAGCGCCACGAAGCGGCCCGGCACCCATTTGCGAATCTGGTCGGGGAGGATCTTCATGTAGTCGGTGGCAGCGACGAACGGACCTTTGCGCCCGGCGAGACACTGCTCGACGTAGCTCGTCTTCGGTTCCGATTCGGGGTGCAGGCGGTTCACGCGATCCGTCGCCAGCGCGTCGCGCCGCAGCTCGTTGAAGCTGGTCACGGACCAGACGTCCGACGGGACGTCGAAATCTTTCTCGAGCAGCTCGGCCGCTGCGATGACTTCCCGCAGGATGGTCCCTGAGCCCATGAGCTGTACCCGCGGGCGCGAAGAGGTTCCTTCCTTCAGCAGGTACATACCCTTGAGGATGCCTTCCTCGACGCCTTCCGGCATGGGCGGCTGCGCGTAGTTCTCGTTCATCACGGTGATGTAGTAAAAAACGCTTTCCTGCTCGCCGATCATGCGGCGCAGGCCTTCGCGGATGATCACCGCGACCTCGTAGGCGTAGGCCGGGTCATAGGTGACGCAGTTCGGCACGCAGGAATAGAGCACGTGGCTGTGCCCGTCCTGGTGCTGCAGGCCCTCGCCCGCGAGCGTGGTGCGGCCGGCGGTGCCGCCGATCAAAAAGCCGCGCGTGCGCATGTCGCCGCCGGCCCAGATGAAGTCGCCGACGCGCTGGTAGCCGAACATCGAGTAATAAATATAGAACGGCACCATCTGGATGCCGTGATTGCTGTATGCCGTGCCGGCCGCCAGCCACGAGCAGGTGGACCCGGCTTCGGTGATGCCTTCCTCCAGGATCTGCCCTTTCTTGTCCTCCTTGTAGAACATGAGCTGCTCCGCGTCCTGCGGCGTATAGAGCTGGCCCATGGAGGAATAGATGCCGACCTGGCGGAACATGCCTTCCATGCCGAAGGTGCGCGCCTCGTCCGGCACGATCGGCACGATGTGCGGGCCGAACTCCTTGTCCCGCAGCAGCGCGGTCAGCAGCCGTACGAACGCCATGGTCGTCGAGACCTCGCGGTCGCCCGTGCCTTCGAGCTGGGGCTTGAACACGTCCTTCGGCGGCAGGGCCAGCGGCTTCGGTTTCGAGCGCCGCTGCGGCAGGTAACCGCCCAGCGCCTTGCGCCGCTCGTGCAGGTATTCGATTTCCGCGCTGTCGGGCCGCGGCTTGCAGTAAGGGACGTCTTCCTCGATCGCCTTGTCCGAGATCGGGATGTTGAAGCGGTCGCGGAATTCCTTCAGCGCGTTGACGTCGAGCTTCTTCTGCTGGTGCGCGATGTTCTGGCCTTCCCCCGCGGCACCCATGCCGAAACCCTTCACGGTCTTCGCCAGGATGATCGTCGGCTGGCCTTTGTGCCGCACGGCGCTGTGGTAGGCCGCGTGCACCTTGATCGGGTCGTGGCCGCCGCGGTTCAGGTGCCAGATCTCGTCGTCGGACATATCGGCGACCATCGCCTTCGTCTCGGGATATCGGCCGAAGAAGTGCTCGCGCGTGTAGGCGCCGCCCTTGGACTTGAAGTTCTGGTACTCGCCGTCGACGCATTCCTCCATGACGCGCCGCAGCATGCCGCGATGGTCACGCGCCAGCAGCGGATCCCAGCGCGAGCCCCAGAGGACCTTGATGACGTTCCAGCCGGCGCCGCCGAACTCCGCTTCGAGTTCCTGGATGATCGAGCCGTTGCCGCGCACCGGCCCGTCGAGGCGCTGCAGGTTGCAGTTGACCACGTAGATGAGGTTGTCGAGGCCCTCGCGGACCGGGAGCGTGAGCGCGCCCACCGCTTCCGGCTCGTCCATCTCGCCGTCGCCGAGAAAAGCCCAGACCTTGCGGTCGGACGGCTCGATCAGCTCGCGGTGCTCGAGATAGCGCATGAAGCGTGCCTGGTAGACGGCCATCATCGGACCCAAGCCCATCGACACGGTCGGGAACTGCCAGAAGTCCGGCATCAGCCACGGGTGCGGATAGGACGACAGGCCACCGCCGCCGACCTCGCGCCGGAAGCGGTCGAGCTGCGCCTCGTCGAGGCGCCCTTCGAGATACGCCCGGGCATAAATGCCGGGGGACGAATGTCCCTGGATGTAGACCATGTCGCCGCCGTGTTTCTCGCTCGGCGCGCGCCAGAAATGATTGAAACCCACTTCGTAGAGCGTCGCTGACGAGGCGTAGCTCGAGATGTGCCCGCCAATGCCGGCGCTCTGGCGATTCGCCTGCACTACCATCGCCATCGCGTTCCAGCGGATGTACGCCTCGAGGCGCCGTTCCAGCGAGCGGTCGCCCGGGTACTCGGGCTGGCGGCCCGCCGAGATCGTGTTCAGGTAGGCCGTGTTCGGGCTGTAGGGCAGGTAGGCGCCCGAGCGCCGAGCGAAATCGATCATCTGGTTCAGGAGGTAGTGCGCCCGCTCCGGACCGTTGGTCTGCAGCACGGAGTCGATGGACTCGAGCCATTCGCGGGTTTCCGTCGGGTCGATGTCGTCAAATCGGCTGAATTCGTTCATTAAACCATCCAGATTGCCACTTACCTGACCGCCCCGGCCGATCGCAGCGTGCTACGCTTCGGCCTCGCTCCGAGCGACGCCGCGCACCCGCCGAATCGGGAAGCGCAAATCAACCGGGCTTTTGTCGCCGCGAATCCGGGCGGGACAAGCGCCGAACGAGCCCGGCGAAGCGCGCTCTTGTTTCGGCGACCTGCCGGCATTCGGCTTGGCGACATCATGTTCGAGTTGCGTATTATGGACCAAGCGGAAGCCAAAGGTTAGTCTCACCAGTGGCCAAGGGTTAAGTCTCAACGATGGGAAGCCTGCTGTCAGAGAAGTACACGGAGGGGGTCAAACGCGTCTCACAGGCGATCGGGAAGCCGACGAGCGGCACCCTCGCCTCCCTCGATCACGTCCTGATTTGCCTGCCGGAGAAGCCGCCCGCCGCCGTCTGGCGGGACATTCCACAGGGCGCGAAGGCGCGCGCGCTGATGAAGCGGCGCGCGGAAGGCCGCGTCCCTGCCGTCACCACGCGCGCCACCAATGAGCGGCAGACGGCCGTGTCGATCGGTACGCTCGCCGCCGATGCGGAGACTTTCGAACAGCTCACCTTCGCGCGCAAGCTGGTCGCTGCCGCACTCACCGAGAAAGCAGGCGCCATCGGGCTCTGGGTGCTCGGCTTCGACGCGCGCGAAACCGAAGTCATCGCCAGGCATCTCATCGCCGCGGCGCTGGCCGCCGGCTTTCCGCTGGCGGAATTCAAATCGAAGCCGCGGCCGCCGCGGATCAGGAGCATCCGGCTGCTGGGGCTCGACCGCAAGCTCGACCTCGAGCGGATCACTGCCGAGGCTCGCGGCAACAACCTCGCGCGCTGGCTGACCGCGCTGCCGGCGAACAAGCTCGACGCCCGCGCCTATATCGATCTGCTGAAAGAGCTTGCGGTCGAGCACGGCTGGCAGTTCCGCAAATACGGCGTAGCTGATCTCGAGAAACTGGGCGCCGGCGCCTTCCTGGCGGTCGCGCAGGGCACCGCGGCCGACAGCGCCGCGATCGTGCGGCTGCGCTACCGGCCGGCGGCAAAGTCCGCCGCGCCCGACCTGGCGCTCGTCGGCAAGGGCATTATTTTCGACACGGGCGGAACCAACCTGAAACCGTTCCCCGCGATGCTCGACATGCACATCGACATGGGCGGCAGCGCGGTGGCGGTGGGAACGCTGCTCGCGATCTCGGCCCTGAAGCTGCCGCGGGCCGTCGACTGCTGGCTCGCCATTACCGAGAACCGCACCGGTCCGACGGCCTACAAGCCGCAGGACGTGGTGAGGGCGCTGAACGGCAAGACGATCCAGGTGATCCACACGGACGCGGAAGGCCGCCTGGCGCTCGCGGACACGCTCACGCTCGCCGGCCGTGAAGCGCCAAAACTCATGATCGACTACGCGACGCTGACGGGCGCCTGCATCACCGCCCTGACGCGCCGCTATTCCGGCGTGTTCACCAACCGGCCCGACTTCCATCCGGTGCTGAAAAGGGCGGGACGCGACAGCGGCGAGCGCGTGTGGCCGCTGCCCTCGGGCAAGGAGTTCCTGGCCGAGCTCGAGAGCGACACCGCGGACATCAGCCAGTGCACGCCCGATGCCGGTGGCGATCACATCCTCGCCGCGTCGTTCCTGAACGAGTTCGTGGCCGACGGCATTCCCTGGATCCACGTGGACCTTTCCGCGGCGAAACGCAAGGGCGGCCTCGGCCACATCCCGACCGAGATCACGGGCTTCGGCGTGCGTTTCACCATGCACCTGCTCCTCGACTCCGAACTGGCCCCGTGACCGACCGACGCCTGCTCTGCAACCGCTTTCGCGGATTCCTTCCGGTCGCTGTCGACGTCGAAAGCGGAGGTTTCAACCCGAAAACCGACGCGCTCCTGGAAATCGCAGCGGTCCTGATCGAACCGCAGCCGGACGGCAACCTCGCGCGCGGTGAGACGACCCGCTACCACGTCAAGCCGTTCGAAGGCGCAAACATGGATCCGGCATCACTCGCGGTCACCGGCATCGATCCCTACCACCCGCTGCGTCCCGCCATCGACGAACGCGACGCGCTGCAGCGCGTGTTCCGTGAAGTCCGGCGCGCGATACGGGAGCACGGCTGCACGCGCGCGATCCTCGTCGGGCACAACGCGTCTTTCGATCTCGCGTTTTTGAACGAAGCCATTGCGCGCACGGCGATCAAGCGCAACCCGTTCCACCCGTTCAGCAGCTTCGATACCGCGACGCTCTGCGGCGTCGCTTACGGGCAGACCGTGCTGTCACGCGCCGTGCAGGCAGCGGGGTTGACGTGGGACGAAAGCTCGGCGCACTCGGCGGCCTACGATGCCGAGATCGCGGCCGATCTCTTCTGCGACGTGGTAAACCGCTTCCGGCCGATATTCGAAGCGGTACCGCCGCAGGACACGGCGGCACCCTCTCCCGAGGCCGCGATCGAACGATAGGCCGCCAGGCGGCCGGCGGCGGTCAGGCGGCCGCTTTCTCCAGCAGCTCCTTCAGTTCCCCGGAGTGGTACATCTCCACGACGATGTCGCAGCCGCCGATCAGCTCGCCGTTGACGTAGAGCTGGGGATACGTCGGCCAGTTGGAGAATTTCTTCAGCCCCTCGCGAACCTCCGGGTCCTCGAAAATATTCACGTAGGCGAAAGGCTGGCCGAGGGTCTTCAGCGCCATCACCGTCTGCCCCGAAAAACCGCACTGCGGAAAATCCGGCGTGCCTTTCATGTACAGCAGCACCGGGTTGTCCGCAAGCTGCTGCCGTATCCTGTCATTCACATCCACGTCGATATGTCCTCTCCAAGTACCTGTCAGAACATGGGGCCGAAGGCCCGGCATTCAATTGCCTGCCGGCACCGTGATCCGGTTGTTGACGCTGGCGACGCCCGTTACCTGCCTCGCCAGGGCCGCGGCACGGCTGCGGGCGGCGTAGGTATCCACGACTCCCGACAGCGTCACCCGGCCTTTGTGCGTCTCGACCCCGAGGCGGTAACGCCCCAGGGTGGGATCGGCATCCAGGCGCTTGCGAACGGCGGTCGTGGTCTCGCTGTCCGCAGCGATCGTCCCCGCCGCCCGCTCGCCGCGCGCTTGCTCGGCGCCGCCGTTCCCGCCGCCGAGCAGCATTGCCGTGCAGCCCGACAACAGCAGGACCAGTGGCAATAGTACCAACCGCATATCGCTTCCCCGGAATTCCCAGCCCCAGGTGGGCATTGTACGTCGATCGGGACGCAGTAGGTATTTGATTGCCTGCTCACTATAATGCGCGCGCATTCGTGAATAGCCCCGGGCTGAGGAACGCCGTGTCGCCGATCCTGTCCAGTGACCTCGAGCAAGCCATCCACCGGAACGCCGCTGACGCGCTTGCCGAGGACGTCGGCCCTGGCGACCTGACCGCCTCGCTGCTGCCGGAAACGGCGAGCGCGCGCGCTACCGTCGTGACGCGCGAGCCCATGGTGCTGGCAGGCCGCCCCTGGGTGGACGCGGTCTACCGGCAGCTCGATGCGGCGATCCGGGTCGACTGGCAGGCCGCCGACGGGGACCGGCTGGACGCGGGTGCCGCCCTCTGCCGGCTGGACGGCCCGGCACGTGCGCTGCTGACCGGCGAGCGCACCGCCCTCAATTTCCTGCAGCTGCTCTCCGGCACGGCCACGACCGTCTCGCGCTACGTGGCCGCCGCGGCGGGAACGAAGGCGCGTATCCTCGACACGCGCAAGACGATCCCGGGCCTGAGGCTTGCGCAGAAATACGCCGTCCGCTGCGGCGGCGGCGTCAATCATCGGATCGGCCTGTTCGACGCCATCCTGATCAAGGAGAACCACATTCTCGCCGCCGGCGGTATCGCACAGGCGATCCGGGAAGCACGTGCCGCTCACCCGCGGGTGCCGGTGGAGATAGAGGTCGAATCCCTGGACGAGTTCCGGGCGGCGCTTGCGGCGCGCGCGGACCGGCTGCTCCTCGACAACTTCGGGCTGCCGGATTTGCGGCAGGCGGTGACGATAAACGCAAAGGAAGGCGATCCGCCCGCCGAGCTCGAAGCCTCCGGCGGCGTGACACTCGCCGGTATCCGCGAGATCGCGGCTACCGGCGTCGACTACATTTCCGTCGGCGCGCTCACCAAGCACGTGAGCGCCATCGACCTGTCGATGCGGGTCGAGGTGCCGTGAGCCGCGCTAGCGGATCTTCGCGTAGGAGTCCGTAAACCCGTTCAGGTCGACCGGCACGGTGACCGGTTCGCGCGACAGCGACCGGAAGGTGACGGTAAGCTGCGTACCGCGCTGCAGCCGCTGGATCGCCGCCTCGTCGAGCGGGAGACCCGCGTAGCAACCGCCGCCATCGCAGGTCTGCACGGCCGTTTCCTGCCACTCGTCGTCGTCCACCGCCAGCGTCACGCCGGCGGGCAGCCAGATACCGTGCGGCAGCTGCAGCACCATGCGCGGCTCGGCGCCGCCGCCCGCGACCTGCACCTCGAGCCGCAGGAGCACCTGGCGCGACTGCGGCACGATCACCATCTGGCTCATCTCGCAGTCAGGCTCGGCCTGCCGCGTCGCCTGCGAGCAGCTCGTGTCCCAGGGCACCTGCGTCGGCGCCGCGGGTGCCTCGTCGTCCCCGGCGGGCGGCGTTTCCTGGGCGAACGCGTTCGGTGCCAGCGCCAGGGCGGCGCCGAGCACGATCCATTTCCTTCGCAGCGGCTGCGGCATCTCTCGTATCTCCCTCAGGGGCTTGTTCATTCGAATCCCAGGCTCCAGTTTATCCCGATGCCGTAGGCGCGTGTGTGGCTGCCGAACTGGCCGCTGCCCTCGAGCCGGAAGACGCTGCCACCTACCGCGAGCACGTCCAGTCCGAGCGCGACGTCCGCATAGAAGCGGTCCATGCCGCCCGTGACCGTGAGCGGCTCCACGCCGGCCGGCGCCCCGAGGAACTGCGCGGAGACCTGCGGCGAGTCGGCTCCGCCGAGGTACAGGGCGCCCACGCGGCCGTACGGCCGCAGGAGCAGGTTGCTTTCGGTGCGGAGTTCTCCGCCGAACTCGACCGCAGGCCGCAGGGACACGTAGCTCAGGTGCTTCCCGGGAACGAACGCGCCGACGACCGAGACACCTGTTTCCACGAAGTCGTCCAGGTGCAGGTAGTTCAATCCCGCGCCCATGACGGAGCGCAGGTACCAGTTCTCGAACAGGAGATCGTGGCTGATGCGCCCCCGCAGCGCGTAGAAGTCGACCCCGGGCTTGCTCTTTGCCCAGCCGCTCTCCAGGCCCGGGACACTGATAAAGCGCCGGTTGTCGAACCAGCCGTGCCCGGCGGTCAGGGCACCGGTCAGCAGGAATTCATCGACCCGCTGCTTCAGGGTAACCCCGACCTGGAACAGGTCCGAGTCGCCTCGCGACAGCGGACCGCTGACGGCGTCGGAGCGCAGGAGGGTGGCACCGACGCCTACGTGACGCCCGGCGCCGATCTCGCCCTGGACGCCGGCGCTGAGCTCGACCCCGTCCTGCTGCCAGGCGAAGTGCTCGGCCGTCGCGTCGCGCTCCAGGAAGCGGCGACCGAAACGCAGCCAGCGGCACTGGCCTTCGCCGACGAGGCGGTAGTCGCCCTCGCGCTGGCGGCAGTCCATGAGCTGGTCTCCGAAGCGGGCGCTGGAGAGCAGCGCGTGCGAGAGCGACTCGGCGTGGATGACGGGGTTCAGCGAATCGTAGCTTTGCTGCAGGCTTGCCATCGTGTCGGTGAAAAACAGGTTCGCCGCCAGCGGTGCGAACGAGTCGGACCCGCCCGCCAGCTGGATGCGATTCACGTATTCGCCGATGGACGCCTGGTTGCCGGTCAATCCCGGCGGTGCGAAATCGATCCTCGTGCCCAGCACGACGTCGTTTGCATTCGGGTACGTGAGCTCGAAAGCCGCGACGACCGACTCCGGTACGCCGGCGAGCGCAAGGTCCGGGGTACCGCCGGAACCGCCGGTAAGGCCGCCGGCGGCCGACATGAGCGTGTCCGCGTACTCGCCCGGCTTCGCGAAGCCGGGGTTGTCCAGTATCAGCTCGATCGTCCCGTCCACGACCGCGTGGCCGCTGATGCCGAGGCGATCCGCCTGCACGTCGTCCGTCGTGCGCGAGAGGTCGTATTGCGCCACGATCAGCGCGGAGGCCGCCTGCACGAAATCGCCGTCGACCGCGACGTCGAGCAGGCTCTCCGGCCCGCCCGGCTGCAGCGTGCCGAGGTTGAACAGCGCGCCGTGGCTGCCGTCGCTGTCGCCGGCCAGGTCCACGCTCGACCCCGTGTGGAAAACGGCACCGGCGTGGTTGCGGAACAGGTTCACGCCGTCGCCCAGCCGCACCGAGCCCACCACCGTGCCGAAGTTGAAGATGCTGTCGTTGCCGGCCACCGGACTCCCGCCGGCCAGGATCGCGGTACCGGCGGCGTCAGCGACCGTGCCGATGGTGCCGAAGTTCGTCACGCGGTTGTCGTTGCCGCCCCTGAGCTCGAGGCCGCTGCCGCCGGTGCCGCCGAGGACCGAATGCCCCCGGGCCAGCTCGAGCGTAATGTCGCCGCCGCCGTCCGAGCCTTCGCTCTGGGCAAAGATCGCGGTAGCGGCATCGCCCGTGGCCAGCACGCTGCCGGTCACCTCGAGGCGGATGGCGCCGCCGGCGCCCGCGCCGCCCGCCGTACCGGCGAAGCGGTCGTCGACCGCGCCGCCGCCGCCGCCGAGGCTCTGCGCGAAAATGCCGTACGCCGAATCGCCGCGCGCCTGGATGTTGCCGGTCTGCGCGAACGAAATCGCCCCGCCGTCGCCGGCGTTGGCGCCGCTCAGGGAGACGTTTACCCCGTCGTCGAAACCGCCGGTGAACGCCGCGCCGCCGCCGCCGCCGATCGACTGCAGGAACACGCCGTGCGCCATGAAACCGGTCGTCTGCAGGTTGCCCGTGACGGACAGCGCGAGGTCGCCGCCGTCGCCGCTCGCGCCGCTCGTGCCGCCGAGGACGAACGAGGCGTGGCCGGAACCGCTGGCGGACGCCAGGCCGCCGCCCGCGCCGATGCTCTGGAAAAAGAGGCCGTGCGCCTGGCGCCCCGACGCCGATACATCGCCGGTGAGGGTGAGGGCGAGATCGCCGCCGCCGAGGCCCGTGCCGCCTGCCGCGCCCAGCGTGAGCAGCACGTCGGACGAGTGGCCGGCGAGATCCAGCATCGCCCGGCCGCCGCCGCCGCCGATCGACTGCAGCAGCATCCCGAGGGCGTTCGACCCGAGGCTGCCGATGTCCCCCGTGTGCGTGGTGTCGATGTCGCCGCCGGCGTTGTGCAGGCCGCCGGTGCCGCCGAGCGCCAGCTCGATCGGCAGCGGCCCGGTGGCGCCGGCCTTCTGCAGCGCGCCCGCTGCCGCCTGCGCGGGTGCCGCTCCCGCCCCGCTCGTCTCGAGGCTGAAATCGAGCAGCCCGCCGCCGCCGCCGATCGACTGCAGCGAGTGGCCAACGCTGTTGTCGGCCATCGTCAGGACGGTGCCCGTGCTGGTGACGCTCACGCGGCTGGCGTCGGAATCCTGCGTGTCGTCGGCGCCCAGCGAGAAGTAGAAGCCCGCCTCCCCGGTAAGGTCCGTGACGCCCGTGATGCCGAAGCGGATGCTGCCGCCGCCGCCGTTCACCGACTGCGCCACGATCGCCTGCGAGTCCTCGCCCCACAGCGTGATGTCGCCGGTGTGCACCACGGTGACCTCGCCGCCCTGGCCGCCTTCGCCGCCGACGCCGCCGATCCGGTTCAAAAGCGGTGCCGAAATCGACAGCTCCTCGCTGACCTCGTCGGTCAGCGGCTCGGGCTCCACGCCGATATCGAGGCCCGAGGTGAGCCCGACGCCGACCGCGAGCGTGGCATCACCGCCGCCGCCGCCGATCGACTTCGCCACGATGCCGTGCGACGCCTTGCCGTGGGTGACGATCCGGCCGCTGTTGGTGACGGTGACCGCACCGCCGTCGTTGCCCTCGCCGCCGGTGGCGCCGAGCCCGAGCAGCGGCGTGATACCCGTCGGGTTCGCCAGGCTGGTCAGCTCGATGTTGGCGACGAGATGCAGTCCGCCGTTGCCGCCACCGCCGCCGATGCTCTCCGCGAAGATGCCGTGCGCGCCGTCGCCCTGCGTTTCGATGAGGCCGCCGTTGGTAACGGTAACGGCCCCGCCGGTACCGCCGACGCCGCCCTCGCCGCCCAGCGCGAAGCCGAGCGCGAAGTTCTGCGTGCCCTTTATGGCGCTGGTCGACACCTTCGAGCTGCTGTTGCCGCCGCCGCCGCCGATCGACTGCGCGAAGATGCCGTGCCCACCGGCCCCTTCCGTCGTGATGATCCCGGCCGCTTCGTTCAGGACCTCCACCGGGCCGCCGGTGCCCCCCGTGCCGCCGGTACCGCCGAAGGCGAGCCCGAGCTGGGTGCTGCCGCTGTCGCTGTCGAGGGCCAGCTCCGCTTCCAGGTCGCCGTTGCCGCCGCCGCCGCCGATCGACTGCGCCTCGATGCCGCTGGCGCCCTCGCCCAGCGTCGCGATGCGCCCGGCGTTGCTGACCGCCGCCGCGCCTGCCGCCGCGCCGGTGCCGCCGTCGCCGCCGATGGCGAGCGAGAGACTCATGGCGCCCGACTTCTCGGCCGTCACCTGCCCGCTGAACGCCAGCTCGCTGTTGCCGCCGCCGCCGCCGATGGACTGTGCATGGATGCCGGTCGCTTTTTCCCCTTCGGTCACGACCAGGCCCGAATTTGCCACCGTCACGGCGCCGGACGTCGCGCCCGTGCCGCCGCTGCCGCCGATCGCGACCACCGCGCCGCCGGCGCCGGATTCCCAGCCGCCCTCGACGCTCATCTCGCTCGCGCCGCCGCCGCCGCCGATCGACTGCGCGAAGACGCCCTTCGAGCCGTCCCCGAGCGTGAGCAGCCCGGCCGCATTCCCGACCGTCACCGCGCCGCCGGCGCCGCCCGTGCCGCCCGTGCCGCCGTGCGTCAGCACGAGGTTCGAGAAGGTCACCTCGGGCGTCATCTCCATGACGCTGGCGCCGCCGCCGCCGCCGATCGACTGCGCGAAGATCGCGTGCGCGTCGTGGCCGGCCGTCTGCACGCGGCCGCTGGCCACGACGTCGACCGTGCCGGCCGTGCCGCCGGCGCCGCCTTCGAGTCCCAGCGCCAGGGTAAGCCCGACCGGGTTCGGCTTCTTGGGCTTTTTCCCCTGCTTGCCGAGCGCAATCGAGGAGCTGCCGCTCTTGCCGCCGCCGTTGCCGACGCTCTGCGCGAACAGCCCGGCCGAGCGGTTGCCGAGTGTCGTAATGACGCCGTCGGAGGCGAGCGTCACGTTGCCGCCGGCGCCGCCGGTGCCGCCGATCCGTCCCAGCGTGACGCTGATCGTGCCGCCGGTGGTCGTGCCGCGCACGAGATTGGTGGCCACGTCGCCGCCGCCGCCGCCGATCGACTGCGCGAAGATGCCGGCCGCGTCGTAGCCCGAGGTCGTGATGTCGCCCTCGTGATGCACGTTCACGGTGCTGCCGGTGCCGCCGTCGCCGGGCGCGCCGCCGACGGCCAGGTTCACGCCGATGCCGCCGCCCGCGTACGCCATGCCGATGTTCACGGCCGCGTTGCCGCCACCGCCGCCGATCGACTGCGCCACGATGCCCTCGCTGCGATCACCTGCCGTCACGATATTGCCGCGATGGTCGACGCTGGCCGCGCTCGCGTGCCCGGCTTCGCCGCCGCGGCCGCCGATCGCCACCTGCACCGCGACCGTCGACTTCGCGTTCTTCGACGGCTTGCGCTTGTCGAGCTCCGCGATGACCTTGTCCCAGTTGACGCAGTTGTCGGCGATGAGCCGCGGATCCCAGCCCTCGCAGCGCTTGGCGTCCGGTAGCGCACCCGGCCCGCCGGCGTTGCCGGTGCCGCCGGCGCCGAGCGCCACGCTGCCGATGAAGTTGGCGCCGGCATTGCCGCCGCCGCCGCCGATCGACTGCGCCACGATACCGGCGGAGTCCTCGCCGCGGGTCGCGATCAGGCTGGTTGCTGCGCCCGAGAGGCCGTGCGCCACCGACACGCCGGCGGCATCGCCGCCGCCAGAGCCGAAGCCGCCGAGGCCGAAAGACACGGGGCTGCCCTTGAGCGCGAACACGCCGGCGATGTTCATGCCGCCGTTGCCGCCGCCGCCGCCGATCGACTGCGCCAGGACGCCGTTGCCGCTCGTCGCCTGGAAGTCGAGCGCCGTGCCCTCCTCCGGAATGCCGCCGAGCGTGTAGATGTTGCCTTCGCTGACGACCGACACCTCGCCGGCGTCGGCGCCCGCGCCGCCGTGCCCGCCGACGCCGCCGGCAAACGCGAACTTCGACTTGCCGCTCACGTTCCCGGAGACGTTCAGCGCGCCGTTGCCGCCGCCGCCGCCGATCGACTGCGCCAGGATGCCGTGGGCGTCCGCGCCGCCGGTTTCGATCCCGCCGGCATGCAGGACGGACACGTTCCCCGCGGCATCCGCCGCGCCGCCGAAGCCGCCGACGCCGAACACCACCGAGACGGCATTGCCCTGGTCTTTCGTCTGCGGCGTGATGCCGCCCGAGACGTTGATGCCGCCGTTGCCGCCCCCGCCGCCGATCGACTGCGCCAGGATGCCCGCCGAGTTGTTGCCGGCGCTCCTGATTGCCGTCGCGGACGAGACGGCAACGTTCCCCCCGAGGCCGCCGTCGCCGCCGAAACCGCCGACGCCGACGGCAATCGTGCCGTCCATCGCGATACCGCCGCTCACGTTGATACCGCCGTTGCCGCCGCCGCCGCCGATCGACTGCGCCGCGACGGCCGAGGCATCGTCGCCGTTGGCCGAGACGATGCCGCCGCCGCTGTCGACGGCCACGGCCACGCTGCCGGCGTCGCCGCCGCCGCCGCCGAAGCCGCCCACGCCCAGCGACAGGCCGTAGGACTTGCCGGTGCCCGGCTTCGCGAGCGCTATCCCTGCCGACACGTTCAGCGCGCCGTTGCCGCCGCTGCCGCCGAGGCTTTGCGCCAGCACGCCGTGCGAGCCGCCGGCGCGCACGCGCCGGGTGATCGCCGGCACCAGTTCCTCATCGCCGTCCATCTCGGCGGGAACGGTGACGATCTCGTCGGACGCGATCCCGCTCGCCACGACGCTGCCCTCGATGCTGACGGCCACGTCGCCGGCGCTGCCGCCGCCGCCGCCGAAGCCGCCGACGCCGAGGCCGACCGCGTAGGCGTTGCCCTGGTTGCTGCCCGCGATCCCGGCCGAGATGTTGATGCCGCCGTTGCCGCCGCCGCCGCCCAGGCTCTGCGCGGTCACGCCACCCGAACCCGCGCCCGCGGTCAGCACGTTGCCGGTGTGCGCGAGCGCGACGTCGGCGGCCTCCCCGCCGAGGCCGCCGAAGCCACCCACGCCGATGCCGACACCCACGCCGGTCGAGTTCAGGCTGATGCCGACCGCGCCGCTGACGTTGATCCCGCCGTTGCCGCCGCCGCCGCCCAGGCTCTGCAGGAGAATGCCGGTGGAGTTGAGACCCGTGGTCTGGACGAGCCCGGTGAGGGTGGAGCTCACGTCGCCCGCGTCGCCGCCGTCGCCGCCGAAGCCGCCGACGCCGAGGCCGACCGCGCCGGTGGACGACTTCGCGAGCGACACCGCGCCGGACACGTTCAGGCCGCCGTTGCCGCCGCCGCCACCGAGGCTCTGCGCCATGAAGCCGTTCGAGTCGTCGCCGAAGGTGAGGATGTCGCCGGTGGCGTTGCTGGTCACGGCCGCCGCGTTGCCGCCGCCGCCGCCGAAGCCGCCGACGCCGATCGCCGCCGCGCCGCCGCCGCTGTTGCTCGCGCTGACGGCGCCGGAGACGTTCAGCCCCCCGTTGCCGCCGCCGCCGCCCAGGCTCTGCGCGAGGATGCCGGCCGCCTCGCCGCCGCGCGTCTCGACGTTCCCGGTGAAATCGCTGGTGACGCTGCCGGCGGTGCCGCCGTCGCCGCCAAAGCCCCCGACGCCGATGCCCACGCCCGCGGTGCCGCTCCGCGCGAGCGAGACGGCGCCGGACACGTTGATGCCGCCGTTGCCGCCGCCGCCGCCCAGGGACTGCACGACGATCGCGCCGGATCCCGCGCCTTCGGTGTAGACGTCGCCCGTGATCCCGCTGGTCACGCTATCGGCGTTGCCGCCGCCGCCGCCCATGCCGCCGACGCCCACCGACACCGCCCCGCTGCCGCTGCCCGCGCCGGAGATGCTGCCGGAGACGTTGATGCCGCCGTTGCCGCCGCCGCCGCCGAGGCTCTGCACCACGATCGCGTCGGCATCCGCGCCCAGGGTAACGACGTCGCCGGTCAACGTGCCGGTCACGACGCCGGCGTCGCCGCCGCCGACGCCCATGCCGCCGATGCCGACCGCCACCGCGCCGCTGCCCTTGCCGGCGCCGGAAATCGCGCCGGCAACGCTGATGCCGCCCTGGCCGCCGCCGCCGCCCACGCTCTGGAACAGCACCGCGGTCGCGCCGTCCCCCGCGGTCACTGCCTTGCCCGTATAACTCGCGTCGACGAACGAGCCGTCGCCGCCGGTGTCGCCGGCACCGCCCACGCCGACCGAGACCGCACCGCTGCCGGTGCCCGCGCCCGAGATGGCGCCGCCCACGGCCAGCCCGCCGTTACCGCCGCCGCCGCCGATGCTTTGCGCGACGACGCCGCTGGAATCGGTGCCGGTGGTGGTGACGTTGCCGATCACGCTGCCGATGACGCCCCCGGCGTCGCCGCCTGCACCGCCCGATCCGCCGACGCCCACGCCGACACCGCCGCTGCCGGTGCCCGCGCCGGAGATCATGCCGGCGATGCTGAAACCGCCGTTACCGCCGCCGCCGCCCACGCTCTGGAACAGCACCGCGACCGAGTTGTTGCCGAGCGTCAGCGCCGTGCCTTCGTAGCGCGCGTCCACGAGCCCGCCGACGTTGCCGTCGCCGCCCGAGCCGCCGACGCCAACCGCCACCGCGCCGCTGCCGGTACCCGCACCGGAAATTCCCGCGGCCACCGAGAAGCCGCCGGAGCCGCCGCCGCCGCCCACGCTCTGCACGGTGACGCCGGTCGACTCGTCGCCACCGGTCGTGACGTCGCCCTGCAGTCTCGCGAGCACCGCGCCGCCGCTGCCGGCCGCGCCGCCCGACCCGCCGACGCTCACGGCGCCCGCGCCGCTGCCGGTGCCCGCGCCGGAGCCGCCGACGGTCACGTCGAAGCCGCCGCTGCCGCCGCCGCCGCCGACGCTCTGGATCAGCACGGCGTCGGCGTCGTAGCCGAGCGTCGTGACGTCCGCGTCCATGCTGGCCGTCACGGTGTTGCCGTCACCGGCGGCACCGCCGCTGCCGCCGACGCCCACGGCGACACCGCCGCTGCCGACGCCGGCGCCGCTGCCGGCGACACTCACGTCGAAGCCGCCGTTGCCGCCGCCGCCCCCGATGGACTGCATGACCACGCCGTCGGAGCGGTTGCCCAGGGTCATGATCGTCCCCGTGGCCGAACCGGTCAGCGTGCCGGCCTGCCCCGCGACCCCGCCGGCACCGCCGACGCCGACGTTCACGGCGCCGCTGCCGGTGCCCGCGCCCGAGCCCCCGATCCCGACGTTGAAGCCGCCGTCGCCGCCGCCCCCGCCGACGGCCTGGAAGAGCACGGCGATCGCGTCCGCGCCTTCGGTCGTCGCCGATCCCGTGTAACTTGCGAGCACGCCGGAGGCATCGCCGCCGTCGCCGCCCGAGCCGCCGACCCCGACCCCCACGCCGCCGCTGCCGACACCGGCGCCGCTGCCGCCGACGCTGACGGTGAAGCCGCCGTTGCCGCCGCCGCCGCCGATCGACTGCACGATGACGCCGCCGGAGCGGTCGCCAAGCGTGTGGACGTCGGAGCCGATCGCGGCATCGATCATGCCGCCGTTGCCGCCGGCGCCGCCCGAGCCACCGACGCCGACGCCGATGGCGCCGCTGCCGACGCCGGCGCCCGCGCCGGACACCGCGACGTTGAAGCCGCCGTTGCCGCCGCCGCCGCCCACGCTCTGCACGAGCACGGCGTCGGCATCGGCGCCCAGCGTGACGACGGAGCCGTCGATCTCCGCGGTCACCAGCGCCGCGTCGCCGCCGTCCTCGCCGGCACCGCCGACGCTGACCCCGACGGCGCCGGTGCCGACGCCGGAGCCGGCGCCGGCCACGGCCACGTTGAAGCCCCCGCTGCCGCCGCCGCCGCCGATCGACTGCATGACGATGCCCGACGCCCCGTCACCGGCCGTGCTCACGACGGCGTCCACGATCCCGGCAACCGTGCCGCCGGCACCGCCGCCCGCGCCCTGGCCGCCCACGCCGACGGTGACCGCGCCGTTGCCGACGCCGGCGCCGTTGATGCCGACGTTCACGGCGAAGCCGCCGTTGCCGCCGCCGCCCCCTAAGCTCTGGAAGAGAATACCGATCGCGTCCTCGCCCTCGGTCGCCACCGAGCCGTTGACCTCGGCCGTTACCGCGCCGGCGGCACCGCCGGCGCCGCCGGCGCCGCCGATACCGACGGCAATCGAGCCGCTGCCGACGCCCGCGCCGGCACCGGTCGCGTTGACGGAGAAGCCGCCGTTGCCGCCGCCGCCGCCAAGCGACTGCACGACGACGCCGTCGGAGCGGTCGCCCGCCGTGTGGACCGCGCCGTTGAACGTTCCCCCGACGGCGCCGCCCGCGCCCGCCGCGCCGCCCTTGCCGCCGAGGCTCACGCCGATCGCGCCGTTACCGATACCGGCGCCGTTCAGCGGCAGGGTCACATCGAAGCCGCCGTTGCCGCCGCCGCCGCCCACGCTCTGCACCAGCACCGCATCCGAATCGGCGCCCGCCGTGCTCACCAGGCCGGCCGTGACGTCGCCCGTGACCGCGCCACCGTCACCGCCCACGCCGCCCTCGCCGCCGAGGCCGACGCCGATGGAGCCGCTGCCGACGCCGGCACCGGCGCCGGCCACGTTCACGTTGAAGCCGCCGTTGCCGCCGCCGCCGCCGACCGACTGGATGACGACGGCGCCCGAACGTGCCCCGAGGGTGGCGATCACGCCGTCCGCGACGTCCCCGCCGATGGTGCCAATCACCGTACCGCCGTCGCCGCCGTCGCCGCCCGTGCCGCCGACGCCCACCGTCACCGCGCCGTTGCCCACGCCGGCGCCGTTCAGGCTGGTGGTCACGGCGAAGGCGCCGTTACCGCCGCTGCCGCCGACGCTCTGGAACAGCAGCCCCAGGGCATCGGCCCCTTCCGTCAGCAGCGAGCCGTCGAAAGACGCCGTGACGGCCGTGCCGTTGCCCCCCGGGCCGGCTTTGCCGCCCACGCCGACCCCCACGGAACCGCTGCCGACGCCGGCTCCGCCGCCGCTGACGCCGACGGTGAAGCCGCCGTTGCCGCCGCCGCCGCCGACCGATTGCACGATGATCCCCTCGGAACGATCGCCCAGGGTGTGCACCGTGCCGGCAAGCGTCGCGTTGACGATACCGCCGGCGCCGCCGGCGCCGCCCTTGCCGCCGATGCCCACGTCGACGGTGCCGTTGCCGACGCCGGCGCCGTTCAGGGCCGTGGTGATATTGAAGCCGCCGTTGCCGCCGCCGCCCCCGACACTCTGGACCAGCACGCCGTCGGAATCGGCCGCGGCCGTGCTCACGTCGGCGTCCATGTGCGCCGTCACCAGGCCGCCGCTGCCGCCCGCGCCGCCCGAGCCGCCGAGCCCCACCGTCACCGAGCCGCTGCCGACGCCCGCGCCGGCCGCCGCCACGCTGATGTTGAAGCCGCCGTTGCCGCCGCCGCCGCCGACCGACTGCATGATGATGCCGGCAGAGCCCGCGCCCGACGTGGCCACCGTGCCGTTGACGGTGCCGTCGACGGTCCCGCCGGTCCCGCCGTCCCCGCCGCTGCCGCCGACGCCGACGCCGATGGCACCGCTGCCGATGCCGGCCCCCGACAAACCCGCGGCGATATTGAAGCCGCCGTTGCCGCCGCCACCCCCGACGCTCTGGAAATGCACGCCCTCGGCATCCTCACCGGCCGTGCTGACGTCGGCGTTCACCACCGCCGTCACCAGGCCGCCGTTCCCGCCGCTGTCGCCGCTGCCCCCGACGCCCACGGCGATCGCGCCGTCCCCGATGCCGGAAACCGACACGCCGCCGGCGATGCTGAACCCGCCGTTGCCGCCGCCGCCGCCGATACTTTGCGCCACGATCCCGCGCGAGCGCGCGCCGAGCGTGCTGACATTACCGGCGAAATCCAGGTCGACGGTGCCGCCGATGCCGCCGGCGTCGCCCGAGCCGCCGACCCCCACCGCCACGGAACCGCCGCCGATCGGGTTGAACTGCAGGGCACCCGCGATGGCAAAGCCGCCGTTGCCGCCGCCCCCGCCGATGGACTGCGCGAGCAGGCCGTCCGAGTCGGCACCGGCGGTTAAAACCGACGCGACGCTGCCGATCGTGACGTCACCGCCGTTACCGCCGCCGCCGCCGCTGCCGCCGATCGCGACGGACACCGACAGGAACGTGCCGGCGGTGCCCTGGACGGCGAAGCCGCCGTTGCCGCCGCCGCCGCCGACGCTTTGCGCGTACAAACCGTGCGAACGATCCCCGGAGGTGCGGATCAACGGGTTTACGTCGAGGGGCACGCCGTCGACCACGACGGAGCGCGTCGTGGTGATCACCTGGACGTCGCCCCCGCTGCCGCCGCCGGCGCCGTCGCCGCCGATGGCCACGCCGGCAAAGGCCGAGGCGGAAATGGCGCTGCCGCCGTTGCCGCCGCCGCCGCCGATGCTCTGCGCGAAAATACCGTGCGAATCGTGGCCCGTGGTCACGAGGTTGCCGCTGGAGAGCACCGTCACGTCGTCCGCGGCCCCGCCCGAATCGCCGGAGCCGCCGAGTGACAGGAAGGAGGCGCCGGTCGTGCTGCCGTCGCCGCCGCCGCCGCCGATGCTCTGGCCCTGGATCGCGCTGGAGGCGTTCCCCGCCGTCGTGATGGAACCCCCCTGGTTGTCGACCCGCACGGTGCCGGCGTTGCCCCCCGCGGAACCGCTCCCGCCGATCACCACCGCGCCGCCGCCGTAGCCCCCGGCGCCGCCGCCGCCGCCGATGCTTTGGGCGAGCACGCCGCGCGCGAAATGGCCGGTCGCGTTGATCGTGCCGGTGTTGATTACCGTGACAGCGGCGGCATTGCCGCCGCCCGAGCCGCTGCCGCCGATCGACACGGCGCCGCCCGAGGTACCGCCGCTGCCGCCGCCGCCGCCGATGCTTTGCGCGAGGATGGCGTCGGCGCCGAAGCCCTGCGTGCCGATGTGGCCGGCATTGTCGACGTCGACGGCGCCGGCATTGCCCCCGCTGCCGCCGCGGCCGCCGATCGTAACCGCGCCGCCGGAGGTGCCGGCCGAGCCGCCGCCGCCGCCGATCGACTGCGCGAGAATGCCGCGGGCGAAGCTGCCCGCGGTGTCGAGCGTGCCGGTATTGCCCGCGTGCACCGCACCGGCCGAGCCCCCTCCCGAGCCGGCGCCGCCGATCGTCACGGCGCCGCCGGCCGTGCCGCTGCTGCCGCCGCCGCCGCCGATGCTCTGGGCCGCGATCGCGTCCGCACCCGCGCCTGCGGTGACGACGCTGCCCCCGTTGTCGACCGATACGCGGCCGCCGCTGCCGCCGCCGCCGCCGTCACCGCCGATGGTGACCGCGCCGCCGGAGCCGCTGGCCGCGCCGCCGCCGCCGCCGATGCTTTGCGCGAACAGGCCGCGCGCACCGGCGCCTGCCGTCGTGATGGCCGCATTGCTGTCGATCGTGACCTGGCCGCCGTTGCCGGCGCCGCCGCCGTCGCCGCCCACGGCCACCGCACCGCCCGAGCCGGCACCGAAGCCGCCGCCGCCGCCGATCGACTGCGCGAGGACGCCGTGGGAGGCGCCCCCTTCCGTCGCGATCCGGCTGCCGGAATGGTTTATCACCGTGACCCGGCCGCCGCTGCCGCCGGCGGTGCCATCGCCGCCGATGGCCACGAGGCCCCCGGCCGTGCCGCCGTTGCCGCCGCCGCCGCCGACGCTCTGGGCGAGCACGCCGACGCTGCGGGCGCCTTGCGTGACGATGAGGGCGTTCGCCTGGTTGGTCACCTGCACCTGGCCGCCGCTGCCGCCGACCGAGCCGGTGCCGCCCAGGGAGACGATGCCGCCGGAATCGCCGCCGTCGCCGCCGGTGCCGCCGACGCTTTGCGCCAGGATGCCGTGGCTGTCCTGCCCGGACGTGGCCACGATGCCGTTGTTGGTGATGAACACGCTGCCGCCGTTGCCGCCCAGGCGCGAGCTGCCGCCGATGCCGACCAGTCCCCAGCTGTCGCCGCCGCTGCCGGCCGACCCGCCGAGGCTGTTCGCGTAAATGCCGTGCGCGCCGTTGCCGCTGGTGACGATCTCGCCGTCCTGGAACACGTCGACCAAACCGCCGTGAGAAGCGGCGCCGCCGTCACCGCCGCCGGCGAAGATGTAGCCGGTGCCGCCGTCGCCTGCCCTGCCGCTGCGGCTTTGCGCGAAGATACCGTGCGCGCCGTGCCCCGACGTCTGGACCTCGACGTGCGCATCGAGGTAAACCGAGCCGCCGCGCCCGGCATTGCCGCCCCGCGCCGCGTCGAAATTGCCGTGGACGTTCCCGCCGCGACCGCCGTTGCCGCCGATGCTCAAAACCTGGATGCCGGGCAGGTTGCTGCTGACGGTCTCGATGTCGCCCCAGGCATCGTCCACCGTCGCGTGCAGCGGATCGGGCGTGCTGCCGTCGCCGCCCGGCGTGGCATCCTCGCCGATGATGGCGCAGCCGCCGAAAATGCCGGTCGGATCGCAGACCTCGAGTCCCCAGCCGTTGTCGCCGCCGCCGCCGTTACCGCCCTCGTAGCGATCCGAGTAGGGACGGGTGTTGCCTTCCGGCGGATTGAACGGGACCTCGCCCCCGGGGGTGCCGGGCTCACCCGCGGCCGCCTCTTCCTCGTCGCTCAAATCGCCGCTGATGCTGGTCGCGACTTCCATGACCTCGCCCGTGCTGAGCGTAATCGTGTCGATGAGACCCGTATCGTCGTTGACCGTGACCGAGGCGATCGTTACTTCTTCGTTCTCGTCCGTCTCCGGATCGTCGGGGACGATGATCTCGCCTGCCGTCGTGTGGATCAGGATGACGTCGCCGCGGTCGGTGATCACCGCGTAGCCGGGCACGAGCTGGATGACGGTGGCTTCCTCGTCGGTCACCGGGTGCGTAACCGTGTCTCCCACCTGCGTATCCGGTGTCGCCTGCTGCGCCAAAGCGGACAGCGGCAACAGGAGCACGGACGCGAGGATCGCGCGCACCGGCGCCGAACGGTTCGGGAAAGGCAACATGCTTTCATCCCCCCAAGGGAAAAGCCGCGTCTGCTCGTCAGCCGAAAAAGGACGCTTGTTCTTGGTACCGAAAGCCGTCGGCTCGTACCGGCAGTCGGTCGACAATCAGGTCGATGATCCAGGGCCGAATCAGCTCGAAGCGTCGGCGCTCGGCGGTATTATTGGTACGCCCTGCCGAGCCTGTAAAGCCGCGCCGCGCCGCGTTTACGCGGCGTTTGCAATTCCTTACGCTCGGTTAACGTTCGTTTACTTTTCGTTTACGCAACGGCCCGTGTGACACGCTTGGGCTCGGAGACGCCGTAGCCCTGCGCGTAGTCGATGCCCATGCCGCGCAGCATGGTGATGATCTCTTCGTTCTCGGCGAATTCCGCAATCGTCTGCTTGCCGGTGAGGTGGCCGATCTCGTTGATCGAGCGCACCATCTCCCGGTCGATCGGATCGTGCAGGATCTCTTTCACGAAGCTGCCGTCGATCTTCAGGAAATCGACCGGGAAGTGCTTGAGGTACCCGAACGACGACAGCCCGGTGCCGAAATCGTCCAGCGCGAACTTGCAGCCGAGCTCCTTCAGCGCGTTGATGAACCGGTTCGCCTGCGAGTAGCTGGCGATCGCCGCCGTCTCCGTGATCTCGAAGCAGATGCGCGAAGCGTCGAGCCCGCTCATCTGGAACTGCTCGATGACGAACGGCAGGAATTTTTCGTCGCCGAGGCTCTGGCCGGAAAGGTTGATGGAGCAGAGCGCGAGGCGCTCCCGCTCGTCCGCCTCCGAGACCAGCCAGCGGAACGCGCTCTTGATCACCCAGCGATCGATGCTGGGGGTCAGGCCGTAGCGCTCCGCCGCTTCGATGAATAGCGCCGGCGCGACGATGCCGCCGCCTTCGTCCCGCATGCGCAGCAGGATCTCGTAGTGCGCGCCCTCGTCGTGACGCTGCAGCGGCTGGATCGTCTGCCGGAACAGCTCGAAACGCTCTTCCTCCAGCGCATTGTTGATGCGCGCCGCCCATTGCATCTCACGCCGCCGGCGCATGAGATCGATGTCGTTCTCGAGGAAGCTGTGAATACGGTTGCGGCCGCTCTCCTTCGCCTGCGCACAGGCGCTGTCGGCGGCCGAAAGCAGTGCGGCCACGTCCTCGTTGTCCGCGGTGATCGGCACGACCCCGATACTCACGCCGAGGCGGAAGCTGCGGTCGTCCCACATGAACTTGAAATCGCCAATGGCGATGCGCAGCGTCTCGGCCGTCTGCATGGCCTCGTCCAGGCTGCAGCTCTCGAGGAGCACACCGAACTCGTCGCCGCCGAGCCGCGCCAGCGTGTCGCGCCAGCGGATCTTCGATTTCAACAGCGCGCCGAGCTGCCCGAGGAGGTGATCGCCCGCGCTGTGGCCGCAGGAATCGTTGACGATCTTGAACTGGTCGAGGTCGAGGTACAGCAGCGCATAGGAGGTCTCTTTCGCGCGCGCGCTCTTCAACGCGCGCTCCAGGCGGTTCTCGAACTCGCGGCGGTTGACGAGGCCGGTCAGGATGTCGTGGCTCGCGTGGTAGCTGAGGCGCCGGTTGAGCTCCCTTGATTCGCTGACGTCGTGGAACACCAGCACGCCGCCGGTCACTTCGCCCCTGCCGTCACGGATCGGGGAGGCACAGCTCTCGATATAGAGCTCGTTGCCGTCGCGCCGGATCAGGAGCGTCGGGCGTACCGACTTGATGGAGCGGCTGCGGCGGATCGAGACTGCCAGTGGATTCTCGAGCGGCTCGCAGGTCTCCTCGTGGAAGCCGCGGAAGATCTCGTCAACGGGCCGGCCGCTCGCGTCGTCGACCTTCCACCCGGTCAGCTCCTCGGCGACCGGATTGATGTATTCCACGTTGCAATCGGCATCCGTGGTAATGACGCCGTCGCCGATCGAGCGCAGTGTGATCTGGGCGCTCTCCTTCTCGCGGAACAGCGCCTCTTCGTAGAGCTTGCGCTCGGTGATGTCCACTTCGACGCCGAGCAGGCGGATGAGCCGGCCCTTGTCATCCTGCAGCGCCTTGGCCCGGCTCGTCATCCAGCGCCATTCACCGTTCTGGTGCTTCATGCGGTGCATGCTTTCGAAGAACGGCGTCTTGCCCTCCAGGTGTTCGCGCATCCTTGCCTGCACGCGCGCCATGTCGTCCGGGTGAACCAGGCGGTACCAGTCCGGCAGCACGTCCTCGCGGTCCTGGTCGTAGCCCAGCATTTCTTTCCAGCGCCGGGACAGGGCAATGCGCTTGGTCTGCCCGTCGAAGTCCCAGATGCCGTCGTTCGCCGTGAGGTTGACGAGCTCGTTGCGTTCCTCGAGCTCGTCCAGGAGCTCCGCCGTGCGCATGCGTTCGAGGCCCGACGCGAGCGAGGCGCCGATGAGCTTCATCAGCAGGTGCAGGTTGGCATCCCAGGCGTCGATGGGCCGTTCGTTCGCGAGCGCGAGGAAACCCGCCAGCTCGCCGCGCACCGAGAATCCGATGGCGAGGCAGGACCCGATGTTCAGCTCGGCGAGCCGCGCGAATTCGGGCCCGGCCTCGCCCGCGGCGCTGCCGGTATCGTGGATGTCGACCAGGCGCAGGTGCCCGAGGCGCCGCGCGAGCCACGGCCAGTCATCCAGCACCTCGCCGAGCAGCGCGTCCGGGTTGCAGCTCGCGAACATGCTGCTGGAGGACAGCACGGCGTCGAATCCCGCGGCGGACTCGGCGTTGAACAGGACCAGGAAAGCCGCGTCGCAGCCGGTGGCATCCGGCAGCTCGGCCACGTTGGCGGAGAGCTGCTCGCGGTAGCAGCTGCGGTCGAGGTTCTGGACGTTGACGGCAATCTTGGTCTGCAGCGCGTCCACCGTGCCGCGGGTGCGCTCACCCGCCCGGGGACGCGTGCGCCGGATGGGCAACGGACCCGCCACGTCTTTGCCGCTTGTAATGGTCATTCAGCCGCCAGCCCCGTTGCGTTCATGGGCGGCAGTCTAGCTCGCCGGAGGCCGGTCTTAAACGCCTGGCCGCACAATCTGCCGCCATTTTTTATTGTCCTGAGCGGTAAGGGCAACATTGTGACAGGTCACCGGAACAATGCAAGGCAACTCACTGTTTTTACGTAGGGCGCAGTGCGGCCGACGGCACCTGGCGCGCGCCGTGGCGTCGCGCGCGATGCGCGCTCCCCAAAGAGCTATCCTGTCTCGTCCTCGAATTCCTGCCATTCGACCGGCGTAACCGCGACGGTCACGATCCGCGGGCCGTCCATTTCGCGGACTTCGAGCTCGAAATCGTCGAAAACGGCCTTGTCACCCACCTCCGGGATGCGCTCGAGCTTGTCCATGACGAGGCCCCCGACGCTGTTGACGTCCGGAAACGGCAGGATCTCGATGTTCAGCAGGCGCTCCAGCGAATAGATGGAGAGTGAACCATGGCCGACGTAGCTCCCGTCCGGCTGTTGGGACCAGTCCGGCCGGCGGTGGCTGAACTCGTCCTCGATGGTGCCGACCAGCACCTCGACGACATGGTCCAGGGTCACGAATCCCAGGATCGTCCCGTACTCGTCGACGACGATCGCGAAATGCGGGTAGCCCCGCTGGAACTCCTTCAGGATGCCGGTCGCGGACATGCCGGTGCTGATCATGAGCGCGGGCTTGACCAGCGCCCGCAGCTCGGCGTTGCCGGCGTTGCGATCCAGCTCGAGCACCAGGTCTTTCACGTGCAGGATGCCGAGCAGGTTGTCCGGCTCGCCTTCGTAGACGGGGTAACGTGAGTAGCGGTGGCGGCGAATCGTCGCGAGAATCTGCGGCAGGGGATCGTCCACGTTCAGCGTCACCATCTCCTCGTCCGGCCGCATCACGTCGCCGGCCGAGAGCTCGTCGAGCTCGAAGGCGCGCTTCAGGAGGTCGGCGGACTCGCTGCCCAGCTCGCCGTGGCGATGACTGGCCCGCAGCACCTTCTTCAGCTCCGCCACCGAGTGGGCCTCTTCCACGCCCTGCACCAGGCTCACGCCCATCGCCCGGAGCAGCAGGTTGGCGCAGCGGTTCAGGAGCCAGATGAACGGGTACATCAGCCAGTAGAAGCTGAACAGGGGCACGGCGGTCCACAGCGACACCGGCTCCGGCTGGCGGATCGCGAGAGACTTCGGCGCCAGCTCGCCCATGACGATGTGCAGGAAAGAGATGACGGCAAAGGCCCCGACGAACGCAATGCCGTGCACCACCTCGGGATCGGTGATGCCGAGCCACCCGAGCACCGGCTCGATCAGCCGCGCGAACGCCGGCTCGCCGATCCAGCCCAAGCCCAGCGAGGCCAGCGTGATGCCGAGCTGGCAGGCCGACAGGTATTCGTCGAGATGGGTATGAACCTTGTGGAGGATGCGCCCGCGCGGCCCGGCGGTCTCAGCCAGCTCCTCGGCTTTCGTGTACCGCAGCTTGACGATGGCGAACTCCGCCGCCACGAAAAAGGCGTTCATCAGCACGAAGACAAACGCCAGTAGTGTGAACCCGAGGTTCTCCATGGACCTGCCAGTATACCGGGGGACGAACGGCGCTGTGGGAGCGGTAAAAGGTGTCAGGTTTATTTTCTTCTAAGAAAATAAACCTGACACCTTTTACCTTTTACCTTTTAACAGACGCCTCGGCATCGCGCGCGATGCGCGCTCCTACAGGGGGGCGATCACGGTTTCGGGGGATCCTCCAGGATGTACCGCCAGTTGAGGAGCGCGTTCCACAGGAAGCGGTAGTCGGAGTGATTCAGGTCGCGATGCATGGGGTTGAAGTTGTACGCGATGACACGGCCCTCGCCGGCCGGCAGGTCGAGGATGGCGGGGCGGCCCTGGAGGTCGTCGCCGTTCTCCGCGCCGCCGCTGATCACGAGTTCCCCGTCTTCCTTGCCCTGCTCCTCTTCCTCGTCCGCGGGGTCGCGCTCGTCCTTGAGCTTCTTCGTGCCCCACTGCAGCACCACGTGCTCGCGGTCCGCGCGGCGCATGTCGTAGACGGGATAGTTGCTGCGAAACGCGGACGTCAGCGCCGGGTACCCGTAGGCAATCGGATGCCGCGGCTGGGCAAAGGACACCTGCAGCTCGGAGCCGGGGGTGTTCACGTCGCTCGCGGCCGGCCAGACGCCGCGCACCAGGCCGCCTTCGAGCGCCAGCGCGGAGCCGTTGGCGAGCGTAATCAGCATGCCGCCGTCCTCGAGGAAGCGCTCGAGGTTCGCCATACCTTCCCAGCCGATGCCGCCGGTGATGTCCTCGGAGGCATTCGGCACGCCGTGACTCGGGAATTGCGCCGTCCGCGTGTAGGGCATGGGGCCCCAGCGCTTGTCGATGCCGTGGATCTGCTCCGCGAGGCCCGAATAGGTATTCCCGTAGAGGATGACGTCGTAGCGCGCGCGCAGATCGCCCGCGCGGATATCCTCGTCGCGGATGTAGTCGTACGGGATAGCCTGCTCGTCGAGCGTCAGGCGAATCCAGCCGACCGACTCGGTGTCCTCCCAGGTATGCCACAGGGCGAGACGCGGCAGCGGCGCCTCGTGCCGCTCGACCTCCGGCACGCGGCGCGCGCTTTCGAACTCCAGCGCGAGCTCCGCGGCGACGGCGTTCACGGCATCGGCAAGCCCGTCCTGCGGCGGCAGGATCCACGAGCCCGCGGGATACTCCACGCGGCCGACCTTGAACGCGCGCTCCGCGATCTCGAGGTTGAAATCGGCGAGGCGCACGCGCGCCGCGAGCAGTCCTTCCTGTCCTGTGTCGGCAAGCAGGAAAACCGGGCCGGAGCCGTTCACGCCGCCGGTGGCGCGGTAATCGCGCGGCACCTGCACGGTTTCGACCTCGCGCACGCTCGAATCCGCAACGGGAATCGCCTCGACGCCGTAATGCACGCTCAGCGCCCACGACACGTCGTCGTAGGGCGTGAACCCGGTATCCTTGGGAAATTCCTGCGGCACGAGCAGGTCGACCGCGTAGTTGCGATACGGCTGGTCGAGCTTGATGACGAACGTCCCTTTCGGGAATTTGCCCTCTTCGATGGCGAAATCCCGGGCGGCCTGCCCGACCTCGATGCGGTGCCCGGTCAGCACGCCGATCATCTGCGCCACGCGGCGCGGGTCGCCCTGGTGCTCCGGGATGACGAAGCCGTACGGTGCCTCGTTGAGGCCCGCCTGCCAGGAGTTGTAGCCCTTCTTGTAGAAGCCGCGCAGCATGTCGGCCGCGTTCTTCGCACTGTATTCGAGGATCGCGAGGGAGCCGGTCTGCATGTAGTTCGTGTTGTTGCGCAGCGACCAGCGAACGTTCCGCTCCGGCGGCAGCGGGCGGTACCACTGCTGCGACGTCACCGGGTTGCCGGCGATGTCCTCCTGCTCGCTCTCGCGCAGCACGCGATCCAGCGTCTCGGCGGTTGCGTTGCCGAAGGTCTCGTAGCCGCGGCCGACGCTGTTGTGGTTGACCGCGACCGAATCGAGGTAATGATGACCCCAGCCTTCACCGAAGCCCCAGGTCCAGACGCCCGGCATGCCGAAGCGCGTCATGGTCGTGATCTCGGCGAAGGCCATGGCGAACCATTCGTCGATCAGGATCGGGTCGATGTTGACGTTGAAGGGGCCGGTGCCGTTCCAGGTCTGCAGGAGCGGAATCGACTCGTGCAGGTCGTGCACGACGGTCGGGTGATACTCGTAGAACATGCGATGCACCGCCTGGGTGATCGCAAGCGCCTTCTGGTGCGTGTCGCGGTTGTTGTCGTGAAAGACGTAATGGCCCCAGTACGGCGGCGAGCGCGGCGGCAGCGTATCGATGTCGGTCTTGCCCTTGAGATAGCGGTAGAACCAGTCGACCATCTTGTCGCGGCCGTCGGGCTCCGAGACCGGGTTGATCAGCACGATGAGCTTCTCGCGGATGTCCCTGATCATCGGCTGTTCGGAGACGGCGAGACGGTAGGCCATCTCCATGACCATCTCCGGGCTGCCGGTCTCCGTCGAGTGCAGGCCCGCATTGAAATAGTAGATCGGCCTCGCCGTCGCGATGATGGCCTCCGCTTCCTCGGGACTCGTTTTGCGAGGGTCGGCGAGCGCCGCGGTGGCCGCCTTGTACCGTTCCAGGTTGGCAAGGCCCTCTTCGTCCGCGATGGCGACCAGCAGGATGTCGCGTCCTTCCTCGGTCTTGCCGATCACCGAGACCTGCACGCGATCGGAGGCGCGGTCCAGCTCGCGGAAGTAGCCGTAGATCTCGGAGGTCCGCGACAGCTCGCCCGCGGCGCCGGCGACGTGCCCGAGGTAGTCGGTCGGCGAAGGCACCGTCTCCGATTCCGGCACGTAGGCGACCCACGGGCTCAGGTATTTCGGCGCGGTGGTGAACGCCGCGATCGCCTCCACGGAGCCGGGCTCGGCGGTATCGGGCGCATACGGGTTCTGCGATGACGAGGACTGCTGCGCGCCGGCAAAGGCGGCGAAGAGTAGCGCGGGCAGGGCGGCGGCGAGCGGTTTGTTGTAATTCATGGTGATGGCGATTGTAGCGGCTACCGAAAACCGGCGCCCCCGCCGTTCCATCATATGTGGAAGACCGCGTCTCGCCTGCTACCGTGGATTGCAGCGCGCCGCCCCAAGGGTGGACCTCACTGTCCCGAGCCCGCATCATACGCGGTCACTCACGCCAGGCCCGCCGCCGAAAAACCCGTGAAAAGGCGCGGCTGAGCCGTACAACCCGCGGGGGGATAGCACTCGATGCGCTCGATTTACACCATCATCTTCCTTTCACTGCTCGCCGCGGCAGCCGCGGCGGCCGAGCCCGCGGGCCACCCTGCCATCGTGGCCCAGGCCGTAGCGGAAGCTGACGGCACACCGTCGATCCTGGTGCGGGAGGAAGCCCCCGAAGGGGTGATGGAGATCGCGGACAAGGCGATGGGCGCGGTGAACACAGTGGTCGGCGCGGTCCTGTTCTTCGACGTCGCGTTCTGGGACGACACGGTGACGCTGCCGTTCATCGTGATGTGGCTGGTGGCGGCCGGCGTTTTCCTCACGTTTCGCATGGGATTTTTCAACATCCGCGGCTTCCGGCACGCGATCGCGCTCGTGCGCGGCAAGTACACCGATCCGAGCGAGCCGGGTGACGTCTCGCATTTCCAGGCGCTGAGCTGCGCCCTCTCCGCAACCGTCGGCCTCGGCAACATCGCCGGCGTCGCGATCGCGGTTGCGCTGGGCGGGCCCGGTGCGACGTTCTGGATGATCGTGGCCGGCCTGATCGGCATGACCACCAAGTTCTCGGAATGCACGCTTGCGCTGATGTACCGGGAGTTTCGCGCCGACAGCCGTGTGCTCGGCGGCCCCGTGCAATACCTGTCGAAAGGTTTCGCGGAAAGAGGCATGCCGCGCCTCGGCAAGGGGCTGGCAGTCCTGTTCGCCTTTTTGTGCATCGGCGGGTCCATCGCCGGCGGCAACGCGTTCCAGGTGAACCAGTCCATGAACGCGGTCCAGGAATCGTTACCCGGACTGCAGAACTGGGTCTACGGCGCGATCATGACGACCCTGGTCGGTATCGTCATCATCGGCGGCATCCGCCGGATTGCGAACGTGGCCGGCAAGGTCGTGCCGTTCATGGCGATCTTCTATGTCCTTGCCTGCCTCGTCGTGATCATGACCAACGTCGAACTGGTGCCTGCCGCGTTCGCCGCGATCTTCACGGAAGCCTTTTCACCCGACGCGGCGTTCGGCGGCGCCGTCGGCGTTCTCGTCGTCGGGTTCCAGCGCGCGGCGTTCTCCAACGAAGCGGGTTCCGGATCAGCGGCCATTGCGCACTCCGCCGCAAAAACCAGCTACCCGGTTCGGGAGGGCACGGTGGCCCTGCTCGAACCCTTCATCGATACGGTGATCATCTGCACCATGACCGCGTTGGTCATCAGCATTACCGGGGCCTACAACAACCCCGAATACGCGGATGTCATCCAGACGGCCCAGGGCGCCGCGCTCACCTCGCGCGCCTTCGGCGAGCACATCGCGTGGTTCCCGTACGTACTCTCGCTTGCCGTGTTCCTGTTTGCGTATTCGACGATGCTGTCATGGTCCTACTACGGCGAACGATGCGCGGTATGGCTGTTCGGGGAGCGCGCATCCAACTACTACAAGGCGCTGTTCCTGACGTTCACGTTCCTCGGCTCGGTCATCACGGCGATCAACGTGCTGGCCTTCGGCGACCTGATGATCCTCGGCATGTGCCTGCCGAACCTGATCGGCGTGTACCTGCTGCACGGCAAGGTCAGGGAGGCGCTGAAGGATTACTGGCGGCGCTACAAGGCGGGAGAGTTCGAAGTGCTCGGGGCGCAGGCGCCCGTCGGCGCCAAGGCTGCCGCGGCCGCTGACACCGACGGCTGAGGTTCTGCCGTCGGGCCGCGTGCGGCCGGTTCCGCGTCGCTCCCCGGAAAAGTGACCACGGCGTTCGGGCCGGGCCGCTCGCGGCTTCGCATCGTATTCACGGCGGAGCCGGCGGGCGTCCACGGGGCGGACCCGAGGTCATCGAAGTTCTCGTAGGCGCCGAGCAGCTCGAACCGGTCCAGCACGAACGGCATGCCCTCCGCACCCAGCGGCGAGTTCGCGTCCGCGACGTGGAAGTGCAGGTGCGGCCCGGTGGATTGTCCCGTGAAGCCCAGGGCACCGATCACCTGCCCTGCCTGCACCTGCTCGCCGGCTTCGACCCGGATGCTGCCCGGTTGCAGGTGCTCGTAGAACACGAAACGTCCCTGTCCGACGTCGAGGGCCACGTAGTTTCCGGTGGCATCCTCGGGCGGGTGTTTCGGGTGCCCCGAGAGCGTTTCACTTTCCGCGAAGTCGTCGCGCACGGCGGCCACGGTGCCGTCGGCCACGGCGAGCACGTCGGCGCCGTAGCCCAGCCAGTTGCGGGTCCGGTCGGCATCGCCGTCGGCCAGGCGGCCGTCGCGGTCGACCCGGATCCAGTCGATCGCATGGCGGCCCGGTATCCTGGCCTCGCCGTCCACGGCATAGATGACGCGCCGATGCCCGCGCGGCCAGCCGGGATCGTAAACCGCCACCCACGGGCCGCCGCGCAGGGGCGGCGACAGCACGAGCGGCGATTCCTCCCTTACCGGCACCGCGGCGCCGCGTGCGGTTCTCGTATCGTCGTTCTCCGTTACCGCAAACGTCACGCGATGCTCGAGATTTTCCGGCAGCGCGGCGTCGTGAAGCCGGAGCTCGATGTAGACGACGCCCGTGGAGCCCGGCGCGAACAGGCTCGTATCGGAATCGGCCCGCAGGTCCGGGCGGAACAGGCGTTGCGGGAGCTCGGCGGCGCCGAGGATCATGTAAGCGTCAGCGGCACCGGCCGCCGTGACCTCGAGCTTTGCCAGCCGGAGCGGATGCTCGCTGACGTTGGCCAGGTGCAGCTCGTAAACAAGGTGCAGGGAGTCCGCAACCGGTACCGGCGTCGGCGGCACCGGGACCCGCAGGCCGAACGTTTGCGTGAGGCCGCACTCCGCGGCCGTGAGCAGGAGGGCCAGCAGAACGGCCGCACCCGTCCGGCGCCGCAGTGCAGTTGGCGCGGAACGGAATCCGCATGGGGTGTCTTGGAGGATTTCCCGACGCATCGGGAATACGTTACAGGTTTCCGGCCGGTAGGGGCTGTTGCTCGACCGACGAGGCCGTGCGCGCGCACGCGCGCCGCGAGCTCCGGGTCCGGCGCAAGTGTACCGGGATGGAAACTCGCTGCTTAAGCCGAGCGCCGCGCGCAACATCGCTCTGATGGCGGCGAGTGATCGGCGGTTCGCTTCTCCGCCCTGTTGAGAGGGTGGTGGTGCCGGATAGGTGACTCGAACACCTGACCCCATCATTACGAATGATGTGCTCTACCAACTGAGCTAATCCGGCAGGGGCGGGCGAGTATACCGTCGCCGCGGGCCACGGACCAGCCGGCTCAGGCCGTATCTTTGTCGCGGACCCGGATCAGCACTTCCACGCTTTCCTGCTCGGTGCCGGCGGGCAGCGGCGGGAGGTTCATGATGCGGACCTGGTCGGCCGGGATGTCGGAAAGCTCGCCCGTGCCCACGTTATAGAAGTGATGATGCGCATGGGTAGTGGAGTCGTAATACCGGCGGTTGGAGTCCACGGCGAGCTCCCGGACGAGGCCCCGCTCGCCGAACAGCTTCAGGGTGTTGTACACGGTGGCCTTGGACACGCGGCTGCCGGCCGCGCGCAGCCGCTCGAGGATCTGGTCCGCCGACAGGTGCTGCGGGCGTTCCAGCAGCACGGCCGCCACTTCGAGCCGCTGCGGCGTCGGCTGGACGCCGTGACGCTTCAGTCTGTCGAGGATGTCCGGAGTGGACATACGCGGTTCCCAGGGCTTTGTCGCCAGTTATCAGTCGGTTGCAGAGTATAGACTAATTCCGGCCGGGAATTCTCCGCCCGCGCTGGTATTGCGCCCCCGCCCCTCCGCCGAGAAACCCCCGAAACGGCGCGGAAATGGCCGCTCCAGCCGGCGCGCAGGGCCGTTAGCCTCCCCTTGTACACCGGGACAGGGAGGTCCGGCATGCCGGGACGGCGGCGCACCCGCGGCTACTCGCTTTACGAGCTCCTGACGACGCTCGCGATCGCGGCGCTGGTGCTCACGATCGGCCTGCCCTCCTTCGGCGGGTTGGTGGCCGACAGGCGGCTGCGCGCCGAGACGGACGCGCTGTTCCACGCCGTGCACCTGGCGCGCAAGGAATCGATCGTGCGCCGCCGCGAGGTCACGCTCTGCCCGAGCGGCGACGGTAAGTCCTGCAGCGGCGGCACGGACTGGTCGGCGGGCTGGATCCTGTTCGTGAACGCGGACGGCGACGGGCCCGCGCAGGTGGACGCCGGTGAACCGATCCTGGCCGGGCGGCGCGTGGATGAACGGGTCCGGATCGATGCCAACCGGCAGGCCTTCACGCTGCGTACGACGCGCCGGCGCGCGACCACCGGGACCCTGGTCGTCTGCGACCGCCGGCAGGGTGCGGAGGCGCGCGCCGTGGTCGTCAGCTACACGGGAAGGCCGCGCGTCGCCCGCGAGGACCGGCGCGGCGACGCCTACGCCTGTGGGGATTAAGTTAAATGGCCGGCGGTCCCGATACCGCTCATCGGTGCCCACTGGCCGCTCGTCGGATAGCGCCGGAAACGGCGCGCAGGCCCCGTATATTCGCGGCATGAAGAAGCACGGCCAGAACGGCTTCACGCTTTACGAACTGCTGATAACGATACTGATCGTCGGGGTCATCCTGGGCTGGGGCGTACCGAACCTGGGGGACTTTGCCAAGAACAGCCGCATCACGGGCACGGCCAACGACCTCCACGGCAGCTTCCTCCTCGCACGGTCGGAAGCGGCGCGCGCAAAGGAAAACATCACGATCTGTGCCAGCGCCGACCCGACGGGCACGGCGCTGTGCGACGGTGCGAGTTTCGCTGAGGGCTGGATACTGTTTGTCGATATCGACGGCAACATCGAGCGGTCCGGCACCGGCGAAAACGTGCTGAAGGCGTTCCCGCCCGTGGATAAAAACATCGACGTCAACACCGGCGGAGCCACCTACTTCAGCTTCGCGCCCACGGGTCTCGGCCGCGGCAACGTCGGCGGCGTCGCCGCGGTCGATACGGCCATGATTTGCGACCAGCGCGGCAACGCGGTCTCCCCCGGCGGAGACTCCGCGGCGCGCCTGATCGTCGTCACGCCCATCGGCCGATCGACCGTCATTCGCACGCAGGAAACCATCGCCGCTTCCGGCGCGGCCTGCACCTGACCGGACCCTCACCATGGCAGCGACAAAAGCAACAAGGGGCACGGCGGGATTCTCGCTCATCGAGGTTCTCATCGCGCTGATCGTCATGTCGGTCGGCATGCTCGGCATTGCCGGCCTCTACGTGCACGGCATGCAGGCCGGCCGCACGTCATTGTTCCGGCAGCACGCGGTCACGCTGGCCGGGGACGTGGCCGACCGGATCCGTGCGAACCCGGGCGCGGGTGCCGCCTACGCGGGCGCCGGCGCCGACAACGGCTGCGTAGGGGGCACCGTGAACTGCTCGGCGCCGCAGATGGCGGCCCAGGATATCTTCCTTTGGCAGCAGCAAGCCGACGATACGCTTCCGGACGGACAGGTGACGGTCACCTACAGCGCGGCGGTTCCGTCCGTCTATACCGTCACCGTGTCCTGGAGCGAGGCTGGACAGGACCCGCCGCCGAAATACGACATCCAGTTTCCCGTTTTCGAGATGTAGCGATGACGCGTCGTAACAGGCATCTCCCGGCACGCCGGCAACACGACGCCGGCGTCACCCTCGTCGAGCTGATGGTCGCGCTCGCGATCGGCTCGTTCCTGATCATCGGCGCGGTGCAGATCGCCGCGCAGAGCCGCCACGCGTTTCGCGTCAACGAGTCCATTGCCAAGGTGCAGGAGATCGCGACGTTTGCCATCGATACGATCGAGGCCGACCTGCGCATGGCGAGCAACTGGGGACAGACGAGCCGCGGCGACGCCATCGAGGGCCGGGCGCTTGCCGTCGGGACGGTCGATGAGGAAGCCGACCCGCTGAACGTACTGTCCGCCGCGGCCCAGCTCTGCGGAGCCGCCTGGGCGCTCAACCTGGCACGGCCGGTGGAGGGGATCGACAACGATTACGGCCTGCCCTGCGATGCCAGCCCGGCCGGCGCGGAGCAGCAAAACTCCGACGTGCTGACCGTACGCCGCGCGTCGATCGCCTCCGTCGCCGCCGTCGACGGCCGCGTGCAGATCCAGACCTCGCGGCTCCAGGGCCGGCTGTTCGACGATGACAGCGTGCCGGCCGGGTTCAATGCCGCCAGCTCGACGACCCACAACCTGATCGTCAACTCCTACTACGTGGCCAACAGTTCGGAGCTGGTTCCGGGGGTGCCCACCCTCAGGCGCAAGACGCTGACCGTCGACGCCGGCGCTCCCGCCATCGTGGACCTGGAAGTTGCGCCGGGGGTCGAGAACCTGCAGGTCCAGTTCGGCGTGGACATCGACCAGGACAACGCCGTCGATCGCTACGTGAACCCGGGAGCGACCATTCTCAACCCGGCGCATGCCGATTACATTCCGGCGGCGCGCATCCTGACGGCACGTATCTGGCTCGTCATTCGTTCCATCGATCGGGAGAACGGAATCGTCGACGACCGGGATTACCGGCCCGGCAACGTCGTTCTCGGCGTGCAGAACGACGACTTCCGGCGCCTGCAGGTGTCGAAGACCATTCTTTTGCGGAACGCACGGACGTGAGGATGAGAACGAAAATCAGCAGCCAGCGTGGTGCGGCACTGGTCGTCGGACTGGTGTTGCTCGTCGTGGTCACGGTACTCGCCATCTCCGGGATGAACACCGCCACGACCGAGCTTGCCATCGCCCGTAACGACCAGAGCTTTGAGAATGCATTCCAGGCCGCCGAAACCGGGCTGGAGCTCGCGCTGTCGCGCGGCTTTTTCGAGACGATCCCGGAGCTCCACCTGGGGCGGCACGACATTGCGGAAACCGCCTACTCGGTCAACACGGTGATCCGCTTCGAGAACACCACCATAGTGCCCGATAAGGCATTCAGTCTCGGCAGCGGTATGGCCGCCTATCACTTCGTGGCGGAGGCGACGGCCGAGTCGACGCGCGTCGCCAGCGGCGTCGATAACGACCGCGACGCGTCCGCCGTGCATACGCAGGCGTTCTACGTCATCGGCCCCGGCGCGCCGTCGCTCTGATCACCAAGCAAGAATTGGGGAACTAACGTCATGTCCATTCGCAGCCTGCTCGCCGTCCTGGTGGTGGCGCTCAGCGCCCCGGCCGCCGCTCAACTGGAAGTGGTTTCCGAGGCCTACGAAGTTTCCCTCGCAAATCTGCGCCTGCCCGTCACCGCCAACGGCACGCTGACCTTCCGGCAGTGCAACACCTGTGACTACCGGACCGTCCGGGTCACGGCCGCGACGCTGTACGAAGTGAACGACCAGGCGCGTACCCTGCAGGATTTTCGCAAGGAGCTCGGAGGCGTCCAGGACGCCGGAAACGTAATCGCTACCGTCCTGCACCACCTCGAATCAGACTCGGTCACGGCGATCCATGTCTGGTTCTGATCCTTACAGGACGAAGGAACGAGGTAGCAACATGAACCGCGCGCTACGAAGAACGAGAGGGGCCAGCCTTGGACTACTGCTGGTAGTACTCACCGGCGCCCCTGCCCTGGCGGACGACACGGAACTGATGCTCGTGACGCCGGATGTCGTGGTCAAGCCCAACATACTGTTCATGCTCGACACGTCCGGGAGCATGCTCGGCACGGTGCGGACGAAAACCCCGTACAACCCAGGCGATCCGTATGGCGGCGCCTGCGATTCCGATGCGATCTACTGGACCGATGTGGATGTCGCCCCCAGTTGCACAAGTGACCAGAAGATTCCCAAGAGCGAATTCGCGTGCCGTGCAGCCGACGCACGGCTGGCCGGAATCGGCAGCTACGCCGATACCATGGTGCAGTTCCGGGAAACGGCAGGTGTCGAGCGCTGGCAGGAGCTGGCGCCCGGCGATGACGGTACGGTGGAGTGCATGGCGGATTCGGGCCGCCACGGCGACGGCACGGCCGGGGTTTATGCCACGAACAATGGAGACAAGTTCACCGCCGACGCCACGCAGGAACTGGCCTGGGGAAGCGCACCCGCGACCGTGACCTACACCGTCTACGACGGCAACTACCTCAACTGGAAGAGTTCCGCCCTCGAAGTCGACGTCAGGAAAATCGATATTCTGAAGTCCGTGACCAAGTCCGTACTGAACTCCATTTCGGACGTGAACGTCGGGATCATGCGGTTCAACGGCAGCAATGGCGGGGTGGTCATCAAGGCGATGAGCGACCTGGACGCCGATCGTGACGCCATACTCAACAAGGTCGACAGCCTCCCGGCACAGGGCAATACCCCGCTGGCGGAAGTCATGTACGAAGGGGCGCTCTACTGGCGCGGTGCAGCCGCCTTCTTCGGCAACGGGCACTCCCTGACGGACCCGGCCGCGGTCAGCGCTTCCGGGTCCTACATTCCGCCGGGCACCGCGGTTTGCACCAAGAACTACAACGTGCTGCTGTCGGACGGGCAACCCCAGGACAACTCCAACCAGGCACCCAGCCTGGTCGGCAACCTCCCGGGGTTCACCGGCCAGTGCGAGGCCGCCGGGGACGGGACTTGCCTGCAGGAAATCGCACACTACCTGGCGACGGCAGCTGAAGAAGAAGAACGGGTCATCACGCACACTATCGGCTTCGCCGATGACATCCCCAGCCTGGAGGGCACAGCCGCCGGTGCCGGCGGCCAGTATTTCCGGGCGGACGACGTCGAGACCCTGACGACGGTCTTGCTCAAGATATTCACCGATATCCAGAAGCAATCGATGTCGTTCACGGCGCCGTCGGTATCGGTCAACTCCTTCAATCGAACCCAGAACCTCAACGACCTGTATATGGCGGTGTTCTCGGCGAAGGGCAACGTGCACTGGCCCGGCAACCTCAAGAAGTACCGGATCGCCGACGGCCGGATCGTCGATGCCGACGACGCCGACGCCGTGAACCCGACCAGTGGCTTTTTCGATGCCAACTCGCGAAGCCTCTGGAGCGACACTCCAGATGGCGCAGAAGTGGAGGCCGGGGGCGCCGCGCACAAGCTGCCCGCTCCGGCTGCACGCAAGCTGTACACGAACAAAGGTACCGGGGGCGGCCTGGTTGCGGTCAGCACCAGCAGCGTGATGTCGAGCGAGCTCGGGCTTACGGGCTCGGCCGGCGAACCGACGCACCAGGAGTTGATCGACTGGATGCACGGCAAGGATGTGCGGGACGAGGACCTGCAGCCGGATACCGACACGCGGTTCGTGATGGGAGACCCGCTGCACTCGCAGCCGGCCGCCGTGGTTTACGGGGGTAGCGCGGGCGATCCGCACGTCGTCGTTTTCGTGGCGACCAACGACGGCTACCTGCACGCCATCGACGGCAAAGAAGGGAACGAGCTCTGGTCGTTCATACCGGCCGAGTTGCTCGGTGACATGAACCGGCTCTATTTCGATCCGGAAACGACGTTCAAGCACTACGGGATCGACGGCAACATCGTGCCCGTGGTGTTCGATGAAAACAATGACGGCACGATCAACGGTGACGATTTCGTCTACCTCGTGTTCGGTATGCGGCGCGGCGGTAACAGCTACTATGCCCTGGACGTCACCGACCGGAATAACCCGAAGCTTTTGTGGCTGACCCAGCTTCCGGAAGCCGGACAAAGCTGGTCGACGCCTGTGGTTGCCATGGTGGACACCGACGACACCGACAACCCGGATTCCAGGATAGAAAATGCCGTGCTGATCGTGGGTGGGGGCTACGATCCCGTGCACGACACGCCGGCGTACCCGACGTCCGCCCGGGACACACAGGGTGCCGGCATCCATATGCTCGATCTGTTCACCGGCACGCCCGTCTGGTCGGCCGGCCCGGCCGACTCGGCGGCAGACCTGAAGCTCGATGACATGAAACGCGCCATCCCGACCGACATTCGCGTCGTCGACCTGACCGGCGACGGCCTCGCCGACCGTATGTACGCGGTGGACATCGGCGGACAGGTGTGGCGCTTCGACATCACCAACGGAAACCCGGTGAACAGGCTGGTCGAAGGCGGCGTGATTGCGCGGCTCGGTCCCGAAGGCACGGGAGACGACCTCGACAATCCACGGCGCTTCTACAATTCGCCGGACGTTGCCATCTTCCAGGACCCGATCCAGGGACGGCGCTTCATCTCCGTCAGCATCGGCAGCGGCTACCGCGCGCATCCGCTGAACACGTCGGCTACCGACATGTTCTTCTCGGTCCGGGATCCGGCCGTCTTCAACCGGCTCACGGCCGACGACTACGCCAACTACGACGTGACGACGATCGACCGCCTGGTTTCGGTGACGCCCGGTACGCCGGCTACCATCGGCCCGCTGGACCGGGGCTGGCGGTACACGCTGCCGGACAACCAGGCGGTGCTGGCCGACTCCCTCACCTTCGCGGATTCGGTGTTCATCGTAGCCTTCTCGCCCGAGGTGAACACGAATAACCCGTGCCAGCCCAGCGCCGGGCTGAATCTCCTCTACCAGGTCAACGTGGCCAACGGCGACTTCGCGGTCAACAACCTGGACTCGCCGGTTGACCGGGAAGAGACCCCGTACGCGACCGAGATCGCCCAGGGTGGAATTGCACCGTCGCCGGCGGCCCTATTCCCGGCTTCGACGGCGGAGGATTGCGAAGGCGCGGAGTGCGCGGAACCGCCGATATTCTGCGTCGGCGCCGAGTGCTTTGATCCGGGTTTCGATAACAACCCGGTCCGGACCCTGTGGACCCAGGACGGCATCGAATGATGCGGGCAGCAGCCAGGAGCCGCCGCGGCGCGCGCGGCGTCACACTCATCGAGCTGATGATCGTCGTCGTGGTCGTCGGCATCCTTGCGGCTCTCGCCTACCCGAACTATCGGCAGCACGTACAGCGTTCCAAGCGTGTCGAAGCGATGTCGGCGCTGCTCAGGATTGCAACCGAGCAGGAGCGCTATTACCTGAACAACAACACCTACACCGCGGACCTGCAGGACCTGGGATTCGACAACAGCGCTTTCACGACGGATTCAGGCACCTACCGCGTGACGGTTACCGGCGCCGACGCCAACACGTACACGGCGCAGGCCGAGTACCTCGTCGGGGACGACGAAGCCGGGAAGTGCGAGTTGTTCACGATCGACGCAACGGGCAGGAAAGGCTCCAGTCCGAATACCGACTGCTGGGCCAGCACGCAATAGCGCCGATCATCCCTCCGGCTGCGCCGACCGCTGCTTCCCCGAGAAGAACAGCGCGTCCACGATCAGGAGCACCGCGCCAACCGTAATCGCGGAATCCGCGACGTTGAACGACGGGAACGGCCAGCCCACGATCAGGACCTGCACGAAATCCACGACATAGCCGAGCCGGATGCGATCGATCACGTTGCCGATGGCGCCGCCGAGCACCAGCGCGAGCCCGGCCGACAGCACGAGCTGGCGGCTCGTGCGCAGGCGCCACAGCCAGACCACGATCACCGCGCTGATGCCGAGTGCCAGCGCGGTGAACAGCCAGCGCTGCCACCCGTCCGCATCGGCCAGGAAGCTGAACGCCGCGCCCTCGTTCCGCTGGTGGGTGATGTTCAGGAATGGCAGCAGGCTGATCCGGTCGTACAGCGATACCCAGTGGACGATGGCCCACTTGCTGAGCTGATCCAGCACGACTATCGCCAGCGCAACAGAGATCCACAGCGCGAACGGAGCGCGCCTGGGCAGCGCTTCGGGGCTTTCCTCGGTCAAGTCTTTTCCTCGCTCAGCAATTCTTTCGCGCGCGCCGCATCCCGGTGCATCTGCTCGATCAACGATTGCTCGTCGTCGAACTTCTGCTCGCTGCGCAGGCGGGCAATGAAATCCACGTGAATGTAGCTTCCGTATATCTGCCGGTCAAAATCGAATATGTGCACCTCGAGCAGCGGCTTGGTGCCCCCGAACGTCGGGCGCGTCCCGACGCTCGCCACCGCATCGAGCGGCTCATCCGCGAGCCCGCGAACACGCGCCGCGAAGATTCCCATGATCGGGCTCTGCCGACGCCGCAGGTCGACGTTCGCGGTCGGGAAGCCGAGCGTGCGACCAAGCTTGTCGCCGCTTACCACCTTGCCGGACATGCTGTATGACCTGCCGAGGAGCTTCTCGGCGCGCGCCATATCGCCGCTCCAGAGCGCCTCGCGAATCGCGGTGCTGCTCACGCGCTCGCCGTCCACGAGAATACTGGACGCCTGGTGCACCTCGAAGCCGAGCGCCCCGGACGCGCGGCGCAGGTGCTCCACCGTCCCCTGCCGACGCGCGGCGAAGCAGAAATCATCGCCGATGACGAGATGGCGAATGTTCATCGCCTGTATCAGGATCTGCCGGATGAAGGTATCGACGGCGAGGCTGCGCATACGCCGGTCGAATCGCGGGCAGAAAAACAGGTCGACTCCTGCCGCGGCCAGCCCGTCGAATTTCTCACGGAAGCGCATGAGGCGCGCCGGCGGCCTCGACGCCGCGAAGAACTCCTTCGGCGTCGGCTCGAAGCTCATGACGATGGACGGCAGGCGCTCGTCTGCCGAGATCGCCAGCACGCGCTCCAGCAGCTTCCGGTGGCCGAGGTGCAGGCCGTCATAGGAGCCGATGGTCGCGACGCTGCCGCCGGCAACGCGCCGGAAAGGAAAACTCGCGGCCGTACGAACGAGGTGCACGTTCTTTCAGGTCCTTCGCGACAGGCGATCGGGAATCGTCATGGGATTAATTGTACTTGGCGCACGCTACATTATCCGCATCACGCTCATCCGCCGCGCAGCCTGAAGGCCGACGGCCTCACGCCCAGCAGGAACAACGCCGCAAAGTAGATCGCCGCGCCTGCTGTTACCTCGGCGCCCAGCCACAACGAGCGGCTCACGATGCCGCTCTCCAGCCACCACTCGAGCGGGCGCGCCAGGTACAGCAACGCGGCGACCATGCACGCGCCGCCGATGACGATGCGCAGGAGAAACCCCGCCCAGCCGCCGCTGCGACCGGCTATCCCGTCGGCCCGGAGGCGGACGAAAAGCAGCACGGCGTTCAGGATCGCCGCCACCGAGATCGCGAGCGCGAGACCGGCGTGCGCCCCCTCGTATCCCGCCTGCGTCAGCCACCAGGCCAGCAATACGCTCAGCAGGAAATTCACTGCCAGCGCGATCAGCCCGATTTTCACCGGCGTTTTCGTGTCCTCGCGCGCGAAGTAAGCCGGCGCCAGGATCTTGACGAACGAGAAGCCGACCAAACCGAGCGCGAATGCCTGCAGGCTCAACGCCGCCATGCGCACGTCCGAGGCGGAGAACGCGCCGCCGTAGAAGATCGTGCCAACCAGCGGCTCTGCCAGCACGACCAGCCCCAGCGCGGCGGGCACGGCAATGAGGAATACGAGCCGCATCGACCAGTCGACGGTCCGCGAGAACTCGGCCATGGAGGCATTGGCGTGCTGGCGCGACAGGTAGGGCAAAGTGACGGTTGCCAGCGCAATGCCGAACAATCCAAGCGGGAACTCCATCAGCCGGTCCGAGTAATACAGGAGGCTGATCTTGCCGACGTCCAGCATCGACGCGATGATCCCGCCGAGCAGCACGTTGATCTGCGCCACCGACGAGCCGAAGATCGCCGGCAGCATCAGCTTGCCGATCCGGCGCACCCCCTCGTGTTGAGGGCGCCAGCGCGGCCGGGGAACGGCGTGGATCTTCGCCAGGAACGGCAGCTGGAACAGGAGCTGCACGATGCCGGCAATGAATACTCCCCACGCCAGCGCCATGCCCGGGTTCTCGAGCTGCGGCGACAGCCACATCGCGCTCGCGATCAGCACCACGTTCAAAATCACGGGCGTGAACGCCGGGGCGGCGAACCGGCCGTAGGTGTTCAGGATGCCGCCCGCGAAGGCCGTCAGCGATACGAAGAAGAGGTACGGGAACGTGAACCGCAGCATCGCCGTGGCCACGTCGAAGCGGCCGTCCTCGCCGATGAAGCCCGGGGCGACGATGAGCACCAAAAGCGGCGCCGCAATGACGCCGGCCAGCGTCACGAGGAACAGGATCAGCCCGAACGTGCCGGCGACGGCGTCGACCAGCAGGCGCGCTTCCTCGTGGTCGTGCCGTTCGCGGTAGCGCGCCATGACCGGCACGAAGCCCTGGGAGAACGCGCCCTCGGCGAAGAAGCGGCGCAGCATGTTCGGGATACGGTTGGCGACGATGAACGCATCCATGATGACGGTCGCCCCGAAGTAGCGGGCGAACACGACGTCGCGCACGAGGCCGAGTATGCGCGACAGCAGGGTCATGCCGCTGACGACAGAGGTCGACTGCAGGAGATGGCGACCGGACAGGGTGCGCGGCGGCAGGTCGGGTGCGGCGGAGGTCCGGCCGTCGGCCGGCTGGTGTTCGGGCATGCGGCTGGAGCCTTGAGCGCGGAATCGCACTAGTGTAGCGTGAAATGCATCCTCGAATCAGTCACATAGCCCGAAATGTGAGCCGGCGCGCCACGCGGCGACCTGCCCGGGACGGCGTTGACATTCGACCGGCGCCCGCGAATAATACGCGGCTCTTTTGGACCCGACGCGCGTTAAGCGCCGCCGGGCAAACCCGACACACGGTATCACGAGTGGCCAACATCAAATCAGCCCGGAAGCGCGCCCGGCAGGCAGACAAGACGCGGCTCCATAACATGGGCCTGCGCTCGCGCATGCGCACGCACATCAAGAACGTCATCAAGGCCGTCGAAAAGGGCGACAAGGATGCCGCCGGCAAGGCATACACCGCCGCCGTACCGGTCATCGACAGCATGACCAACAAGGGCATCATCAGCAAGAACAAGGCCGCCCGCCACAAGAGCCGCCTGAACCGAATGGTAAAGGCGCTCGCCGCCTAAGTAATTTCCTAAAAAGGTGTCTAAAAAGGTGTCAGGTTTATTTTCCTAAAAGGAAAATAAACCTGACACCTTTTTACCCTTCTAAGTAATTTCCCGCATTACCGCCTGCGCGAGTTCCTCGCAGCCCGCGCCCGTGGCGGCGCTGACCTCGAAGTACGGCGCCTGCCAGTCCAGCGCCTCCAGCAGCCGCTGCCGTGCGGGGACGAGGTCCTCCGGCGGCAGCAGGTCCACCTTGTTCAGCACGAGCCAGCGCGGCTTTGCGGCCAGCTCTGTTGAGAACTTGCCGAGCTCCCGTTCGATGGCGCGCACCTGGCCGGCGGGGTCGTCCGCCGCATCGAGCGGCGCCATATCGACGAGGTGCAGCAGCAGCCTGCAGCGCTGCACGTGCTTCAGGAACTGCAGCCCGAGCCCCGCGCCCTCCGCGGCGCCCTCGATCAGGCCGGGGATGTCGGCGACCACGAAGCTCTGCCCCACCCCGACCGTCACGACGCCGAGGTGTGGATGCAGGGTCGTGAACGGATAGGCGGCCACTTTCGGCCTGGCCCTCGACAACGCTCGCAGCAATGTGGATTTGCCTGCATTGGGGAGGCCGACGAGCCCGGCGTCGGCAAGCAGCTTGAGCTCGAGCTTCAGGTGCCGTGCCTCGCCGGGCGTGCCGCTCGTGGTCTTGCGAGGCGCCCGGTTGGTACTGCTCTTGAACCGGGTGTTCCCGTAGCCGCCGCGCCCGCCCTCCGCGACCTTCAGGCGCTGGCCGTCCTCCGCAAGATCGCCCAGGAGCTCGCCCGTGTCGACGTCGTGAACCAGCGTGCCGCGCGGCACCGGAATCACGAGGTCCTCGCCCGATTTTCCGGTCTTGTTGCGGCCGGCGCCGGGCTGGCCGCTTTCCGCGCGGTATTTCCGGGCCACGCGAAAATCCGCGAGGGTATTGATCCCCTCCCGAGCCACCAGGTACACGCTGCCGCCGTGGCCGCCGTCACCGCCGTCGGGACCGCCGCGCTCGATGTACTTCTCGCGGCGAAAGCTCAGGCACCCGGGCCCGCCGTTGCCGGCGTGCGCCCGAATGGTGGCTTCATCGACGAATTTCATGAAGACATTGTCCACAAAAAACCCCGCGAAGGTGCGGGGTTCTTCGGGTCCGCGCGAAAAGCGACGCTCAGCTCGTTTCGACGCTCACGAACTGGCGGTTCTTCGGACCTTTCTTCTCGAACTTCACCTGCCCGTTGCGAGTCGCGAACAGCGTGTGATCGCGGCCGATGCCGACATTGACGCCGGGGTGAAAGCGCGTGCCCCGCTGGCGCACAATGATGTTGCCCGCGACCACGTTCTCGCCGCCGAAGATCTTGACGCCGAGTCGTTTTGACTCCGAATCACGCCCGTTCTTGCTGCTTCCGCCTGCTTTCTTGTGTGCCACTTTACCGTACCTGTTGCTCTAGCCCGGCCGTCCGGCCGGAAACCCGTTGTTCATGAGATCGCGGTTTCGCGAACCCTCACTCGTCGCCGGCGTCCTTCTTCCCGGCGACCGTCTTCTTGGAAGCGGCCTTCCTGGTTGCCGTCTTCTTGCTCGTCTTCTTCGCAGCGGCCTTTGTGCCGGCGCTCTTCTCCGCCTGCTTCGGCGCCGCGGACTCTTCCGCTGCCGCCGCCGACGTCTCCTGCTTCGGCTTGCCCGACGCCGCGCCGATCGAGGTAATCTCCACCTCCGTGAACCACTGCCGGTGCGTGTGCTGCCGCAGGTAGTTCTGCCGGCGCCGGAACTTCGTGACGCTTACCTTGCCGGTGCGTCCCTGCCGAACCACCTTCGCACTGACGGTCGTGCCCGACAAGAGCGGGCTGCCGACGTTGACGTCGCTGCCCTCGCCCACCAGCAGGACCTCGTCGAAGCTGACGTCAGCACCTTCCTCGGCGTCGAGTTTCTCGACCTTCAGGCGCTCACCTTCCGCTGCCCGGTACTGTTTGCCGCCAGCGCGAAAAACCGCGTACATCGTCTACTCCGTCTTGCGACCTGCAGCGAAAAACGCAAGCCGCTGAAAAATCCATGAAAATCGGGCGACTGGCCGGGGATACCGGCCGGACATGGCTTGCCGCCACAAAAGAGCGGGAATTCTATAGACTCGATGAGCCCGGGTCAACGCGCGGCCCCGCACGAAGGCGCTGCTTTTCAACGGTTTGGAGCCGGCCGGTAGTGGCAACCTCGCGCAGCGGTCTGTCGCCAATGCGGGACGTTTCAGGCATTATCATCTCCGCCATGCAGCTCGCAGAGAAATCACCCGACGCCCTCTCCCTGGACGACGTCTCGCGGCTTGCCGCGAGCGACATGGCCGCCGTCGACGCCCTCATTCGCGAGTCCCTCAAGAGCGACGTGATCCTCGTCTCCGAGGTGTCGCAGCACATCGTCACCAGCGGCGGCAAGCGGCTGCGGCCGCTGATCGTGCTGCTCGCGGCGCGCGCGCTGGGCTACGACGGGAGCGCCCACGTGCAGTCCGCCGCCATCATCGAGTTCATCCACACTGCCACCCTGCTGCACGATGACGTGGTCGACTCGTCCGCTCGCCGCCGCGGCCGCGACACGGCCAACACCGTCTTCGGCAACCAGGCGAGCGTGCTGGTCGGCGACTTCCTCTACTCCCGCGCCTTCCAGATGATGGTGAACGTCGGCCGGATGCGGGTCATGCAGATCCTGGCGGACGCGACCAACACCATCGCCGCCGGCGAGGTCATGCAGCTCATGAACGTGCACGACCCCGACCTTTCCGAGGCCAGCTACCGACAGGTCATCTACCGCAAGACCGCGCGGCTGTTCGAGGCGGGCGCGCAGATCGCGGCCGTGCTCGCCGAGCGCAACGACCGCGACGAGGCAGCGATGATCCGCTACGGCCAGGACCTCGGTACCGCCTTCCAGCTCATCGACGACGCGCTGGACTACGGTGCCTCGCCGGAGGAACTCGGCAAGAACCTCGGCGACGACCTCGCGGAAGGCAAGATGACGCTGCCCCTGATCTATGCCATGGCGAAAGGCAGCGACGGCGAGCGCAAGCTGATACGGGCGGCGATCGAAGGCGGAGGGCTGCACGGCCTCGACGACATCCAGGCCGTCATCGACCGCACGGGCGCGCTCGAGTACACGGCCGCCCGGGCCCGCGAAGCGGCCGACTCCGCCATCGACGCGCTTGCCGGCATCCCGGAAAGCGAGCACCGGGCCGCGCTGGTAGCGATCGCGGAGTTCGCGGTCAAGCGCCGCTCCTGAATCCCCTGGCCGGCTCAGTACCCCCGCGCCGCGTCGAACCGGTTCTCCATTTCCCCCGCCCGGCCCTGGAGGAACAGCTCGAGGTTGCGGCAGAACAGCGCCGCCAGCCGCTCGTTCTCCGCTGCCACCCTGCTCGCGGAATGCGGGCTGATGAGCACGTTCTCGAGATCCCACAGCGGGCTCTTCTCCGGCAGCGGCTCGGTGCGAAACACGTCGAGGGCCGCGAACGCCAGCCGCCCCGACAAGAGCGCGGCGACCAGGGCGGCTTCGTCGACGGCGGAGCCCCGCCCGATGCTGACGAGCACCGCGCCGGGCTTCAGGGCGTCGAAGGCGGCACCGTCGAGGATGTCCCGCGTGGCGGGCGTCTCCGGCGCGCACAGCACCAGCGCGTCGGTCTCCCCGAGCATCGCGTGCAGGTCCGCCTGCCGGAAGACCGCGTCGATCGCGAGATCGGCCGCGGTCACGGCGGATTCGTCGCGAATGAGGCCGTTCACCCGCATGCCGAACGACTTGCCCGTCGCCGCGATCCGTCGGCCGATACCGCCCAGGCCGACGATCGACAGGGTCTTGCCCTCGAGGCTGCCGGAGGTGTAGAGCTGCCAGCGGCGCGCCGCCTGTTCACGCCGCAGGTGCGCATACTCCTTGGCGTGCATCAGCAGGGCCATGAAGGTGAACTCGGTCAGCGGCGCGGCGTGCAGGCCGCGCGCGGTGGTGATCGTGATGCCGCGCGCGCCCAGCCCGAGCGCCTGTACCCGCGGGCCGACGCCGGAGTTGGCGGCCTGGATCCACTGCAGCGCTCCGGCGTTGTCCACCGGATTGGTGCCGTCCGCACGATCGGGCGGGATGTCCCACAGGATTTGCGCCCCGGCGATCAACTCGTCCCAGCGGGCCTCATCCCCCGGCGAGCGCCGGAAATCCGGGTCGCCCTGGTGATCCCCGTGATAGCGCATCGGCGGCAGCAGGCCGGGCTCGTACAGCACCTCGACCTGCTCCGGCCCTACCCGGCCGATTCTCTCCACGTGCTCCGGCTCCAGCGGTGTCGCGATGACCAGCCGGAGTTTGTTCTTGTTCTTCAACGCTTAACTATCCCTTTGAGAGCCTCTTCGGCTGGGCGACTGAAACCGCCCTGACACTTATATATAGGCAGCCCGCGTTCGACGGCCTGCAAAACCATCTGGCCCCGTGCGGTCTGCCTGTGTATCATTGCGCGCCTGTTTCGGGGTGTAGCTCAGCCTGGTAGAGCACTGCCTTCGGGAGGCAGGGGCCGTAGGTTCAAATCCTATCACCCCGACCAGGATTCCCGCGTTCGTACGGCTTCGGCCTCCCTGCTCTTCAACGCCGGCCCGCTGGCGAACCCCGTCACCCGGGCGGGAACGCCTTCGCCACCTCACGCAGCAGGTCCCAGCGGTCGAAACCCTGCTTGCCGTAGTCCAGCCCGCGGCGCACGATCACGAGGCGATGCGACGGCGCCACGATGACGTACTGGCCGCGGTTCCCTGCCGTCGAGTACGCGTCCTTCGGCACGTCGCTGCGGTCGTCGGGCACCAGCCACCACTGGCCGCCGTAAAAGCCCCCGTCGTCGCGGGTCGCCGGCGCCGGCGTGCGCACGAACTCGATCCACGCCTCCGAGATCAGCCGCTCCCCTTCCCAGGTGCCGCCGTTCAAATACAAGAGCCCGAAGCGCGCGAGGTCGCGCGCGTTCGTATAGACCTGGCTGCTCAGGATGAAGTCGCCGAAGCGGTCGACGCTCAACAGCGTGTTGCGCATGCCGATACGGTCGAGCAGCGCTTTCCGCGGAAACTCGAGATAGGCCTGCGGATCGCCGATAGCGCGTTTCATCGCATACACGGCGAGCAACGTATCGTAGTTTTCATAATCCCAGAACGTGCCGGGCTCCCGGACCAGCCCGCGATCGCGTGCGCCGTCAACTGAGCTCGCGCCCGCCCAGTACGCGAGGCCGGAGCCGGTCGCGTACTCCATCTGGAAATCGTCCACGGGATACAGGCCGCTCGACATGTTGAGCACGTGACGCAGCGTAATGGCACTGCGCGGATCATGTGTACCGGCGGGCAGCTCGGGATGCCAGTCGAAGCCGAGCGGCTCATCCAGTGCAAGCTGGCCTTCGTCAACCAGCATGCCGATCAGCGTTACGGCGATGCTCTTGGCCGTGGACCAGGTGCGCGTCCGCGTCGTCATGTCGACGCCCGGCGCGTAGCGCTCGAGGGCGATGCTACCGTCGTGCACCACCAGCAGGCTCAACGTCACCTGTTCCGGCGATTCCCTCTCGAAGGCCCAGGCGGCAGCGGCCTCGAGCGCTTCGACGTCCACGTCCTTACCGGGCACGTAGGCCTCGACGAGGTCGCCGTTCGGCCAGGGCATCCCCGCCGGATCCCCGGGAGGCGCCGGTAGCGACAGCCGCGGCAGCGCGCCGATGTCGCTCCAGTCCTGGTCCGGCGCCATGACCACGCAGCCCACGCCTTCGCGGAAGGCCGCCCGCATCGTCGGCGGGTTTTCTTCCGTGCCGATGGCCACCGCCTTCAGGCGGCGGTCGATGGTGTAGTCACCGCCGTCGGCCGTGCCGACCGGGTGCTCGAGGTAGGCGAGCTCCTGCTCGAACACCTGTTCCAGCGTACGCCCGGAAGTGAACAGGCCGTTGCACGTCAGCACGGCCTGCACACCGCGCCGGATCATTTCGCGGTTCGACCCGAAATAGTCGAAAGTATCGGCAGGGCGAGCGCAGGCGGCGCCGTGAAGGAGAGCAGTGACCAACAACGTAACCAGGACGCGATGCATGCAGCGATTCCTTGCGGAAGGCGAGACCGGTGAACCATAGCAGAGCGCCGGCGGAACCGGCAGGCCTCGCACGCTCATCCGCTATGTAGGAGCGCGCACTGCGCGCGATGCTGATCGACGTCAGGTGGCATCGCGCGCGGTGCGCGCTCCTACAGATGCGTTGGATCCATTGCGCGATGCGGATTGCCTCCTGTGGCATCGCGCGCGGTGCGCGCTCCTACGGGTGTTTTTGGCGCAGGGCGTGCATGACGTTGTGGACGATGGTGTCGCAGCGGTGGCCGGCGAACTCGTGGACGCCGACACCCGCCGCGGCGGCGAGGTCGAGCAGTCGTTGCTGGAGCAGGCGCTTCGCGCGATGGAAGCGCGTCTTGACGGTGGCTTCCTCGATCTCGAGGATCTCGGCCGTGTCGTTCGTGCTGCACTGTTCCACCGCGCGCAGCATGAACACCGTGCGGAAGGCGTCCGGCAGCTCATCGATACACTCCTCGAGCAGCCGGCGCAGCTCGATGTTCGCGACTTCGCCTTCCGGCAGTCGCTGGGGCGGCTGTGGCACTGACATCTCCATTACATTCTCGAGATCGGAGTCATCCATGAACTGGTAGCGGCGGTTGCTGCGCAATCGCATCAGGGCGGTGTTGCGCACGATGCGGCCGAGCCAGATGCCGAGAGCGGCGGGTTCCTTCAGGTCACCCAGGCGCTCGTAAGCGGTGATGAAGGACTCCTGCACGGCATCCATCGCCTCGGCTTCGTCGGTGACGATGCTGCGCGCGATGCGGAACATCCGCTGGTTGTGATGGCGGATGATGCCGGCGAACGCGTCCAGGTTGCCGGCCAGCACCTCGCTGAGCAAACGAACGTCGCCCTGCTCCGCTTCCCGTTCCCTGCAAATGGCTGTGTTGTTCACGATCAGTCTTCCCCTTGCGATCCCGTCGCCACGCCGCGGCAGGCGTCGGAAGCGGCATTCAGCGTTCCCAGGTACCTGATCAGGTCGCGGCGTTCTCCGGCCTCGGGGATGCCGGCAAATCCCATGGTGGTGCCCGGAACGGCCTCGAGCGGCGCCTGCAGGAACACGTCGAGGGTCTCCGCGTCCCAGGTAATCGCCGCCTCCCGCATGGCCTCGCTGTAAGCATAGCCCGGGGCGGTCCCGGATACCCGCCCGAACAGCCCGCAGTGTAGCGGCCCGGTGCGGTTGCGGTCCGGCGAATGGCAGCCGATGCAGCGGGCGTACACCTGCTCGCCGGCGGCAGGATCGCCGGCCGGCGGGGCGGCCCTCGCGAGGAGCCAGGGCACGATGAGCCCCGCCGCCGCGATCACGGCAACGGCACCCGCGGGTTTGCGCGGCCCGCGCGCGTCGCGCATCAGGAGAAAAACGCGCCCGGCACGGGATCGAGGCCCAGGGCGTGCCGCAGCACGGCCCAGTGCATCGCCTCGTCCGCCAGGATGCTCGCCGCCGCCGACGACAGGTCGCGGTTGTCGAACAGCGGAATGGCGCCCGCGTAGGCGCTGACCGCCCCCCGCTCCAGCCCGGCCGCGAACTGCAGCACGTCCTCCTGCGCGGTCAGCTTGTCCACCGGGAACCCATAGTCCCGCTTCGGGCCCGCGGCGCTGCCGCCCAGGCTCTTCACCGCCTTGGCCAACGCGTCCACGTGCTGCTTGTGATGATCCTGGAACTGCACGGCAACCTTCAGCACCTCGGGCTGCAGCAGCCCGCTTTCCGCGCCGACCTGGTAGGCCGCAACGGCTTCGTGCTCCGCGCCGATGGCCGTGTTCAAAATGCGGATGTCCTGCGCCACGGCATCATCCGCGACTCCCGCCGCGAGCGCCGTCGAGCGGCCGCCGAGCAGCGCGACGGCGATGCCGGAGAACGTCGCGGTGCCGGCCTGCCGGATGAAGCGGCGGCGCGACTCGCGCGCCGTGTCGAGCAGCAGCGCGCGGGCGGATGATTGATGCGATTTCATGGCGGTCTCCTCGTGTTTTTTCGTTGCCGCCTCAGGATGCAGCTCGAAGGTAAAAGGTTCCCGCCGTGGGTGGCCGGCCGGCAGCGCAGCGTCGATCATATTTCCGCGCGGCAGTTGCAAAATTACAATCCGGGACCCCAATTTTACATGCGGCGCCCCGGCCGCACTCCCGATTCCGGTTTGCCGCTGCTCCTCGTTGAGCGGCTCGCCCGGCCGTTCCGTGGCATACCTTTTGCATGACGATCTTCATCTGCCTCTACGTGCGGCCAAGTCTCGGAGGCGTAGAACTGACCACACGGAGAGGGATTTATGCAGATTCTCGTTGCAGGTGGCGCCGGCTTTGTTGGGTCACATCTATGCCGGCGGCTGGTCTCCGCGGGTCACAGCGTCTTCTGCCTCGATAACCTGCTGACGGGTCGCCGCGAGAACATCGCGGGGCTTTCTTCCTCACCGCGTTTCACGTTCATCGAGCGGGACGTGCTCGAGCCGATCTGGCTGCCGGTCGATGCGATTTTCAATCTCGCCAGTCCCGCCTCGCCCGTGCACTACCAGTCTGAACCCGAGCTGACACTGCGCACCAACGTCGAGGGCACGCTGAACCTGCTGCAATTCGCCGAGGATACCGGCAGCCATTTCATCTACGCGTCGAGCAGCGAGGTCTACGGCAACCCCGCGAAGCATCCGCAAAAGGAAAACTACCTCGGCAACGTCAAGACGATGGGGCCCCGCGCCTGCTATGACGAAGCGAAACGATGCGCAGAGACCGTCTGCTATCTCTACCAGAAGCGGGGGGTGCGAGCCTCGGTGGTCCGCATCTTCAACACCTACGGGCCGCGGATGCGCATCGATGACGGGCGCGCGGTCTCGAACCTGCTCACCCAGGCGTTGAAAGAGGAGCCGCTGACGATATACGGCGATGGCGCGCACACCCGCTCCTTCTGTTACGTCGACGATCTCGTCGAGGCCTTCGTACGGCTGCTCAACCTGAAGAAGCCGCTGCCCGGGCCGATGAACCTCGGCAACCCCGACGAGATCACCGTGCTGCACCTCGCCCGCACGATCCTGAAGCTGACGGATTCGCCGTCCGACATCGTGTTCCGGCCGCTGCCGGTCGACGACCCGGCCCGGCGCTGTCCCGATATCGGCCGGGCGCGCCGGGCGCTCGACTGGCAGCCGTCGACGCGACTCGAGGATGGCCTGACCAGGACCATGCATTACTTCAGCCGGGTACTCGGCGATCGCGATTTTCCGCCGATCAAGACCGCCGCCGCCCAGTGATGAAGAAGGTGCTGGTGACCGGGGGAGCAGGTTTCATCGGCGGCCACGTCACCGAGGAACTGCTCGCCGCCGGCTACGCCGTACGCGTGCTGGACATCCTGGAGCCCCAGGTCCACGAGAGCGGCGGATTTCCCGAATTCCTGGGTGACGAGGTCGACCTGATCGAGGGCGACATACGCGATCCGGACGCGGTCGCCCGCGCCGTGGCCGGCGTCGACGGGGTGGTGCACCTTGCCGCCGCCGTCGGCGTCGGCCAGAGCATGTACCAGCTGCGCCGCTACGTCGGCGTCAACGACCTCGGCACGGCCACTTTGCTGGAGGCCATTGACGGGGAACGCATCCAGCGTCTCGTGGTCGCCTCCAGCATGAGCGTGTACGGCGAAGGCGCATACGCGAACGGCAGCGGCGGCTTGCTGCATCCGCCGGGGCGCGCCCGGGAGCAGCTCGTGCGCCACGAATGGGAGCTCGAGGGTGAAGGCGGCTCGCCTTTGACCGCCGTCCCAACGCCAGAGGAGGTGGTACCGGTGCCCTCCTCGCCCTACGCGCTGACCAAGTACGACCAGGAGCTGCTGTGCCTCATGTTCGGCGCGGCCTATTCCATACCCACGATCGCGCTGCGCCTGTTCAACGTCTACGGTCCGCGGCAGGCATTGTCGAATCCCTATACCGGCGTCATGGCGATCTTCGCCTGCCGCTTGCTGAACGGCAACGCGCCGATCATCTTCGAAGACGGCGCGCAGCGGCGCGATTTCGTCAACGTCCGGGACGTGGCGCGCGCCTTCCGTCTCGCGCTCGAGAATCCGGCCGTCTCAGGCTGCGCCGTCAATATCGGCAGCGGGCGTTCCGTCAGCATCGAGCAGGTGGCACGCACGCTTGCCGAGGTGCTGGACCGCGACATCGAGCCGCGGGTCGAGGGCAAGTACCGCGTCGGCGACGTGCGGCATTGTTTCGCCGACATCTCGCGCGCACGCGAGCTGCTGGGTTATCAGCCGCAGGTCGCCTTCGAAGAGGGCATTGACGAGCTGGCCGGGTGGCTGCGCCTGCAGCAGGCTACCGATCGCGGCGCCGCGGCCGCGGCCGAGCTGTCGCGCCGGGGGCTCACGCTGTGACGGTGCTGGTCACCGGAGGCGCGGGATTCATCGGCAGCAATCTCTCCGCCCGCCTGCTCGCCGACGGCGAACGCGTCCGGATCCTCGACGACCTGTCGCGCCCCGGCGTGGAGGACAACCTGCGCTGGCTTACGGACCGCTTCGGCAACCGTGTGCAGCACGTCGACAGCGACGTCCGCGATGCGGCCGGCGTCGATGCCGCCGTCGACGGCACCTCCTTCGTGTTCCACTTCGCCGCGCAGGTCGCGGTCACGACCAGCCTCGAGCGGCCGCGTGAGGACCACGCCATCAACGTCACCGGCACGCTGAACGTGCTGGAAGCGATTCGCTGCCGCCGCCAAAGACCCGGCCTGCTGTACGCCTCCACGAACAAGGTCTACGGGGCGCTGCCGGACCTGCAAATACGGCACCAGGACAACCGCGTTGCGCCCGAGGATGCGACCGTCGCCCGTTACGGCGTCGACGAGTTCCGCCCCCTCGACTTCATCAGCCCCTACGGCTGCTCGAAAGGCGCGGCGGACCAGTACGTGCTGGACTACTGCGCGAGCTTCGGGCTCCAGGCGATCGTGTTCCGGATGAGCTGCATCTACGGGCCGCACCAGCACGCGACGAGCGACCAGGGCTGGGTCGCGCATTTCCTCCGCACGGCGCTGAAGGACGAACGCCTGACGATCTACGGCGACGGCCGGCAGGTCCGCGACGTGCTCTACATCGACGACTTCGTCGACGCGCTGCTCGCCGCCCGCCGCGACCTGCCCCGCCTTTCGGGCCAGGCCTTCAACCTCGGCGGCGGCCCCGCCAACACGCTGAGCCTCCGGGAACTGGTGGCCACCGCCGAGCGGCTCACGGGGCGGCCGCTGGACATCGCCTACGCCGGTACGCGCCCCGGCGACCAGCCGTGGTTCGCCGCGGACCATCGGCGCTTCTCGTCGTTCACCGCCTGGCGCCCGGTCACGTCGCCTGGAGAGGGAATCGGGGCGCTCTGGGACTGGCTGCTCGAATCGACCGTAACGCCTCCAAACAAGCACGTCCTGCGGCCCCGGGAGAGCCGGCCGTGAAAGCCGCCGTGCTGCGCGGCGACGGCCGCTCATCGCTGGAGACCTGCGACGTGGCGGCGCCCGGGCCAGGCGAGGTGCTGGTCCAGCTCGAAGGCTGCGGCGTCTGTGCCTCGACCTTGCCGGCCTGGCAGGGGCGCCCGTGGTTCGAGTACCCGCTCGAAGCGGGTTCCCCGGGGCATGAGCCCTGGGGACGCGTCGTGGCCTGCGGCGCGGGAGTGACCGGTTTCGCACCCGGCGACCGGGTTACCGGCCTGTCGTATCGCGCTTACGCCGAGTACGACCTCGCTCTCGCCGAGCACCTCATCGCGCTGCCCCCGCATCTCGACCACCGGCCGTTCCCGGGCGAGGCGCTCGCCTGCGGCATGAACGTGTTCGACCGTTCGGCTATCTCGCGGGGCACACCCGTCGCCGTGGTCGGCGCCGGTTTCATCGGCAGCATGGTCATCCAGAACGCCGCGGCAGCGGGTGCCAGGGTCACCGCCTTCTCGCCGCGGCCGTGGTCACGGGCGCGGGCGCTCGAGCAGGGCGCGGTCGCGGCGCGGCCCGTGTCCGAGGCGGCAGCCGGGGAAGCAACCTGGCCTTGCGTCGTCGAATGCACCGGCACGCAGGCCGGGCTCGATGCGGCGAGCAAGCTCGTCGGCATTCGCGGCCGGCTGGTCGTCGCCGGCTATCACCAGGAGGGCTCCCGCTCCGTCGACATGCAGGACTGGAACTGGAAGGGCATCGACGTCATCAACGCGCACGAACGCGATCCCGAGCGCTACGTCCGCGGCATGCGCGCCGCGCTCGAAGCGATCGAGGAGAAGCGCATCGATCCCTGGCCGCTGTTCACCCACAGCCTGCCGCTGGACGACATCGACCGGGCCTTCGAGCTGATGGAGCAGCGCCCCGACGGATTCACGAAAGCCGTGCTATGTCCCTAGCGCTCGAACGCCGCGCGGCGGTCAGGCCGCGGCTGGGCTTCGCCGGACTCGGCTGGATCGGCGGGCAGCGGATGAAAGTGGTCGCGGCCTCCGGACGCGCGGAGGTCGCGGCACTCTGCGAGCCGGTGGAGGCGCGCGTCAGCGACGCCTGCCGCGTGCTGCAGCACCCGCCGGCGGTGTGCGGCCACTTCGCGGACCTGCTCGAGCAGCCGCTCGACGGCATCGTGATCGCGACACCGAACGCGTTGCACGAAGCCCAGGCCGCGGCCGCGCTGGAGCACGGCTTTCCCGTGTTTGTCCAGAAGCCGCTGGCGCTGTCGCGCGACGGCGTCGAGCGGCTGGTCGGCCTCGCAGAGCGGCAGGGCCTGGCCCTGGGCGTCGACTGGTCCTACCGCTGGCTCGCCGGCATGCCCGAGCTCAAACAGCGCCTCGGGGCCGGCGAAATCGGCGCGATCACCGCGGTCGAGCTCTGCTTCCATAACGCCTACGGTCCGGATGCCGCCTGGTACTACGACGTCGGCCGCTCGGGCGGCGGCTGCCTGCTCGATCTCGGCTGCCACCTGCTCGATCTCTGTCACTGGCTGCTGGGCGCGCACGATCCCGGCGCGGTGCGCGCGCATTGCTTCAAGGACGGTCGGCGGCTGCTCCCGCCCATCGAGGTGCCCGAGGACTTCGTCATGGCAGACATCGATTACGCGGGCGGCCCGCAGGTGCACCTCGCCTGCTCCTGGCGCGCCTCGGTCGGCCGCGGCGCAATCATCGGCTGCCGCATCTTCGGCACCGAAGGCGGCGCCGAGCTCCGCAACGTCGGCGGCTCGTTCTACGACTTCGAAATCCTGCTCAACCGCGGCGACGCTTCCGAGCTGCTGGGCGCGCCGCCCGATCCCTGGCCCGGCCGCGCGCTGCTCGACTGGGCGGGCCGGCTGCGCGACGGCAAGGGCGCGAACGACGATCTCGCGCCGCTCGCGACGACCGCGGCCGTGATTGACGACATCTACGGGCGAAGGAGCCAGTCTTGCGTATCCTGATGACAACCGACTCCGTCGGCGGTGTGTGGTCTTACTCGATGGAATTGTGCCGGGCGCTGGCCGCACACGATTGCGAAGTCGCGCTCGCCTGCATGGGCGGCAAGCTGCACCCCTCCGAGCGCCGCCAGGCCGAGCGGCTGCCGAACGTGACGCTGCACGAATCGACATTCCGGCTGGAATGGATGGAGCACCCCTGGGACGACCTGCCGCGCGCCAGCGCGTGGGTGGCGAAGCTGGCCGAGAGTACGCGCGCCGATGTGCTGCACCTCAACTCGTACGGGCCGGGCGGGCGTCGTCTCGACCTGCCGATGCTGCTGGTCACGCATTCCTGCGTGCACTCCTGGTGGCGGGCCACACGCGGCGGCGACCCGGATGCCCACTGGCAGCGCTATCGCCAGTGCGTCATTCGCGCGCTGTGCGCCGCGGACCGCGTCATCGCACCCACCGCCGCACACCTGCACGCCTTCGCACACTGCTACGAGGAGGTCAACCTGAACGGGCGCGCCGGTGTGATCCACAACGGCGTCGACGCGAGCCGCTGGTCGGCCGCGCGCCTGCCGGGCGCGCGTTTCGTGCTCGGGGTCGGGCGCGTGTGGGACGAGGCGAAGAACCTGCGACAGCTTGCCGCCGTCGCGCCGATGCTCGACGCGCCGGTCATGATTGCGGGTAACGGCGACCTCGATCGCCACGGCGGTGCTCCCGGCGTGGTGCTGCTCGGCAACCTGCCGCGCGCGCAGCTCATGCCCTACTTCCGCCGTGCCGCCGCCTTCGCGCACCCGGCGCGCTACGAGCCGTTCGGCCTCGCCGTGCTCGAAGCCGCGCTTGCCGCCTGCCCGCTGGTGCTGGGCGACATCCCCACGCTGCGCGAGCTGTGGGAGGACGCCGCGCTGTTCGTCGAGCCGGACGACACGCGGGCTTTGCGCACCCACCTCGAGCGCCTGCTGTCCGACGCACACGAGCGGCGTCGCCTGGGCCTCGCGGCGCGCAACCGCGCGCTCCGCTACAGCGCGCGCGCAATGGCCGGCGCGTACGCGGCCGAGTACCACAAGCTGGCCGGTTTGGCCGATGTCGACGACCGCCGGTACCGTCCGGCGGCTCTCGAGGCCAGCGCCCGGCCGGGGGCCAGCGCCATCCAGTAACGAAAAACAACCAGGGAGAAAGGGGTATGAAATTCGTTTTCTTTTGCCATTCGCTGACATCCGACTGGAATCACGGCAATGCGCATTTCCTGCGCGGCATCACGACGGAGCTCTCGAGCCGCGGACACAAGGTCATGGCTTACGAGCCCGCGGACGGCTGGAGCCTGAGGCAGCTCATCCGCACCGAGGGCGCTGCCACCATCGACGGCTTCCGCCGCCACTATCCCCTGTTGCAGCCGCGGCGCTACACGCTGGATACGCTGGACCTCGACGCGGCGCTCGAGGGGGCCGACGTGGTCATCGCGCACGAATGGAATGAGCCGGCGCTCCTGGAAAGGCTCGGCATGCACCGGAAGCTCACCCGTTCGCATTACCAGCTGCTGTTCCACGACACGCATCATCGCGCGGCGAGCGCGCCGCACGAGCTCGGCGATTTCCCGCTCGACAATTTCGACGGCACGCTCGCGTTCGGCGAAGCCATAGCGGAGATATACCGGCGGCAGGGCTGGGGCAATCGCGTCTGGGTCTGGCACGAAGCCGCCGACACGCGGGTGTTCAAACCTGCCGACCACGAGGTGGAGTCGGTCGACGACCTGGTGTGGATCGGCAACTGGGGCGACGGCGAGCGCCGCCGCGAGCTCGCGACCTTCCTGGTCGATCCGGCACGCGAGTGCGGGATCAGCGGCTCGATCTACGGCGTGCGGTATCCGCGGGAAGCGCTCGAGAAGCTGGCGGACGCCGGCCTGCGCTACCGCGGCTGGGTACCGAATTACGTCGTGCCGCACCTGTTTCACCGGCATCGCTTCACGGTGCACGTGCCGCGTTGGTTCTACCGCGAATCGCTGCCCGGAATCCCGACCATCCGGGTATTCGAAGCGCTGGCCTGCGGCATCCCGCTGATCTCCGCGCCGTGGACCGACTCGGAAGGGCTGTTCCGGCCCGGCCGCGATTTTCTCACCGTCACCGATGGCGCCGGGATGCGCGCGGCGATGCGCCTGTTGCGCAACGACCCGGCTATGGCCCGGGAGATCGCCCGCTCCGGCCTCGCGACTATCGAGCGTCGGCATACCTGCGCGCACCGCGTCGACGAACTGCTCGACATCTGCGCCGAACTGACGGCGACGCCCGCCGCGGCCATGGTATGAGCCTGCGCATCAGCTTTTTTGTCTCGAGCATACTGTCCGCCTACTGGAACGGCGCGGCAACGTACTACCGGGGGCTTGCGCGTGCGCTGCACGAGCGCGGCCACCGCCTGCACTTCTACGAGCCGCGGGCGTTCGGCCGCCACGAGCACCGCGATTTCGACGAACTCCCCTGGGGCGAGGTCACGGTGTACGAGCCGGGCGACCGGCAGCAGCTGAAGCGGTGCCTGCGGGACGCAGCGGACAGCGATTTCGTCGTGAAGGCGAGCGGCGTCGGCGTGGGTGACGAGGAGTTGGAAGCGGAGGTCGCCGCCCTGCAGGCCAGCGGCACCGGCACGATCTTCTGGGACGTGGATACGCCCGCGACGCTGGCGCGGCTGGAGAGCGACAGCAGCGACAAGCTGCGTGCCCTGCTCCCGGACTACGATTTCGTACTCTGCTACGGCGGCGGCGAGCCCGTGCGCGAGCGTTACCGGAAGCTCGGCGCCCGGCGCGCCGAAGTCGTGTACAACGCGCTCGACCCGGCCACGCATTTTCCGGTAACGCGGGAAGAGCGCTTCGAGGGCGACCTCGGTTTCCTCGGCAATCGCCTCCCCGATCGCGAGGCGCGCGTACACGAGTTCCTGTTCAACCCGGCCAGGCGCCTGGGTGACCGGCGCTTCGTGCTCGGCGGGTCGGGCTGGGACGATGCCGTCGGCGAGCTGCCGAACCTGCGCTACGTCGGGCACGTCTATACCACCGAGCACAACGCCTTCAACGTCAGCGCCACCGCGGTCATCAACATCAGCCGCAACGACATGGCGCGAGCCGGCTACTCACCCGCCACGCGCCTGTTCGAGGCGGCGGGCGCCGGCGCCTGCCTCATCTCCGATGCCTGGGACGGTATCGGCGCGTTCCTCGAGCCGGGCGAGGAGGTGCTGGTGGCGGAGGACGCCGACGACGTCGCGCGCATCGTCGAGGCCCTGGCACCCGGGGAGGCGCGGATCATCGGGCAGCGCGCGCGCGAGCGCCTGCTGGCCGAACATACGTACGGGCATCGTGCCGGGCAGCTCGAACGGCTGCTGAACGGTGCCGGGAGCGGATCGTAACGTGAACATCGCGATCGTGGGCCTGAGCGTCAGCTCGTCCTGGGGCAACGGCCACGCGACGACCTGGCGGTCGCTCATCAAGGGGCTGCAACGGCGCGGGCACGAGGTGCTCTTCTACGAGCGCGAGGAGCCTTGGTACGCCGACAGCCGCGACCTTCCCGCGTGCGAATGGCTGCACTTCTACACGTCCCCCGCCGCCCTGCTGCGCGAGCATCGCGACGGCTTCGCGGCCGCGGACGCGATCATCATCGGCTCCTACGTCCGGGATTCGGCCTTCCTGGTCCGCGAGCTGCGGCGCATCGCACGGGGCCTGCTGGCGTTCTACGACATCGACACGCCGGTCACTATCGCGCACCTGCGGGAGAATCGCTGCCCGTACCTCGATCGCGAGCAGCTGCCGGTATTCGATCTCTACCTCAGTTTTTCGGGCGGCACCGTGCTCGACGAGCTGAAGGCGCTGGGCGCACGCCGGCCGGTGCCGCTCTACTGTTCGGTAGACCCCGACCTGCACGCACCGCGCGAGGTGCCGAACGGCATCGACCTCGGCTACCTGGGCACCTGGTCGGAGGATCGGCACGAGTCCCTCAGGCAGCTGCTGCTGGAGCCGGCGGCGCACTGGAGCGAAGGCCGGTTCGCCATCGCGGGCGCGCAATACCCGGACGCCGACGAATGGCCCGGCAACGTACGCCACGTCGCGCACCTGCCGCCGAACGAGCATGCCGGTTTCTACTGCAGCCAGCGCTTCACCCTCAACGTGACGCGCAGCAACATGCGGCGCATGGGTTTCTCGCCCAGCGTGCGGCTGTTCGAAGCCGCGTGCTGCGGGACGCCCGTGATTTCCGATTACTGGGAGGGCCTCGATGACCTGTTTCGTATCGGCGAGGAGATACTGGTTGCGGCCAGCGGCGAGGAGGTACTCGGATTCGTGAAGGACATGTGCGACGACGAACGCGCCGCGCTTGCCAGGGCGGCGCGCGCGCGGGTCCTGTCCAGTCATACCGGGTTCACCCGCGCGGCCGAGCTCGAGGAGCAGCTCGCCTGAGACAGCCGCACCATGGTCGAGAGAGCATCCCTTGCGCGTGAAGCCCGAAAGCTCGGTGAATGGTTTCACAACCTGCACCTGCCGGGCGGCGTCGAGACTGCCCCGGAGCATCCGCTCGGGGACTTTCCCGCGCGCAAGTGGCAGTGCGTGCAAACCACGGTACCCGCGGACCTGGGCGGCTGGCGCGTGCTCGACATCGGCTGCAATGCCGGCTATTACAGCTTTGCTCTCGCCGCTCGCGGCGCGGAGGTCGTCGGCGTCGACATCGACGATCGTTATCTCGCCCAGGCCCGCTGGGCATCGCGGCAGCTCGGCCTCGAGAAGCCGCCGGAGTTCCGGAAGCTGTCCGTCTATCGCCTCCACGAGCTCGGCGGCCGGTTCGATCTCGTCTGGTTCATGGGCGTCGCCTATCACCTCCGGCACCCCCTGCTCGCCCTGGACATCGTGCGTTCGCTGGAGGCGGAGTACCTGATGTTCCAGACGATGAGCTTCCCGGACGCCCCGCCTCCCGAGATACCGGGCGATTTCCCCCTCGCCGACCGCGAGCGGCTTGCCGCACCGGGCTGGCCGAAGCTGGCGTTCATCGAGCACCGGCTCGCGGCCGACGGCACCAACTGGTGGGCCGCGAACGACGCCTGCGCGCGTGCGATGCTCCGCAGCTCGGGCTTCGAGGTGCTCGCCTGCCCGCTGCACGAGACCTACTGGTGCCGCGCCGGCCGGGTTGCCGGCGAGGTCCGCGCCGAGCTCGGCGAGGTGTTCCGCGCGCCTGTTCCTGGCGGGCGCAAGCCCTTTCAAGCGCGGCCGTAAAGCTTACCAACCCGCGTAACCTTTACGCCTCCCCGACTCGCGGCGCCGCGGCTTCCGCGTGCGATCGTGTTCCCGGTCCGGCATGGAACGGAACTTGTATGCACTGCGGCTTCAACAGGCTTCGACCGGAACTCAGAGGAGACAGCCGTGGAACGAATCGAAAAGACCGTTGAGGTGAACTGCCCCATCGACGTCGTTTACAACCAGTGGACGCAATTCGAGGAACTGCCGAAGTTCATGGCGGGCGTAAAGGAAGTGCGCCAGATCGACGACACGCACGTGCATTGGCGCGCCGAGGTCTGGGGCAAGGAAAAGGAATGGGATGCCGAGATCACGGAGCAGGTGCCGGACCAGCGTATCGCCTGGCGCAGCGTGTCCGGCGACGCGCCCAACGCGGGCGAGGTCCGCTTCGAACCGATTTCCGAGGAGAGCACCAGCGTCAGGCTCGCCATGGAGTACGAGCCGCAGGGTGCGACCGAGCACGTCGGCGATGCGCTGGGCGTCATGGATCGGCGCGTGCAGAGCACGGTGGAGGACTTCAAGCAGTTCATCGAGAGCCGCGGGCGCGAAACCGGCGCCTGGCGCGGCGAGGTGCATGGCGGCCACAAGGTACCGCCGTCGGCCTGAAGACCGCCTCAGTCGCCGTCCAGCACCTTCGCCACGTGGCGAAGATCCGCGACCAGCGCGCGCATGGCCGCCTCGCGCGCCGTCGCCCCGCGCTGGCGCAGCACGGCCGAGGGATGCCCCGTCGCGGTGACATGCGGCGCGAGCGTCGATGCCACGAACCGGCCGTGCTGCTCGCTCACGCGAAACGCGGGTCCGAGCAGCGTCTTCGCCGCGATGGCGCCGAGGCACACCAGCACTTCCGGCCGGATGAGCTCGAGCTCCGCGTCGAACCACGGCCGGCAGGCGTTCACCTCCGAGGCGTTCGGCGTCTTGTGCAGGCGCCGTTTGCCGCGCGGCTCCCATTTGAAATGCTTGACGATATTGGTCACGTAAGTATCGCGCCGGTCGATGCCCGCGTCGTCCAGCGCCCGGTTCAGGATGCGCCCGGCCGGTCCGACGAAGGGCGCTCCTTTGATGTCCTCGTCGTTCCCCGGCATTTCGCCGACCAGCATGAGCCTTGCGCGCTTGAACCCTTCCCCGAACACCGTCTGGGTGGCATTGCGCCACAGCTCGCAGCCGCGGCAGCCGCGTGCCGCGGCCGGCAGTGAGCGCATCGTCCGGCGCACCGGCAGGAAATCGGCCGCGCCGGCCTTACTCGGGGGCACGCCGCTTCTCCGCCTCGACGAACACGCGCCTCACGAGGGGAAACTGCTCGCGGATTTTCCTGTCCATGCGCGCGATGGTCGTCTCCAGCTCCAGGGCCGTCGCCTCATCCGCGAAGTTGACCGAGATGTTCAGCAGGATGAACTCCGGACCCATGTGCATGGTCAGGATCTCGTTGACGTGCTCGACCTCGCGAAACTCCTGCACGAGTTTCCTGATGCCGTCGACGACGTGCCGGCTGGCCGATTCACCAATCAGCAATCCCTTCGTCTCGTAGGCGAGCCAGGCCGCGGTGCCGGCGAGCACCAGGCCAATGAGTATCGAGGCGATGCCGTCGAAGTACGGGATGCCCGTGAGCTGCGTCAGCCCGACTCCCGCGAGGGCGACCAGGAGCCCGAGCATGGCCGCGCTGTCCTCGAACAGCACGACGAACAGCGTCGGGTCCTTGCCGTGGTGCACGGCTTCAAAGTAGCTGAGCTTGCCACGGGTCTTGTTGAACTCGACGAAGGCAAGGGTCCATGCCACGCCTTCGAACACGATGGCAAGGCCCAGCACGATGTAGTTGACGTAGGCATTCGTGATCGGCTCCGGGTGCAACAGGTGCCGGATGCCTTCGTAGATCGAGATACCCGCGCCGACGGCGAAGATCAACATGGCGACGATGAAGCTCCAGAAGTACACCTCCTTGCCGTGACCGAACGGAAACTGCCGGTCCGCCGGCTGCTTCGCCTTCTTCAGGCCGTAGAGCAGGAGGATCTGGTTGCCCGTATCCACGAGCGAGTGGATGCCCTCCGACAGCATCGCCGAGCTTCCGGTAAAGGCCGCCGCCGCGAACTTGGTGATCGCGATGAGCGAGTTGCCGATGAGCGCGGCAAAGATGACCTTGCGGGAGCCTGCTGCCATGATGGGGATGCCGGACCGGGCCAGCCATCATAACAGCACGTTCCAATCTCATCCGAATGGCGGCGCCTGTCGTGACTATAATGCCGGCGTCCCTGGACGATGGAGCCGCGGCGGATCATGAACCTACCCGCACACGAGGATCTGCTGGACCTTTCCGGCAAGGTTGCGCTGGTCACCGGCGCCAGCCAGGGGCTCGGCGCGGGCATTGCGACGCGCTTCGCGGCAGCCGGTGCCAGGGTTGCGGTGCACTACCGCGGCAACGGCGCGGCGGCTGCCGATGTCGTGGCCGCGATTGCCGCGTCCGGCGGCGAGGCGGTGGCGCTGTGCGCGGAACTGGGCACGGCAGACGGCGCCAGGCAGCTGCTGGACGAGGTCGTCGGCGCACTCGGTCGTCCCGACATCTGCGTAAACAACGCCGGCGGCTTTCCGAACCGGCCGTTCCTCGAGATCAGCGAGGAGGAGTGGCACGAGATGTACCGGAGCAACGTCGACAGCGCCTTCTTCTGCAGCCAGGCGGCCGCCCGGCACATGAAGGACGCGGGCGGCGGGTCGATCGTGAACATTGCCTCGATCGCTGCCCTCGCTCCCGGACCCGAGCACAGCCACTACAACAGCGCCAAGGCGGCGATAGTCATGCTCACCCGCTCTGCAGCCCAGGAGCTCGGCCGCTATAATATCCGTGTCAATGCCGTCTCGCCCGGACTCATCAGGCGTCCCGGTATCGAGCAACAATGGCCGGAAGGCGTTACGCGCTGGCAGGCGAGCGCGCCGCTCGCGCGCCTCGGCGAGCCGGAAGACGTGGCCGATGCCTGCCTCTTCCTGGCATCTCCCGCCGCGCGCTGGATCACCGGCCATAATCTCGTCGTCGACGGAGGCGTCATGTCCTCACAGGTTTACTGACCCCGGGAGCTGACCGTATGCGCCTTGGATTGATCGGACTCGGCCGCATGGGCGCGGCCATGGCGGAGCGTTTGCTCGCCGACGGCCACGAGTGCGTCGTCTACGACCACAAGGAGTCGGCCATAGCCCGGGTGGCGGAGAAAGGCGCGACCGGCGCGGCATCGCTGGACGACCTGGTGGCGAGCCTCATGCCGCCCCGGGCGATCTGGATGATGGTGCCGGTTGCCGTGGTCGGCGAGGTGATCGCCTCGCTGAAGCCGCACCTCGCCGCCGGCGACACCCTGATCGACGGCGGCAACTCCTGGTACCGCGAAACCCTCGAACGCGCCGACGCGCTGCGGGACGAGGGCATCCATTATCTTGACGTCGGCGTCAGCGGCGGCGTATTCGGGCTCGAGCACGGCTACTGCCTGATGATAGGCGGCGAGCGCACCGTCGCGGCGAAATTCGCGCCGGTGTTCGCGTCGCTTGCGCCCGGCAGCGACCCTGACGCGGATCGCAGTTCGATTTCCGAGCCCGCCAACGGCTTCCTTTACTGCGGCGCGAGCGGCGCCGGTCATTTCGTGAAGATGGTGCACAACGGCATCGAATACGGCCTCATGGGGGCCTATGCCGAAGGCTTCAACCTGCTCGCCAACGCCGGCATCGGCAACGCGGAGCACGCTCGCGACGCCGAGACGGCACCGCTCATGGATCCTGCGGCCCTGCAGTACGAGCTCGATACCGGCGCCATCGCCGAGCTCTGGCGGCACGGCAGCGTCGTGCGTTCCTGGCTGCTCGATCTCACCGCGGAGGCGCTGAAGAAGGATACGCGTCTCAGCGACCTGCGCGGCACCGTAGCCGATTCCGGTGAGGGCCGCTGGACGCTGCAGACCGCGATCGACGCCGCGGTCCCGATGCCGGTGCTCGCGGCCGCCCTCTTCGCCCGCTTCAGCTCGCGCGAGCGGGACGACTACGCCAACCGCCTCCTCTCGGCCATGCGCCGCCAGTTCGGCGGGCACGAAGAGCGATGAGCACCCGCTCGGACGCCCTCGTGCTGTTCGGCGCTACCGGCGACCTCGCCTACAAGGAAATCTTTCCTGCGCTACAGGCGCTCGTGCGCAAGCAGGACCTCGCGATACCCGTGATCGCCACGGCGCGCGGCGGAACTCTCGACCAGATCAGGCAGCGCGCCCGCGACAGCATCGCGGAGCACGGCGTGGATGACGAGTCGGCAACCCGCCGCCTGACGGAGCTGCTGAACTACGTCGAGGGCGATTACGAGCGCCCCCGGACCTTCGAGCGGCTGCGAAAGGCGATCGGCGGTGCGGCCGCGCCGCTCTACTACCTCGCGATTCCACCGAACATGTTCGCCACCGTTATCCGCGGCCTCGACGCGGCCGGCTGCGCCGGCGAGGGCGCCCAGATCGTCGTCGAGAAGCCCTTCGGCCGCGACCTGGAATCGGCACGCGCCCTCGGCAGGACGGTGCACGGGGTGTTCGACGAGGACGACATCTTCCGGATCGATCATTACCTCGGCAAGGAGTCGGTGCAGAACCTGCTGTATTTCCGCTTCGCCAACTCATTTCTCGAACCGATCTGGAACGCCGGTCACGTCGCGAGTATCCAGATCACCATGGCCGAGAACTTCGGGGTCGAGACGCGCGGTGCGTTCTACGACAGCGTCGGTGCCATACGCGACGTGGTGCAGAATCACCTGCTGCAGATCGTCGCGCACGTCGCGATGGAACGCCCGGCAAACCTGCTGGGCGATGCGGTGCGGGATGCCAAAGCCGAGCTGCTGTCGCGCGTGCGGCCGCTCTCGCCCGGGAACCTCGTGCGGGGCCAGTACGCCGGGTATCGGGAGGAACGGGGCGTCGCCCCCGAATCCAACGTTGAAACCTTCGCGGCAATGAAACTCGAGATCGATTCGGAACGCTGGCGCGGCGTGCCCTTCCTGATCCGCACCGGCAAGCGCATGGCGACGACCGTCACCGAGGTGGTGGTGGAGCTGAAGCGCACGCCGCTAGTGCAGGAGGAGCGGCAGCCGTGTGCGCCCAACTACCTCCGCTTCCGTCTCGGGCCGGAGCGGGTGGCGATCGCCCTCGGAGCGCTGTCGAAGAAACCCGGCAGCGAAATGGTCGGCGAGAACGTGGAGCTCCTCGTGGGCGACGACGCGCACGACCACATGGGTGCCTACGAGCGGCTGATCGGCGACGCCATACGGGGCGATCACACCCTGTTCGCACGCGAGGACACCGTTGCGCACTGCTGGCGGATCGTGGAGCCGGTGCTGGACCTTTCCGAGCCGGTCGCCTCATACGCGCCCGGCAGCTGGGGCCCGGAGGAAGCGGACGCGCTGGCCGGGGATATCGGCGGCTGGCTGTTCCCGAGGTGCGAATGAAGATCCACATCGAAGCCGACGCCGACGATCTTGCACGGGAAGCCGCGGCCTTCATCGGCGAGCAGGGGCGGCTTGCAATAGCGGAACGCGGCCTGTTTTCCCTTGCGCTGAGCGGAGGGCGCGGTCCTCACGGGCTTTTCGAGGCGCTCGCGCGCGAGAAGCTCGACTGGGAGCGCGTGCACCTGTTCCAGGTCGACGAGCGGGCGGCGCCCCTGGAATCGCCCGAACGGAACTTTCGTGCGATCGTGGCGCTGCTGGTGGATCGCGTGTCGATTCCCTGCGAACAGCTCTACCCGATGCCGGTCGCTCGCGACGACCTGCAAGCGGCCGCCGGGGAATACGCCGCCACGCTCGAGCGGGTGCTGGGTGACGGCCGCGTCCTGGACCTGGTGCACCTCGGGCTGGGCGAGGACGGACACACGGCGTCACTGCTGCCCGATGATCCCGCTGCCGAATCGGGTGCGCCTGTAATCGTCTCGAGGGAGTACCAGGGCTTCCGGCGGCTGTCCCTGAACTACGAGGTGCTCTCGGGAGCGCGGCGGCGCTGCTGGTTCGTCACGGGGGCGGCCAAAAGCGAGGTGCTGCTTCGGGCGCTGGACGGTGACGGCGGTATTCCGGCAGGACGGGTCTCGCGCGAGAACACATGGTTTTTCGTCGACCTGGCGGCCGGAGCCGCGCTGGAGCAGTGACGCGGCAGGCCGAGGCGCAAGGCGGCTCGGGTGCCTCAGCCGCGGCAGGTCATCGAGAACGTGCCGGCTGGAGTGAATTCCTTCGCAATACCCGCTGTGAAGTAAATCACACAATTTGCGAACCGCTTCACACCTTTGGTCATTTTGTTCACGTAATCTTCCCCGAGCCCGCTTCGAGAGGAGGAACCGATGGGGAGCGATACGGACCGCCTGCCGGCACTCGATGAGAATGATTTCGTCGATACCATCGTGCTGACCGATTCAGACGTGATGGCAACCCGCGAAGTCCGGCAACTGCTGGACCCGAATGCCTGGGCCGACGGTGAGCACGAGGACGACGAGGCCTGAACCGGCCGCGGATCAAGCCCGCTCGTCCAGCGCTTCGCGAACCTTGCGGGCGAGCTCTTTGGGTGAGAACGGTTTCTGTACCAGGACGATGGTGTCGTCCACCTCGATGGCACCGCGCGTGTAGCCGGACATGTAGACCGGTTTTATCTCCGGGTATATCGCGGTGAGGCGTTGCACGAGCTGGGGACCGTTCATGTCCGGCATGACGATATCGGTGACCACGGCGTCGATCAGCGTCTCGGCCGATCCGGCGATTCGCAGGGCTTCCGTGGCGTCCGCCGCTTCGAGGATGGTGTAGCCGAGCATCGACAACAGCCGCACGACGAGGCTGCGCACGGGCTCCTCGTCTTCCACCACCAGCAGCGTTTCGGTACCGCGCATCTTCTCCGAGTGGGTCGGCTCGCGCTCCGGCTCCGGCTCCGCCGTCTCCCGCGGCAGCAGCACGCGGAACGTCGTGCCATGGCCCGGCTCGCTGTAAACCCAGATGAAGCCACCGGCCTGCTTCACGATGCCGTAGCAGGTCGCGAGGCCCAGCCCGGTGCCCTTGCCCGGCTCCTTGGTGGTGAAGAACGGCTCGAAGAGCCGCGCCTGCGTCTCCTCGTCCATACCGATGCCGGTATCGGATATGGAGATCGCGACATAGCGCCCGGTCGCCACGTCCCGCACCTTCGACGTCGCGTACTCGTCACCCACCTCGACATTGGCGGTTTCAATCGCCAGGCGCCCGCCGTCGGGCATCGCGTCACGCGCGTTCACCGCGATGTTGACCAGCACCTGCTCCAGCCCGCCGGCATCGATTCTCACGTGCCAGAGATCCGGCGCCAGGTCGGTACGGAATTCGATATTGTCGCCGATGAGGCGACGCATCATCTTGTCGACCTCGCCGACCAGCTCGTTCACGTTCAGCACGGACGATGCAACGGGGCGGCGGCGCGAATAAGCAAGCAACTGCCCGGTCAGCTTCTCGGCCCGCCGTGCGGCTTTCAGCACCTCCTGCATATCGTCGTGCGCCCCGCTGCCGGGCGCCAGGCTCTCCAGCACGAACTCGCCGAAGTTCGAAATGACGGTCAGGAGATTGTTGAAATCGTGTGCGATGCCGCCGGCCAGCCGCCCGATCGCTTCCATCTTCTGCGCCTGGCGAAACTGTTCCTCGAGTCGCTTTTCTTCGGTTCGATCGAGCAGGATCCCCACCAGCTCCGTCACCCGGCCGTCCGGCCCGCGCGCGGCAGCGGCGGCGTGGCAGGTGACGTTTCGCCAGCTCCCGTCCTTGTGAAGGATGCGGAACTCCGCGGCAAAGTCACGCGAACGGCCGGCGACGAACGCCTCACGGATGTCGATCGCCCGCTGCCGCTCATCCGGGTGGATACGGCCGAAGAACCATTCGCGGAACTCCGCGGGCGGTGGCAGCTCATCGCGGAGCATGCCGAAGATCTCCGCGTAGCGATCGTTGAAGTAGGCATCCTGCCCGACGGGCACCGTGAACTCGAACACCCCGGCGCCCGTCGCCTGCAGCGCGACCGCCAACCGCCGCTGCTCCCTGTCCTTCGCGGCTTCAGCCGCGCGTCCCTGGCGCCTCCGCTCCGCTTCCGCCAGCTCCCGCTGAACCGCCGCGTTCAGGCGGCCGAGGTGCCCCTTCAGGATGTAATCGCGGGCGCCGGCTTTCATGGCCTGCACGGCGCGCTCCTCGCCCATGGCGCCCGACACGAAAATGAACGGGATGTCGTAGCCCTGCCGGTTGAACACCTCGTAGGCGGTCAGCCCGTCGAATTGCGGCATGGAGAAGTCGCTGATGATGAGATCCCACTCGCGGCGCGCCAGGGCGGCCAGCAGGCCAGCCTCCGTATCGACCCGCGCGTGCGTAACCGCAAAGCCGCCCCGCTTCAGCTCCGCGCAGATCAGCTCCGCATCGAAGTCCGAATCTTCGATGAAGAGGACGCGCAGTTCCTTCATCAGGACGGTGCCCGGTTGATGGCCAGCCAGTAGTACCCGGCGCGGCTCGCGACTTCGGCGAGCGAGTCGAAGTCCAGCGGCTTCACGATGTAGCTGTTCGCACCGAGGCTGTAGGATTCGGTGATGTCCTTCTCTTCCTCGGACGAGGTCATGATAACGATCGGGATGTGCCGCGTCTTCTCGTCGGCTTTCAGGGCGCGGGTAACCTCGATACCGTCGATCTTCGGCATCTTGAGGTCGAGCAGGATGAGCCGGGGCCCGGTTCCGGAACGGCCTTCGAATTCGCCGCGCCTGTACACGTAGTCGAGTGCCTGCTCGCCGTCCTTGACCCACACGACGCTGTTGGCAAGGTTGTGCTTCTTGAGTCCCCGCATGGCGAGCTCCGCGTCCAGCGCGTTATCGTCGACGAGGAGGATCTCCACTTGCTCATATTCTTTCACGGCCATCTCCATTGACAGGTTTCCGGCGCCGCCGACTCGATGGGCCGGGTAATCGCGACCGGGCAGGATAGCGGCAGGCCGGCGAAGGCGAAAGCCGCCCGAAGCAACGCCGGCTCAGGCACCGTTCGCCGCGGATGCCGGGCTCCAGGCGCGCACGATCCCTTCGATCTCTTCCGCAGGCACGGCGGCACCGACCAGGTACCCTTGAGCCCTGTCACAGTTGACCGTCTCCAGGTAGTGCAGCGCTTCCCGCGTTTCGACGCCTTCGGCGCAGACGGTAATGTTGAGCGCGTGCGCCATGTCCACGGTGGCGCGCACGATCGCCCGCGCCTCGTCGTCGTCCGGCAATCCCCTGATGAACATGCGATCAATCTTCAGCTCGTCGAAAGGCAGCTGGTAGAGTTGCTGCAGCGACGAGAAGCCGGTGCCGAAATCGTCGATCGAGAGACTGATGTCGTTAACGCAGAGCCGCAGGAAAATGTCCATGGCCTTCGTTGCATCGGCCATCGCCGTGGATTCGGTCAATTCGATGGCCAGCAGGCTCCCCGGCAGCTCGTGCTTCTTCAGCAGCGCCGTCAGCCGGTTCGGGAAGTCGAGATCCTCCACGAGGCTGCCGGACAGGTTCACGGCGACCTTGAGGAGCATGCCGGCCTGCTTCCATGCCGCGGCCTGCCGGACGGCGGACTCGAGCACGAAGTCCGTGAGCGCCTCTATGAGCCGGTATTCTTCCAACAGGCTCAGGAACTCGCCGGGCGCGACCAGGCCGCGCGCCGGATGCTGCCAGCGCACCAGCGCCTCGGCACCGTCGACCCGCCAGCCGTTCTTCTCGCGGACGATCTTCGGCTGGTAATGAACGACGAACTGCCGGGCCTGCAGCGCCGCGGCAAGCTCCGCCTGGCTGAAAGTACGGGTGGCGCTCAGCGCCTCCTTCAGGCGCCGCTCGAGCTGCTTGCGCTGCAGGGGCTTCTGCAGCACGCCGAGCATCTGCAGGCCCTGCGACCGCCCCAGCTTCTCGGCCGTGTTGAGCACCCGCTGGTCCATGCCGCTGATGACCATGACCTGCGCATCCGACTTGCCTTCCTTCACCTGGTGCAGGAGCTGTACGCCGTCGACCCCCGGCATCTTCAGGTCGAGGATCAGGAGCGAGGGCTGGAAATCCTTCAGCGTCTGCAGGAAGCGGCCGGAGTTGTTCAGTGTCTTGACGTCGAAGCCCAGGGGTTCGGCCACTCGCGCGACGACCGCGCATATGGCGGGTTCGTCATCAACGATCAACAGTCGGTTTTTTGACCGTCGCATATCCGGTATCCGCGCTCCCTGTGGGCGGCGAAACAGGCGATCATTGTCCCCGCGCCCTCGGCGTGGTTCTGCGAACCTGCCCACATTATGGCTGCCGCCCATCCGGCTCCATGTGTGGAAATATTACCCGGGTTAGCGGTAACCGTACAGGCCGGTTGCCGAAAGCTTGGTCGTGCGGGTTTTGGGGCTGTAGGGCAGCACCTGGAGTGTTTCGCCCTGCTCGAGCCGGGCCTTCAGGCGCGACCACCAGCGATGCGAGAAGAGCTCGCCGTGGTACTGGCGAAATACCGGGTCGAGCTCCGGGCCCAGTCCCAGGAAGCGCGCGAATTCTTCGGGGAACACGTCGTGGGGCCCGACGAAGAACCACGGCTCAGCGGCCATCTCGTCCTCCGGCCGGTCACTTTTCGGCAGCGGCCGGAACACGCAGTCGGTAACGAACGTGACCTCGTCGTAGTCGTAAAAGATGACGCGGCCGTGGCGGGTCACACCGAAGTTCTTCAGCAGCAGGTCGCCCGCGAAGAGGTTGCCGAATGCCAGGTCGCGTACGGCCTGGCCATAGTCGATTACCACGCTCCGCGCGCTTTCCGGGTCGGCGTCCTTCAGGTACACGTCCAGGGGGATCAGGCGCCGCTCGATGTAGAGGTGCTGGATCAGCAGGCGACCGCCGTCGATGCGGCAGTTCTTGCTGCAGGTATCGAGCAGTGCATCGAGCTGCGATGCTTCGAAGCGCGAGAGGTCGAAGGACAGGCGGCGAAACTCCTGCGCGTCGACCAGCCGGCCCGCGCGATCCTGCCGGAAAACCAGCTCGTATTTCTCCCGCACCTCGTCGCGCCGGATGTTCTTGGAGAACCCGAAGCTGTCCCGGATCACCTTGAACACCACGTTGAACGACGGCAGCGTGAACACTTCCATTACCATGCCGCGAGCCCCCGGCGCCCGCACGAACAGGTCGGTAGAGTCCTGCAGGTGCCGAACCAGCGTGCGGTAGCGTTCCGTCTTGCCCTGCTTCGCCCGGCCGAGCACGGTGTAGAGTTCCTCGATCGGCTTCACGGGCATCAGCTCGCGCAGGAAGCGCACGGCGCTGCCGACGCTGTCGAGGTCGACGTGAAAGTAGCTGCGGGTGAAGCCGAACAGCATGCTGACGTCGTTCTCCGAGAGGATCACGACGTCCGACACCACGCCCTCGTCGGGATGCGCGAACGGGATGACGAGCGGTACCTGCCACCCGCGGCCGAGCAGCCGGCCGACCGCGTAGGCTCGCCGGCCGCGATAGAAGAGCTCCGGCACGATCTCGACGGCCTGCACGGGGTCGTGGAGGTTTCGCTCGCTGCGGTAAGCCTCCACCTCGGCGACGATGAACCGGATGGTGCCGTCCGTGTCCCGGTACAGCCGCGAAAACGGCAGGTCCCCGAGCAGCTCCTCGAACAGGAGGTAGAGGGAACCGCGGTTCGCGTAGCGGCGAGTCGGCAGGGGATCGGCAGAAGCCAGCGCCGGGTCCACGTCACGCGCCAGGAACTCGACCTCCGGGTCTACGCCGACGGTGTGAAAGATGCGCCGGGTCAGCGAGCTGAAGAAGGTCTTGTAGAACCCCGAGTCGGCGCACTCGGCGATCAGGCGGGCGTAGCGCTCCTTGATCCGGCTCCAGCATTCCCGGCTGGTGTACTGATCGTCCAGCGTGGCGGCCAGGTCGTGGCGGGTGGCGATGACGGAGTGGTTGTAGAGGTCGATACGGCTGACGGCATCGCGCCGGTTTGCCGCCCAGTCGCGGCGCTCGAAGTGCTGCGCCGAGCGGCGGGTGATCTCGCCGAAACGCCGGTTGTACTCGCTGAAGGCCTCGAAGATCCGCTGCGCGGCGACCTGCTCCAGCGTGTCGGGATCCACGGCCATCGTCAGGCGCCGCCGGGCGCTAGTCCGGCAGCGTTTCGGGACTGTTCCGCTGGTTCTCGAAACTGTGCCATACGGAAAAGAAGAGCGCCGCTATGATCGGCCCGACCAGCACGCCGGAGATGCCGAACATCGAGATGCCGCCGAGTGTCGCGAGCAGGATGATGTAATCGGGCAGGCCCGCATCGCGCCCGACAAGAACCGGGCGCAGCAGGTTGTCGACCAGGCCGATGACGACGGAGCCGATCGCGATCAGGATCACGCCCTTGATCCAGGAGCCGGTGGCGATGAGCATGATGGCTGCCGGGATCCACACGATCGCCGGGCCGACCGCCGGCAACAGGGAGAACAGCGCCATGACGACGCCCCACAGGATCGGGCCGCGCAGGCCGAGGGTCCAGAAGGCAAGGCCGCCGATGGCGCCCTGGATCGCCGCGATGAGGAACGTGCCCTTGAGCGTTGCCCGGGAGACCGCGGCGAAACGGCCGCCGAGGTGACGCGCGAGCGTCTCGTCCACCGGCAGCGCCTGGCGCACGCGCTGCAGCATGATGCTGCCGTCGCGTACGAAGAAGAACAGCAGGTAGAGCATGACGAACAGCTGCAGGAAGAAGACCAGCGTGTTCTGCCCGATCACCAGCGCGTTCGAAGCGATCCATTTGCCCCCGGCCATGGCGGCCTGCGACATGCCCTCCTGCAGCTGGCTGAGCTCGACACCAAACCGGTCCAGCAGCCCTCTCAGGACGGGGATCTGCTCCTGCAGCCAGACCAGGCCACGCTGGGGATTGATGTTACCGGCTTCGATGTCCTTCACGAGACTCGCGGCTTCCTGCGCTACCGCGAGCACCACCAGGAACACGGGAATGAGCACCGCAAACACGATGGTGACCGTCGTGATGAAGGCGTCGAGCGAGGGGCGATCCGGTATGGAGCGGAGAAGGTAACGCTGCAGGGGATGGAACAGCACCGCGAGGACGAGCGCCCAGAAAATAGGCATCACGAAACCCGCGATGAGCCCGAAGAACCCGAGCGTCACGACGAACAGCAGCAAAATGAAGAACGCGTGATCGACTGACTTGCTCGAGAACGGCATCGGCGTTCCCCTCAGGTTTTAAGCTTGTAACCGGTCTTGAAGATCCACCAGATGACCAGCAGGCAGACCACGAGGAACGCGCCGGTCATCCACAGGCTCATCGCGACGCTGACGTCCGCACTCCCGAAAAAGCTCCAGCGAAAGCCGCTGATAAGGTACACCACCGGGTTGAAGAGTGTCACGGTCTGCCAGAACGGCGGCAGCATGTCGATGGAATAAAAGGTGCCGCCAAGAAAGGCGAGCGGCATGATGATGAGCATCGGCACGATCTGAAGCTTCTCGAATCCGTCCGCCCAGATGCCGAGTATGAACCCGAACAGGCAAAACGACACGGCTGTCAGCACGAAAAAAAACAGCATCCAGAACGGGTGCAGGATCGGCACGGGGACGAACAGGTTGGCGGTCGCCAGGATGATCGCACCCAGGATGAGCGACTTGGTTGCGGCCGCGCCGACGTAGCCCAGGAGTATCTCGATGAAGGATACCGGCGCGGAGAGAACCTCGTAGATCGTCCCCGTGAAGCGCGGGAAGTAGATGCCGAACGACGCGTTCATGATGCTCTGCGTCAGGAGCATCAGCATGATCAGCCCCGGCACGATGAAAGTGCCGTAGCCGACGCCTCCGACCTCGTCGATACGCGAGCCGATGGCCGCCCCGAAGACCACGAAGTACAGCGAGGTCGAGATCACGGGCGAGAGGATGCTCTGGAACGCGGTACGCCACATGCGCGCCATCTCGAAAGTATAGATCGCACGGGCGCCGTGCCAGTTCATGCGGTTTTCCTCACCAGGTTTACGAAGATCTCCTCCAGTGAGCTCTGCGATGTGTGCAGGTCGTAGTAGCGGATGCCGGCGTTGTTGAGCTCCCCCAGCAGGGCCGTGATTCCGGTGCGCTCACCCTGCGTGTCATAGGTGTAAGTGAGCTCCGAGCCGTCCACGCTCAGCTCGAGCGACCACGGGGCGAGCTGTGGCGGCAGCGCGTCCAGGGGTGACTGGAGGCTCAGCACCATCTGCTTCCTGCCGAGCTTTCGCATCAGCTCCTCTTTCTCCTGAACCAGGATGATCTCACCGTGGTTGATGACGGCGATCCGGTCCGCCATCTGTTCCGCTTCCTCGATGTAATGGGTGGTGAGGACGATCGTCACGCCCGAGGCACGGAGCTCGCGCACCAACTCCCACATGTCCTTGCGCAGCTCGACGTCGACGCCGGCGGTGGGCTCGTCGAGGAACAGGATCTCCGGCTCGTGCGCCAGCGCCTTCGCGATCAGCACGCGCCGCTTCATGCCGCCCGACAGCGCCATGATACGGCTGTCCTTCTTGTCCCACAGCGAGAGCGAGCGCAGCACCTTCTCGATGTGTGCGGGATTGGCCGGTTTGCCGAACAGGCCCCGGCTGAAGGAGGTCGTATGCCAGACCGATTCGAAGGCGTCGGCCGCCATCTCCTGTGGCACCAGCCCGATCATCGAGCGCGTGGCGCGAAAATCCCTGACGATATCGTGCCCGCCGACGGTTGCCGAGCCGGTGCCGGGATTCACGATCCCGCAGATGATGTTGATCAGGGTCGTCTTGCCGGCGCCATTCGGGCCGAGCAGCGCCAGTATCTCGCCGCGCCGGATCGAAAGGTTTACGTTTTTCAACGCCTGGAAGCCGGAATCGTAGGTTTTGCTGAGATCGGAGACTTGGATGATGGACGGCATGGGCGGGCATTGTAATCCATTCCAGGGGGGCCGCCCGGCGGCAGCACGCGCTATTTCACAAACGCCCGGTTTAAGGCTACTCTATGGGCATGGCCGAGTACCGCTCCAACGACCTGTCGAAACTCCTGCTGAGGGCCGAATCCCGCGGGTTCACCCGGAATTTTGCAATCGAGGACGACCGGCTGTGCTGCGAGAAGAGCGGTGAACGATTCTGCAGCGACGAGGCGCGGATCGTCTGGAGCCAGGCCGTCGACATGGGTACCGACCCCGGCGACGATGCCACCCTCTACCTGATCGAGACCAACACGGGCGGCAAGGGCTATCTTGTGCTCGGTAACTCGTTCTACGCCGATCCGCGGAAAGCGGCCTTCATCGACGCTATCGCGCGGCAGCAGGCGGACCGTTCACCGCTGTAGGACCCCGTCAAGACGGGTCCCGGCAACCCGTTACAAGTCGTTACTGTACGCTGGACTCCATTCCGGACCCGCCGTATTCTGGCCCCGGATCCGGAGTCGCTTCCATTGGTGTCCGACAGGGGGAGGGTGTATGAACCACATCCGGCTGTTACCCGCACTGATCGTCCTGGCCTACCCGGTGAGCTCGGCTGCCGCCGAGATCGAGGAAATCATCGTCACCGCGACCAAGCGCGGCGAAATCGCCGTCCAGGACCTGGCCGAATCGGTGCACGTGCTCGGCGAAGCGCAGATGGAGGCGCGGCGCCAGTTCGACTTCGAAAGCTTTGCCGCCAGCATTCCGGGGCTGCAGTTCCAGGACCTGGGCCCGGGTGACAAGGAGTTCATCATCCGCGGGATCAACGGCAACGGCCCGTCGGTCGTCGGCTCCTACTTCGACGAATACGTCATTACCGCCAGCGACCAGCAGGACGGCGGCGGCAAGAACGCGCCGATACGCCTTGTCGACATGGCGCGCGTGGAGGTATTGAACGGGCCGCAGGGCACCCTCTACGGCGCCAACTCCATGGCAGGGAACATCCGCTTCATCCCGAACCAGCCGGACCTCGCGGAGTTCGCGGCGGCAGCGAACGTCGATGTCTCGACGATCAGTGAAGGCGGCGAGGGCTACTTCGTCAACGGCATGCTGAACGTTCCGCTGGCCGCCGACACGTTCGGCCTGCGCCTCGTCGGCTACACGGAAGACCAGGACGGCTGGATCGATCAACCGCGGCGCGAGCAGAACGGCGGCTTCGGCCTCGTCGAGGACATCAACAGCGTCGAGGTCACCGGCGGCAGGGTCAGCCTGCGATGGGAACCCGGCGAGGCCTGGGCGTTCGACCTGCTCTACCTGAACCAGTCGATGGACGTGGGCGGCTCGCCGCGATCTACCGCCCCGGGCATTCCCGCCTGGCCCGAACAGCCCCCGGAGATCGCGAACCTCCCGGATAACCCCGGATATGCGCCCATTCCCGGGCTGCCGACCCTCACGCCGACCGCGGACTTCGTGAATACCGACGTCACGCGCAGCAATCGTGACGACGACGTCGAGCTGATCGGCGCAACCGTGAGCTACGACGCCGGCTTCGGTATCTTCACGGGCATCGCTTCCCGGTTCGAACACGAGATTCTTTTCAAGTTCGACAGCACGCCCATCCTGCTGTCCTTCAACGCTCCGGTGATTGCCGTCACGGTACAGCCGCAGAAGTACGAAACGCAGGCCTTCGAGGGCCGTTTCAGCTCATCGTTCGAGGGGCCGTTCAATTTCGTGGCGGGGGCCTACTACCAGACCGACGAAAACGACTTCGAGGTGCGCGTCATCACCACCGACGGCGCCGGGAACGACCTCCCCTGGGACCCGCTGAACGCCAACGATGCCTTCCTTTCCGGCGGAAGCGCGGTTTTCGGGCGCTTCCGCAACGATGAGGTCGAGCAAAAGGCGGTATTCGGCGAGGCAACGTTCGACATCTCGGAACGCTGGCGGCTGCTCGCGGGCGTGCGCTGGTTCGACGGGAAGATCGATTCCACCCAGGCCACGACACACGGCTTCTTCGGCAGCGTCGGCCCGCCCGCCGGCACGATCATCGGCACCACGGTAAACGGCAACGGCGTCGGCCTGGTCGAGCAGGACGACGACACGGTGACGCCGAAGGTCAGCCTGGCCTTCGACGTGAATGACGACGTTATGCTGTACGTCCTGTACTCCGAGGGATTCCGGGTCGGCGGCGTCAACAACGCGAACCAGCCGTTCGCCGACGGCATACCGGCCACCTTCAATTCCGACGAGCTGGTGAATTACGAGGCCGGCATCAAGTCACGCTGGCTCGACGGCCGGCTGCAGCTCAATGCAACGCTGTTCATGATCGACTGGGACGACATCCAGGTCGAACCGCGCGATCCGCTCGGCAACATTCCGTTTACCACCAACGGGGGGTCGGCGGAGGTCAACGGGATCGAATGGTCGCTCGATACCCTGCTCGTGGAGGGCCTGAGCTGGAACCTGACGGGCACATGGCTCTTCTCGCACGAGCTCACGGAAGACCAGCCGGTCCTGCCCGGCGCCTCACCGCTGGTGATAGTCGGCAGGGACGGCGACGAAATCCCGAACACGCCGGATCTCCAGCTGTACTCGTCGCTCAGGTACGACGCTACCCTGTGGCAGATGCCGGCCTCGTTCATAGCCGACGTGCGGTGGCGCGACTCCGCGAACACGGAGTTCAGGCCGTCGAACCCGTTCAACATCGAGCTGGACTCCTACACGCTGGTCGACGTGTTCGCGAACCTTGATGTGACGGACAACCTGACCGTCGGGCTGTTCGCCAGGAACCTGTTCGATGAGCTTGCCGTCTATGACGGTATCGGCACGCTGCAGGACCCGCAGTCCATCGTTACCGCCCAGCCCCGCACTTTCGGCATCAACGGACGCTACCGGTTCTGACCGCTGCTGCTCAATAGTTGATGTTGGGGTTGCCGCCCGGGTATATCACGCCCGCGACGAGCATGCCGTCGGGGTTCGTGCACTGCAGCGAATGCAGCTGTTTCGCCGGCAGGAAGATGAAGTCACCGGGATGAACGTCGGCTTTCAGGTGTTCGGTCCACATCCTCCCGGTGCCCTGCAGCAGGATAAGGGTCTCCTCGTACAGGTGCCGGTGCGGCGCGGCCTTCGAATAAGGAATAACCCCGATGAACTGCGTGACCACGCGGGAGCCGATGTCCTTGTTCACCAGGAGCTGGAAAGCCCGGTCGCCCATCCGCTGCCGCTTCGAGCGGTCGAAAACGACGACCCGCTCCGGCTGCGTCGCGTCGAAGTCGCGCGGCATCGCGTCATGAAACACCGGCTCCACCGCCTGCGGGCACACGGCGAGGAACAGCCCGATCGGCTCGTCGCCCGGGTTATGGATGCGAAATGCCTCTCCGGGCCGCACGTAGATGCCCGCTTCGGGTGCCAGCGGAAAGCGCCGCCCCGAGATATCGATTTCGCCGGTCCCCGCGGTCGCCAGCAGGACGACGTCGGACTCGCCGAAGCCGACCACGGGGGAATCGCCCGCCGCAATACGCATGTGGAAGAACGACTGGTGCTTCGCGCCCGTCGCGGCAGACACCAGTGAACGCCACGTGATATTGCCCCGGGTGCTCGAGGGTATCTGCTCGACCCGGCCGACGTAGCAGGCGCCGTCCAGCTCGGCACGGCCCTCGCGCTCGTGCAGGACCGTGGTGACGCAGCGATTGGCGGCGCTGTCCGGATCGTCCTCGTCGTAGCTGTCCCTGAGGTTATTGTGCGTACCGTCGCAGAACGGGCCTGTACGCGTATGCTTGCAGCCGCAGAAGAGGACCTCGCGGTCGGCTTCGGTCGCGACGTAGCGAACCGGCTGGAACCCGGTACCTTTGTGGGAGCCGTCGCAAAACGGCTGGTTTTCGCTGCGGCCGCAGGCGCACCACAGGTAGGTTTTCCCCGGCACGGGCTTGTAGTAGTACGGTTTGTACCGGGCTATTCGCGGAGTGATGCCTTGCCCGTCGGTCACGGTTTCAGCCCTGAATGCTCATGTTGCCTGGTTAGAGGGTATATCCGGGTTCGGGCATTTTCCAGCTCACCCCAACCGGTTGTTTGGCGACCGGAAAAAGCCGCCTGGTCACCGGCAGGCATCACGCTACCTGTCGCGGCCGCCGGCGCCATTGCATCACGACCCAGGCCACGCTCAGGAGCACGACCCAGGGAACGCCGACGATGATGGCGATGTTCCAGAAGTCCCTGTCGAGCCCCATGGTCACGAGTACGCCGACGAGCAACGCGAGCGCCACCCACTGGAGGTAAGGGGCGAGCGGTGCCCGCACGCTCAGCCGGGCCTGCTCCTGGCGCGGATACCGGCGCCTGAAGGAGAGATGGGTGACCAGGATGGTGATCCACGTGACGATCGCCCCGAACAGGGCAATGCCGAGCAGGTAGTTGTAAGCCGCAGGACTGAACCAGGCAATCAGGGCGGCTACGCCGACGCCGCCGATCGACACCAACACCGCGAGCCAGGGCGTGTCCCGTGGTCCTATCCTGCCGAAAGCGGCGGGCGCCCTGCCCGCCCTCGCCAGCGAGAACATCATGCGGGAGCAAAGATAAAGATTGGTGTTCATGCTGGAGAACGCCGCGCTCATGACGACGAAGTTCATGACCGTTGCCGCCGCCACGAAGCCGAACGTTGCGAACACCTTTACGAACGGGCTCTGCGTGACGACCACGGCGCCGGATTCGGTCCACGGCGTCACCGCGAGGATGATGGCGATTGCAAGGAAATAGAACAGTGACAACCGCAGGAGCATCGAACGCATGGCTTTCGGCAGCGACACGTCCGGGTCCTCGGCCTCGCCCGAAGTGACCGCGATCACCTCGATGCCGATAAAGGAAAAGATGGCCATGATGACGGCAAGCCAGATGCCGTTGATGCCGTGGGAAAACGGCCCGCCCTCGACGAAATAGTTCGAGAAGCCCGTGGCTTCCGTGCCGATACCGAACACGTTGGCGATACCGAACAGGATGAACACGATAATCGCGGTGACCTTGATGGTCGAGAGCCAGTACTCCGCGGAACCGAAGTTCGCCACGGAACGGCTGTTGATGTAGAAGATCCCGGCGCCGGACAGCAGCGCCGAAACCCACACCGGCATCCCGGGCGCCCAGAACTGGACGTAGTGGCCGATTGCCACGGCCTCGCCGCCGATCGCGATGACCTGTGCCGCCCAGTACGTGTAGCGCACCACGAATCCCGCCCACGGATGCAGGTACAGATCGGCGTAGGTGCCGAAGGACCCGGCCGTGGGGTGCGCCACGGACATCTCGGACAGGCTGTACATCACCGCGAGCGCGATGAAGGCGGCGATCGCGTAGCTCACGAGAACGCCCGGGCCCGCGTACGCGATCGCGATGCCGCTGCCCATGAAGAGCCCCGTACCGATGGCACCGCCGATGCCGATCATCGTCAGCTGCCGCGGAGTCAGGACGCGCTTCAGTCCCTGCTCGCGCTCCATCACCTGTTTGGCGTCCATCCCCCTCCCCCGGGACCAGGTAGTCAGTCTCGCGGCAACTGCCGGCCGGCTTCGGAAATGATCGATTCCGCCTGGCCCGCGATCGCCACATCGTCGCCGGCCAGCGAACGCGCTTTCCGGGCAAGCTGCTCTGCCTGCGCGAGTTTACCCTCCTGCAGCCGCACCCGCGCCAGCTCGAGCCACACGGCCGGCGCCGACGGCTCAATGCGCAGCGCCCGCTCGAGCGTAGCCGAGGCCGCGCCGTAGTCCCCGGAGCGACGCGCGTTGGCACCCTGGATGAGTAGCGCCTCGCCGGCGGCACTCAGGCCGCGGCCCGCGTCGGCGGGCGCGGGCGCCGTTGCACCCGGCTGACCTGCCGGCACGCGCCCGGGCGACGTCGTCGCGCACCCGGCCAGGACGAGCATCGCCAGCAGGAACGCCAGGTGGCGGCTCAATCGATCACCTCCTATCTCCTTAGCCATTCGACCACGCCTTCACCGAGCCGGCGCAGGTTGAAACCGCAGCGCGGGCCGGCCTGGAGCTCCGCGCCGGCCGGCAGCATCAGCTCCACCGCGTCCGCACAGGAACGTGACACCTCGACGCCCGTCTCGTACTGGATCCACCGAGGTTCGAGCCCGGCCGGCGCGACGGGCGCTAGCGGCGCGCTGCCGATGTCGCTCACGATCGCCGCCCAGATCGGCAGCGCGCCGGTCGCGCCGGTCAACCCGGTCGGCCGGTTGTCATCGTAACCGACCCACACGACTACCACGTGTTCACCGGTGAACCCCGCGAACCAGCTGTCGCGCAGGCCGCCGGACGTGCCGGTCTTGCCGGCGACGCGCAGGCCGGACAGCGCGCCCTGCACGCTTTTGCCCGTGCCGCGCCGCATCACCGCGGCGAGCCCCTGGTTGAGCTGGTACACATCCTCGACGTTGACGGCCTGTACCACTTCGAGCGGGTAGCGCTGTAGCGGCTCGCCCGCGGCATCGACTACCGAACGCACGGCGCGCAGGGGCGTGCGGAAGCCGCCGCCGGCGAGCGTGCCGTACACCTGCGCCACTTCGAGCGGTGTCATGCCGACGGAGCCGAGCAACAGGGAGGGGTACGGGGCGGCGCCCTCGTCGTAGCCGAGCTTGCCGAGCATGGCGGCGACCTGCTGCAGGCCGACGTCCATCCCGAGCTGCACGGTTGCGAGGTTCATCGATTCCGCGAGCGCGCGCAGCAGCGTCACCCTGCCATGGCTCTCCTCGTCGAAGTTCGCCGGCGTCCAGGTGTCGCCGTTCGCCAGCTCGATCGCGACCGGGTCGTCGTCGATCGTACTCGCGAGCGTGTAGCGGCCGGTCTCCAGCGCCGCCAGGTAGACCGCCGGTTTCACGAGCGAGCCGATCGGCCGGCGGGCGTCCAGCGCCCGGTTGAAGCCGGCGTAACCGGCCCGGCGGCCACCGACCATTGCAATCACCTCGCCGGAGGAGGCATCGGTCACGGCCGCGGCGCCGTCCAGGCCATCCGTGCCGCGCGAGGCGTCGAGCCCCTCGAGGCCGGCGGCGAGGCGCCGTTCAGCCGTCGCCTGCACGACCGGGTCCAGCGCCGTGAACACCTGCAGGCCCTCGCGGGTGAGATCCTCCTCGCGGTAATGGCGCGCGAGCTGTCGGCGTACCAGGTCGAGATAGGCCGGGTACCAGCCGGCTCCGAGCTTCTCCGCGTCCCAGAGGTCGAGGTCTTCGTTCGCCGCCTGTTCGGCGGCCTCGGGCGAAACGGCACCCTGCCTTGCCATCGTGGCGAGCACGAGGTTGCGCCGCCCCGCGGCGCGTTCCGGGAACCGCACCGGATCGTAGTATCCCGGTCCGCGCACGATGGCAACCAACAGCGCCACCTGGTGCAGCTCCAGCTCGTCGAGTGGGCGGCTGAAGTAGAAGCGGCTGGCCAGTCCGAACCCGTGAATCGCGCGGTTCCCCTGCTGGCCCATGTACACCTCGTTGATGTAGGCGTTCAGGATGTCGGCCTTGTCGTAGTGCAGCTCGAGGAGGACCGCCATGATCGCTTCCTTGAGCTTGCGCCCGAACGTGCGGCGATTGTCGAGGAAGTAGTTCTTCACCAGCTGCTGCGTAAGCGTGCTGCCGCCCTGCGTGATTTCACCCGCGCGTACGTTCGCGGCCAGCGCGCGCAAAAGTGCGACGGGGTCGACCCCGAAGTGCTCGTCAAAGCGCCGGTCCTCGACGGCTTTCAACGCGGCCGTCAACGCCGCCGGCACGTCTTCCGGCGTGACGACCAGCCGGTCCTCGCCGTGCTCGGGGAAAATACTGCCGACCAGCAGCGGCTCGAGGCGCCCGATCGCGATCTCGTCGATGCCGTCCGTTACCCGGCCAATGCGATCCCCGTCGAAGGTAACGGCAAAATAGCGGCTCGGTTGCGGACCGTCCCAGAAATTGAACGCGCGGGTGCAAAGCTCCAGGCGATTGCGGTAGCGGCGAAACGTGCCGGGCGCGTCGGGCTGCCCGGCGACCGCGCGGTAGCCCAGCCGCGTGACCTCGCCCTCGAGCTGGTCGGCGGTGAGGGCCAGCCCGGCATACAGTTCCAGCGGCCGCGCGTAAACGTGCGCCGGCAGGTCCCAGCGCCGGCCTTCGAAACGCGCGGTGATCTGCCAGTCCAGCACCGCAACGTAGATCGCGAACGCCGCCGCGAGCAGCGTGAACACCGAAAGCCAGGGGCGCCGCCGGAACAGGGCGCCGATGTTTCGGGCCTTACCCCGCTTCACTCTTTGTCCAGGAACCGCTGCGTGAGGTCGCTGTAGGCGTCGATGCGCCGGTCGCGGAAGAAGGGCCAGCCGTGACGCAGGTGCGCCATCTCACCGAGCTTCGCCTCCGCAACGAGCACGCATTCCGCGTCCGCCGGCGCGCGTACCAGGACACGCCCGTCCGGTCCCGCGACGAAGCTTTGGCCCCAGAACTCGATACCGCCGCTGCCGGCGGGATCCGGTTCGAAGCCGGTACGATTCACCGCGACGACAAAACAGCCGTTTGCAATCGCGTGCGAGCGCTGCATGGTTTCCCAGGCGGTGTGCTGGTCCGTGCCTGCGGCTTCCTTTTCTTCCGGGTGCCAGCCGATCGCCGTCGGGTAGAACAGGATTTCCGCGCCCTGCAGCGCGGTCAGGCGCGCCGCCTCCGGGTACCACTGGTCCCAGCAGATCAGGACCCCGAGCTGCGCCGTGTCCGTGTCGAACGTCCTGAAGCCGAGATCGCCGGGCGTGAAATAATACTTCTCGTAGTAACGCGGATCGTCCGGAATGTGCATCTTGCGGTACTTGCCGAGGTACCCGCGCTGCCGGTCGACCACTGCCGTGGTGTTGTGGTAGAGCCCGGGCGCGCGCCGCTCGAACAGGCTGACGATGATGGCCACGTCGAGCTCCGCGGCCAGCGCCGCGAACGTTTCCGTCGTCGGGCCCGGCACCGGCTCGGCGAGCTCGAAGCAGCCGGCGTCCTCGCTCTGGCAGAAATACCGCGAGCGGAACAGCTCTGGGAGGCAGATCACCCGCGCGCCCTGCGCGGCCGCTTCCCGCGTCATCGAAACCGCTTTCTCCGTGTTCGCGGCGGGACTCTCCGAGCACTGCATCTGCACGAGTCCTATCGCCACGCTTCGCGAACCGGCGTTCATCTGTCCTCCGCCCCGCCCGCAACGCGGGGATCACGCGCATCGTAATAGGTGCCGTCGCGGAAGAGCCGCGTGTACTGCTCGAGTATCTCCATACCGCGTTTCGGGCGAATACTGCCCGCCTCGATCTTCTCCTTGACGATGGTTTCCATGCGCCGCTGCAGCTCGTTGGGGAAATACTGCACCTGGGCAAGGATATCGCGCACCTCGATGCCGGGGATTACTTTCTCGATCCAGAAATTGCCCTCTTCCTCGCCGTCGCCGTAAACGTGCGCCTCGGACACGCGCCCGAAGAGGTTGTGCGCATCGCCCATGATATCCTGATACGCGCCCATCAGGAAAAAGCCGAGGTAATATGGCTTTCCAGGTTCCAGCAGATGCAAATCGAGGAACGACTTGTCGTCGCGCGACGACACGTAGTGGCTGACCTTGCCGTCCGAGTCGCAGGTGAGATCGACCAGCAGCGCGCGCCGCGTCGGCCGCTCGTCCAGGCGGTGCAGCGGCATGATGGGGAAAGGCTGGTCGATGGCCCAGTGGTCCAGCATCGACTGGAACACTGAAAAGTCGCAGAGGTACTGGTCGACGAGCTTCTCTTCCAGTTCCTGGTACTCCACCGGCACGGGGTCCGGCTCGGCGGCGCGCAGGCGTTTCAGCAGCGCCGAGCAGCAGCTCCAGTAGTAGCGCTCGACCAGCGCGTTCTGCTCGAGCGGCAGGTGTCCCATGCCGAACAGGGTCGCCGCGTCGCGGTGGATCTGCACGACGTCGTGGCAGGCTTCGAGCAGCTGGCTGACGTTGAGCTTGCGGTGCTTCGACTCGACCCGCGCCAGGATGTCCGCGAGATCGCGCACGAGGGCATGCGCGTCCGCGGGGACGGCAAAGCCTTCCGGCACGCGGTCCTTGGCGTACGCGCCGAGCGTCTCGACCACCAGCATAGAATGGTGCGCGGTAATACCACGGCCGCTTTCCGACATCAGCACCGGATGCGGCACGCCTTGCGCGTCGCAAACTTCCATGACGGCGTAAACGACCGCGTTGGCGTACTCCTGCAGGCTGTAGTTGATGCCGGCATCGGCATAGCTGCCCGAGTAGTTCACGCCGAGCCCGCCCCCAACGTCGAAATAGCGCACCCCGATGCCGCGCTGCACGAGCGCGGCATAGATCTGCGCCATCTCGCGCACCGCCTGCCGCAGCACCTGGATATCGGCAATCTGGCTGCCGAGATGGAAGTGCAGCAGCACGAAGGCGTCGCGCCGATCGGTCGCCTCCAGCCGCTCGACGAGGCTCATGAGCTCCGGCAGCGACACGCCGAACTTCGAGCGGTAGCCGCCGGAGTCTGCCCACTTGCCGGCGCCCGCCGTGCGCAGCCGGATGCGCACCCCGAACTGCGGCGGTTGCCCGGCGTCGGCCGCGAGCGCCATCAGCTGCTCGAACTCGGCGTATTTCTCCATCACGGGAATGACGCTCTTGCCGAGCCGCTGCGCCGACAGGATCAGCGACAGCATCGAGCGATCCTTGACCCCGTTGCAGATCAGCAGCGTGTCGTCCGAAGCAAGGTGCGGCAGTGCCGCCACCAGTTCCGCCTTCGAGCCGCATTCGAGGCCCATGTCCCAGGGCTTGCCGGCGTCCAGGACCTCCTCGACCACCTCGTGCAGCTGGTTGACCTTGATCGGGTACACGCCACGGTAGCGGTTCCTGAACGACGCCTCTTCGATACCCGCGGCAAACGCGAGGTTGAGGCGGCGCACGCGCGCCCGCAGCACGTCCTGGAAGCGCAAGAGCAGCGGGAAGGCGATGTCGCGCCGCTGCGCCTCGGCGATCACGTCCATCACGTCGATGGTGAGCTCCCGGTCCCCGAACGGCTTGACCGCAAGGTGCCCGCGCTCGTTGATCCGGAAGAACCCGTCGCCCCACGCCTCGAGCCGGTACAGCTCCGCCGCGTCGTCGAGCGACCACTCGTCTCCCGGGGTTTCGGTGCTGTTCCCGTTCAAATCAATGACCGAGCACGCAGGCGAAAATCAGCGGCGCCACGATGGTCGCGTCGGATTCTATGATGTACTTCGGCGTGTCCGCCGAGAGCTTGCCCCAGGTGATCTTCTCGTTCGGCACCGCGCCGGAATAGCTGCCGTAGCTCGTCGTGGAATCGCTGATCTGGCAGAAATAGCCCCAGCGCGGCGTATCGATCTGCAAATCCTGCTGCAGCATCGGCACGACGCAGATCGGGAAATCGCCGGCAATGCCGCCGCCGATCTGGAAGAAACCGATAGATCCTTTCCGCACCGTCTGCTGGTACCAGTCGGCGAGCACCATCATGTATTCGATGCCCGAGCGCACGGTGTGCACGTTCGCGACGTCGCCCGCCATGCAGTGCGCCGCGTAGATGTTGCCGAGCGTCGAGTCCTCCCAGCCGGGGACGAAGATCGGCAGATCCT